>NZ_JBIWMV010000009.1:176265-367998 GCF_044766845.1 Streptomyces sp. NPDC101776 | reverse complement strand
AGCCCCACGCCATGAGCCCGGGAAGACCGTGAAACGAGCCGAAACCCTCACCGAACACATCCGCCTGAAACGGCAGCGAGGATAAATACCAAGCTAAGGGCCCCACCGCGAAACGGTCGCCCCCGGGCTCCCCTCCCTCAGTCCTCCCCGCTGCACGCCTCCTCGAAGAAGGCAGTGCTTTCCCCGTCCCCCTGAATCGACTTCATCAGCCGGTCCCGCTCCGCCTCGTCCACCTGCACGGGTACGACCCCGGAGGCGCCGGTCAGCCGCCGGAAGCCGCCCCGGCTCTCCAACCGCCCGTGCACCCGCACCGGGAGTCCGACGAGGTGGGCTTGCCCGGCTATCCGGTACGACTCCTCGTCCAGGGACATCCGGACGTGCCCGACCTCGGCGCCGGCGATCACCTGCATCCGTACGGTGCCCTCGCCGCGCGGCCCCGAGCGGCGCATCCGCACCACCGACCCGGTGATGCGCACGGGCATCGAGGGTTCCTCGCGCAGATAGCGGGCCCCGGCCGCACGCAGCACGGGCAGGTCGCCCGGCGAGAACTCGACGGCCTCGGCGGGCGCGGCACACCCCTCGGGCACCCCCGCGCCCGGCGCCCATTCGACGGCGATCCGCGCGCCCTCGGTGCCGCGCACGAGCGCGACGACGGCCTCGGTCAACTCCCGGCTGACGCCCGCCTCGACGGCCCCGTCGAAGGCGTCCATGCCGCCGGTGGCCCGCTCGTAGTCGATGGCCTCGCGGGTCGCGTACAGGGCCTGATGGAGGCGCACGGCCAGGGCGCGGCCGGAGTCGACGGGGATGAACGCGGTGAGCTGCCGGCCGCCGGGCGCTGAGCCGACGAGGACGTGGTCCAGGGACGCGGCGGCGGGGCGGCGGTGGCGGGCGCCGTAGTAGCCCGCTCGCGCGCGGTTGGCGAGTGCGGCGGCGAGCAGCATCTGGCGGGCGGCGGCGCGGAGTTGCTCCTCCACGGTCCAGGGCGCGGCACCGGTCGGGCCGGCCGGTCCGGTGGGGATGTCGCGCCACCAGCGGATCTCGTCGCTCGGTACGGCGAGGCCGACGAGGACCTCGCGGGCGGAGGGGGTGTTGCTGCGGGCGAGCGCGATGAGCGCCTCGCCGAGGAGGTCGTCGCTGTCGGGGAAGGCCCGGCTCTCGGGGACCAGCAGGCTGGTGCCCGAGCCGCCGGGCCCGGGTGGGGTCCAGCGGCCGTACCGTCCGGCGGCGCCGCCGCGCCGCTGCCAGCCGTGCCGGCGCAGCAGGGCGCCGAGGACGGCGGGGTCGACCTGGTCGGGCGCGGGGGGACCCTCCCACGAGGCGTCCACGGGATGCGGTCGCACCGACCGCAGGTGTTCCTCGCCCGAGCGGTGCCTCATGGCCTGCCTCCCGTCCCGACCCGCGTCATGATCTCGCACAGCGCCCGGTCGTCGAAGATGCGCGAGGTCGGTATGCGCACGGTGGTGCGGGTCCGGCCGGTGATCGCGTGACCGGCGAGGTTGACCCAGTAGCAGCAGTGCCGCAGGTCGAGCCGGTCGTGGCTGGCGCGCAGCCAGTCGTCCTGGGAACGCGGGACGAGCATCACGACCAGGATCTTGTGCACCGAGACCGGTGTGCGGGCGAGCTTGCGCAGATGGTCGTTGTCGAGCGTGAAGGAGAAGGAACGTCCCGGCAGGTTCGGCGGGATCTGGTAGGTGCACTTGAGCTGCACCTTGATGGTGACCTCGTCGTCGACGGTGTGGCCGGGCGAGCCGTGACTGACGTGCCAGTCGATGCCGTTGTCCGGAAAGGGTTGCGACAGCGAGCAGCCGGCCGCCGCGGCGACGGCGTGCAGATAGCCCACCTGCAACGTTTCCATGCAGGCGGTGGTGGCGAGCGATCCGCGATGGGGTGCCGTCCGTTCGGGCAGCAGCCCGCCCCGCTCGGGCTGCGCTATCACCATGGCCAACAGCCTTCCGAGTTCAGGTGAGTTGCTGTGCTGAATGCCTGATCGGGTCGCTGAACTGCAAAGACCCGCACTCCTGTTGTGTCCTTCCGGCGTACGGCGCAAACAGCCCGGGTATCACCAAACAGGCAGAAGACGGTACGTCAGCTGCCGTGGGTGAACGAGGAGTTGTGTACGTATGACGTGCTGGTACGAGGGCCCGTTGGCCGCGTTCGACACGGAGACCACGGGCGTGGATGTGGAGACCGACCGGATCGTGTCGGCCGCCGTCGTCGTCCAGGACGCCCCCGGTACCCGTCCCCGGGTCTCCCGGTGGCTGGTGAACCCGGGGGTGCCGGTGCCCGAGGGGGCGACGGCGATCCATGGACTGACGGACGAGCATCTTCAGCGCAACGGCCGCTGGCCGGCGCCGGTGATGCGTGAGATAGCCGACGAGCTGGCCGAACAGGCGGCCATGGGACGCCCGTTGGTGGTCATGAACGCACCGTTCGACCTGACGCTCCTGGACCGCGAGCTGCGCCGCCACCGCGCGTGCTCGCTGGACCACTGGTTCGAGTCGACGGCGCTGCGGGTGCTGGACCCCCGGGTCCTGGACAAACACCTGGACCGCTACCGCAAGGGCCGCCGCACCCTCACCGACCTGTGCGCGCACTACGGCGTCACGCTGGACGGCGCGCACGACGCGGGCGCGGACGCGCTGGCCTCCCTTGAGGTGGTACGCGCCCTGGGCCGCCGCTTCGCGACCCGCCTGGAGCGCCTGTCCCCCGCCGAACTGCACGTGTTGCAGTCGACGTGGCACGCGGCCCAGGCACGCGGGCTACAGGCCTGGTTCGCCCGCAGCGGCACCCCGGAGTCGGTGGACCAGTCGTGGCCGCTGCGCCCGGACCTGACGGCGGAGGCCGCATAAGCGCACGGGCACGACAAAAAAGCCGGTCCGCTGTTGCGGACCGGCCTTTCCCGGTGGGCGATACTGGGTTCGAACCAGTGACCTCTTCGGTGTGAACGAAGCGCTCTCCCACTGAGCTAATCGCCCGGGAACGCACCGAACAATACAGGCCCTCGCCGGTTTCCTTCAAACCGCTTCCAGGTACGCGAGGAGCCCGCGCCGTCCGGCCCGCATCATCAGCGCGTGGTTGAGGCGGAACACCGGCCGCCCGGGCACGGCGAACCACCTGAGCAACGGCCGGTCCAGGTCGACCTCCTGGTCGTAACGGGCGAGCGTGCCGGGGCCGTCGGCGGTGAGTGTCCAGCGGGCCCAGCCCGTCAGATCGCCGGTCATCGCGATCTCCAGCACCCCGGCGACCGGATCGCGCCGCACTTCGCACGCGGTGAAGGTCAGGGTGTACGGCAGGCTCGCGCGGATGCTGATGACACCGGTGGTGTCGTCGATCCGCTTCACCTCGCGCACCTGCGGCCACCAGCGCGGATACTCCTCGGCCCGCTCCAGCGCCGGGTACACGACGGCGGGCGGCGCGGGCAGGGACCACCGGGCGTGGAAGCGGTAATGGGTCCAGTCCATGGCGGGAGTCTGCCCGCTCGACACCCCGTCGTCTCTGAACAACTGAGTACATGGTGAGTACGTGCGCTCATGTCGAACGACGGCCCGGCGGCCAGACTCCGGAACATGACGCACATCCCGCCCCCGGCCGTGGAGTTGCGGCTCCTGGACGCCGAGCTGCTCCAACTGGACGCCCGCCGCACGCAGTTGCTGCACCGGCGGGCCTGGCTGCTGACCGTGCTCCAGCCGGCCTGGCCGGCGCCCGTCGCGCCGCCGCCCGCGGCAGCGCCGCCCCGCCGCGAAGCCACCGCACCCGGCGTGCAGAACCTGCTGCTCCTGCTCGGCGGCCTCCTGCTCACCCTCGCCGCGACGGCGTTCACGCTGGTCAGTTGGGGAAGCATGGGCATCGCGGGCCGGGCCCTGATCCTCGGCGCGGTGACCCTGGCGACGCTCGGCGCGCCCGTGGCACTGCTGCGACGGGGCCTGCGTTCCACGGCCGAGTCGCTCGCGGGCCTCGGTCTCGTCCTGACGGTGCTGGACACCTACGCGCTGCACGAGGTCGCGTTCGCGGACGCCGACGGCATGACGTTCGCGGCGGCAGCGACGACGGCCCTGGCCGCGCTGTGGACGGCGTACGGCATCGGAACGGCGGCGCTCCCGAGCCCGGCCTCCACACCCGCCACCCCCGCCTCACCGGCTCTCCGCCTCCCCCTGCCCGCCGCGCTCGTCCTCGCTCAACTCCCCCTGATTCTCTGGGTGATCGCGGCCGGTGGAGGCCCGCACACGATCACGGCGGCAGTGCTGGTGACCGCCGTGATCGACATGCTGGTCGCGCTCCGGGTCTCCCCGAAGGCCGTTCGTCTCGTCGCGATCGGCGGCGCGTTCGGCATGGGCGGCTGGGGCGTACTGGCGGCCGGGGCGATCTCCTTGTCGGCGACCGGTCCGGGCGCCGCCGCCCAGGCGACGGCGCTCCTGGTCCTCGCGGCGGCGGGCGCGTTCGGCGCCGCGTGGCTCGTCCCGGGTCCGGGGCTGCGGACGGTCGCGGCCACGACGGGCGGCCTGCTCGTGGTCGCCGCGCTCGGTGGCGTACTGCGAGTGCCCCTGTCCTACGACTGGGCGGTTCTGGGCTACCTGGCGTGCGGGATCGGCCTGTTGGCGTTCGTCCGGGGTCCGCTGCCCGAGCCGGTGCGGCACGGTCTCGGCCGGGCCTCCGCCGCCGTACAGGCGATCGCGCTGCTGTTGACCCTGCCGGTCGTCGCCACCACCCTGATCGGTCCGGCCGCGTTGACCTCCCACATCTGGTCCGGCGCACCGGACGACGCGCGTGCCGCGGCGACGGTGGAGATGGCGTGGCCGGCGCACGAGAGCACCGCGCCCCTGGTGCTCGTCGCGGTCGCCGCGGTACTGGCGTTCGCGGTGCGCAGCGCCGCGTGGCGGCCACGGGCCCTGGCCACCTCGCTGACCCTGGTGTGGCTGACGGCGATGATCGTCCCGACGGCACTCCAACTGCCTTACACCATCGGCCTCTTGATGACCGGGCTCATCATCGTGGCCCTGCTCTCGCTCACCCACCGCATCGCCACGGCCCTCGCCCTGTTCACGTCGCTCAACCTCGCCGCCCTTTCCCTTGCCTCCGAACCGGCCACACTCGCCGTACTCGCCTCGCTGGCCGCCCTGTTCGCGGGTGCGGCCCGGCGCGGGCGCCTCTCGCCGGTCTCGGCCGGCTTCGCCCTGGGCTACGCCACGGCCCTCGCCTGCGCGGTGGGCGAGGCTCTCGACTGGCAGCCGCAGCACACCGCGTTGCTGGTGCTCGCCGTACCGGTGGCCGCCGCGCTGCTCGCCGCACGCGTCACGGATCCGGTCACGATCCTGGTGGTCGAGATCTCGGGTGCCGTCGCGGGCGTCCTGGCGATCGGTCTCGCCGGGGCCGAACTGCCCGTCTTCGCCCTGGTGTTGGCCCTGTGCGGGGTGATCACCGCGGGCACGGCGCTCCGGCCCGAGCGCCGGAACCTCGGCTACGCGGCCGCCACCCTCCTCGTCCTCGCCACCTGGGTACGGCTGTCCGCGTGGGACGTCGGCAGCCCCGAGGCGTACACCCTGCCGGTGACCGTCCCGGCGCTGCTGGTGGGCGCGTTGCGCAGGCGCCGCGACCCGAACGTCTCGTCCTGGCCGGCCTACGGCCCCGGGCTCGCCGCGACGCTCGCCCCGAGTCTCCTCACCGCCTGGTCCGACCCGCACTGGACGCGCCCGCTCCTGCTGGGCACGGCCGCGCTGGCCGTCACCCTGATCGGCGCCCGGCACCGCCTCCAGGCACCGCTGGTCCTCGGCGGCGGCACCCTCATCCTGGACACGCTGCACGAACTCGCCCCGTACCTCGTCCAGGTCGTCGGCGCTCTCCCCCGCTGGGCACCGCCCGCCCTCGCCGGACTCCTGCTGCTCGCACTCGGCGCGACGTACGAGCAGCGGATCCGGGACGCCCGCCGGGTGCGGGAGGTCCTGGGGAAGATGAACTAGCCCTGGGCTAGGGCATCTTGTCGCCGAGCAGGGCCAGGTTCTCGATGGCGGCGAGGCCGTACAGCGCGGTGTCGTTCGACGACACCCACGCGGCCTCGCTGCCCGGCACGAGCGTCACCGGACCGGTCAGCGGCTCCGTCTTCCACGGGGACGACTCCATGTAGCCGTCGGAGCCGTAGAACTTCGTCCACGCCCGCTTGGCGAGCGTCGGGTCGTCGAGTTGTACGGCGGCGTAGGCGTCGAGGCGTGAATGGCCCTGGAAGAGCAGCAGGGTGCCGAAGTTGGAGCCGTAGCGGGCCGCCTGTTCGGTCTTGGAGGCGTTGAAGTAGCGGCAGTAGTCCATGTACACCTCCTTGAACTCTGGCATGTCGACCAGATGAATCAGCTCCGCGCAGAGCTCGTTGAGGCCGAAGACCGCCGAGAGGTGGGAGACGGAGACCACGGGTGCGGAGGCGACGGCGAACCTGCCGGTGTCGAGGTCGTACAGCCCGCTGCCCTGCACAAATCCGTTGGGCTGGGCAGCGATCGTCTCCATCGTGGACAGGACGCGCGCCTTCGCCTTCTCCCACTTGGGGCCCCTGCGCTCCCACTCGGTCAGCCACGCCGACACCAACCCGCTCCAGTCCGTGCCGAATCCGATCGACAGGGCGTGCCGGTCGGGCGTGTACGGCGCGGTGCGGATCTTGCGGATCGGATCGAGGACGAGGAAGGTCTCGTCGGAGTCGACGTTGGCGGCCATGAGGTCGCCGACGCGTTCGTCGGCGGTGAGGAAGTAGTAGTAGCGCCGGTAGGTGGTGTTGGCGATGCGTTGCTGCTTGGCGCTGTCGGCGTAGTGCTGGACGCCGTGCCGGGTGCCCAGGCCGGCCCATTGTCCGAGGTGGTAGACGTCGACCTCGCCGGTGTGCCGGGTGAGCGCCTCGGCGAAGCGGAAGATGTCCGAGCGGCCCGAGCGGAGGTACGCGAACCAGAGCCAGATGTCCGGTGACAGCTCGGAGTTGTCCCAGGCGTAGCCGCCGATGTCGTACCGCCACTGGTGGCGCACGGTGTCGTACGAGTGCATGAAGTCGCCGTAGTCCCAGAAGCCGTACCAACGGCGTTGCGCCACCTGGTCCTTGTAGTAGGTGAAGAGGAAGTCGAGGTGGTCCTCGATCTTCGCCTTCGCGGCCGTGGAGCGGTCGGGCTCGGAGTAGAGGCCGGGGCCGAAGACCTTGGACTTGATCAACTGCTGCGGCGGGGCGGCGAGTTGCGGCAACACCCGTACGACGCCCACCTGTTGGGCCAGCACATCCGCCGAAGGTGTCGACTCGTTGGCCCAGAAGAGGAGTTCGGAGGTGCGGGCGATGCCGTACGGGGTGCCGAACTCGGGTTCGTAGTCCTCGTAGGTGATTTCGAGGCCCTGGAGCTGTTCGGCGTAGGTGTCCTGGCCCATGCCGTCGTGGTAGAAGCGCAGGTCCATCGGCTGGGCCTCGGGCGACCAGAGCCAGAGGGTGACCTCGGCCTCGTCGGTGTGCGCGTCGCGGATGTCGAGCTGCGCGGGGAATTTCTCCCAGAAGTCCCGCAGCCCGAAGGAGAATCCGCCGCTCGCCCCGCCGACGTACCCGAATCCGGAGGCGTGTCCGCCACCGCCGGCGGGGATCCAGCCGTAGCCCTTCGTGGTCCGCTTGCGCAGGGTGAAGCCGTCGGCGGAGAGCTGGGAGAGGGTGTAGTCGCCCCACTGGGGGATGTACTGGAGGCGGGTCGTGACCCGTTGGTCCCAGGTGGCGGGATCGGCGAGTTTCCGGCCCGCGTACTGGGCCGCCTGGACGGTCGCGCCCGGGTCGCGACGCAGACCCGTGATGCCCTGAACTGCCTCCCGCAGCAGGCCTGTTCCCTCGCCGCCGATGCGGATGTGGCGGTCGTAGGCCGCGTCCCGCATCGGCACGGTGAAGCGGACGCCGAGGCCGCGGATGAAGTCGCCGCCGGCCCTGCCCGGTTCCACCGTGCCGTCGAAGGTGATCGTGTGCACCATGCGGAAGGAGTCGGCGCCCGCGTAGAAGTAGAGGCGGATCGAGAACGGCAGCCAACTCCGGCCGCCCTTGCGGTGTTTGCCGTCGATGCGGACCACTGCCCTTACCGGGCCGCCCTGTTCGACGGTGACCTCGCCGATCACCCCGTCGAAGCGCTCGGTCTTCACCGCGCCCTGGTCCTCGTCCTCGATCTCCGGCTGCCGGACGAGGACGAGCCGGCCGTTCCTGGCGATCTCCGTGCCGCCCCGGGTGACCGACTTGATGAGGGTGGAGCCGTTCTTGCCGATCTTCGCGGTGATGACGCCGGTCGACACGTCGATGGTGCCGCCGCTCTTGTCGACCGTCACCTTCTTGTCGGGGACGGCCGTGTCCCCTGCGGTGAGGGTGAGCTTTCCGCAGCCCGAACTCACCGCGTGCGCCGTCCACTTGAGCGATCCGTCGGGCCAGTACGCGATCGGCCAGGACTGCACCGGCACAGCCGCGCCCCCGGCGTCCGTCAGCGCGAACGTCTGGTCCTCCTGGTAGGTGCCCATCGGCCACGGCACACCGACCGTCGAACCGGGCGCCGCACCGAGACCGCCGTCCTCCAGCCAGTCGAGGGTCACCGGGTCGTCGGCCGCCGCGGCTCTCGGCGCGGCCTGCGCGTCCTTCGCTCCTAGCGCCCAGCTGAACTGCGCGGCGGCACCGGCGACGGCGGCCGCCTTGAGCAGGGACCTGCGGGGAATGGGAGACATGAGATTTCAGCCTTTCCTTCCGTGCGGGACGGCGGTGCGGGAGGTGTTCTTCGCGTTCGAGTGGTCAGGGGCATGACAGATAAAGGTGCGACGCCGGGAGCGCGCCGACCCGGTGCGAGGGCATCGCCCGTCAGCGGTGCCGGTACCGCTCCTCCACGGCGACGGCCGCCGCGGCGACGGCCCCCAGCACGGGGACCGCCAACGGTGCGATGAGCAGGGCGGAACAGCCGACGAGGACCAGCCCGCCGACGAGCAGGAAGGAACCGGCGGGATCGAGCACCGTACGGCGCCCGGCCTCGGCGAGCAGCGCCCGCCAGGTGTCCCCCGGCGCCCAGACCGCCGCCGCGCGCATCCCGGCGACGACGACCCCGAGCAACGCGAAGACGCCGACGGCCCCGACGAGCGGCCCACCGGGCAGCCCGGCGCGCACGGCCTGGACGTCCACCCACACGGCAGCCGCCGTAGCCCACCCGGCGACCCCGACGGCCCACCCACCACGCACCGCAACGCGGAAGTCCGCGACGAACTCCCGCCAGCCGCCGCCCACATGGCCCGTGCGGCGCCTCAAGTGCCGTGACCCGGCGGCGAATGCGGCGGGACAGGTGACAACTCCCGCCGAGGCGACGGCGATCCACACCCCGGTGAGCAGACATTCGGCGAACACGCCGAACCGCTCGGCGAAGACGGACTCCCCGCGTGCCTTCACGCGTGTTTCGGCCACCGTCTCAGCCCTTCAGTCCGGAGGTCGCCATACCGTCGATCAGATACCGCTGGAAGGCGAGGAAGAACAGCAGCACGGGCAGCAGCGCGACCAGCGACATCGCGATCATGCCGCCGTAGTTGGCCGCCACACCGTCGGAGTCGCGGAACATCATCAGGCCCAGGGAGACGGTGTACTTGCCCGGCTCGTTGAGGTAGATCAGCGGGCCCATGAAGTCGTTCCAGGCGTTGATGAAGGTGAAGATCGCGCTGGTGATGAGCGCGGGCCGGCACAGCGGCAGCACGATCGACCAGTAGATCCGCAGGTGTCCGCAGCCGTCGAGGCGTGCGGCCTCGTCCAGTTCCTTCGGCAGGTTGCGCATGAACTGCACCATGAGGAAGACGAAGAAGGCCTCGGTCGCCAGATACTTGCCGATGAGCAACGGGACGTAGGTGTTGACCAGTTGGAGCTTCTGGAACATCACGTACTGCGGGATCAGCAGCACGTGGTAAGGCAGCAGGAGCGTGCCGATCATCAGCGAGAAGAGCAGGTTGCGGCCGGCGAACCGGATGCGGGCGAAGGCGTAGGCCGTCAGGGAGCAGGAGATGAGGATGCCGAGGACCGAACCGAGGGCGTAGAAGAGGGAGTTCTGGAAGAAGGTCCAGATCGAGATGTCGGCGATGCCCTTGGCCAGACCCTTGAAGTTGGCGAGGATCGGGTGCCCGGGGAAGAGTTGCAGGCTGCCGATGACGTCCTTGCTCGGCTTGAACGAGGCGCCGATGACCCACAGGACCGGATAGAGGACGACGGCGAGGACGGCCAGCGCCCCGATGTGCCAGACGAGCGAGCCGGTGCGCTTGCGCCCCAGACCTGGGGACTTGGGGACAGTGGTGACGCTCATCGGGCGTCCTCCTCGTAGTGCACCCACTTCTTCTGCGACCAGAAGAGGACGGCCGTCACGAGCGCCACGGCGAGCAGCAGCATCCAGGCCATCGCGGAGGCGAAGCCCATCTGGGCGTTCTTGAAGCCCTGTTGGTAGAGGTAACAGGTGTAGACGAGCGTGGCGTCGGCCGGTCCGCACTGGGAGTTGGAGACGACGTACGCGGAGCCGAAGATCTGGAAGGAGTGGATGGTCTCCAGCAGGACGTTGAAGAACAGGACCGGCGAGATCATCGGCAGCGTGATGTTCCAGAAGCGGCGGAAGGGGCCGGCCCCGTCCATCTCGGCCGCCTCGTACAGCTCCTTCGGTACCTGCTTGAGCCCGGCCAGGAAGATGACCATGGGCGCGCCGAACTGCCAGACGGTGAGCGCGACCAGGGAGTAGAGGATCCAGTCGGGGTCGCCGACCCAGCCGCCGACATGGGAGCCGAAGAGGGACTGCGTACGGTCCACGACGGCGCCGTCGGAGAACAGCGACCGCCAGACGAAGCCGATCGAGACGCTCGCGCCGATGAGCGAGGGGGCGTAGAAGGCGGCCCGGTAGAGGGCCTGGCCGCGGCGGCTCTGGGCGAGCAGCATGGCGACGCCGAGGGCGAGCAGGAGTTTCAGCGGGGTGCCGATGACGACGTATTTCGCCGTCACCTCCACCGACTTCTGCCACCTCGGGTCGTCGAACATGCGGGTGAAGTTGTCGAAGCCGATCCACTTCGGGCTGTCGAAGAGGTTGTAGTCGGTGAACGCGAAGTAGAGCGAGGCGACCATGGGCCCGGCGGTCAGCAGCAGGAAGCCGGCGATCCAGGGGGACATGAAGAGATAGCCGGCGAGGTTCTCGCGGCGCCCCCGCCGCTTCTTGACGGCGGGGGCTGCGGAGCGGGTCGGCCGGGCGTCGGGCGGAGCGTCGTTGACGAGCGTCACGGCGGTTCCCATCAGGCGGAGAAGGCGGCCTGCGCCTCGGAGAAGAACTGCTTGACCGCGTCGGCGACCTTGGTCTTGCCCAGTGCCATGTCGCCGCCGATGCGGAGGAAGGCGGACTCGGCGGTGTCGGCGCCGGACGGGTGCGGGGTGATCGTCCCGAGGACACCGGCCTTGGCGGTGTCCACCTCGTACTGGGCGATCTCCTTCTGGACCGTGTCGGTCGGCTTGAAGGCGTCGTACTGGTCGGTGGTCGCGAGGATGCCCCGGTCGTAGCCCATGATCTTGCCGACTGCGGGGTCGTGGACCATGAAGTCGATGAGCTGGGCGACTTCCTTCGGGTGCTTGGTGTGCGCGGAGCCGCTGAGCATCAGGGAGCCGAGGTACTGGCCGGTGTGCTTGCCGTCGGTGGTGGGGATCGGGGCGAGGCCGTAGTCGCTGGTGCCCTCCGCCGTGTAGCGGACGGTGAAGTTGTCCCAGGTGAATTCCGAGGCGCCGTGGCCCGCCGAGAGGGAGGACTTGGGGGTGTCCTGGGCGACGACCTTCGGGGAGGTGACGATCCCGGCCTTGACCCGGCCGTACCCGTCCGTCCACCAGTCCGTCAGGTCGGACTCCTGGAATCCGAGGCCGTCCTTGGTGAAGAAGGCCTTGCCGTTCTGCCGGAGGTAGAGGTCGTACAGGTACATGATGCTGAAGTAGCCGGTGTCCCCGGGGACTTTGGTCTTGTCGTGGATGGTCTTGAGTGCCTTGAAGTACTCGTCCCAGGTCCAGCCCGCCGTGGGGTCGATGCCGGCCCGCTCGTAGACCTTCTTGTCGATGACCAGCGCCATGGTGTTCGAGCCGACCGGAATGCCGAGCTGCTTGCCGTCGACCTGGCCCACTTTGGTGACGCCCGCGCGGAAGTGATCCAGGCTCAGATTGCCCGCGTCGATCTGTGAGGTGAGATCGAGCAGGACGCCTCTCTTGTCGTACTTCCGAAGAAATCCGACGGCGTTCTGGAATACGTCCGGTGGATTTCCGCCCGCGGCCTGTGTCTGGAACTTCTCCCAGAAAGAGGGATAGTCCTGAAAGTCCGTCTTCACCTTGATCTTCGGATACTTCTTCTCGAAGAGCGCGATGGACTGATTGATCTTTTTCGCCCGCTCCTCGGCACCCCACCACGAGTAACGGATCGTCACCGTCCCGTCGGCGGACGTCCCGTCGTTCCCGCCGCATCCCGTCGCGGCCAGCCCCAGCGTGACCGCCGAGACTCCCGCGGCCTTCAAGACCGTACGCCTCTCCACATTCGTGCCGGTTCCCATGACGGGCCCTCCCCGTAGCGTCGTTGCCACCTGCATGAATCGTTTCAAGTAAGCGCTTGCTGGCACAAGTTACGGAGGCCCTCGGGGTGCGTCAATGATTCGGACAGGAATTTCTTGTGGCCCGGCCGAGCGCCACGACGGCGCCGCCGGGCGCGTTGCGGGCGCAACGGGACGGACACCGCAGGTGAGACGCGCACGATCGGCCGGCCGAACAGAAAGCGGCCTGCCGCGCTCAGCCGACGTCCGGCCGAAAAAGGCCTGGACGATGGGGAGTTGACGGCACCGCACCGGTGCGGGAACGACGACGGCCCGCCTGTGTGATCACAGGCGGGCCGTCGGTCCGGGTGGGCGATACTGGGTTCGAACCAGTGACCTCTTCGGTGTGAACGAAGCGCTCTCCCACTGAGCTAATCGCCCGGGCGCACGGAGAACATTACCCCATGTCAGCGGGCACCCCGACCAGCACGGGAGGGCACCCGGACGCCGTCACCGGGTCACTGGTCCTTGATCTTCCAGGGCATCACGACGCCGAACTTCCAGACGTAGAAACCCACAAGGGCGACCACGATCACCAGGCCGATCGAGGTCAGGACGATGTTGCGGCGGCGTACGGCGGGGTCGAGCGCGCGCTGTGCCGCCTCGGTGACCTTGCGTTTCGTCCAGCGGAGCACCAGCTGGGCCCAGACGAACTCGGTCGCCCAGATCGCCATGCCGCCGAAGATCACGACCCAGCCGGGTCCCGGCAGCGGCAGCATGACGATGCCGGCGGCCACGACCGCGAGGCCGATGACGAAGACCCCGACCTGCCAGCTCAGATGCAGCGCACGGCGTGCCTTGATGAATTCCGGCGCCTTGGAACCGAGCCCTTGCTCGTCCCGCGCGCCGTCCGCTCGCGTCTCGTCCGGTGTCTCGTCGGCCGCCCCGTCCGGTGCCACGGCGACCTCACCCGGTTCGTCACTCCCCGTATTCATACGGACAAACCCTACCCGAGGGAAACCAGTCACCGGAATGGCCCCGCGGAGCGATCGAGCTCTCGGCCGGAAGAGTTACGTAAAGGCACGCAAAACACTCAGAGGGGTTTACAACGGCACCGTAGGTGGCATGTCGATTTCGCCGACGTGCGAATCCCCGAGCGCACACTGAGCGAAAGGCCCTGGCGCTTATGAACACCACGGTCAGCTGCGAGCTGCACCTGCGCCTCGTTGTGTCGAGCGAGTCATCCCTGCCTGTCCCCGCAGGCCTGCGGTACGACACGGCCGACCCCTACGCCGTGCACGCCACCTTCCACACCGGAGCCGAGGAGACGGTCGAATGGGTGTTCGCCCGCGACCTTCTCGCGGAGGGCCTCCACCGGCCCACCGGCACCGGCGACGTCCGTGTCTGGCCATCCCGTAGTCACGGTCAGGGCGTCGTCTGCATCGCACTGAGTTCTCCCGAGGGCGAAGCCCTGCTGGAGGCTCCCGCACGGGCCCTGGAGTCCTTCCTCAAGCGGACGGACGCCGCCGTGCCACCTGGCACGGAGCATCGGCACTTCGACCTGGATCAGGAGCTGTCGCACATCCTGGCGGAGAGCTAGCGCGAGGTCCCACCAAGCCGCCCGGCGCCGTCCGAACTCGGGGAGACGGCTCGGGCACAGACAACCGCATAGGGCACACACCGGCGCCGTCGCCGCGATTCGTCGCGGGGGCGGCGCCGGTGCGCGTGGTTCCCCGGACCCCGGCGACCCTCCGTGGCGCCCCGGCGCGCGGTTCTCCGTCGTCCGGGGAACCGCCGGGGGCCCGATGCCGTTCATAGGTGCAGGGGGCCGTCCCCCGGGAAGCCACTACCATCGGCCAGCATCGGCGGGCGCCCGCCCGACCCCCAGGCCAGGGAGCTAAACGTGCTGATCACCCACGACACCCGGTGCGCCCTCGACACCGTGGTCGATCTGGTGAACACCGCACCGGAGGACGCCGCGGCGCCGGACGGACTGCAGGATGTCGCGCTGCTCGCGGATTTCGTACGAAACCACGAGATCAGCGATGTCGGGGTGCTCTCGGAGTTCGACCTCTCCGCCGTGCGCAAGATCCGCGGCCGGTTCACCGCGGTCTTCTCGGCGCCGGACCCCCGCACCGCCGCCGGGCTGATCAACGACCTGGTCGCCGCCGCCGGCACCACACCCCGGCTCACGAACCACGACGGCTACGACTGGCACGTGCACTATTTCGCGCCGGGCGCCTCGGTCGCCGACCATCTCGCCGCCGACTGCGGGATGGCGCTCGCGTTCTTCGTGGTGGCCGGCGAGGAGGAGCGGCTGCGCCGCTGCGAGGCCCCCGACTGCCGGCGCGCCTTCGTCGACCTCTCCCGCAACCGCTCCCGCCGCTACTGCGACAGCCGGACCTGCGGGAACAGGCTGCACGTGGCCGCGTACCGGGCGCGCCGCAAGGAAGCCGCGGGCTGAGGAGGCGGCGGGCCGACGCCCGGCGCAAGGATCTCGATGAGGTCGTGGCCCCCGGCGGGTGACGTCGGGGACCACGAGTACGGCTCACAGCATCAGCAGGTCGTGCAGCGAGGCCATGAGCAGCAGACACCCGATCACCGCAAGGAAGATCATCAGCGGTGGCTGGGAAAGGGCGAAAAGGCACCCGCGCGGCTCGTCCTTCGGCGGCGCGGCGTCGCTCTGTGTCGTGTCCAGCATCTCGCCGCGATGATGACGCAGCGAAGACCCCCGGCGCGATCAACACGCCCGATAAGAGAGGGAGTTCGCGGAATTCCGTGTTGTCCGTTTCGGGTCGCGTCGAGTCCTGAACGCTTACCGGCGGACCCGGCTCACTCTGTGTCGTTTCAGTCGCGGTCCGGTCCGGCCGTCAACTGCCGTGCATCCGCAAGTGCCGTGCGTCCGCGCTCAGGTGCCGTGCCTGCCCATGCGCCGCCGCTTCATATGCCGTGCTTCTTCAGGATGGCCTCGATGTCGCTGAAGTCGTCACCGCTCTTTGCGCGGGGCGCGGCAGCCGGCCGGGTCGCCGGGCGAGTGGACGGGCCCAGGGAGGGGGCGGATGCCGCCGGGGCCACCGCCTCGGCCTGTGCGGAGCCACGGGCCGCTCTGCGCTCCTTGCGGGTGCCGCCACGGCGCCGCTCCACGGCGCGGGTGCCCGTGAAGAGCAGCCAGGCGCCGCCCAGCACCACGAATCCCGCCCAGGCCGTGGGACTGAACGCGGTGTCGGCCGCCCAGCCGACGACCCCGGTCATCACCAGGCCCACGGGCACCAGCGAATAGGCGGCGATCCGCGCGGCGGAGAGAAAACGCTTGCGGTACGCGGTGACCGCCGCGATGCCCAGGCCTGCCGCGGAGACGGCGGAACAGACGGTCTCGGCAATCATCCGGTCCTCCAGGCGTCGTTCGGGTCGGGCGGTGTGCGGTTGATCGGGCAACGCGCACTTCGTCCCTTCCATCCTGCACCGTCCGGTCCCCGGGAGGCCATGCCTGGAGCGGACCTCAGGGACATCTCCGGGTCGCGTCCTCCCCAGGTGCCGGTCGGCGTCGTACGAACGTGGTCCGTGGTCCCGGTTGGGGCGGCGCGGCCGGGGCTGGGAGACTGGGCCCATGAGTGACCTCCCCTCCGTGCGCACCCCCGTCCTCGACATCTGGTGCGAGCTCCAGTGCCCGGACTGCGCCACCGCCCTGGACGATGTACGCGCCCTGCGGGCCCGCTACGGCGACCGGCTGGAGGTGCGGCTGCGGCACTTCCCGGTGGACAAGCACAAGCACTCGTTCGCCGCCGCGCAGGCCGCCGAGGAGGCCGTAGAACAGGGCAGGGGCTGGGACTACGTCGAGGCCGTGCTCGGCCGGGTCGCGGAGCTGGACCGTGAGGGAGAACCCTTCCTGGTCGAGGTGGCCGCCGAACTCGGTCTGGACGCCGAGGAGTTCGACACCGCCCTGATCGACGGCCGGCACATCCTGATCGTCGACGCCGACCAGGCCGAGGGCAAGGCCATCGGCGTCACCGGCACCCCGACGTACGTCATCGGCGGCGAACGCCTCGACGGCGGCAAGAGCCAGGAAGGGCTCCGCGCCTGTATCGAGGAGATCGCCGACCGGTTGCTCGCCGGGGGCGAGTGAGCCTCGCGGCAGGCGTCAGAGCAGGCTCTTGTACAGGTGGTGGACGACCGTCTCGTAGCCGAGTGACTCGTAGAGCCGCTCGGCCGGGGTGTTGCCCGCGAAGACGTTCAGCTTGATGGCCGGCAGGCCGGCGGCGACGGCCTGCGCCTCGGCCAGGAGCATCAGGGAGCGGCCGTGGCCCCTGCCCCGGTGACGCGCGTCGGACTCGACCTTGTAGACGAAGGCCCTGCCGTCACTGAGGCCCGTCCAGAGCGTGCCCACCACTTCCCCTTCGTGTTCCAGGACGCTGAAGGTCATGTTCGCGGTGGCGGGCCCGTCGGGCAGCAGTTCGGCGTTGCTCTGCAGAGCCCTGGCCAGGGCCTCGGCCTCGGGCACCCCGCGATCGGTCCAGCTCTTGGCGAAGTCCCGCGTCCCGAGGTCCTTCCAGGGGCCGTACTCCTCCTGGGTCATGGGCCGACCCCGGCTCCCCGCGGGCAGTTCGGGCGGGGTGTCGCCGAGCGGCTTCTCCATGTGGCGGTTGCGGACGACGTACCCGAGGGCGGTCGCCACCCTGAGCGCCGCCTCCGCCTCCGCGGGCACGGACACCTCGATCCGGTCGCGGCCCCAGCTCCGCACCACCTCCTCGGCGGCGAGCGCGGCCACCGTGCCCCGGCCACGCCGACGGTCCGGTTCGTCGATGCTCAGGTCCAGGATCAGGGCCGCCGAGTCGCCGTAGGACGGATGCGTGCCGAGGCGAATCGAGCCGACGGGACGGCTGTTCACGCACACCTGGTAGCGACGTGAACGCGCTCCGTCGGCCTCCTGCTGAAGCGGCTCGGTCGGCCGCAGTGTTGTGGTCATCATGTGTGTTCTACCCGACCCGGACCCCCAGGTCAGCGGATTGAATTCAGCGATTACGGATCAAGGTCGTCGCCGGACCGCTCGTCGAAGATCCGCATGGCTTTGGTGGTCACCGGCCCTGCCACGCCCGGGAGTTGGCGTGCGTCGACCAGGCGCACGGCCTGTACGTCCCGCAGTGACGAGGTGAGGAAGACCTCGTCGGCGCGATCGAGGACGTCCAGCGGCAGGTCGGTCTCCTTGGCGCCGGTCCATTCGACGGTCAGGGCGCGGGTGATGCCGGCGAGACAGCCGGAGGTGACCGGCGGGGTGTGGATCTCGCCGTCCAGGACGACGAAGACGTTCGACCCCGTGCCTTCGCAGAGTTGGCCGACCGTGTTGGCGAACAGGGCCTCGGAGGCGCCGTGTTGGTGGGCGCGGGCGAGGGCGACGACGTTCTCGGCGTACGAGGTCGTCTTGAGGCCGGCGAGGGCGCCGCGCTCGTTGCGGGTCCACGGGACGGTGACCACGGCCGTGGAGTCGGGGCGGCGCTTCGCCTCGCCGAGGGCGATCACGAGGGTCGGGCCGTGCTCGCCGCGGTCGGCGCCGAGGGGGCCGTGGCCGCCGGTGTACGTGATGCGGAGCCGGCCGAACGGCAGCGGGTTGGCGGCGAGGACGGCCGCGCAGCCGCGGCGGACCTCGTCGAGGTCGGGGTCGGGCAGGCCGAGGCCGCGCGCGGAGCGGGTCAGCCGGTCGAGATGGCGGGTCAGCGCGAACGTTTCGCCGCCCGTCGCCTTGACCGTCTCGAAAATGCCGTCGCCCACGGTCAGTCCGTGGTCGAAGACGGAGACACGGGCGGACTCGGTGTCCTGCAGCCCGCCATCGAGCCAGATCTTCATGAAAGAGCCCCTCCGCTCACCTCGTACGCGCCCGACGCTATCGCGAGCAGCCGGGACGCCTTCAGTTCGGTCTCCCGCCACTCCCCCTCGGGGTCCGAACCCCAGGTGATGCCCGCACCGGTACCGAAGCGGAGCACACCCTCGGCACGGTCGATCCAGAACGTGCGGATGCCGACGGCCAGTTCACCGGTGCCCCGGTCGGCGTCGACCCAGCCGACGCCCCCGCAGTAGGGGCCGCGGGGCGCGGTCTCCAGGGCGTCGATGATGCGCAGGGCGCTGGACTTGGGGGCACCGGTGACACTCCCGGGCGGGAAGGCGGCGGCCAGCACCTCCGGCCAGCCGGCCTCCGCGGGCAGCTCACCCCGGACCGTCGACACGAGGTGGACCAGACCCGGATGCTTCTCCACGACACACAGGTCCGGCACGGTCACGGTCCCCGTGGCGCAGACGCGCCCGAGGTCGTTGCGGACCAGGTCCACGATCATCACGTTCTCGGCGAAGTCCTTCTGTCGCAGATCGGCCTCCGTCCGCCCGGTCCCCTTGATCGGCCCCGACTCGACGACCCGCCCGGTGCGGCGCAGGAAGAGTTCGGGTGAGGCGGTGGCTATCTCCACACCGTGCCCGGGGAGCCGGATCGTTCCTGCGTACGGCGCCGGGTTGCCGCGTGCGAGCAGGGCGGTGAGGGCGTCCACGTCGGCGTCGGGGGCGACCGGTGCGGACAGGACGCGGCACAGGTTGGCCTGGTAGACCTCGCCGGCCGCGATGTGCTGCCGGATGCGGCGGACGCCGGCGGTGTACGCGGCGTGATCGAGGGAGGTGGTCCAGGCCTCGGTGGCGGGGGCGTGCCAGGCGCCGGGGGCGGGTGCCGGGACCGGTTCGTGTCGTACGTCACGGAAGCGCGCGCAGGTCAGACGGCCCTCGAAGTCGGCCGCGACCGCCCAGAAGCCGGTCGAGTCCAGGGCCGCGGGATCGCTGGTGACATCGAGGAGACCGGTGGCGACGCGGCCGCCGAAACGGGCGAGAGGGGTGAGACGGGACACGCCGTCGAGTCTATGGCGGGTGTCTCACAGGTTGCCCGGCCATGTCCCCACGGGTGCCCTGACCATGTGTTGCCGTAGCCGCAGGCCAGCACGCTGCACAAACGCGTTTTTGTGCTGGCCCCGGAATCCGCTAGAGTTCAACTCGTCGCCGCGACGCGCAAGCCGAGCGGAAACGACAAGCGGACGTAGCTCAGTTGGTAGAGCGCAACCTTGCCAAGGTTGAGGTCGCCAGTTCGAACCTGGTCGTCCGCTCGCAGGAAGTGGGGGATCTTCCCGACCCCCCGCACTCCTGGTGGAGTGGCCGAGAGGCGAGGCAACGGCCTGCAAAGCCGTCTACACGGGTTCAAATCCCGTCTCCACCTCCAAGGACGATTAGCTCAGCGGGAGAGCGCTTCCCTGACACGGAAGAGGTCACTGGTTCAATCCCAGTATCGTCCACTCGTCCGCAAGGACTTGGTCCGCAAGGATCCCCGCGCGATTAGCTCAGCGGGAGAGCGCTTCCCTGACACGGAAGAGGTCACTGGTTCAATCCCAGTATCGCGCACGCATCGCCCATGATCCGCGGATCGTGGTCCCGAGGACGATTAGCTCAGCGGGAGAGCGCTTCCCTGACACGGAAGAGGTCACTGGTTCAATCCCAGTATCGTCCACACACCGAAGCCCCCGGCGCTCACCGCGTCCGGGGGCTTCTTCGTGTGCCGGTCAGCTGGAGAACAGCATGTGGCCGAAGCTCTTGTGACGGTGGTGGCCGCCGTGACCGCCGTAGTGGCCACCGCCGTGACCGCCGCCGTGCGGGGCGCCCCAGGCGGGCGCGGACGGGGCGGGGTAGGCCTGCGGGCCCGGGGGCGGCGGGGCGGGCTGCTGCCACTGCGACTCCACGCGGGTCAGCGCCTCCAGCTCGCCGTAGTCGAGGAAGATCCCCCGGCAGTTGCTGCACTGTTCGATCTGGACACCGTTGCGGTTGTACGTGTGCATCGGCGCATGGCACTTCGGACACTGCATGCTCGGCTCAACTCCTCGGCCGTTGGTACGTCTTCGTGTTTCCCCAGGACAGACTCCGTCCGACCCCGGTCGGTTGCAGCCTACTTCGCGAATCCGGGCGCCAACTCGGGCGGGACGGAACCCATTCGGTCACACGCGTCCACGACCGCTCCCTCCACCTCGTCGAGTGGACGGTCCGCCGCGACTGCCTTCACTATCGCCAGGGCCGCGGTCTGCACGGTGAGGGTCCGGGCCGGGATGTCCAATGCGGGCCAGGGGTCACCGTCGGCGGGGACGGCCGGGCCGCCTGCCGCGCGGTAGGCGGTCAGGAAGCGGGTCCACTCGTCGGGCGGGAGCAGGCCGCAGGCGTACCAGGCGGCGGGGCGCGCCAGGTCCCATCCGGGGACTCCTACGCCGAGGTCGTCGACGTCGATCAGGAGCCAGGGGCCGTCGGGAGCCGGGTGGCGGACGAGCTGGCCGAGGTGGAGGTCGCCGTGGCAGAGGGTGGTGGTGTCGGGCTGGGGGGCCTCGGCGCGGGCCCAGGCGGGGAGCGATGTCCAGGCGTTCAGGACGGGAGCGGCTGCGGGGTGGTCGCCGGCGACCTCGCGGAGCCGGGTGATCGCTCGGAGTGCCTTGAGGGGGCCGCGCATCGGGGGGAGGGGGGTTGGGGCGGGGGTGCGGTGGAGGTGGGCGAGGAGGGTGGCGGCGGCTTCCCAGGGGGCGGCGTCCGGGTCGTCCGGGTCCACGGGGGTGCCGTAGGGCCAGAGCGTCACCTGGCGGTCGTGCAGGTGGAGAGGGGTGGGGTCGAGTGGGGGCAGGAGCATGCCGGTGAGTTGTGCGGCTGTTCTGAGGCGGGCGGTGAGGTCGGTGGGGTCTGTGTTCGGGGCGTGGGCCTTGGCGACGGTGTCTGCGTGGCGGACGACTGTGCCGTCGGGGCGGTCGGTGAGTGTGCGGGTTGCTCCGCAGGGGCAGGTGGGGGTTTGGGTGTGCGCTGCTTTCATGGCTCGGGCGGTCAGCGCGGGCAGCAGCTGGTGGGTGGTCACGGGGCCCCCTGGTTCGTACGGCTTTCGAGGGCAGCGTACGGCTGGGCATGTGGCTTTGCCGCGGGCCCGGTAGGGGCTGGTCGCGCCCACTCGGCGGAGCCGAGAATCGATACAGCCCCGCGCCCCTTCAGGGCGATCCAGCCCAAGGTGTTTCAGCACCAGGGCAAAGCAAAGCCGGCGCAGCTCCCCAGCTGCGCCGGCTTTTTTTGCCGTCCGCCGCACCCCCGTCCCCACGGGGTTTCATGGGTTGATGTCCCCGCCCGGACCGCTCATCCGGGCCTGGGGTCGCCGCTCAGCGCCCCAGCATCACTCCCACGGACGACGCCTGTGTGGCCACGGTCTCCCAGCCGTCGAAGACGACGAGGAGCAGGACCGCCAGGGGAAGGGCCATCAAGGTCGCCACCAGTGGGTGGCGACGGCCTGTGCGGCGGGTGCGGAACGCCGCGTTGTACGCCTTGCGTCCCTCTTCGCGGATCAATGCCCGCGGTGCCGTGTAGGCCATGGTCCCTCTCCTGACCGTGCTCCGTTGACCGAACTCAGTTGTCGTTGGCAGCGGCGGGTGTCTGACCTCGGGGGACGAGTGCTGCACCCGCCGCTTGACCTCAAATCTAGGCGTGCGGCGGGTGCGGGTCGTCATGCCCTCGTACCGATTGGCGGGCCTCCCGGAGGATGAGCGATGACCTGCGAAGTACTCCCCTGGGTGGAGACCGGCTCCTACGTCTCGGGGTCTTCCCGGAGGGGGAGTCCGGTGTGCCCCGCTTTCTCTGAGCTGTCCTCGCGCGGGACCGGCTGCTCGACCAGGGCGAGGACCCTGGTCGCCATGAAACGGGCGGTGCGCACGACGGAGCCGCTGCGGGTGACTTCGCTCACTTCCACCACCCCTCGGCGTACCGCCGTCTCCACCCGACGGCCCGCCCTGCTCGCCACCACCTCATATGTACGTGTTGTGTCGCCGGCGTCCACCACTATCTCGACGCGATCACCCTTCACGCGCTCAATCCCCCTTCTGTGATGGTTGGTTGAGGTCCGGGACGGTACGAAGTCCTGCTGTTCGCACGGGCTCTGACCACCCTTCAAGTTTCCCACCCGGCACTGACAATCCGTCGGTCCGAGAGGGCGCGGCCTTTGCGCGCGGGCGGCTGAGGAAACGTAAGCTGTCGCTCGTCACACGGACCGGGCAGCGGGGATGAACATGGCGATGATGCGCCTGAGGCGCGAGGACCCGCGCGTCGTCGGCTCGTTCAGGCTTCACAGACGGCTCGGCGCGGGCGGAATGGGCGTCGTCTATCTGGGCTCCGACCGCAAAGGCCAGCGGGTCGCGCTGAAGGTCATCCGGCCGGATCTGGCCGAGGACCAGGAGTTCCGTTCGCGGTTCGCGCGCGAGGTCTCGGCCGCGCGGCGGATTCGCGGGGGCTGCACGGCCAGGCTGGTCGCGGCGGACCTGGACGCCGACCGGCCGTGGTTCGCCACGCAGTACGTGCCCGGGCCCTCGCTGCACGACAAGGTCGCCGACGAGGGGGCGCTCGGTGCGGCCGAGGTCGCCTCGATCGGGGCCGCGCTGTCCGAGGGGCTCGTCGCCGTCCACGAGGCCGGGGTCGTCCACCGGGACCTCAAGCCGTCGAACATCCTGCTCTCCCCCAAGGGCCCGCGGATCATCGACTTCGGTATCGCCTGGGCGACCGGGGCCTCGACGCTCACGCACGTCGGTACGGCGGTCGGTTCGCCCGGGTTCCTCGCGCCCGAGCAGGTGCGGGGGGCGGCGGTGACGCCGGCCACGGACGTGTTCTCGCTCGGGGCCACGCTCGCGTACGCCTCGACCTCCGACTCGCCCTTCGGACACGGCAGTTCCGAGGTGATGCTGTACCGCGTGGTGCACGAGGAGGCGCAGTTGCACGGGGTGCCGGACGCGCTCGCCCCGCTCGTCCGCGCGTGCCTCGCGAAGGACCCGGAGGAGCGGCCCAGCACCCTCCAACTCTCCCTCCGGCTCAAGGAGATCGCCGCCCGCGAGGCCCAGGGCATGGCCGACGTACGGCCGCCCGCGCCGCGCGCCGCGGAGGCGGACCGGCCGACCGGGCGGCTCACGGACAGCTACCCGGAGCAGCAGCGCACTCAGGGTGGGCGGCGGCCACAGAGTCCGCAGGGCACTCCGGCGCCGCGTGGTGCGGCTTCGCCGCCGTCCCGGGGTGGCGGTGGTCCCTCTCGCAGAAGTGGCGGGACTCCGTCGCGTGGGAGCGGTGGCGGTGGTGTCCCTTCCCGGCCCGGCTCGGCGCGGCCCGCTCCGTCGGGGCGCAACACCACCCGCTCCGGGAGCGGCAGTCGGCCCGCTCCTCGCAGTGGTGCCGGACGGCCTGGGCCGCGGACCACGGGGACCGGACGGCGGCCCGCGAATCCGCGGTTGTTGCGGCAGCGGCTGTTCGTGTTCGTCGTGGTCACGTTGCTGGTGGCGCTCGGTATCGCGGTGGCTCAGGGGTGCTCGGGGCCTGCCCATGGGCTCGGTCGTACCGGGGGTGTCGGGCAGCAGGAGCGGGCCGTTGTTCCGGGTGGCGGTACGGCGGTGTAGGCGTCGTGGGGTTTTTCTTTCGCCCCCGCCGCCCCTACCCGTCCCGTCCCCAGGGGCTGCCGCCCCTTGCGCCCCGCCTGGGGGCTTCGCCCCCTAACCCCCTGTCGGCCCCGGAAGGACCTCGTCCGCAAGCGCCGGACGGGCCGAGGAATGCCGGCCTCCCCTGGAAGTGCGCGGGAGTTGAGCGCTTACAGACCCGGCAGCACGTGCTCGAAGAACTCTCGGTCCGCGTCGAAGAGCGGGGCGAGGGTCAGGAACTCGGTCGGGGTGACCCAGCGGACCTCGGAGACCTCGGCCGGGTCGGGGACGATCGTGCCGTTGCCTGTTTCCGTGGCGGTCCACCAGTGGAGGCGGAAGCGGCCGTCGTCCGCCTGGGACTCCCAGACCTTGGTCAAGGGGGAGACCGCGAGGCCGACTTCCTCGTGGACCTCTCGGACCAGGGCCTCTTCCTGGGTCTCCCCCGGTTCGAGTTTGCCGCTGAGTGGGGCCCAGTAGCCGGAGCGGGCCGAGTCGGGGCCCCGGCGGATGACCAGGAGGCGGTCCGCCCGCCGGAGTACCGCGACGATCGCCTCGCGCTGGGCCAAGCCGTGCTCCTAGAGTTCGGGGCGGCCGGTGGCCACCGCGTAGAAGGCTACGGCAGCGGCGGCGCCGACGTTGAGTGAGTCGACGCCGTGGGCCATCGGGATGCGGACCCATTCGTCGGCGGCGACCAGGGCCTGGGTGGAGAGGCCGTCGCCTTCCGCGCCGAGCATCAGGGCGACGCGGTCCATGCGGTGCGGGGCCGCCTCGTCGAGGCTCTTCGCCTTCTCGTCGGGGGTGAGCGCGAGGAGCGTGAAGCCCGCCTCGCGGACCGACTCCAGGCCCTTGGGCCAGCTGTCGAGACGGGCGTAGGGGACGGAGAAGACCGCGCCCATCGAGACCTTCACGCTACGGCGGTAGAGAGGGTCCGCGCAGTCGGGGGACAACAGGACCGCGTCCATGCCCAGCGCCGCCGCCGAGCGGAAGATCGCGCCGATGTTGGTGTGGTCGTTGACCGACTCCATGACGACGACCCTGCGGGTGGTCTGGAGGAGTTCGTGTGCGGTGGGGAGGGGTTT
Organism: Streptomyces sp. NPDC101776; assembly: GCF_044766845.1. Taxonomy (NCBI): domain Bacteria; kingdom Bacillati; phylum Actinomycetota; class Actinomycetes; order Kitasatosporales; family Streptomycetaceae; genus Streptomyces; species Streptomyces sp. NPDC101776. The sequence continues at coordinate 342,917 of NZ_JBIWMV010000009.1, read as the reverse complement.
GCGCTGCATGGAGGCGAGGGCGCCTCTGTGCACGTGGTAGCCGGTGACGCGTTCGGCCAGTTCCGGGCTCACCGCGTAGACGGGGGCGGGGAGTTCGTCGATGACGTCCCGCATGACGTCGACCCACTTCGCGGACAGCAGCATCGAACGCATCTCGTAGCCCGCGTCCTTGGCCCGTCTGATGACCTTCTCGCCCTCGGCGATGAACAGACCCTCGGCCGGTTCACGCTTGCGGCGCAGCTCTACGTCGGTCAGGCCCGTGTAATCACGCAGGCGCGGGTCGTCGGGATCCTCAACGGTGATGAGATCGGCCACAGGGTGATACTGCCTTGTCCTGGGTGTGGTGCCAACGGCTGGGAACGGGTTGTGTTACCCGGGGTTACGCAAGAGCCTCCGGGCCTACGGTGACCACCGCGCCGATGACGATCACCGCCGGCGGCCGCACGTCCTCCGTACGCACGGTCTCGCCGACCGTCGCGAGGGTCGCGTCCACCCGGCGTTGGGCGGCCGTCGTGCCCTCCTGGACCAGGGCGACCGGGGTGTCGGCCGGCTTGCCGTGCGCGATCAGGGTCTCGGCGATCTTCCCGATCTTGTCGACGCCCATGAGGACCACCAGCGTGCCGGTGAGCTTCGCGAGGGACGCCCAGTCGACCAGGGAGCGCTCGTCGTCGGGGGCGACATGGCCGCTGACGACGGTGAACTCGTGGGCGACGCCCCGGTGGGTGACCGGGATGCCGGCGGCTCCGGGCACCGAGATCGAGCTGGAGATGCCGGGCACCACCGTGCACGGGATGCCGGCCTCCGCGAGCGCCTGGACCTCCTCCATGCCACGGCCGTAGACGAAGGGGTCGCCGCCCTTCAGTCGTACGACGGACCTGCCCTGCTTGGCGTGTTCGATCAGGGCGTTGTTGATGGCCTCCTGGGCCATGTAGCGGCCGTAGGGGATCTTCGCCGCGTCGATCACCTCGACGTGCGGGGGGAGTTCGGCGAGGAGGTCGCGGGGGCCGAGGCGGTCGGCGATGACGACGTCGGCCTCGGCGAGGAGGCGGCGGCCGCGGACCGTGATCAGGTCCGGGTCGCCGGGGCCGCCGCCGACGAGGGCGACGCCCGGGGTGCGGGTGCGGTGGTGGGGCGCGACGAGGGTGCCGTCGCGAAGGCCTGCCACGACCGCGTCCCGGATCGCGGCGGTGTGGCGGGGGTCCCGGCCGCGCGCGTCCGTGGTGAGTACGGCGACGGTGACGCCCTCGCTGTGGCCGGTCGCCGGGGTCCAGGCGGTGGCCTGGTCGGCGTCGTCCGCGCGGACGCACCAGACACGGTGGGCTTCCGCCTCGGCCGAGGCGGCGGTGTTGGCCTCGGGGTCGGTGGTGGCGATCAGGGCGTACCAGGCGTTCGCGAGGTCGCCCTCCGCGTACGGGCGTCGCTCCCAGGCGATCTCGCCCGCGTCCGCCATCGCCTCCACGGAGGGTGTTGCCTCCGGGGACACGAGGGTGATGTCCGCGCCCGCCGCGATGAGCGCCGGGAGGCGGCGCTGGGCGACCTGGCCGCCGCCGAGGACGACGACCCTGCGGCCGGTGAGGCGGAGGCCTACGGGGTAGGCGGGGTGTTCGGCCATGAGGGTGCGGCTCCTCGGACGGGCATGCGATGGGCGCTACGGCTCTGGAGCGGCCCTGACGTGCGGATTTTAGAGTGCGTTCAGCGTACGGCGGGGGTGGGGTGGACGCGATGGAACGCGTGCCCACCCCACCCCCGGTCCGGGTCGGTCTACTTCTCGGTGACGCCCGCCGAGTCGAACGTCGCCACCTCGTGCATCGCCCGCGCCGTGCTCTGCACCAGCGGCAGCGCGAGCAGCGCGCCCGTGCCTTCGCCGAGGCGGAGGTCGAGGTCGACCAGGGGGCGCAGGCCGAGCTTGTTGAGCGCGGCCACGTGACCCGGTTCGGCGCTGCGGTGGCCCGCGATGCAGGCCGCGAGGACCTCGGGGGCGATCGCGCGGGCGACCAGGGCCGCCGCGCCGGCGCTGACGCCGTCCAGGATCACCGGCGTACGCAATGACGCGCCGCCGAGCAACAGGCCGACCATCGCCGCGTGTTCGAAGCCGCCGACCGCAGCGAGCACGCCGATGGGGTCGGCCGGGTCCGGCTGGTGGAGGTCGATCGCGCGGCGCACGACCTCCGTCTTGCGGGCGAGGGTCTCGTCGTTGATGCCGGTGCCCCGGCCGGTGACCTCGGCGGGGTCGGTGTCCGTGAACACCGAGATCAGGGCGGCGGACGCGGTGGTGTTCGCGATGCCCATCTCCCCTGTGAGCAAAGCCCTGTTGCCGGCCGCCACGAGGTCACGGGCCGTCTCGATGCCCACCTCGATGGCCTGCTTGGCCTCCTCGCGGGTCATCGCCGGGCCGGTCGTCATGTCGGACGTACCGGCACGGATCTTGCGGGGCAACAGGCCGGGCGTGGCGGGGAGTTCGGACGCCACGCCCACATCCACGACACACACCTCGGCGCCGACCTGGCTCGCGAAGGCGTTGCAAACGGCGCCGCCGCCGAGGAAGTTGGCGACCATCTGGGCCGTGACCTCCTGCGGCCATGGCGTGACGCCCTGTGCGTGCACACCGTGGTCGCCCGCGAAGATCGCGACGGCCGCGGGCTCCGGGATCGGCGGCGGGCACTGCCGGGAAAGACCGGAGAGCTGCGCGGAGATGATCTCCAGCATGCCGAGCGAACCCGGCGGCTTCGTCATCCTCTTCTGCCGCTCCCACGCCTCGCCGAGCGCCTTCGCGTCCAGCGGGCGGATCCCGGCGACGGTCTCGGCGAGCAGGTCGTGCGGGTCCTCGCCGGGCAGGGCACGGCGGCCGTACGTCTCCTCGTGCACGACCCAGGACAGCGGGCGCCGCTTGGACCAGCCGGCCTGCATCAACTCGGGCTCTTCCGGGAACTCGTCGACGTAGCCGACACAGAGGTACGCGATGACCTCCAAGTGCTCCGGCAGACCGAGCGCGCGGACCATCTCCCGCTCGTCGAAGAAGCTGACCCAGCCGACCCCGAGGCCCTCGGCGCGGGCCGCGAGCCAGAGGTTCTCGACGGCGAGGGCGGCGGAGTACGGCGCCATCTGCGGCTGCGTGTGCCGGCCCAGGGTGTGCCGGCCGCCGCGGGTCGGGTCGGCGGTGACGACGATGTTCACCGGGGTGTCGAGGATGGCCTCGATCTTCAGTTCCTTGAACTGCTTCGCCCTGCCCTTGGGCAGCGACTTCGCGTACGCCTCGCGCTGGCTCTCGGCCAGTTCGTGCATGCTCCGGCGGGTGTCGGCGGAGCGGATGACCACGAAGTCCCACGGCTGGGAGTGCCCGACGGACGGCGCGGTGTGCGCCGCCTCCAGCACGCGCAGCAGCACGTCGTGCGGGATCGGGTCGCTGCGGAAGCCGTTGCGGATGTCCCGGCGCTCGCGCATCACCTTCAGCACGGCCTCGCGCTCGACGTCGTCGTAGGCGGGCGCGGCGGGGCCGGTGGACTCTCGTACGTCTTCCACTACGGCCGTGCTCTCTTCTTCCTGATCGGCTGCCCGGGTGTCCAGGTCGTCCGCGTGCTGTACGAGTTCCGGTTCGAGGTCGGGATCGGCATCGGCCTCGCGGGGGGCGGGGACGGCGGCGAACGCTCCCTCTGTACCGACCAGTTGCTCCTCCGGGGGGAGCGTCAGGGGGTGCGGCGGGGTCGGTGCGAGGTGCGGGGTGGTGGGCACGGAGCCTTCCACCGGCACGAAACGGCCGAGGGAGTCGTCCGGGTGGGGCTGGAAATGGAGGTCCGACTGCGGCTCCGCCTCCGGCTCCGGTTGGGCACCGGCCGCGAAGGAGGCCTCGTCGGTCTGTGGGGCGAGATGAGGGCCCTCGGGGGCTGTCGCCTCCGTCACGAGAGCTTCCGCTACGACGGGCTGGGGGGCCGGTGCGAAGGCGACTTCGGCTACGGCCGCTTCGGTTTCGGTCTCGGCGAGTTGGGGCGGGGCGGGGATGTCCTCGACGAGGGGTGTCTCAACTGCCGGGAAAGCGGGCGGAGTTTGCCCGGCCTCCTGGAAGGCGGCGGCCTCGTCGACGGGGACGGTCTCATGAGTGTGACCGTGAGGGGCCTCGGGAGCCGGGTCGACAGCGGGGGCGTACACGACGGCCTCTGTCCGGAACGGCTCCGGAGCGGCGACCTCTTCGGTCGTCCGGTCGGGAGTGACTACGGCCTCGGGGGGCTGCTCGGCGCCATGAGGCGACACGACCTCGGGCGCGGGGACAAGGGAGACAAGGGGGACAGGGGCGACAACCGGCTCGGCGACGAAGGCCTCGGCACTCCGGGCGAGTACCGGCTCGTCACCCTGAACCGGCTCAACCTCAGCACCCTGCTCGTTCGCGACAGCGAACCCGGCGTCGTAGACCTCTCCGGCCTCCGCCACCACGCCGACGGCCTCCGGCAACACCTGGCCCTCCGGGGCGAACACGCCCTCAGGACCCGGCACCACCGCGGACTCCTGCACCACCTCAGGCTCCGGCGCGGCCTCGGCGGCAACCGGCACGGCGACGGCGACCTGCTCCGGCTCCTGCCCGCCGCCCGGCACGAACCCCATGTCGGAGCCCTGCCCATCGGCCTGCCCCTGCGTCTCACCCTGCACCGGCGTCTGATCCTGCACCGGTGCCTGATCCTGCACCGGTGCCTGCACCTGGTCCTGCACCGCTTCCTGGTCCTGCACCGGCCCCTGGTCCTGCCCGGCAACCGAACCCTCGGCGCTCACCGGCAGCTGCCCCGTCTCAGGAACACCGGCGTTCCCGGAACTCTCCGTGCTCACGTGGCTCACCTGGGCGAAAGCGGACACGGGCTCCCCCGCGAACGACTGCCCATGCCCCTGCCACGCCCCACCGGCGTCGGGAGCCTGCGCCAAGCCGACGCCTGGAGCCGTGGCTGTAGCCACACCCGCGTCCAGTCCGACGGCCGCGACCGGACCCGGATCGGCCACGGCGACCCCGGTGTCCACGGCCATGGCGATTCCCCCGCCGATGGACTCGCCCGCCGATTTGCCAACCGGAACAACCGTTTCCGCTCCGGGCGCCCCCGCGCCCACCGGCGCCTGGGCGCCCCAGGGAGCAGCGCCCTGCGGGGGCAGGTCGCGGAGCTGGGGTGCGTCGAAGTACTCGGGGCCGGTCACCGGCGGGCCCGGCTGCCGTACCGGCGCGCCCGCGGGACCGCGGTCGGCGAGGGAGCGGACCGGGCTCGCGGAGGTGTCGGGGAGGGGCGGGCCGAGATGCAGTGGTCGGCGCGGCGGGACCGGCGCGGGCGGCGGCACGGGAAGTCGTACGCCACCCAGATCGACGGAACCGCTGTCACGGCCGGCCGTCTCGTGCGGACCCGGCTCGTGCGTGACGGCCTCATGCACGGCGGCCTCATGTGCGGCGGTCTCATGTGCGGAGGCCCCGTGCACGGCCGGCTCCTGCGCGCCGGTCTCGTGCGGACCCGGCTCGTACCCGGCGGCCTCGTACACCGCGGGCTCGTGCCGGGCGGGCTCGTTGGCCGTCTCGACGACGGGCTCGGGGGCGGGGGGCGGGACCTCGTTGCCCCACGCGCCCTGGGCGCCCGGCAGCAGCAACAGGTCCTCGTCCTCGGCGGTGGTCTCGGAGAGGTAGGTGTACGCGCCGTGCGCGGGAACGCCTGGCTGTTCCACCATGCCTGCGTTCTCCGGCAGCCCCTCGGCCGGGATCTGGCCGGTGTCGGTCATGCGTACCCCTCGCCCATCGGTTAGTGCTTCTACGACCCACTCACCGGGAACGGCGCACCGACCGCCCCGCAGTGAAGAACGAGCGTGCCTGTCCAGCGGCACGAACGACCCGACGCCAAAAAGCGACAAAGCCATTTAGACGACAAAGCCACTGACTGGCATTGTCGCGGCCGTTGCGCCGTCGCGACAGGTTGATCCGCGACGGCCCGCTGTGGACTGCGCCACGTTGCGCGTCCTCCGGTTCCGCCGTACCACACTCACCCCAAAACGGGCGGGTTTTCCGGACATTGACGAACGAAGTGCCGGGTCACCCGATGCGGTACAACAGTCCGCCAGCCTACCGCGCGCAGTACGACAACAGGATCACGGGGACGGTACGAGGGGTGGGAAAAGGGGTCACGAAACGCGCTCCGGAAGGAGGCCGCTGAGCAGGAACGCGACGCTCCGTTCCGTCTCCGTCCAGGCCCTGGTGTCGAGTTCGACGGACTGGAGGAGGGCGCACTCGACGTGGTAGCCGTGCTCCGTCAGGTCGCGGCCGACGAGTTCGGCCTCGTCGCGGGTGGAGGCGTGCGCCACGATGCGCTGCGGGCGCCGGTCGGCGACCGCGGAGACGACGGCCACTCCCCCGCCCCCGACCCGTACTACGTCGGGTTCGGGGAGGTTCTCCAGGATGTGCGGGGCGTCGCCCTGGACGATCTGGAGGTGCACGCCGAAGCTGCGGGCCGCGGAGTCGGTGCGGGTGCAGGCCTGGGCGTCGCGGTCGACGGCGATGACGGCGGCTCCGGCGCGGGCCGCCTCGATGGCGAAGGCGCCGCTGCCGCAGCCGATGTCCCACACCAGGTCCCCGACGCGCGGGCCGAGGCGGGCGAGCTGGGCGGCCCGGAGCAAGTCCGTCTCGCCCTCGCCGAGTTCACCGCCGTAGGCCTCGGCGGGCAGGGTCCAGCCGCGGGCGACGGCGGCCGGGTCGCGGCCGGCGATCCAGCCCTCGCTCGTGACGGCCGAGAGGGCGGGGCCGACCGGGCCGCCCATGACGATGACGACGTTGGGGTCGCGCCAAGTGCGGTCGGCGGCCTTGTCGGAGGTGAGGACGGTGACCTGCTCGCGCTCGGTGCCCAGTTCCTCGCAGATGACGAAGGTGCGGTGGACGCCCTCCAGCAGCAGGCCGAGTTCGGCGGGGCCGGCGCCCGGTGAGGTGAGAACGGCGACTTTTGTGTGGGCCCGGCATACGTTCACCGCGCGTCGCAGGGTGCGTCTGTGTGCGACGACCACCTGTGCGTCGTCCCAGGGCATCCCGGCGCGGGCGAAGGCGGCGGCCACCGAGGAGACGGCCGGGACGACCTCCACCTCCAGGCCGAACTCCGGTGCGCGCAGGGTCCGTACGACTCCGAAGAAGCCCGGGTCCCCGTCGGCGAACACGACCGCGGTACCGCGGTGCCCGGCGATCCGGCGGGCGGCGAGGGCGACGCTGCCGAGGCGGATGCGCTCGGCGCGTTCCTGTACCTCGGGGAGCGCGAGATGGTGGGGCGCGCCGGCCACCAGGGTGGCGGCGGCGAGGGCGGAGCGTGCCGCGGCGGTCAGCGGAGAGCCGTCCCAGCCGATCACCGTGACGCGGTCGGCCATCGTCGTCAGTCTCCTGGGGTGATTCGCAGGTCGTCGGGGGAAGCGGCCCGTACGCGGGCACCGTGAGGGTACCTGGTGCCGCCGGGCGGTGCTCCTTGTGCCGTACCCGCCGAATTCAGTTCCAGTCGGCGAGTGACGTGAAACCGTCGATGTCCGCGAGTTGTTCGGCCGTGCCCTCCAGGTCCTCCGGGAGGAGGCTCCACACGATGAAGTCGGTACGGACGTCGCTCCAGGTGCCGTCGTCGCCGTGGACATGCGCTATGCACGCGCCCCGCAGGACGCCCTCGCTGATGCAGCCGATCTTCTGGGCCACCTGCTGGGAGGCGGTGTTGTCGGCGGCCGTGCGCAGTTCGATGCGCTCCAACTTCTGGTCCCCGAACAGCCATTGGGCGGTGGCGAGCGCGGCTTCGGAGGCGTAGCCCTCGCCACGGGCCCAGGGGGCGATGATGTACGACAGCTCCGTGGACCGGATGTGCCAGTCGGTCTTGGTCAACTGGACGATGCCGACGAGCCGTTGGGTGAGGAACTCGGTGACGGCGAGGTCGAGGCCGCGGCCCGAAGTCCGTTCGCCGGGCGCGTAGTCGGTGATCCACGCACGGGCACCGGCCTCGCTGAACGGCTGGGGAACGTCGGTCCAGGCGGCCACCTGCTCGTCGTTCATCATCTCGGCCAGGGCCTGCACATCGTCCTCGTCGAGGGGCCGCAGCACCAACCGCTCCGTGCTGATGGAGATGTTGGGGAAGGTGCTAGTCATGCGCCACTCCGTAACCGTTGGAAAATGTTCAGGGCCCCCTGAGCTGTCCAGCATGCAGCATGAAAGCGCCCAACCGCACCACGGGGTCCACCCGCGGTGAGCGAGTGGACCCCGTGCGTGGTGATACGCCGTATACGCCCCCGTCAGCCTGAAGTGACCGACGGGACAGAGCCCTTGTACTCGTGTACTCGGACTGTCAGAAGGACGGGATGACGGAGCCGGCGTACTTGTCCTCGATGAACTTCTTCACCTCGGGCGAGGTCAGCAGCTTCGCGAGCTTCTTGACGCGCGGGTCCTTCTCGTTGCCCTTCTTCACGGCGAGGAAGTTGCCGTAGGGGTTGTTCGTCGCGGACTCCAGGACGAGGGCGTCCTTGGAGGGCTTGATACCGGCCGAGATCGCGTAGTTGCCGTTGATCACCGCAGCGTCCACGTCGTCCAGGGAGCGCGCGGTCTGGGCCGCCTCGATCTCCTTGAACTTGAGGTTCTTCGGGTTCTTGGCGATGTCCTGCGGGGTCGCCTCGGTGCCGGCGCCGTCCTTGAGGGTGATGAGCCCGTTGGCGGCCAGCAGTTTGAGGGCACGCGCCTCGTTCACCGCGTCGTTCGGGACGGCGACGGTCGCTCCGCTCTTCAGCGCGTCGGCGCTCTTGACCTTGTGGGAGTAGAGACCGAGCGGCTCCAGGTGCACCGTCACGACGGGCACGATGTGGGTGCCGCGCTTCTTGTTGAAGTCGTCGAGGTACGGCTGGTTCTGGAAGTAGTTGGCGTCCACCGAGCCGTCCTCGGTCGCCGTGTTCGGCACGATGTAGTCCTGGAACTCCTTGACCTCCAGGTCGAGTCCGGCCTTCTTCGCCAGGTGGTCCTTGACGTAGTCGAGGATCTCGGCGTGCGGCGTGGGGCTCGCGGCGACGACCAGCGGTCCGCTGTAGTCGGCGGAGGCCGAGGAGGAGCTGCCCTTGTCCGAGCCACAGGCGGAGAGCGCGAAGGTGAGCGCTCCGGCAGCGAGGACGGCGGTGGTGAGCTTTGCGGTGTTACGCACGAAAAGTGCCTTTCCTGAAGGGTGTCGCGTACTACGACCCCTGGGATCAAGGGGTGTCGGCACGCAGTGCCGTCGTTGAGGGGTGGTGGTCGGGCGACGGGTGGGCAGTGCGGGGAGCCTGGGTGGGTGGGCCTACGCGGCTTTCAGCAGCCGGAGCCTCGGCGCGGGACCCGACTGTCCGCCGCGCCGGTGCACCGAGCGGGCCGCGTAGTCGCCGGCGAACTGGATGAGGGAGATGACGACCGCGAGGATCGCCACGGTGATCCACATCAGCTGGGTCTCGAAGCGCTGGTAGCCGTAGCGGATGGCGATGTCGCCGAGGCCGCCCGCGCCGACCGTGCCGGCCATCGCGGAGTAGCCGATGAGCGCGACGATCGTGGTGGTGGTGCTGGAGATCAGCGAGGGCAGGGACTCCGGTACGAGGACCTTGCGCACGATGGTCCAGGTGTTGCCGCCCATCGACTGCACGGCCTCGACGAGCCCGCCGTCCACTTCGCGGACAGCCGTCTCAACCAGGCGCGCGAAGAAGGGAATCGCCCCGATCGCGAGCGGCACGATCGCGGCCTCGCGACCGATCGTCGTCCCCGTGATGGTCCGCGTGAAGTTCATCAGCGCGACCATGAGAATGATGAACGGCAGCGAGCGGGCCACGTTCACGATCTGCCCGATGACCTTGTTGGCGGCCACGTTCTGGAGCAGTCCGCCGCGGTCGGTCAGCACGAGCAGGATGCCGAGCGGAAGTCCGCCGACGACGGCGACGACCGTGGACCAGCCGACCATGTACAGCGTGTCCCAACACGCCTGGGACAGCAGGGGCTGCATCTCGGACCAGCTCACTTGGCACCCTCCTTCAGCAGTACGGGCTCCTGGCCCAACACGTCGATCTGCAGGCCCTGTTCGCGCAGGAAGCCGATCGGCACGACGTTGTCGTCGTAGCGGCCGGGCAGTTCGATGCGCATACGGCCGACCTGGAGTCCGCCGACGGTGTCGATGGCGGCGCCGAGGATCGAGATGTCGATGTTGTAGGTGCGCGAGAGCTGGGAGATGACGGGCTGGGTGGCGGCCTCGCCGTGGAAGGTGACGTCGACGACGGTCCGGTCCTCGCCATGCGCCTCGCCGCTGACCGGGAAGAGCGCGGAGGCCAGCTCGGAGCCGGGGGTGGCGAGCAGTTCGCTGACCGTGCCGGACTCGACGATGCGGCCGTTCTCCATGAGGGCGGCCGAGTCGCACACGTTCTTGACGACGTCCATCTCGTGGGTGATGAGCAGGACGGTCAGGCCCAGTTGCCGGTTCAGGTCGCGCAGCAGCTGGAGGATCGAGCGGGTGGTCTCCGGGTCGAGGGCGCTGGTGGCCTCGTCGGAGAGCAGCACCTTGGGGTCGCCGGCCAGGGCGCGGGCGATGCCGACGCGCTGCTTCTGACCGCCGGAGAGCTGGGCCGGGTAGGCCTTCGCCTTGTCGGCGAGCCCCACGAGGTCGAGCAGCTCAAGTGCCTTGCCGGAGCGCTCCCTCCCCGACTTCCCGAGGATTTCGAGCGGCAGCTCGATGTTGTCCTGCACGGTCCGCGAGGAGAGCAGGTTGAAGTGCTGGAAGACCATGCCGATACGGCTGCGCGCCTGCCGGAGTTCCCGTCCGGCGCGCGGTCCGCGCCCGGCGAGGGCGGTGAGGTCCTGCCCGTCGACGGTGACCGTGCCGGCGGTGGGCCTCTCCAGCAGGTTGACGCAGCGGATGAGCGAGGACTTGCCGGCGCCGGACTGGCCGATGACGCCGTACACCTCGCCTTCGCGGACGTGGAGGTCGACGCCGTCGAGGGCGGTGACCTCACGGCCGCGTGAGCGGTAGACCTTGGTCAGGCCCGATGTGGTGATCACTGGGGTTCCATGACTGTCGAGCACGCGGGCGTGGGTGTGCCCTCGTACGGATGGGAAATGTGCGCGGGGAGGCGTCGGTCACGTAGGACATACGGACATGCCGCAACGACTCGCTTCGGGGCGCGAGGCTCGGGGCGCTAAGCCCGGGGGGTGGTGCGAGGGCCCTCTAGAAGGCGCACATTCGACACATACAGCGAGCACCGGGCGTCAGGGTCGCCTCGGTCGCAAGGGTGCGGCTGCTCGTCGTGGTCATGGAATCAGTAAAGCAGACGTACGGTCCTGACAAAGTGCCGCTGTCCGCATGCCGGACACCGGCGGACGGCCGTCAGCGGCGCTCGGAGATCTCCACTCCCCCGTCGCTGACCAGCGCGGACAGGGCTGACAGGTTGTTCACAACAAAGTCCGCGTCGAGCTCGTGGGCCTCGTGCGTTGTGGCCAATGCCACGGTGATCATCCCGGCCGCGCGGCCCGCCTGGAGTCCGGCCGGGGCGTCCTCGAAGACGACACAGTCGGCCGGGTCGACGCCGAGCTGACGGGCGGCGAGGAGGTAGGGCTCGGGGTCGGGCTTGCCGCGCGTGACGTCCTCGGCGACCACGAGGGTCTTGGGGAGGATGCCGGCGTGCGCGAGCCGGGCCTCGGCGAGCCGGCGGGTGGCGGAGGTGACGACGGCCCAGCGGTCGGCGGGCAGCGAGTCGAGGAACTCCTTGGTACCCGGCAGCGGGACGGCACCCCCGTTGGGCACGTCCTCGACCTCCAGCGCCTCGATCCGCGCGACCGCCACCGGGACGACATGGGCGGGCAGCAGGTCGGCGGCTATCTCCACGGCGGTCCGTCCGTGCAGCTCGACCCGTGCGAAGTCCTCGGCGGTGATCCCGAACTCGTCCGCCCACCGGGTCCAGCACCTGCGCACGGATTCGAGGGAGGAGACGAGCGTGCCGTCGTTGTCGAACAGGAGGGCTTGAGCATGGATCGTCATGCACTCGACCCTACGGTCACCGGGCTTATGGCCCGTAATAGGGTCACTGCATGCTTGATGCCCTGACACTGACGATCGGTGTCGCCGCGCTGCTGCTCGCCGCCTGGACCGGGTGGGCCGCCTACCGCGACCAGTCGACGAAGGACTGGCACTTCATCGGAATGGCCGTCGTCACTCTGCTGGCCACGGTCCAACTGGTGGTCGGGATCGTGCAGTTGGCGCGCGGCGAGAAGGCGGAGCAGGGCACGACGATCTTCGTGGCGTATCTGCTGGGCGCGTTCGCGACCGTCCCGGCGGCGGGCCTCATGTCACTGACCGAGCGCACCCGCTGGGGTTCGATCACGGTCGCGGCCGGCGGCGTGGTCCTCGCCGTGCTCGAAGTGCGGCTATACGACATCTGGGGAAGCTGAGATGACCGCCGTGGAAGAGAACACCGTGGAAGAGAAGCCGAAGCGGCTCATCAGCGGGCCCGGCATCCTGCTCGTCTGGTTCTACGGCGTGATGGTCGTCGGCGCGGTCTCCCGCTCCGTCTACCAGATCGCCACCGAGTTCGACCGGGCCCCGCTCGCCTACTCCCTGTCGGCGGTGGCGGGTGTGGTGTACGGGTTCATCACGTACTCCCTGATCCGCGGCGGCGAGAAGGCCCGCAGGGCGGCACAGGCGTGCTGCGCCGCCGAACTCGCGGGTGTCCTGATCGTGGGCACGCTGACCGTGATCGACAACTCGGCCTTCCCGGACGCGACGGTCTGGTCGTACTACGGCGCGGGGTACATCTTCATCCCCGTACTGCTGCCGCTGTCCGCGCTGTACTGGCTGCGGAAGAACCGCACGGCCGACACCGCCGGCACCGTCACGCCGTAGCGACGTACGCCTCGACCGGCTTCTCCAGGACGATCATCGGTACGCCGTCGTCGCCCTGGGAGGTGCCTACGGTCTCGTAGCCGACGCGGCGGTACAGGCGGAGGTTGCCCTCGCTGCGGTGGCCGGTGTGGAGGCGGAACTTCTTGGCGCCGCGCTCCCCGGCCAGGGCGGCTTCGGCCGCGCGGAGGAGCCGGGCGCCGATGCCGTGGCCCTGGAGGCGCGGGTGGACGCAGAGTTTGCCGATGGCCGCCGCGCCGTCCTCCGTCACCGTGCCGCGGACCGAGCCGACCACCTCCTCGCCCAGCCGGGCGACGAACACGCAGTCGGCGACGACCTCGTCCCGGACCGAGTCGAGACTCTGGACCAGCGGGTCGATGCGGTAGTTGCCGTACAGCGCCGCCTCACTCTGGAAGCACAGGTACTGCAGCCTGAAGATCTGCTCTGAGTCCTGCTCGGTCGCCACCGAGATGGTCACGCTCATGCCCATGTGCGCACGCCTCCCGCTCACCTGATCGCCACTTGATTCCTCACTCCTATCCCCGTGCTTCGTGAGCCGCAACCTCCGGCGTCAGCAATCGCCGAAGACATCCCAGACATCTGGAACGTTCCGGGCCGAGACTGCCCTGTGAGATACCCAACTCCCCCGCGATCTCGCGGTAGGTGAGGTCCTTGGGCGAGAGCAGCGCCGCCATCAGCCGGGGGCAGCGGCCCGGCAGCCGGCGCACCGCGTCATGCAGCGCGCGATGCCGCGCCGCCGTGAGCGCGGCCTGCTCGGGGCCGCGGTCGCGGTCGTCGACCGGATCATCGTCGTACGACTGCTCAAGCCGTGCGGTACGGCGGGTGCGCTGGGCCTCCGAGCGGACCGCGCGGCGGAGCCAGCGCTGGGGGTCGACGGGTGGGCCGGAGGCGTCGAGGCGCTCCAGGAGGCGGAGCCAGACGGCCTGTTCGAGGTCGCCCGGCTCGGCTCCGGAGGCATATGCCTCGGCGGAGGCCTCGGCGGCGAGCAGTGGGCGCAAGGCGGTGAGGAGCTGGTGTGTCATATGCGGCACGACGCGGCCGCCCCGGCGGAAGGTTGCCGGGGCGGCCGTCTGTCACTCCAACGGGGCGCGGGGCTCAGCCGTTGACGAAGTCCGCGCGGGCGAGCAGACCGGTGTCGGCGTTGTCGGTGAAGACACCGTCGATGCCGGTGGCGAAGTAGCGCTTGAAGGCGCCGAACGCGTCGCCGTATGCGTCCACGGCGGTGCCCTTGCGGTACTCCAGCGGCAGGAAGGGGTTCTCGTTGCGCATGGTGTAGGGGTGCAGGATCAGGCCGGCCTTGTGCGCGTCGGCGACCAGGGTGGTCTCCTTGTTCAGGCTGCCGTCGGCGTTCTTCGTGATGATCAGGTCGAGGGTCGGGCCCAGGCCCTGCGCGTACGTCGCGATCTCGGCGAGGCCCTTGGGCTTGACCAGGTCGTCGACCGTGCGCGGGTCGCCCTGGTCGATGAAGTCGAAGGGCCGGGTGCCCGTGCCGGACAGCAGCACCACCAGGTTGTTGCCGACGAGCCTGCTGATCTTCTGGATGCTGGTCGGCTCGAAGGACTGGATGAGGACCGGCGAACTCCGCTTGTCCTTGCCGTGCTTGCGCAGGATCTTCGAGAGCAGCTTCTCCATCTCGAACCCGCGCTTGCGGAAGTAGGTGGGGTGCTTCATCTCGGGGTAGATCCAGACCTGCTTGCCGCGCTTACGGGTCTGCTCGTCCTGCCACTTGAGGACCTCTTCGAAGGTCGGGATCTCCCAGCGGCCGTTGTAGAGGGTGTTGTGCGGGCGGTTGGCCGGAATGCGCTCGATCGCGCGCAGGGTCTTCAGCTCGGCGAGCGTGAAGTCCTCGGTGAACCAGCCGGTCGTGGAGACACCGTCGAGCAGCTTGGTGGTCTTGCGGCTCGCGAACTCGGGGTGATCCGCGACATTCGTGGTGCCGCCGATCTCCGGCTCGTGCCGGCAGACCAGGTGACCGTCCTTGGTGGGGACGAGGTCACCGGCCTCGACGATGTCGGCGCCCAGGTCGAGGGCCAGGTTGTACGAGCCGAAGGTGTGCTCGGGGCGGTAGCCGCTGGTGCCGCGGTGACCGACGATCGTCGGCTTGGGCAGGTCCTTCAGACCGCCACCGTGCCGGGCCGACGTGGCCTCGGCGGCTCTCGCCGTACCGGCCGGTCCCAGTGCGGCCACCCCCGCGCCGAGCACGGCGGCGCCCAACAGCGCCCGTCGTCCGGTGCCGTTGACTCGCTCGTCCGGCTCCTGCGTTCCCTGCGTGTCCATGAAACCTCCTGGCGTCGCCCCGTCGGTGCGCGCCGATCGTAGGTGCGCGTACATGACGGGCGGGAGACCTCGGCCGGAACACGGCGCTGACGCTGGATGTCGTACCGGCCGGCAGGTTTGACCCGCCGTCACCATGGAACGCGAGATGTGTCACAACATGGCGGCCCGGTTACGGGACGGCTCCGGCGCGACACCGCAGGTAAACGTACGTCAACACTGCGTAAGACCTCGGTGAACCCGATGTGCAATACCCCGGGCGCCGCGAGTATCGTCCTCACCTGCACACATTTATATCGAACCCCTTGACACCGGAGGGCCCGTTGTCCCGCTTCGCGCTCATCAAGGCACTGCTCGGACCGATCATGCGCCTGATGTTCCGCACACGGGTGGAGGGGGGGGAGCACATCCCCGGTGACGGTCCGGTGATCCTCGCCGGCAACCATCTCACCTTCATCGACTCGATGATCCTTCCGCTGGTCTGCGACCGGCAGGTGCTCTTCATCGGCAAGGACGAGTACGTCACCGGCAAGGGTTTCAAGGGCCGCCTCATGGCCTGGTTCTTCACCGGCGTCGGCATGATCCCGGTCGACCGGGACGGCGCGAACGGCGGCGTCGCCGCGCTGATGACCGGCCGCCGCATCCTGGAGGAGGGCAAGGTCTTCGGCATCTACCCCGAGGGCACGCGCTCGCCCGACGGGCGGTTGTACCGGGGCCGCACCGGGATCGCCCGGCTCACGATGATGACCGGGGCGCCGGTCGTTCCCTTCGCGATGATCGGCACGGACAAGTTGCAGCCGGGGGGTGCGGGGATTCCGCGGCCCGGGCGGGTAACCGTCCGCTTCGGTGAGGCGATGGAGTTCTCACGGTACGAGGGGATGGACCGGGACCGGTATGTGCTGCGGGCTGTGACCGACTCCGTGATGACCGAGGTCATGCGGTTGTCGGGACAGGAGTACGTGGACATGTACGCAACGAAGGCGAAGGCCGCCTGACCTGAGTCCAACTCCTTTGGGCCGTGCGCACCTTGGTGGTGCGGGCGGCCCTTTTGGGTTGCGGGCGGATGGGGGACGCGGGGCGGGGGAAGAGCTGGATCTTGGTCGCCGTGACCCGAAGTGCGTGATCTGCGGCCGGACACGGACGATCCTCACGGCGTTCACCGAGGTCCCGCCCGAGCAGGACGTGTCGTGGCCGGATTCGGCGGGCTCGCGCGCCGCGAGAGCCCGCCGCCGGCGGCGGAACTCTACGCGCGCCGGTACCCCGTGATCGCCCGCTTCAGCTCCCGCACGGGCGACCGGATCAACCGCTGACGTCCTCCAGCCGCTGGCCCCGGAGCATGAACCAGGCCGCAACCGCCGTTGCCAGCAGGACCGTTGCGCCCACCGCCGACGCGACGCTCAGACCGCTGACGAAGGCCTCTCTCGCCGAGGCCAGCATCTGCTGGGCCGCCTGCGACGGCATGTCCGCCGCCGCCTCCACCGCGCCGCCCAGCGACTCGTGCGCCCCGCTCGGGGTGCCCGCCGGGGCCGCGAAGTCCCGGTACACGCCCGTCACGATGGAGCCGAGGACCGCGATCCCGAGGGCGGCGCCCAGTTCGTACGCCGTCTCCGAGACCGCCGATGCCGCGCCCGCCTGTTCCTTCGGTACGGAGGAGAGGATCACGTCGGCCGTCACCGTGAAGGAGAAGCCGGCCCCGATGCCGACCACCAGAAGCGCGGCGCCGAGTATCGGGTAGCCGGTCGACTGGCCGAGGGTCGTCAGGACGGCCAGTGCCAGGCCGACCGCCGCGAGGCCGCCCGCGACCACCGCGCGGACCGAGAAACGGCGGGCCGCCCTTCCCGCTATCAGGCCGGCCGCCACCGCGCCCACGGCGGCGGGGATTTCGGCCAGGCCCGCCTCGAACGGGCCCCTCCCCTGGACGAGTTGCAGGTACTGGGAGAGGAAGAACACCAGGCCGGACAGACCGAGGATGGTGAGCAGATCGGCGAGGACGGCCGCGCTGAAGCCGCGGTTGCGGAACAGGCGCATGTCCAACAGGGGGGCGGGGAGCGTGAGTTGGCGGCGTACGAACCAGTACAGGGCCGCCGCGCCCAGCGCGCCCACCGCGAGTGCGGGCCACTCGAAGCCGTGGGTCGCGGCCTCCTTGACGGCGTAGACCACGCCGATCACGCCCACCAGGGACAGGACCACGCTGATCAGGTCCCACGGCCCGGGGTTGGGGTTCTTCGACTCGGGGAGCATCTTGATGCCGACCAGGACGAGGACCGCCATCACGGGCAGGTTGATGAGGAAGACCGAGCCCCACCAGAAGTGTTCGAGGAGGAAACCGCCTGCGACCGGCCCGACTGCCGTACCGGCGGAGGCGGTCGCGCCCCAGATGCCGACGGCGAGGCTGCGTTCGCGCGGGTCGTGGAAGAGGTTGCGGATCAGGGCGAGGGTGGCGGGCATCAGGGTCGCGCCCGCGACACCGAGGAGCGCCCGCGCCAGGATCATCAACTCCGGTGTCGTGGCATAGGCGTTGAGGATCGAGATCGCGCCGAAGGCGGTCGCTCCGATCAGCAGGATGCGCTTGCGGCCGATGCGGTCGCCGAGGCTGCCCATCGACACGAGCAGGCCCGCGATGACGAAGGAGTAGACGTCGCCGATCCAGAGGAGTTGGGTGCCGGACGGCTTCAGGTCCTCGCTGATGTACGGGGTTGCCAGGCCGAGGACCGTCGCGTCCACGGCCACCAGCAGCACGGCGAGCACGAGCACGGAGAGCGCGAGCCAACGGCCCGGGCGCTTCTCCGTCTCGGTCACAGCCGCCGGCTGCAGGGTGCTGGTCATGATTCCTCTCTCCGTGTCTCGTGTCCTCGTGTTTCGTCTCTGCGTACCGCGCCGCCGAGCAACAGCTCGACGATCATGTGCGTGAAGTCGTTGGCGGCCACCCGGCCCTCCTGCACGGCCCACGCGCCGGAGGCCATCAGCCCGTACAGGGCCTCGGTGAGCCAGGCCGGAGTGAGGTCGATGCGGAACTCGCCGCCGGCCTGGCCGCGCCGGAAGAGGGTGGCGATCCGGTCGTCGAGCCGGGTCCAGCCCTCGTTCTGCTGCTCGCCCTCGAACAGTTGGTTCTCGGTGTAGAGGAACGCGAGCAGACCGGCCGCGGGCTCCAGCGCGCGCACCAGCCGCCGAACGGCGTCGGCGGCCGGACCGTCGTCCAGCCGGGCCGCGTCCAGCGCGGCCTCGCACTCGGCGATGCCCAGCGCCTCCAGCGCACGCACCAGCGCGTCACGCCCCGCGAAGTGGCGGTGCAGCGTGGCCCTGCTGATCCCGGCCGCCTTGGCGACCTCGTCCATGGTGGACGTGGATTTCCGGGTGAGCAGGGCGGCTGCGCTGCGGAGTACGTGGTCACGGTCGACGGCCATGAGACAACAGTAACCCATGTGAGACACAAATGTCTCACGGTGGGCATGCGTGACTCATTCCTCATGCCTCAAGGCTCGGGTCGAATCGGCTCGGGGTCGGTTCGGATCAGGTGATCGTCAGTGCCAGGGCAGTGAGCCCCGCCGCTCCCAGTACGTGTGCGGGTCCTCGGCCAGCGCGTCGAGACGGGCGAGCTGGTCCTCGTCCAGGTCCGCGACCGCCGCGTGCAGGTTGGACCCGAGCTGCCCCACGGTCGCCGCGCCGGAGAGGACCACGCCTGCCCACGGGCGGCGCAGGATCAATGCCAGGGCGATCGCGTCCGCACCGAGTGACGTCTCCTCGGCTACGGCCTTCAGGGCGTCCGGTGCGTACGGCTGCGCCAGCCGTCCGTTGGCCATGCCCTCCTTGACGATCACCGTGAGTCCGGCGTCGTGGGCATCGGCGAGGGCCGGGCCGGCCGAGGTCTCCAGGGCGTTGTACGTCGACTGGACGGTACGGAAGAGGGGCTCGCCGTCCACCGTCACGGTGAGCGCGGCCCTGATCGCGTCGGCCTGTGCGGGACCGCTGGTGGAGAAGCCGATCGTCACGCCCGTCGCCGCCAACTCCCCCAGTTTCGCGTGCAGTTCCTTGTCGGTGAGGGCCGGGCTGTCGGGGGTCACCGAGTGGATCTGGTAGAGGTCGAGGCGAGCGCCGAGCAGTGCGGCGGTTTCGCTTCGCTGGCGGTCGTAGGTCTGGACGCTGTGGTCCTTGACCTCGTGCTTCTCGGCGTCGGTGGTCCAGTCGGCGGTGTAGGTGTAGCCCCACTTGCTGCCGATGACCACGTCGTCGATGCCGGTGCGGGTGGTGAGCCAGTCGGCGAGGAACTCCTCCGAGCGGCCGTAGGAGCGGGCCGCGTCGAAGTAGCGGACGCCTTGGGCGTAGGCGGCGTCGAGGAGTTCGTGGGTGCGGGTGCGGAGGGTTTCTACGGTGCGGTGCTCTCCGAGGTCTTTTTCTCGGCCCAGGTTGATGTAGCCGGGGCGGCCTACTGCGGCGAGGCCCAGTCCGAGGTGGCTGGTGGGGGTTGTCGCTGTTGCCAGTCGGGCGAAGGGCATCGCGGGCTCCGTTTTGGTCGGCTCCGGTAGGGCTGCTGACCAACGTAACCCGCGATGACCTGCGCTTCAGAGCTCGGGTTCGTGCGGTGTTCTGGCGACTGCGGGTGCTTCGTGGCTTGTCGCGCAGTTCCCCGCGCCCCCAGAGGGCCTGCGGCCCTTGGGGGCAGAATGGCCCAGGCCTATTTCTTTTTCGCCGTCGCCCACTCGTGCTGTACCGCCAAGTTCCGCTTCACCTCGGCCAGTTGGATGGCCACCGCGCTCGGGGCCGTACCGCCACGGCCGTTGCGGGAGGCCAGGGCGCCGGGGACGTTCAGAACCGTCCGCACCTCCGGGGTCAGGTGGGCGGAGATCTTCGCGAACTGTTCGTCGGTGAGGCCGTCGAGTTCGACACCCTCGGATTCCGCGACCTTGACGCACTCGCCGGCGACCTCGTGGGCGACCCGGAAGGGGACGCCCTGCTTGACCAGCCACTCGGCGATGTCGGTGGCGAGGGAGAAGCCGGCCGGGGCCAGTTCCTCCATGCGGTCGCGGTGGACGGTGAGGGTGGCCATCATGCCGGTGAACGCCGGGAGCAGGACCTCGAGTTGGTCGATGGAGTCGAAGACCGGCTCCTTGTCCTCCTGGAGGTCGCGGTTGTAGGCGAGGGGCAGCGCCTTGAGCGTGGCCATGAGGCCCGTCAGGTTGCCGATCAGGCGGCCCGACTTGCCGCGCGCCAGTTCCGCGATGTCCGGGTTCTTCTTCTGCGGCATGATCGACGAGCCCGTGGAGAACGCGTCGTGCAGCGTCACGAAGGAGAACTCCTTCGTGTTCCAGATGATGATCTCCTCGGCGATCCGGGAGAGGTTCACCCCGATCATCGCCGTGATGAACGCGAACTCGGCGACGAAGTCGCGGGACGCCGTGCCGTCGATGGAGTTCCCGACGCTGCCGTGCTCGAAGCCCAGGTCCTTCGCCACCGACTCCGGGTCCAGGCCCAGGGAGGAACCCGCCAGGGCGCCCGAGCCGTACGGGGACACCGCCGTGCGCTCGTCCCACTGGCGCAGGCGTTCCGCGTCCCGGGACAGGGGCTGGACGTGGGCCAGCACGTGGTGGGCGAACAGGACCGGCTGGGCGTGCTGAAGGTGGGTGCGGCCGGGCATCGCCACGTCCGGGTGGGCCTCCGCGAGCCCGATCAGCGCGTCCTGGAGGTCGGCGATCAGACCGCCGACCGTCCGGGCGTGGTCCCGCAGGTACATGCGGAAGAGGGTGGCGACCTGGTCGTTGCGCGAGCGGCCGGCGCGGAGCTTGCCGCCGAGGTCGGGGCCCAGGATCTCCAACAGGCCGCGTTCCAGGGCCGTGTGGACGTCCTCGTCGGCGATCGTGCCGACCAGGGTGCCGTCGGCGACGTTCGCCGCGAGCTGGTCGAGGCCCGCCAGCATGCGGGTCAGCTCGTCGTCGGTGAGCAGGCCCGCCTTGTGCAGCACGCGCGCGTGGGCGCGGGAACCGGCGATGTCGTAGGGCGCGAGCCGCCAGTCGAAGTGGACGGACGCGGACAGCTTCGCCAGGGCCTCGGCGGGACCGTCGGCGAAACGACCGCCCCAGAGCCGTACGTCACCGCTGTTGCTGCTCACTTGCGCTGCTCCTCAAAGGCCGTGGACGGGGATCGGCGTTCTGTGGTGTTCCTGCATTGTCTCGCATGCACACCGCCTCGCTTGCATGATTATGCAGAGCTCTGCATGATTCGTCAATTTGAAAGACCCTTGAACAACCTTGAACACCAGCAACCGCTTTCCCGTATTTCTCGCCGGACGCAGGCGCCGCGTTTCTCCCCACGAGCAACCCACGAGTCACCTTCAGTTCACCCCTGACCCGAGTGAGGCATTCGCATGTCCAGGGCTCTCCCCAAGTACAACAAGCGTCGCGTCGTGTTCATCGGCGGTGCCGCCGCCGTGGCGCTCACCGGTGCTGTCATCGCCGGTACCGCCCTTGCCGGGACGCCGGACAAGAGCAGCACCACGCAGAGCGCCCGGACGTTGTCCGACCCCGGGACGATCTCCTGCCCGGACGTGAAGTCGCAGCTTCCGGCCATCCCGGCGTCCGCGCAGGCCGAGGTCGACCGCAACCTCGCCCTCCTCGACACCCAGATCGCCGAGGCGAACAAGCGACTCGTCGACACCGTCGGACAGGGCGGCGCCAACTTCGTCCAGAACGCCATCCTCGGCCCGCTGAAGGACAAGCGCGTCTCCACCATCGACCGCATCGCCATCTCCATCGGACGCCAGGGCACCAAGCCCACCGGGTTGGACTCTCTGGCCACCTGCACGCTCAACGCGGCCGGTGCGACGGGCGCCACGGGGTCGACCGGTGCGACGGACACCGCGACCGCGGCCCCGAGTGCCACGGCTGCCGCCACGGAGGCGGCCGGGGGTACGGAGGACACCGGCGACGCGGCGAGTGCGGTCGGGACGATCTCCTGCCCGGACGTGAAGTCGCAGCTCCCGGCCATCCCGGCGTCCGCGCAGGCCGAGGTCGACCGCAACCTCGCCCTCCTCGACACCCAGATCGCCGAGGCCAACAAGCGACTCGTCGACACCGTCGGACAGGGCGGCGCCAACTTCGTCCAGAACGCCATCCTCGGCCCGCTGAAGGACAAGCGCGTCTCCACCATCGACCGCATCGCCATCTCCATCGGACGCCAGGGCACCAAGCCCACCGGTCTCGACTCCCTGGCCGCCTGCACGCTCACCAAGTGACGTGACAGGCAGCCGTGGCCGCCCCGATGAACGCCGGCCGGGGCGGCCACGGTGATGTCCGGAGCGGGATGCGTTGCCTGATCGGCCCATTTGAGGTGCCGTCAGTGTGTCCGGCCTCTAGCGTCTGAGCCATGCGTCCTGGTGTCCTCGCTCTCGCCTCCGCGTCCGCGTCCCTGCTTCTGCCGCTCACCGCGGGGGCGGTGCCCGCGCTTGCCGTGGAGCCCTTGTCGCCCTTGTCGCTCGCGGACACCGGGGGCGGGAGTCAGCTGATCCTGGCTCAGGCGCCCACGGTCAAGTCCACGTCCGGGACGCTCAGTTGGTGGGAGCGGCGGGGTGGGGAGTGGGTGAAGGTCGGTTCCGCCGTCGCCCGGTTCGGGGCGAAGGGGCTGGTCGAGGGGCGGGCCCGTAAGCAGGGGTCCAACACGACTCCCACCGGGTTGTACGACCTGCCGTACGCCTTCGGGATCAAGGGTGCGCCGGGTGGGACTCGGGTCAAGTACCGGCGGGTGAACGGGAGTTCTTGGTGGTGTGAGGACACTCGGTCTCGCGTGTACAACCGGTGGAGTGAGCCCCTGGCGAGCGATTGTCGGGCGTCCGAGTCCGAGCGGCTGATCTCTTACACGGCCCAGTATGCGTACGGGGTTGTCATTGGGTTCAACTACGCCAAGCCCGTGAAGGGGCGGGGGGCCGGGATCTTTTTGCATGTCAACGGGCGTGGGGCTACCGCCGGTTGTGTGTCTGTGCCGGTGGGGGCGATGCGGGGGATCTTGCGATGGGTTGATCCTGGGAAGTCGCCGCATATTGCCATGGGGACGGCTGGTGGGGTTACCGCGATCTCTCGGTACTGAATCGCTGTCGCGCCGTTCAGGTCTCGGTTTTATGGCGGGTGCGGGCCCGTCGTGGCTGGTCGCGCAGTTCTCCGCGCCGCTAGGCAAGTCCCCTGGGCGGGAGTTGGACCGTGAACGTTGTTGAGCCCGGGCGGCTCTCCAACTCGACGCTCCCTCCATGCGCCTCCGTCACCGCCGCCACGATCGACAGGCCCAAGCCCGCTCCCCCGCCGATGCCGCCGCCTTCCGCCCGGCGGCGGTCCGCCCTCGTGAAGCGTTCGAAGACGCCCGGCTGGACCTCTTTGGGGACGCCCGGGCCGTCGTCGTGGACCACCAGATAGGTCGCCGCGGCGTCCGTCTCCACCGTCACCGTCACCTTCGTGCCAACAGGTGTGTGCGAACGTGCGTTGGCCAACAGGTTGGCCAATACCTGTTGGAGGCGGTGCGCGTCGCCTGTGACCGTGACCGGTTCCTCGGGGAGTCGCAGGGCCCAGCGGTGGTCGGGGCCGGCGGCACGGGCGTCGGCGACGGCGTCGAGGACCAGGCGGGTCAGGTCGACAGGGCGGCGTTCCAGGGGACGGCCCGCGTCGAGGCGGGCGAGGAGGAGCATCTCGTCCACCATCACGCCCATGCGTGCCGACTCGGCCGCGATGCGCTCCAGTGCCCGGGTCACCTTCGGCGGGACGGGGTCCGGGTGGAGGAGGGCCAGTTCGGCGTGGCCCCGGATCGACGCCACCGGGGTCCGCAGCTCGTGGCTGGCGTCGGCCGCGAAGCTGCGCAGTCGTTCCTCGCTCGCGTGCCGGTGGGTGAGCGCGTCCTCGACATGGCCGAGCATGCGGTTGAAGGCACCGGCGACCCGGCCCACCTCGCTGCGCGGGTCGGACTCGGGCGCCCGGGACGGCAACGCCACCTCGCCGCTGGCCAGCGGCAGTTCACTGACCCGGGTGGCGGTGGCGGCGACGCGGCTGAGCGGCCGTAGCGACCAGCGCACCCAGAGCGCGCCCGCGAACCCGGTGATCAGGAGGGCGGCGCCGAAGACGATCGCGGCCACCGTCTCCAGCCTGTGGACGGCGGCCTCCACGGACTCCAGAGGGAGTCCGGTGATCATCACGTCGCCGTCCCGGCCCTTGGCGGCGAGGACGCGGTACTTGCCGAGGGACGAGAGGTGGATGGTCTGGGCTCCGCCGCCGACCGGAACCTCGGCGAGTTCCCCGCGGTCCCGGGCGGTCAGCGGGACCTTCAGGTCGGTCGTGGTGTCGTCCTTGTCCGCGGGCACGACCCCCGAGTTGGTGACGACGCCGTTCACCAGGCGGGCACCGAAGGTGTGCGGTGCCTGCCTGCGGGTGTCGCCGCGTTCCCGGTCGTCGGCGTCGTGGTCGGTCAGCGTCTGGCCCTTGTGCTCCAGGCTGGCGGGGAACTGCGTCCCGACCTCGGTCAGCTGCTGGTCGAGCCGGCCGGTGAGAAAGCCGTCCAGTTCGATCACCGCGGCCACCCCGACGGCCGCGCAGCTCACCGCGAGCAGCACCACCAGGCCCGCCGTCAGCCGCGCCCGCAGGGTGTGCGGCCGGGGCAGTCGCCGCAGCCACCGCCCGACGGCCCGCGGCCACCCGCCCATCAGACGACCGGCTTGAGCACGTACCCGGCCCCGCGCACGGTGTGGATCATGGGCGCCCGGCCGGCGTCCACCTTCTTGCGCAGATACGAGATGTACAGCTCGACGACATGGGCCTGGCCGCCGAAGTCGTAGGACCAGACGCGGTCGAGGATCTGGGCCTTGCTGAGGACACGGCGCGGGTTGCGCATGAGGAAGCGGAGCAGTTCGAACTCGGTCGGTGAGAGGTCGACGATCCGGCCGGCCCGGCTGACCTCGCGGGCCTCCTCGTCCATGACCAGGTCCCCCACGGTGATCCGGGGGCCCTCCTCCTGCTGGCGGGCCATGCCCGCGCGGCGCAGCAGTCCGCGCAGCCGGGCGACGACCTCCTCCAGGCTGAAGGGTTTCGTCACGTAGTCGTCGCCGCCCGCGGTGATACCGGCGATGCGGTCCTCGACCGTGTCCCGGGCGGTGAGGAAGAGCACGCAGACGTCGGGCTTCATCTCGTGCAGGGAGCGCAGCACGGCGAAGCCGTCGGTGTCCGGGAGCATCACGTCGAGGACGACGGCGTCCGGCCGCAGTTCGCGCGCCCCGGTTAGCGCGGTGGCTCCGTCGCCCGCCGTACGCACCTCCCAGCCCTCGTAGCGCAGGGCGCCGGAGAGCACCTCGGCCAGGTCGGGGTCGTCGTCGACGACGAGGACGCGCACCGGGGTGCCGTCGGGGCGGGTGAGGGCCGGTCGGCCGGAGCGGGTCGTGTTCATGGCACTTACCAGCATCGCTCCTCACACCGTCCCCGGCCGCCGCGAGGGCCTCTGAGTTTCCTCTGAGAACTCTGAGAACCGCGTCCGCTCAGAGTTCCCTCAGAGGTTGTGCCCGCACAGTTGTGTGCAGGACAGGTGAAAGGACGCACACATGACCACCGTGTACGAGCAGCGGAAGGCGCCGCCCGTGCCGCGTGCTCCCCGACGCTCACCGGCGGGCCCGCTGCTCGCCCTGCTGTGGGCCGGGGCGGCGGCCGTCGTCGCGTTGTGGTGGGCGGACACCGGGTCGGTGGTCGGGGCGGCGGGCTGGCTGACCGGGGCCGGGCGGATCGCCGGGCTGCTGTGCGGGTACGCCTGCGCGGTGCTGGTGGGTCTGATGGCACGGGTGCCGCTGCTGGAGCGGCGGATCGGCTCGGACCGGGTGGCACGCTGGCACGCGATGGCCGGCCGGTACACGGTCTGTCTGCTGGTGGTGCATGTCGTGCTGATCCTGCTCGGGTACGCCGCCCAGGACCGTGCCTCGGTCGTGCACGAGACGGTCACCGTCGTCCTGGACTACCCGGACATGCTGAAGGCGACCTTCGGGGGGATCATCCTGTTCGCGGTCGGCATCACGTCGGCGCGGGCCGCGCGCCGCAGGGTGAGTTACGAGTTCTGGTACTACGTCCATCTCCTCACGTACGTCGCCGTGTTCCTCGCCTTCTTCCATCAGCTGTCCCTGGGCGAGCAGTTCAGCGGGCGGGCGGGAGCAACGGACGCCTGGTACGCGCTGTACCTCGGTGTCGCGGCCCTTCTCCTCTGGTATCGGATCCTCGCTCCGGTGCGGCTCAATCTGCGGCACCGGCTGCGGGTGGAGTCGGTGCACCGGGAGGCGCCGGGGGTGTACTCCGTCGTCGTACGCGGGCGGCGGATCGACCAACTCGGGGCGGAGTCGGGGCAGTTCTTCCGCTGGCGGTTCTTCGGCGAGGGCATGGGCTGGACGTCGACGCCGTACTCGCTGTCTGCGCCGCCGCGCGGGGATCTGCTGCGGATCACGGTGAAGGCGCTCGGCGACCACAGCGCGGCCGTGCCCTTGCTGCGGCCGGGCGCGCGGGTGTGGGCGGAGGGGCCGTACGGCTCGCTGACCGTCGAACGGCGCACCGGGCAGCGGTCGTTGCTCGTCGCGGCCGGGGTAGGCATCACCCCGCTGCGGGCGCTGTTCGAGACGCTGCCCGGTCAGGTGACGCTGCTCTACCGGGCGCGGACGGCCGAAGACCTGGCGCTGGGCGCGGAGTTGGAGGCGATCGCGCGCTGGCGCGGGGCGAAGGTGCTGTACGCGCTCAACGGGCCGCAGGGGCAACGGCCTTCGCTCACCCCGGCGTATCTGCGCGCGGCCGTGCCCCAGCTCGCCGGGCACGACGTGTACATCTGCGGTCCGCACGCCTTCGCCCAGGAGCTGTACGGGGCGCTGTCCGCCGCCGGTGTGCCGGACCGCCGTATCCACCACGAGTCGTTCGAGCTGTGAGGCCGTCGTGCATCCGTTGAGGAAGAACCGTCCGCTGCGCCGGATCGTGCTGGCGAGCGCGGTCACCGCGTCCGGTCTGGTGATGCTGCTGGCGCTGAAGCCGCACACGGCGCCCGAGATCGCGGCGGCGCCTTCGAGCAGTTCCAGTTCGGGCGCCGACTCCGCTACCGGGTCCGGTGGTTCGACCGCCACCGGCACCAAGACCGTCACCGGCGACACCGTGCAGACCCGCTGGGGTCCCGTACAGGTGAAGATCACCGTGAAGAGCGGCAAGATCACCGATGTCACCGCGGTCCAGTCCCCTTCGGACAATCCGCGCGACCAGGAGATCAACTCCTATGCCCTGCCCCAGTTGAAGAGCGAGGTCCTCGCCGCGCAGAGCGCGAAGATCGACACGGTGTCGGGAGCCACCTACACAAGTGACGGTTACCGCCAGTCACTCCA
This sequence comes from Streptomyces sp. NPDC101776, assembly GCF_044766845.1. NCBI lineage: Bacteria > Bacillati > Actinomycetota > Actinomycetes > Kitasatosporales > Streptomycetaceae > Streptomyces > Streptomyces sp. NPDC101776. The sequence continues at coordinate 315,422 of NZ_JBIWMV010000009.1, read as the reverse complement.
GTCCGCACTGGACTCCGCCGGACTCTGAACGCACGGGCGCAACGGCACGTACTTCAGGGCCAAGGGGCCACGCCACCCCCCTTGTGCCCCGTCCACGGAGGAACCGTGACCACCACGCTCGCAGGCGGACGTGCCGCCCGCCGACAGACGATGCGCCGCATCCGCCCGCGCCGCTCCCCAGCGACCCTGCTGCTGCTCGCCGTCTGGGCGGGAGCGGTCGGGGTGCTGTGGATGTGGTGGCACAACACGCCGTCCATCGCCGACCAGAACGGCAAGATCCTCAACGCGGGCCGTATCACCGGCCTGTTGGCCGGATATCTGATGGCACTCGTCGTGCTCCAGATGGCCCGCGTGCCCGCCCTGGAGCGCCGGGTCGGCTCCGACCGGGTCGCCCGCTGGCACGCGATGAGCGGTCGCTACACACTCTGCCTGGTCTTCGCGCACGTCTTCCTGATCATGTGGGGCTACGCCCTCCAGGCGGGCAAGACGCTGAGCGACATCGTCCAGCAGACCATCGACTCGGTGAACCAGCTGCCCGACATGGGCAAGGCGGCCATCGGCACCGGCTTGTTCCTCCTGATCGGCCTCTCGTCGATCGGCGCCGTCCGCCGCAGGATCCCGTACGACACCTGGTACCACGTCCACCTGCTGACGTACGCGGCGGTGTTCCTGACCTTCTGGCACCAGATCACCACCGGCAACGACTTCGCGCTGACGCCGCTCGCCAAGACCGTCTGGTACGGGCTGTACGGCACGGTGACCGCGCTGGTGGTCTGGTACCGGATCCTCACCCCGATCCGCCTCAACATGCGGCACCGGATGTACGTCGAGGCGGTCATCGAGGAGACGCCCGGCATCGTGTCGGTGCTCATCGGCGGGCGGAAGCTGCACCGGATGGGCGCGGAGGCCGGGCAGTTCTTCCGGTGGCGGTTCCTCGCGCCGGGGATGCGGTTCAGCTCGCACCCGTACTCGCTGTCGGCGGCGCCCCGCCCGAACATGCTGCGGATCACGGTCAAGGCGATCGGCGACCACAGCGCCCGGCTGCGCGAACTGCGCCCCGGCATGAAGGTGTGGGCCGAGGGCCCGTACGGCGCGCTGACCTCGCAGCGGCGCACCCGCGGCAAGGTGCTGCTGGTCGCGGGCGGCGTCGGCATCACGCCGATGCGGGCGCTGTTCGAGACGCTGCCCGGCGCGGCCGGTGACATCACGCTGCTCTACCGGGCCAACACCACGCAGGACCTGGCGCTGTGGGACGAGTTGGCGAAGATCGCCGACGAGCGCGGCGCCCGGCTGATGTACGCGGTCAACAGCCCCGACGGGGAGCGCCCCGACATCTCGGCGGACTCCCTGCGCCGCAAGCTGCCCGACATCGACAACCACGACGTCTTCATGTGCGGGCCGCCCGGCTTCGCGCAGTCGGTCTACGAAGCACTGCGCGGCGCGGGGGTCCCCGCCCGCCGTATCCATCACGAGTCGTTCGAGATGTGAGCGACGGGAGTCAGGAGCAATGAAGAAGAGCCACCCCATCCGGCGTGTTCTGCTCGCGAGCGCCGCCACCGTGTCCGGGATCGTTCTGCTGCTCTCCCTGAAGCCGGCGACCGACTCCTCCTCGGCGTCCGCGCAGGGGGCGGCCCAGGGTGCCGCCGCCGCGCAGGAGTCGCCCCAGGGCGGTGCCGCGGCGGCCGGGACCTCGACGGTCACCGGCACTGCCACGCAGACCGAGTACGGGGTCGTCCAGGTACGGCTGACGGTCGCCAACGGCAAGATCACCAAGGCCGAGGCGATCCAGGCGCCCAAGGGCGGCACCAGCGACCAGAAGACCGCGCTGTCCGTGCCCAAGCTCAACCAGGAGGTCGTCGCCACCCAGAGCGCGGACATCACGTCCGTGTCCGGGGCCACGTACACCAGCGGCGGTTACAAGAAGTCGCTGCAGTCGGCCATCGACAAGATGAAGGCCGCCGGTGCCAACACGGCCGCCCCGTCGCAGAGTTCGGCCGCCGGGTCCGGGGCGGGCGCCGCGCAGGCCAAGACCGTCACCGGTGACGTCGTGACGACCGAGTACGGGCCGGTCCAGGTCCGGATCACGGTCGCGGGCGGCAAGATCACCAAGGCCGAGGCGGTACAGGCGCCGAGCGGCGGGACCAGCGACCAGAAGACGGCGCTGTCGATCCCCAAGCTCAACCAGGAGGCCGTAGCGGCCGGCAGTGCGAACATCGACTCCGTGTCGGGCGCGTCGTACACGAGCGGCGGTTACAAGAAGTCCCTGCAGTCGGCGCTGGACAAGGCCGGTGGCTGACACGGTGACCGATCCCGCGGAGGCTCCCGCCGTGTTGCGGCACGCCGAGGAGGTCATGGGGACGGTGTTCTCCTTCGACATCCGCGGCGGGGAGCCGGAGGCCGTCCGGACCGCGCTGGACCTGGCGGTCGCCCAACTGCACCGCGTCAACGAGGTGTTCAGCACCTACCGCGACGACAGCCAGGTCTCCCGGCTGGCCCGCGGCGAGCTGACCGTGGCCGAGTGCGACCCCGAGGTCGCCGAGGTGCTGGAGCTGGGCGCCGAGGCGGAGCGGGTGAGCGCCGGCTGGTTCAGCACGACGTACGAGGGACGGCTCGACCCGACCGGCATCGTGAAGGGCTGGGCCGCCGAGCGCGCGGCCGAGCTGATCACGGCGGCGGCCGGGGTGAGCGGGGTCAGTGTGAACGGCGGCGGTGACGTCCAGATGTTCGGCACGCCGGATCCGCACCGGCCCTGGCGGGTCGGGGTGTCCGATCCGCTCCGCCCGGGCGGTCTCGCGGCCGTGATCTCCGCCGCGGGCACCGACGAACTGGCCGTGGCCACCTCCGGCACGGCCGAGCGCGGCGCGCACATCGTGGACCCGTCCACCGGCAAGTCCGCGGTGACCGACCTGGTCGCCGTCACCGTGGTGGCACCCCGCCTGACCTGGGCCGACTGCTGGGCCACCGCCGCGTTCGCGATGGGCTCACGGGAGGGCCTGGCCTGGCTGGAAGCACTCCCGGACGTGGAGGCCCTGCTCATCACGGCGGGCGACGAGGTCCGCTGCACGGGCGGACTGGCGGCCCGCCTGGGCTAGGGGATCCCCCATGCGAGTCGGGGGGGGGGGGGGGGGGGGGGGGGGGGGGGCCCGCGGCGGGGGGGGGGGGGGGGCCCCCCGGCCCCCCCCCCCCCCCCCCCCCCCCGCGCGCCCCCCCCCCCCCCCCCCCCCCCCCCCCCCCCGACTCGTGGTTCCTCGGTCGTACGGGTAAGTCGTCAGTGGTCGTTCTGCGCCAGCCGCAGCAGATGGTCCGCGAGGGCCTGTCCGCCGAGCGGGTCACGGCTGATCAGCAGGAGCGTGTCGTCGCCGGCGATGGTGCCGAGGATGTCCTGGAGTTCGGCCTGGTCGATCGCCGAGGCGAGGAACTGGGCGGCGCCCGGCGGGGTGCGCAGGACCACTAGGTTGGCGGAGGCCTCCGCGGAGATCAGCAGCTCGGAGGAGAGCCGCCGCATCCGCTCCTCCTTCGCCGACTCCCCCAGCGGTACGCGCGGGGTGCGGAAGCCGCCCTCGCTCGGTACCGCGTAGATGAGGTCGCCGTCGTTGTTGCGGATCTTCACCGCGTTCAGCTCGTCCAGGTCCCGGGAGAGCGTCGCCTGGGTGACGCTCAGCCCGTCGTCGGCCAGCAGCTTCGCCAACTGGCTCTGGGAACGCACCGGTTGCCGGTTGAGGATGTCCACGATCCGCCGGTGGCGGGCGGTGCGGGTCTGCGGCACGGCCGGCCCCGCCGACTGTTCGTGCTCCTGCGCCTGACTCATCGTCGACTCATTCTCCGGATCATCCGTCCCCCTTGGCCACGTCCAGGACACCGGGCAGCGCCCGGAGGAACGCGTCGCTCTCGTCGTCGCCGAGGTTCAGCGGCGGCATCAGCCGTACGACATCGGGAGCGGGCGCGTTGACCAGGAAACCGGCGTCCTGAGCCGCCTGTTGCGCCTGGGGCGCGAGCGGCTCGGTGAGCACGATACCCAGGAGGAGGCCCGCACCCCGGACATAATCGATCAGCGGGTGACCCAGCGACTCGATCCCGTCCCGCAACCTCTCGCTCTGCCGCTTGACGTTCTCCAGCAACCCCTCGTTCGCGATGGTGTCGAGGACGGCGAGTCCGGCGGCGCAGGCGACCGGGTTGCCGCCGAACGTCGTGCCGTGCTGGCCCGGTTGGAGCAGGTCGGCCGCGCGTCCGAAGGCGACGGTGGCGCCGAGCGGCAGTCCGCCGCCGAGTCCCTTGGCGAGGGTCACGACATCGGGGAGCACGCCTTCGTGGGCCTGGTACTCGAACCAGTGCCCGGTACGGCCGACCCCGGTCTGCACCTCGTCCAGGACCAGCAGCGCGCCGTGCGCGGCGGTGATCGCGCGGGCCGCCTTCAGATACCCGGCGGGCGGTACGACGACCCCGCTCTCGCCCTGGATCGGCTCGATGATGACGAGCGCGGTGTCGTCGGTGACGGCGGCGGCGAGGGCCTGCGCGTCGCCGTAGGGCACGTGGGTCACGTCACCGGGGAGCGGCAGGAAGGGTTCCTGCTTGGCGGGCTGACCGGTGAGGGCGAGGGAGCCCATCGTCCGGCCGTGGAAGCCGCCCTGGGTGGCGACCATGTGCTGACGGCCCGTCAACCGGCCGATCTTGAAGGCGCCTTCGTTGGCCTCGGCGCCGGAGTTGCAGAAGAAGACCTTGCCGTCCCGGCCGAAGCGCTCCAGCAGCCGCTCGGCGAGGGCGACGGGCGGTTCGGCGATGAACAGGTTGGAGACATGGCCGAGTTCGGCGATCTGCTTGCTGACCGCCTCGACGATCGCCGGGTGCGCGTGGCCGAGCGCGTTGACCGCGATACCGCCGACGAAGTCGGTGTACTCGTTGCCGTCCGCGTCCCAGAGCCTGGCGCCCGCGCCGCGCACGAGGGGGAGCTTCGGGGTGCCGTAGTTGTTCATGAGCGACCCCTGCCAGCGCTGGGTCAGCTCCGCATTCGTCACGGTCCCGGTCATTCGGCATCCCCCTGCTTCTTGCCGGCCTTCTTGGCGGACTTCTTGGCGAGCTTCTTCGTGGGCTTCTTGTCGGACAGTTCGTCCGGCACGACCATCGTGCCGATGCCCTCGTCGGTGAAGATCTCCAGCAGGATCGAGTGCTGGACCCGGCCGTCGATGACGCGGGCGGTGGTCACGCCGTTGCGGACGGCGTGCAGACAGCCCTCCATCTTCGGCACCATCCCGGAGCTCAAGTCCGGGAGCAGCTTCTCCAGTTGGGAGGCGGTGAGGCGGCTGATCACCTCGTCGCTGTGGGGCCAGTCCTCGTAGAGACCTTCGACGTCCGTGAGGACCATGAGGGTCTCGGCCCCAAGAGCAGCAGCGAGTGCCGCAGCCGCCGTATCAGCATTGACGTTGTAGACATGTCCGTCGTCCTCGCTCCTCGCGATCGACGAGACGACCGGGATACGGCCGTCGGCGAGCAGTGCCTCGATCGCGCCGGTGTCGATCGCGGTGATCTCGCCCACCCGCCCGATGTCGACCAACTCCCCGTCGATCTCGGGCAGATGCTTGGTGGCGGTGATGGTGTGCGCGTCCTCGCCGGTCAACCCGATGGCGAGCGGCCCGTGTTGGTTGAGCAGCCCGACCAGTTCGCGCTGGACCTGCCCGGCGAGGACCATCCGTACGACGTCCATGGCGTCCTCGGTGGTGACGCGCAGGCCGGCCTTGAACTCGCTGACGATGCCGTGCCGGTCGAGGGCCGCGCTGATCTGCGGGCCGCCGCCGTGCACGACGACGGGCTTGAGGCCCGCGTGGTGCAGGAACACGACGTCCTGGGCGAACGCGGCCTTCAGGTCCTCGTCGATCATGGCGTTGCCGCCGAACTTGATGACGACGGTCTTGCCGTTGTGCCGGGTCAGCCAGGGCAGCGCCTCGATGAGGATCTGCGCCTTGGGCAGCGCGGTGTGCTTGCGGGTAGTGCTCATGACGAGTACGCGCTGTTCTCGTGGACGTAGTCGGCGGTGAGGTCGTTGGTCCAGATCGTCGCGGTCTCGGACCCGGCGGCCAGGTCGGCGACGATGTGCACCTCGCGGTAGCGCATGTCGACCTTGTCGCGGTCCTCGCCGACTCCGCCGTTCTTGCACACCCACACGCCGTTGATGGCGACGTTGAGCTGATCCGGCTCGAAGGCGGCCTTCGTCGTGCCGATCGCGGACAACACCCGTCCCCAGTTGGGGTCTTCGCCGTGGATCGCGCACTTGAGGAGGTTGTTGCGGGCGATGGACCGGCCCACCTCGACGGCCTCGTCCTCGCTCGCCGCGTTGACGACCTCGACCTTGATGTCCTTGCTGGCGCCCTCGGCGTCCCGGATCAGCTGCTGCCCGAGGTCGTCGCAGACGGCCCGCACGGCCTCGGCGAACTCCTCGTACCCCGGGGCGACTTGGGAGGCACCGGAGGCGAGCAGCAGCACGGTGTCGTTGGTGGACATGCAGCCGTCGGAGTCGACCCGGTCGAAGGTGGTGCGGGTGGCGGCCCGAAGTGCCTTGTCCAGTACGTCGGTTTCGACGTCGGCGTCGGTGGTGAGGACGACGAGCATGGTGGCGAGACCGGGGGCGAGCATGCCGGCGCCCTTGGCCATACCGCCGACGGTCCAGCCGTCCTTGGCGGTCACGACGGCGGTCTTGTGCACGCTGTCCGTGGTCTTGATGGCGATGGCGGCCTTCTCGCCACCGTGCGGGGAGAGTTGGGCGACTGCGGTCTCGACTCCCGGCAGCAGCTTGTCCATCGGGAGCAGGAGTCCGATGAGCCCGGTGGAGGCGACGGCGACCTCGGCCGCGTTCAGACCGAGCGTGTCGGCGACCTTCTCGGCGGTGGCGTGCGTGTCCTGGAAGCCCTTCGGACCCGTACAGGCGTTGGCGCCACCGGAGTTGAGGATCACGGCGGAGACCCGGCCGCCCTTCAGCACCTGCTCGGACCACAGCACCGGTGCGGCTTTGACACGGTTGGAGGTGAAGACGCCCGCGGCGGCGAGGCGGGGCCCGTTGTTGACCACGAGGGCCAGGTCCGGGTTGCCGTTCTCCTTGATCCCGGCGGCGATGCCCGCGGCCGTGAATCCCTGTGCTGCCGTCACACTCACGGCGCGACTCCGATCGTAGAGAGCCCGGTGGTCTCGTCGAGCCCGAGGGCGAGGTTCATGCTCTGGACGGCACCGCCCGCGGTGCCCTTGGTCAGGTTGTCGATGGCGCTGATCGCGATGATGCGGCCCGCGGCCTCGTCGTACGCGACCTGCACCTGAACGGCGTTGGAACCGTAGACGGACGCCGTCGCCGGCCACTGCCCCTCGGGGAGGAGGTACACGAAGGGCTCGTCGGCGAAGGCCTTCTCGTAGACGGCGCGCACGGACTCGGCGGTCACCCCGGGCCTGGCCTTGGCGCTGCACGTGGCGAGGATGCCGCGGGGCATCGGCGCGAGGGTCGGCGTGAAGGAGACGGTGACCGGCTCACCGGCCGCCGCGCCGAGGTTCTGGATGATCTCGGGGGTGTGCCGGTGTCCGCCGCCGACGCCGTAGGGCGTCATGGAGCCCATGACCTCGCTGCCGAGGAGATGAGCCTTGGGCGCCTTGCCTGCACCCGAGGTCCCGGAGGCGGCGACGATCACGGCCTCGTTCTCGGCCAGCCCGGCGGTGTACGCGGGGAAGAGCGCGAGGGAGGCGGCCGTCGGGTAGCAACCGGGCACCGCGATGCGCTTGGACCCCTCCAACGCGGCGCGCGCGCCCGGCAGTTCGGGCAGGCCGTAGGGCCAGGTACCGGCGTGCGCGGAGCCGTAGAACTTCTCCCAGTCGGCCGCGTCCTTCAGCCGGAAGTCGGCGCCCATGTCGACGACGAGGACGTCCGGGCCGAGCTGCTCGGCGACGGCGGCGGACTGACCGTGCGGCAGCGCGAGGAAAACGACCTCGTGTCCGGCGAGGACTTCCGGGGTAGTTTCCTGGAGGACTCGACCGGCGAGCGGCAGCAGGTGCGGTTGCAGCGCGCCGAGTTTCTGCCCAGCGTTCGAGTTGCCGGTCAGAGCGCCGATCTCGACCTCGGGGTGGGCCAGGAGCAGACGCAGGAGTTCCCCACCCGCGTATCCACTCGCTCCGGCCACTGCCGCACGTACCGCCATGGAACCCTCCTCATCGATGGCATGACTATACGTTTCGCTGCACGTTTATGCAATCTGGGGCTGCGGGTAAGGGGAATGGATGCATAGGATCGCCGCCGCATCCGCAGGCTTCGATCGGCTGGACCCGATCGGCATCCGAAGCGGGCCCGGCTCGGGCACAATCGGCAGGCGTGCCCACACCTCCCGCTCCCGCCCTCCTGTACCCCGATGTCATGGCCCACGGCAGCCTCGCCGCAGCGCTCCGGGACGCGGCGCACGGCCGCCTCGACGCCGTCCCCCTCAGTTCCTCGGACATCGCTCCGCTGATGCGCGCGACTGTCGACAGCGTCCTGCCGCACCGAAGGTCGTTGCACGTCAGCGCGGGGCCGTGGGAACGGCGGTGGTCGATCTGCGGCAGCGAACCGCTCCAGGACCTGGCCCTCGTCGACGGCAGCACGGACAATCTGGCGGAGGTCGGCGAAGCCGTCCGGGCCTGGCATGACGGTGTACCGCTGGAGGAGATCCGCCGAGCGGCCCCCTTCGTCCATCTGACCGGCCGGTTCGAGGTGCCCGACCGCGATCCCGCGCAGTTGGCGGAGTCCGAGTGGCGGCATCTGCGCTGCGAGGCAGCCGAACTGGAGTACCACTGGCGGGAGACGCACCAGGCCCTGATCGAGACGGCGTACGCCGAGCCGGCGCTGCGCGCCCTCTACCCGTTCACAAGTCACTGGGCGCTGCGCTTCGCGACCGACACCCGCCCCCGCCTGACCATCGTCGGACCCATGCTGTCCGCGAGAGGCGACGGCGAGTACGAGGTGAGCCGGAGCCTCCTGGCCAACGATCTGGGTCGGTTCGCCACGGCGCAGGAGGCCGTGGCACAGGCCGTACGCCACCTGCCGTCCGGCCTCGGCCCGGTCACGCTCGGCGGATGACGCCGCAGGACGAGCCCCCGCCCCGTGCGTCGCGGCCGGATCGCGGCGCTCTACTCCCATCGCCATGACGGAGCCAGTGGCAGAGACCCACCCGCACGAGAACATCCCGGGCACGGCACGCCTGATCGCCCTGTCCGACGGGATATTCGCCATCGCGATGACGCTGCTGGTCATCAATGTCGCCGTCCCCGCGAATCTGGCCGACGCCGCCTTCCACAAGGCGCTGAACGACGCGCTGCCCAGCCTGGGCGCCTTCGCGCTCAGTTTCACCCTCATCTCCGGGTTCTGGCGTGACCACCGCCGCATCCTCACGGCGCTGCCCGCCGAGACGACCGTGGTCACCCGTCTGACCCTGCTCGGCCTCGGTCTGGTCGCCCTGCTGCCCTTCCCCACCGGACTCCTGGCCGAGTACGCCTCCCAGCCCGACGCCGTCGCCCTCTACGCGAGCGCCATGGCCGCGATCCACGCGGTGCACGTGGCCCTGCTGCTGCTCACCCAACGCCAGGTGCACCCCGCACCCACGTCCCCAGCCGCCCTGGCCCGCCGCCGTTTCACCGCCCAACTCGCCTCCAGCGTCCTGGTCTTCGGCCTCTCGATCCCCCTGGCCTTCGTCGACACGAAGGCCGCCATGTGGTTCTGGATCGCCCTCGTCCCCGCCCACTACGTCATCGGCCACTACCGCCGCCGCCAACCGCGGCCCTGACACCTCCCGCGCGAACATCTCCTTCCCCGCAGCGATCACCCGCACGGCAGACTTCTCGCCATGGACGATACGGAGCAGGCCGTACGGGAGTCGTGGGGCCGTATAGCGCAGTGGCTGGGGACGCATGTCCCCGCCGGGCCCGTGCGGGCGGTGGCGGATCTGGAGCGGGTCGGTGCGGCGGTCGCGGGCGTGCCGGGAGCGGCTCTGCCCGCGGACCTGGCCGCGTGGTGGCGGCTCGACGGCATGGCCGCCACGGCTTGGATTCCCCTGGAATTCACCCCGTTGGAGCCGGCCGAGGCGCTGGACGTCAGGGACATCCTGGTGCTGGTCGCCCGGGACGAGGCGGCGCACTCGGACGCCCTTGCCGCCGCCGCGGAGTACCTCCCCGCGTTCCTTCCGATCGCCGACGACGCGGGCGGCGACCACCTGCTGGTCGATCTCCGGTCCGGGCAGCCGACGTTCGGTGCCGTCTTCCTCTGGGACCACGAACTGCCCGGGCCTGGCGTACCCCTGTGGGACTCGGTGTCCGAGCTGCTCACGGACACGGCCGAGGCACTCACCACCGGCACACCGGCCCTGTCCCGGCACGCCGGGCGCGGTGGCGTCGAACGCCCCTGCGTCGCCGCGATCACCGGCTCCCGTGAACTGGTCTGGGACGACGTCCACCCCGACATCGCGTCCTTCACGAGCCCCTCCACCGAGACCGAGCGCCCGCCCGTCCCCGTCCCCGTCGACTGGACGGCCGTAGAAGCGTGGCTCGGACTGCGACTGCCGGACGACTACAAGCAACTGGCCGACGGCTACGGCCCGTTGGACTTCGGCGAGTACCTCTGGATCCACGTGCCGTGCGTCCGGCGGGACCGCTTCGACTACGGCGACTGGCTGCGGGAGACACATCGCGCGGCCCGCATCGCGACACGCCAACTACCGGAGAACGTACGGCCGTTCGTACATCCGGCACCCGGCGGGCTACTGGCGTGGGGCTCCAGCCGGAGCAGTGACGTGCTGTTCTGGGACACCTCGGTCTCCGAGGACCCGAACCGCTGGACGGTCGTCGTGCGGCACTCCCACCCGGCGCCCGGCAGCGGTCTGTTGCCGTTCCACCGCTACGACCTCACGCTCACCGGCTATCTGCGGCACACCGTCCGTCACACCGGAGAGCCCCCGCTGCTCGGCCCGCTTCCCGGCACCATCGCCCGCACCGCGTACCTGCCCACGGCCGAGCCATGGACCCCACCCGCGCCCGTCCCACCCCGGCTGACCGAGGCCGAGCGCCGCGTCGCGCTGGAGACCGGCACGGGCCTCGACGCCCTGCGGCTGCTGTCCCCACCGCCCGAACGTCCGTATCTCGGCGACGGCACCTGGGAGGAACTCTTCATCGAGCTTGGGACGCAACTACCCAAGGAATACGTCGAGTTGATGGAGGTGTACGGCGCCGGCGACTGGGGCACGTGGCTGCGCTTCCTGACGCCGCTGCGCACCGGCGAACGGCGCTTCGTCACTCACGTCGAGGAAACCCTCGACGCGTATCGGATGCTGAAGGACAACTACCCGGACGGGTATCCGCTGACCGTCTGGCCGGAGCCCGGCGGCTTCCTGCCCTTCGCGAACTCCTACGACGCCGACCACCTGGGCTGGCTCACGCAGGGCCCGGACCCGGACGCCTGGCCCCTGATCGTGTGGCCCCGCCACACCGACCAGGGGCCCGCATTGGCCGGCGGCCTGACCGACACGCTCCTCGCCTGGCAGCGCGGCACACCGGCCGTCCCTGGACTGGCCGCGCTCGACGAGGAGGACGACCCTGTCGAGTGCGCCGGTTTCGACGGGTGGGACGACCATGCGTACTGGTGACACTCCGGCTTGACCTGGAGCGCGCTCCAGGTTCTACCGTTGTGTTCATGAGCAGCGGACAGCCCCTGAATCCCCTCCCCCGGGACCGGGAACCGACCCTGACCATCGCCCAGGTCGCCGAACGCACCGGCCTCTCGCACGACACGCTGCGCTACTACGAGAAGGCCGGCCTGATCGAACGGGTCGGCCGGAGCACCGGCAACCAACGGCGTTACCAGGCGGCGGACTTGGCCTGGCTGGAGTTTCTGCTGCGGCTGCGCGGGACGGGCATGTCGATCGCCGACATGCAGCGGTTCGCGGCGCTGCGGGCGGCGGGGGATGTCACGGTCGCCGACCGGCTGGCGATGCTCCGCGAGCACCGCGCCGAACTGGCCGACCGGATCAGGACGTTGCGCCGCAACGCGGTGGCACTGGACAACAAGATCGACCACTACGAACAGCTGCTCCTCGACGAACTCGGGCGCGAGCACGAGCCCGAGCCCGAGCCCGAGCCCGAGAACGAGAACGAGCAGCCGGGATCGGATGAACCGACATGAGCGCGAGCACCACCCGTGAAGAGCGTTTCTCCCACGGCCTGGAGGTCCTGAAGCGGGTCGACGGCGAGGCCGGGCAGCGGGTCGTCGACTCGCTCGCCGACATCAACCCCGAACTGGGTCACCAGGTCGTCGCCTGGGCCTTCGGCGAGATCTACGACCGTCCCGGACTCGCCCCGCGCGACCGGCAGTTGGTGACGCTGGGCATGCTCACCGCGCTCGGCGGCTGCGAGGCCCAGCTCGATGTGCACGTGAACGCGGCACTGAACGTGGGCCTCGCACCAAAGGAGATCGTCGAGGCCCTGACGCACTCCGCCGTGTACTGCGGCATGCCCAAGGCACTCAACGCCACCTTCGCCGCGAAGAAGGTCTTCGCCGAGCGTGGACTGCTGCCGTTGGGACAGCGGCCCACGCCCGACACGGCGGACTCGGAGGCTACTTCTGTTTGATCCTCAGGAACGTGACGGAGTTCGCCGGGAACGTGTAAGCGAACTTGTCGGCAACTCCCTTGAAGGTGGACACGACCGGCGCGACCGCGGTGGCCGTCTCACTGTTCACCGCGTCGGGCGCGGCGGCGAGCGTGGTGACCTTCGCCTTGGACGCGACCTTGAGGCCGCCCAGGTCGATGGCCGTACGGGCCGCCGAGGACTGGTCGTTGACGACCTTGACGATCAGGTCACCGGTCTTCGCGTCCTTGGTGACGACCTGGCGGAACGGCTCGGCCGGCTTGTCGTCGGCGAAGCTGCCCCACTCCTGCCCGTCGAGGTAGAGGGTGACCTGACGGCCTCTCACCTTGATGTCGACGTCGTAGGCGCGGCCCGTCTCGATGGTCCCCGGCTTGGCGATCAGCGTCGACTTGCCACCGTCCACGGCCTGTTCGACGGCGGTCTGGGTGTTGTTCCAGCCGCCCAGGTTCCACCAGTAGTAGTTGCCGGTGTCCTTGACGCCGAACGCGACCAGGAAGCCTTCCTTCCCGGACCGTTTCGTCGCCTTCACGTGCAGGTCGTAGTCGTGCCAGGCCGGGTCGCCCGCCGACACCATGGTGTTCTCGGCGGCGGTGTCGGTCTGGACGTACTGCCCGTCCTCAAGGCTCCAACTCCCGCCTCCCGTATGGGTCCACCGGGTCGCGCCATCGGAGAAGTCGTCGGAGAGCAGCGCCGAACCGTCCGCCGCCGTCACCTTCACATCGTCGTACGCCGCGCTCGTCGCCCAGGTCGACAGGCCGACCGCGCCGGAGATCGGGGCGACAAGTGACGGCGTTCCGGTGGCCGTTGAGGGCACGACCCGGCTGCCGACGTTGGTCATGAACAGCTTCTGGACCTCGTAGTTGGCGGAGCCCCAGGAGGCGTGGTTGTTGAACCACACCAGGTCCGGGCGCCACTGGACGTAGTCCTCGTTGGCGAACAGCGGTGCGTACGAGGCGAGTTTGACGACGTCCGCGTTGCGTTCCAGGCCGGTCATGTAGGCGGCCTCGGCGAGGCCGTTCTTGAACGCGTTGCCGCCGGAGGCGTATTCGCCGAGGAAGACCTTCGGGCCGGTGCGGTCGTAGGAGTCGTAGCGGCTGTTGTTCTGCAGGAACCACTGCGGGCTGTTGTAGTAGTGCTCGTCGACCATGTCGACCCGGGCGTCCTTGTTGAGCTGCCAGGCCGTGTCGAAGGTCGAACCGCTGTCGTCCGGGCCCGCGTTGGAGATCACGGTCATGTACGGGTACTTGGCCGCGATCGCCGTACGGAACTGGGTGAAGCGGGCGAAGAACTCAGCGGGGAGGTTCTCCTCGTTGCCGACCTCGATGTGGGTGAGGTGGAAGGGCTTGGGGTGGCCCATCGCGGCGCGCACCTTGCCCCACTTCGAGGTGACCGGGCCGTTCGCGAACTCGATGAGATCCAGGGTGTCCTGGATGTGCCGCTGGAGCAACGCCGGGTCGTCCACGGCCTTGTTCTGGCCGCAGCCGGTCACCAGGGCCGGCACGACGGGCAGCGGCATCGCGCCGATGTCCTCGGCGAGGCGGAAGTACTCGTAGTAGCCGAGGCCGTAACTCTGGTTGTAGCCCCAGAAGTTGGAGTTCACGGCGCGGGTCTCGACCGGGCCGATCGTGTCCTTCCACTGGTACGAGCGCTTGCGCTGGTAGCCGGAGGCGGCGCTGTAGTCCTGCATGGAACCGGTGTTGACGAGGCAGCCGCCGGGGAAGCGTACGAAGCCCGGGTGCAGGGCGGCGATCTTCTCGGCGAGGTCCTTGCGGAGGCCGTTCGGCTCGCGCTTGTAGGTGTCGCGGGGGAAGAGGGACACCATGTCGAGGGCGGTCGCGGCGTCGGAGGCGACGGTGAGGCGGCCGGTGGTGCTCGTGCGGGTGGCGGTGAACGTGGCCCTGTAGCGAGCCCAGCCGCTCTTCCTCACCTCCACCTGCCGTGCGGTGGCCAGCGTGCCGCCCGCGTCCTGGAGGCCGACGCCGAGCGTGGTGCCGCTGCCAGCGCGGGCCCACACGGAGAAGTCGTACTTCTTGCCGTCCTCGACGGCGATGCCGGTGTTGTAACCGGCGTTCGTGACGGATGAACCGGCCGCCAGGGAAAGGTAGTTGCGGTTGGTCTCGTTGAGGCCGCCGACGTCGTTCACCACCTGGGCCGTACCGGCGACCGTCCAGGCGGTCAGCGGGGTGTACGACTTGTTGTCGTCGGTGGAGTACTCGAAGGACCGGTTCTGCACGAGCTCGGCGTACAGGCCGCCGTCGGCCGCGCGGTTGATGTCCTCGAAGAAGACGCCGTACATCGTCCTGTCGATCTTGGCGCCGTGGGTCGAGGGGTCGACGGTGATCGCGTAGTCGGTGACGTCCTCGGCGTGGGCGGGGGCCGGAACAACGGCCGTCGCCAGCAGGAAAGCGCTTGCCCCCAAGGCAAGTCTCAGGCGGGTGCGGCTGGTGCGTGACATGGATACTCCGCGGCTCTTGTCGGATCGTGTGCGGCACTCGAACGTGGGGTTCGAGATACCGGACGTCGGTCAGCACTTCGAACGGCAAGATAGGCAAGGGGCGTGAGCACGTCAATGGGACCGGCGCGTGGCGGGACGTAGGGTCGAGGGCATGCACGCGCTGTCGCCGTACCTGACCCTGTTCGGCTTCCTCGCCGCGGCACTCGGTTTTTTCACCTGGCTCGCCCGTCGCATCCAGCGCCGCGGCACCGCCGGCGGCGGCATGAGCGGCGCCCTGGCCGCGTACGAGGAGGCCTTCCGCGCCACGAGCCACGCGGCGCACCACGAGATCCGGGCCCAGGGCGAACGCAGGGCGCCCGCCGACTCGCCGGACGGTCGGCGCCGGCCGCGCGGGAGGGCGTGACGATGGGCGAGTTCCGGCCGGTGCCCGATGTACTGGCGTATCTGTCCGGAAGGTGGCGGGTACGGCGGTCCGTACGGGACCTGACGAGCGGCGACGAGGGCGACTTCGCGGGCACGACGGTCTTCAGCACACTGCCGGAAGGGGGCCTGCTCCACAGGGAGTCGGGCACCTTCACCTGGCAGTCCGTCCCCCGCCCCGCCGAGCGCACCCTGCGCTTCCTGCCGGGGCGAGCACCGGGCACGGCGGACGTACGCTTCGCCGACGACCGCCCCTTCCACGACCTGGACCTCACCTCCGGGCACCATGTCACCGGCCATCCGTGCGCGGCGGACCTGTACCGGGGCGAGTTCACGGTCCTGGACGCGGACCACTGGCGGACGGTGTGGCGGGTGGGCGGGCCTGCGAAGGATCTGGTGTTGAGTACGGGGTACGTGCGGGTGGGGTGAGCCGGAGCAGGGGGCATGACGACCGTGCGGGGTGAGAAACGGTCAACTTGGCTGGTTCCGGGCGGAGTTCGAGTTCGTACCGGCCTACGCGGCGCAGCCTGAACCGAGGGCGACCACCCGCCCCGCCCTACGCCCGCGTCGGCTGCACCGATGCCCCGTCGAACCGTAGGTTCCAGCGGCCCGCGTGGCCGGTGACCGTGGTGGTCGACAGGGGGCGTACGTCGATGTTCCAGTACGTCGACGGGGGCGCCTTGAGGGCGTAGACCAACGCGGCCCGGATGACGGAGGGTTCGGCCACGGCGACTATGCGGCCGCCGTCCTCGAAGGGGCGGGTGTCCAGCCAGCCGCCCACGCGGGCGATAAAGGTCAGCAGGGATTCGCCGCCGTGCGGGGTGGAGCGCGGGTCGGCGAGCCAGGCGTCCACCAGGGCCGGTTCGCGGGCCATCGCCTCGCCGAGGGTCAGCCCGCGCCAGCGGCCCATGTCGCAGTCCCGCAGGGCGAGTTGCACCAGCGGGGTGTAACCGAGGCCGTCGCCGGTGGTCCGGCTGCGCGGGGTCGGCGAGCAGTAACGCAACTCCGCCGCCGCCAGCGGCAGCAGGGCCGGGACGGCTCGCTGCACCTCGTCCCATCCCGCCTGGTCCAGCGGGCGGTCGTCCTCGAAACGCTCCGCGAGCAGCGGGGAGCTGCGCGCGGCGGCGACGAACGTGACCCGAATCGGCATGCGGCGATCGTGATCCCGCCGAAGTACCGAGGTCAAGGGGTGCCGGACGAGAGTTACCCAGGGTTGGCGAAACCCTACTTCGAGGTCAGGACCAGGCGGACAACTCACTCGAAATAGAGGGCCATCCATTGGTCGGGCCGCTCCAGTGGCTTGAATCCGACCTTCTCGTACACCCCGTGCGCGTCGTGCGTGGCGAGCAGGATCCGCCGCAGTCCGAACGGCCGCAACTCCTCGCGTACGGCGCCGACGAACGCCGTACCGATGCCCTTGCCGCGCGCCGACGGGGCCACGTACACATCGCACAGCCACGCGAACAACGCCCCGTCGGTCACCACGCGCGCGTACGCCACCTGCTCGCCCGAAGCCGTGTCGTACACCCCGTAGTTCCGCGAGGCCGCGACCGCGCGCTCGTGCTGCTCGCGGGGGCGGTCCTTCGCCCAGTAGGCGTCGGTGGACAGCCAGTGGTGGGTGCGGTCGATGTCGACGCGGGCGGAGTCGGCGGAGAACTCGTAGCCGTCGGGAAGGCTCGGGATGTCGTTCATGGCCGGAGAATCGCAGGCCAGGGATGCCGGCGTCGAGCGGTTTTCCCCTGCGGCCCGGGCGTTGTCAGTGGCGGGTGGCAGGCTTCGGAACATGACACGGACGACGACGGCCGACGACTACACCTGGCTCCGCGAGCGGCATGCCTCGCTGATGGAGGCGTACTGCGTCACGCTGGTCCGGGCGATCACCCCGGACCGACTGCTCCATGAGCTGGGGGCGGAACCGGGCATACGGGTCAGGGGTGTCGAGGCCTTGTGCGAGCCGTCGTACAAGTCGTGGGACGAGCACGACTGGGACCCGCTGTTCGTCGGCGTCGCCGCGCTCGGCGAGTGGTCGCTGATGGTCGAGTACAACGGCTTCGTGGGCGTCACGAGCGCGGCCATGCTCCCGGTCTCGCGCGGGCGCTCTGTGGTCTCCCACTTCCGCAACGTGAACGCGGTGGACCACTTCTACTGGTTCGAGGACGGGGAGACACGGCTGCACTTCGAGCCACTCTTCGCCTACCACCGGGACGGCAGCCACGCGGACGAACTCCTCACCGAGATACGGGAGTCGGGCTTCGACCTGAGCGAGGACGAGGACGAGGACCAGAGCTACGACCTGCACACCGAGGCCGCGTTCGCCCTCGCCCATCGGGTCACGGGCGTCCGCCTGACACCGGAGCTGTTCGCGTCCCTGGAGTTCACCGGCGCCCTGGTACCGATGCCCCGGGGTTAGAGCACCTCAGGGCCGGAGCACCTCGCCGCAGGCCGCCCGGAGCCGTCGTACGCCCTCCGCGATCTCCCCCGTCCCCGCGACCGCCGCGAAGCTCAACCGGACGTGGGCGGCCGGGGGTTCGGCGCTGAAGTAGGGGCGGCCGGGGGTGATGGCGACGCCCGCGCGGAGGGACGCCGTCGTCAGCGACAACTCGTCCATGCCGTCGGGGAGGCGGAGCCAGAGGTGGTAGCCGCCGGAGGGGATGTGCGGGAGGGAGAAGGCGGGGAGTTCCAGACGCAGGGCGGTGGTCATCGTGTCCCGGCGGGTCTTCAACTCGGCCGAGATGGCGCGGAGATGGCGTGGCCAGGCCGGGGAGCCGACGAGTTCGAGGGCCGCTTCCTGGAGCGGGCGGGGGACGAAGAAGGTGTCGACGACCTGGATGGCGCGCAGGCGTTCCAGTACCGGGCCGTGCGCGGCGAGCGCGCTGACCCGGAAGCTGGGCGAGGTCGCCTTGGTGAGCGAGCCGACGTGGACGACGACTCCGTCGGGGTCGTCGGCGGCCAGCGGGCGCGGCAGCGGGCCCGCGTCCTCGTGCACCAGCCGTCGTACGAAGTCGTCCTCGATGACGAACGCGCCCGCGTCCCGGGCGATGCGCAGGACCTCCGGGCGGCGGGCGGGGGCGAGGACCGCGCCGGTCGGGTTCTGGAACAGGGGCTGGCAGACGAACACCCGGGCGCCGGTGGCGCGGAACGCGTCGGCGAGCAGGGACGGTTTCACGCCGTCCGCGTCCACCGGCACCGGGACAGGCCGCAGGCCCGCCGCGCGCGCGATCGCCAACATGCCTGGATACGTGGGGGATTCGACGAGGACGGGGGCGCCGGGAGGCGCGAGGGCGCGCAGTGCGGTGGTGAGCGCGGTCTGACCGCCCGTGCTGATCAGTACGTCGGCGGCCGTCATCGCGCCGCCGATGCCGCGCGCGAACCACTCGCGGAGTTCCGGCAGGCCCTCCATCGGCGGCCGGCCCCAGGCGCCGGGGCGGCGGCCGGCCCGGGACAGGGCCGCCGCCATCGCCCGCTCGGGCTGGAGGGAGGGGTGCAGATAGCCGCCGTTGAACTCGATCACGCCCGGCGGCGGGGCGGCCAGCGTGGCCAGGACCGCGGACGCGTCCACCGTGCGCGGTACGAGTTCGGCGGTGCCGTCCGCGCTGAGCGCGACCTCCTGCCAGGAGGTGTCCCCCGCGGCGGGGGTCGCGGGACGGGGCGTCGCCCGGAACGCGCCGGCGCCGGGCCGGGTGACCACCAGCCCCTCGGCGGCCAGTTGCGCGAGGGCGCGCGAGACGGTCACGGGGCTCACCCGGAACCGCTCGACGAGTGCCCTGCTCGACGGCAGCTTTCCACCGACAGAGTAGCGGTCGAGTTCCACACGGAGGTGATTCGCCAGCTCACCCACACTGCTACGCTCTTGCATGAGAGCACACGATAGCGCTACTGCCACGACCCCGATAGCGGTCAGCGCCGACACCATCCCCGCCGCACAGGCCCCCGTGCCCGGAGTCCGCGCCGGTACCGTCCAGGCCGCGCTCGGTGTGATCGCCTTCTCCCTCACCTTCCCCGCCACCGCCTGGGGACTGGAGGGCTTCGGTCCCTGGTCGTTGGTGGCCGTGCGCTGCGTCCTCGCCGCGGTCGTCGCGGGCGGCTGTCTGCTGGCGCTGCGCGTCCCCGTGCCCGACCGCCGGCACCGGGCCGGGCTCGCCGTCGTGGCCGCCGGGGTGGTGGTCGGTTTCCCCCTGCTCACCACGCTCGCGCTGGAGACGTCGACCACCGCGCACGCGGCCGTCGTCGTCGGACTGCTGCCGCTGACGACGGCCGCCCTGTCCGCGCTGCGCACCGGCATCCGCCCCTCGCGCACCTTCTGGACCGCCGCGCTCGCGGGCGCCGGCGCGGTGCTCGCGTTCACGGTCCAGCAGAGCGGCGGCGCCGTGACCACCGCCGACCTGTATCTCCTCGCCGCGCTGCTGGTCTGCGCGGCCGGTTACACCGAGGGCGGCCGGCTGGCCCGGATCATGCCCGGCTGGCAGGTCATCGCCTGGGCACTGGTCCTGTGCCTGCCGCTGAGCGTGCCGGCCGCCGCGATCGCGCTGTCGTACGACACCCCGCACCTCACCGCGCACAGTGTGGCCGGGCTGCTGTGGGTCGCCGTCGGTTCACAGTTCCTCGGGCTGGTCGTCTGGTACCGAGGCATGGCGGCCATCGGCGTCCCGAAGGCGAGCCAACTTCAGTTGGCTCAGCCGCTGTTGACGCTGGTGTGGTCGGTGCTGCTGCTCGGCGAACACCTGACCGTGGCCGCCCCGCTGACCGCGGCGGCGGTGCTGGTGTGCATCGCCGTCACCCAGCGGGCCCGGAGTTGAGAACCATCGGGACATCAACTCCCATCCCCGGGACGGCAGTTCAGCGCGGAGGCTTCGCCGACTGCTGGTAGTGGTCGGCGACCACGCGGGCCATCGCGCCGATCGGGTCCACCGCCACCTCCCGGGCGGCGAAGAAGACATGCCCGCCGACCTGGGGGTACCTGGCTGCGAGGGTCAGATGCCGGGACAGCTCGGCCGGGTCCTGCCAGGCCGCGGGCTGCGCCGGGTCGCCCGCCTTGTACAGCGCCTCACCGGCGTACAGCCGCGTCTTCGTGCCGCGCGCGACCTCCGCCCACCAGGGCAGCAGCTTGGCGTAGTCGGCGGCGGCGAAGCCGATGTTCCAGTACAGCTGCGGGACGATGTAGTCGATCCAGTTCTCGCGCACCCATTTCCGGGTGTCCGCGCAGAGGTCGTCGTACGTCTGCACCCCCGCCCGGGTGTCGGAGCCGCGCGAGTCGGTCGCGAGGTTGCGCCATACGCCGAACGGGCTGATCCCGAACCGGGTTCCCGGGCGCACCTGTTGGATGCGGGCCGCGGTCTCGCGGATCAGTTTGTCGATGTTGTCGCGGCGCCACGCGGCCCGGTCGGTGAAGCCGTCGCCGTACCTGTCGTAGGCCGCGTCGTCGTCGAAGGTCTGGCCGGCCACCGGGTACGGGTAGAAGTAGTCGTCGAAGTGGACCGCGTCCACGGGGTACTTCTTCACCGCGTCGAGGATCGCGTCCTCGACGAAGGCGCGGACCTGGGGCAGCCCCGGGTTGTAGTAGAGCTTCCCGCCGTACGCCACGACCCAGTCGGGGTGCTTGCGCGCGGGGTGCGAGGCGACGAGTTTCGTCAGGTCGGTGCTGTTGGCGATGCGGTACGGGTTGAACCAGGCGTGCAGTTGCAGCCCCCGCACGTGCGCCTCTTCTACGGCCGTCTTGAGGGGGTCCCAGCCGGGGGCCTGTCCCTGGGTGCCGGTCAGGTACTGGGACCAGGGTTCGTACGGCGAGGGCCACAACGCGTCGGCGGTGGGCCGTACTTGGAAGATCACCGTGTTGAGGCGGTCGCGGACGGCCGCGTCGAGGTGGGCGATCAGTTCGGTGCGCTGCCGGTCCGGTGTGAGGCCCGGGCGGGAGGGCCAGTCGCGGTTGGCGACCGTCGCCAGCCACACGCCCCGCATCTCCGTGACCGCGCGTGGACGCCCGGCCGGTACCGGCGCGCGCCCCGGCTCGGCCGCCGCGCTGCCGGTCGTGGCCAGCGTCGACAGCGCGGCCATCGCGAACGCCCGACGTGACAAACGCCCCATCTGCACACCCCCATACGCTGTGGATCCGTGCCGTCACGGATCGTCTCCGCGCCCCAGAATGCCCGACCCCGGCGATCGATCATCGATACTTGCGGGTAACGTGCACGATCGGAGCAGACTCCGGACAACGAGGTTCCGGCAGAGCCCGCAGAAGCAGCGAAGGGGACGATGTGACGGACATCCCAGCGGAAGACATCACGCGCGTCGGAGTGGTCGGCTGCGGCCAGATGGGCGCGGGTATCGCCGAGGTGTGCGCCCGTTCCGGCCTGGACGTGAAGGTCGCCGAGACCACCGGCGAGGCCCTGGAGATCGGCCGGACCCGGCTGTTCAACTCGCTGACGAAGGCCGCCGAACGCGGCAAGATCTCCGCCGAGGAACTGGCGGAGACGCAGGCGCGGCTCAGCTTCACCACCGATCTCGGCGAGTTCGCCGACCGCGACCTCGTCATCGAGGCGGTCGTCGAGAACGAGCAGGTGAAGACCGAGATCTTCCAGGTGCTCGACCAGGTCGTGACCCGTCCCGACGCGATCCTCGCCTCCAACACCTCCTCGATCCCGCTGGTGCGGCTCGCGGTCACCACCTCGCGCCCCGACCAGGTCATCGGCATCCACTTCTTCAACCCGGCGCCGGTGCAGAAGCTCGTCGAGCTGATCCCCGCGCTGACCACCTCCGAGGGCACGCTCGGCCGCGCCCAGCTCTTCGCCGAGAAGGTGCTCGGCAAGCACGCGATCCGCGCCCAGGACCGTTCCGGCTTCGTGGTCAACGCGCTGCTGATCCCCTATCTCCTGTCCGCGATCCGGATGTTCGAGTCGGGCATCGCCAGCCGCGAGGACATCGACAACGGCATGGAGCTCGGCTGCGCCCACCCGATGGGCCCGCTGAAGCTGGCCGACCTGATCGGCCTCGACACGGTCGCCTCGGTCGCCTTCTCGATGTACGACGAGTTCAAGGAGCCGCTGTACGCCGCTCCCCCGCTGCTCCAACGCATGGTCGACGCGGGGCGGTTGGGCCGTAAGTCCGGCTCCGGGTTCTACACCTACGGCTGAGCGCCGCCGTTCGTCCGCGGCAACTCACCGTGATACGGCGGCTGTTACGGGCCCGGCACTCTTCGGAGTGCCGGGCCCGCGTCATTCACACACCGTGTGCGCGCCGGGCCCGCATATGCCGCACGCACACTCTCCCCCGGTACCCACCAGGCGAGTTGACTCTTCACGCGCATGCAAGGGATGTTCCGACTACGGAAAGGAGCGGACCCGTGACCGCCGACCCCGAGCATCCCGTGGTCCATGGAGAACTCGCAGAGTTACGCCGCCGCCTCGACGTCGCCTATGCGCGGGTCGAGGGAGGGCTGGCGCTGCTCAGCCATCGCACCGAGGAGACGGACAAGGAGGTGGATGAGCTGAGCGCGCGGATCGTTGCACTGGAGCACACCAGGTGGCCGCTGCCGGCGATAGCCGGTTTGACCGCCGTGGGTGCGCTTGTCGTTACGGTGTGGCAGGCCTTGGGGCGCTAGACATGCCGCTCGAAGGCCTGTGGGTCGGGTGCGGATCCGTCGTGGCTGGTCGCGCCGTTCCCCGCGCCCCTACGGGGCGCTGGATCCTCCCCCAGCCTCAAATGGTGCAACAGCAGTAGTGCGGCTGCCATGTTGGCGGCCGGGACCTCCCCGCGGGCGACCATGTCGGGTACGAGTTTGAGCGGGACCCACTCCCGGCGGTCCGACTCGAAGTCGTCCACGGGGTGTCCGGTGTACTCGCCCTCGTCAGCCCAGTAGATGTGGTGTCGGGCGTCCGTGAGCCCGTTGGACGGTTCCACGCTCATCAGGTGGCGCAGGGGCCCCGGCCTCCAGCCGGTCTCTTCCTCCAGTTCCCTGGCGGCCGCGCGCGCGATGTCCTCGCCGTCCTCCACGACGCCGGCCGCGAGCTCCCATCCCCAGCTGTCGGTGATGAAGCGGTGCCGCCACAGGAGGAGCACTTCGTTCGATTCGTTGACCACCGTCGCCACGGCCACCGGCCGCAGCCGTATCAGGAAGTGGTCGAGGTGTCGGCCGTCGGGTAGTTCGACATCCGCGAGATTGACGCTGAACCAGCGGTTTGAGTACACAGTTTGTTCGTTCTGTTTCGTCCACTGCACGGTTCTGCCACCTTCCGTCGAGTAAGTGGCAATATCGCAGCAGGAACTGTGTCGTGTGCGTCTATGAGTCGTCGGTCTACAGCGGTACGCGCAGTGCCCCGTCGATGAGTTCGGCCGCCTCCGCCGTACCCGCGCAGTCGCTGCGCACCAGGTACTCGCGTACCGCGCGGAGTCTGTCGCGCAGCCGCTGGGACTCCATCCCCCTGGCCTGTTCGGCCATCTGCACCGCGGTGACCACCGCCTTGTCGGCGTTCCCCTGGCGCAGTTCGATCTGGCTGAGCATGGCGAGGCGGTGCACCCGTCCCCGGTCGTGCGCCGGGGTGTCCACGGCCGCCATGGCGTGCTCCCCCGCCGCCGTCAGATCGCCGAGGCTGAGCAGCGCCTCCGCCACCTGGACGTTGACCAGGCCCGGCTGGACATAGCCGGTCTCGTCGGGCTCGTATCCGCGCCGGATGCGTTCGGCGGCCTGCTCGGCACGGCGGATGCAGGACAGCGCGCTCGTGCCGTCACCGAGGTGTGCGTACGCCTTCGCCTGCATCGCGTAGAGGTCGGAGGCGAGCGCCGGGGTGATCTGCCGGCCGGCGGCCCGCAGCGCGGCCTCCGCGAAGGCGACGGCCTGGCGGAACTCCCGCATGAACAGCGACTGGTTGACGAGCAGCGCGATGACGTACGCGCCAAGTCCCCTGTCGTTGCTGGCCTTCGCGAGCCGCAGGGCCTGGTGGAAGTAGCGCTGGGCGAGGCCGTGCGCGTCGGAGTCGTAGGCACAGATGCCCGCGATCGCCACCAACCCGCCGGTGGCCCGGTGCAGTTGGCGGCCGGTGGCGTCGGTGTAGCTGCCGCGCAGCAGCGGGGCGGTCTCGGAGTTGAGGAAGCCGACGATGCGGGTGCGGGTCGCGACGCCGCCGGCCTTGCGGTACATCTGCTCGTAGTGGGCGCGGGCCGCGCGCAGCATCTCGATGTCGGCCATGCTCACCCGGTGCCGGCCGCCGCGCGAGACGTCCACGTCGTCGGGCGGGTTCTCCCACTCCCATACGGGCATCACCGCGGGCGTGCCGGTGACCGCGGGGGCGCCGAGGAGGTGCGGGCGCTGCTGTTCGTCGGAGCGCCACAGGGCGGTGGCCCGCTCGACGAAGCCGGAGAGGGAGGTGCCGTGCGGGGTGGACGGCTCGCCCGGTACGCCGAGGCCGATGTCGTCGAGGGTGACGGGTCTGTGCAGACGGGTCGCGAGGACCTCACAGATCAGGTCGGGGACCTGGCCCCGTGGCCGCTGGCCCTTCAACCACCGTGCCACGGCGGTGTGTTCGTAGCGTAGTGCGAGCCCGCGGGCGCGGCCGGCCTGGTTCACATGGGCGGCGAGTCCCGCGTGCGAGATTCCCGCCTCGTCCAGGATCGCGTCGAGGAGTGTGTTGGGCTGCATGGATGGCCCCCCGGTGACTCGGTGCGGACAGAGTAGTGCGGTTCGGTTCACACCCGGTGTGAATGGAGTGCGCGAATCCGTGGTGTGTGCGCGCTGTTGCGGAGAGTTTCCGACGGGTTGACTGGATTGCCTCGCAAGAGGCCGGCCGGGCCGCCGGCTCCCCCTCGTAAGTGCGGCGGCCTGGCTTTGCGGCAGCCACTAAACGCCGTTGTGCTGTGGGTGGTTGGCTGGGTGCGGCGCCGTCGTGGCTGGTCGCGCGGTTCCCCGCGCCCCTAGGTAAGGATGCGCCGGCTTGCGGTCATTGCTCAGGACGAGTAAGGCGACGTCATCAGCGGGTGTTCCGCCCGCATGACGCAGAAGCTCCGTGAAGACCAGGCCAAGTACGGACTGCGGGACTGGGGGCGGCTGTTGGGCAGCCACCTCTGCCAGTACATCGCGCAGAGGGAAGAAGCGGCCTCGGCGGTCCCGGGCATCCTCCGCGCCGTCCGTGTACAAGAACAGCGCTTCGCCCGGGAGCAGTTGACCGCAGCGGACGAAAGGCAACGTCACCGGCAGGGGAAACGGGCCGAGAGGTGGCAGAGGATCCGCTCGGGCAAGCGGCTCGACACCCTCCCCACCCAACCGATACGGCCACGGATGACCGCAGTTGAGGGCGCTGACCTCGCCGTCCCCGCCGATCTCCAGCAGCAGTACGGTGACGAACTCCTCGGCGACCGGGCTGTCCGGGTCGAGGCCGCCCGACGCCGGGTGTTCCGCGCGGGCGCGTTCGCGGAGGTGGCGGGCGAGGGCCCGCTCCAGGCGTCGTAGGACACCCGCGAGGTCGGGCTCGTCGTGGGCGGCCTCGCGGAAGCTGCCGAGGACGGCTGCCACCGTGCCGATCGCGGCGATGCCGTGGCCGCGTACGTCGCCCATCACGACCCGGACGCCGTGCTCGGTGGCGATCACCTCGTACAGGTCACCGCCGACCACCGCACCGCGTTCGGCGGACAGTTGGGCGGCGGCTATGTTCAGGCCGTCGAGACGGGGTGGGAGTGGGCGCAACAGCGCGTTCTGGGCGGCGCCCGCGATCTGGCGGATCTGCCTGAGTTCGCGGAGCAGTGAGCGCCGGACCTGGAGGATGAGACCGGTGCCGACCGCGAAGAACACGGCACTGGTGACGATGCGGGCGCCCAGACTGTTCTGCTGGGCGAGCGGGCAGGTGAGTTTGTAGGTGATCGCTATGGCGCCCCAGACCGTGGGCAGCCCCAGGGCGAGCGCCCTGCGCAGCGGACGGCGGGCACGCGTCCTCGGGCGCGGCCTGCGGGGTACCCCAGCCTTGATGCGGATCATGCCTGTGGCCCCCCAAATAGGCCCCGACAGCGCAATCGGACCGACCCCGAAAGGCCGGTCCGATTCTGTCGACCACATGCCCCGATCGGGCCACATCACCCAGACTTCTCACTCAAACGAGTGAGCCGGATACGCAGGCCCAGGCAAACGCTCTTCAGGGGCGCGGGGCTCTGCCATCGGCGGCTCCGCCGCGGGGCGTGACCAGCCACAACGAACCCGCAGCCGGCAAACCACGAGCAGCCCCCACCCCTTAGCCGCGAAGCACCGCCCCAACCCGCGACCCGGCCAACGCAACCGCCGCATCCCGGGCAGCAGACGCCTCATCCACAGTCAACGTCCGATCACCAGCCCGGAACCGCAACGCATACGCCAGCGACTTCTTGCCCTCGCCCAGCTGCGCAGCGTTCTCGTACACGTCGAACAGCCGGATGGACTCCAGCAGTTCACCCGCGCCCTCACGCAACGCACCCTCGACGTCCGCCTGCGGAACAGACGCATCGACGACCAGCGCGACATCCTGCGTGGCAACGGGGAACGTAGAGATCTTCGGCCCCTTGGGCACCCCGGCGGACGCCAACTCCAGCGCATCCAGATCGAGTTCCATCGCACTGGTACGCGCGGGCAGCCCCAGCGTCTTCAGCACACCGGGGTGCAACTCCCCGGCATACCCGATGACTTGCTCAACACCCTCGACGACGACCGCGAGTTCGGCGCAGCGGCCGGGGTGCCAGGGACCGTACTGCCCACCCCGCACGATGAGTTCCGTACCGGCCTCACGCGCCAGCACCCGCGCCGACTCGACCGCGTCGGCCCAGTCGGACGGACGGCCCTTGCCCCACCAGCCGGCCTGCTCGCGGGCGCCCGTGAGGACGACCGCGGCGTGCCGGGGCTGGACGGGGAGCGCCTCGGTGAGGGAGGCGATCTCCTCGTCGGTCGGACGCCGGTCGACGGGCAGCCGTACCGCGATCTTCAGCTCTTCGCGCGGGTGGAAGACCAACCCCGTCTCGAAGAGCGCCAGGTCGTGCGAACCACGACCGTCGTTCCGGCGCAGCGCACCGAGCAGGCCCGGCAGCAGCGTCGTACGCAGAGCCGGCTCCTCGTCGGAGAGCGGGTTGACCAGCTTGACGACCTTGCGGTTCGGGTCGTCGGCGGCCAGGCCGAACTGGTCGAAGACGTGCTCGCCGACGAAGGGGTAGTTCGGCGCCTCGACGTAACCGGCGCCCGCGAGCGCGCGGCCTACGCGGCGGTGCAGTCGCTGGCGGTCGGTGAGGCCCCGGCCCGCGGGGGGCTTGGGGAGCGTGGAGGGCAGGTTCTCGTAGCCCTCCAGGCGGATGACCTCTTCGGCGAGGTCGTTCGGATCGGTGAGGTCGGGGCGCCAGGACGGGACGGTGACGATCAGCTCGTCCTGCCCGTACACGTCGCAGCCGACCTCCTGGAGACGCCGTACGACGGTCTCGCGGCCGTACTCGACGCCCGCCACCTTGTCCGGGTGGTCGGCCGGGATGGCGATGGTGTGCGGGGCCGAGGGCGCGATGACCTCGGTGACGCCCGCGTCCGCCGTGCCGCCCGCGAGGAGGACCAGGAGGTCGACCGTGCGCTGGGCGGCGGCCGAGGCGGCCTGCGGGTCGACGCCGCGCTCGAAGCGCTTGGACGCCTCGGAGGCCAGCTTGTGGCGGCGGGCCGTACGCGAGATGGAGAGCGCGTCGAAGTGGGCGGCCTCGACGACGACCTCGGTGGTGGTGTTCTCGGTGTCGTCGATCTCGGTGTTGGCGCCGCCCATGACGCCCGCGAGGCCGATGGGGCCGCGGTCGTCGGTGATCACCAGGTCCTGGGCGTCCAGCGTGCGCGTGACACCGTCGAGGGTGACGAGCTTCTCGCCCTGCTCGGCCCGGCGCACGCCGATCGGTCCCTGGACGCGGGAGCGGTCGTAGGCGTGCAGGGGCTGGCCCAGCTCCAGCATCACGTAGTTGGTGATGTCGACGGCGAGCGAGATCGGGCGCATGCCCGCCTTCTGGAGACGGCGGGTCAGCCACAGCGGGGAGCGGGCCTCGGGGTCGAGGCCGGTCACCGTGCGGGCGGTGAAGCGGTCGCAGCCCATCGGGTCGGCGACCCGGACCGGGTAGCCGAAGGCGTTCGGCCCCGGTACGTCCAGGAGCGCCGGGTCGCGCAGCGCGAGGCCGTAGGCGGTGGCGGTCTCGCGGGCGACACCGCGGATCGACAGGGCGTAGCCGCGGTCGGGTGTGACGGCGATGTCGAGGACCTCATCGACGAGCTGGAGCAGCTCGATCGCGTCGGTGCCGACCTCGTGCTCGGGCGGCAGCACGATGATGCCGTGCGAGCCGTCGTCGCCCATGCCCAGCTCGTCGCCGGAGCAGATCATGCCGTGCGAGGTGTGGCCGTACGTCTTGCGGGCGGCGATCGCGAAGTCGCCGGGCAGGACCGCGCCGGGGAGGACCACGACGACCTTGTCGCCGACGGCGAAGTTGCGGGCGCCGCAGACGATCTCCTGGGGCTCGCCGGTGCCGTTGGCCTGGCCGACGTCGACCGTGCAGAAGCGGATGGGCTTCTTGAAGCCCTCCAGCTCCTCGATGGTGAGGACCTTGCCGACGACGAGGGGGCCCTTGAGGCCGTCGCCGAGTTGCTCGACGGTCTCTACCTCGAGGCCGACGGAAATGAGCTTGGCCTGGACGTCGCGGCCGGTCTCCGTCGCCGGCAGGTCGACGTACTCCCGCAGCCAAGAAAGCGGGACGCGCATCAGATCTCCATCCCGAACGGCCGGGTGAACCGGACGTCGCCCTCGACCATGTCTCGCATGTCATCGACGTTGTGGCGGAACATCAGCATCCGCTCGATGCCGAACCCGAAGGCGAATCCGCTGTACTTCTCCGGGTCCACCCCGCAGGCGACGAGCACGCGCGGGTTGACCATGCCGCAGCCGCCCAGCTCGATCCAGCCCTCGGAGGAGCAGGTACGGCAGGGGCGGTCGGGGTTGCCGACGGACTCGCCCTTGCAGACGTAGCAGAGCATGTCCATCTCGGCGGACGGCTCGGTGAAGGGGAAGTAGTTCGGGCGCAGCCGGGTCTTCATCTCCGCGCCGAAGAGCGACCGGACCATGTGGTCGAGGGTGCCCTTGAGGTCGGCCATGGTCAGGCCCTCGTCGATGGCGAGGAGCTCGATCTGGTGGAAGACCGGGG
Organism: Streptomyces sp. NPDC101776; assembly: GCF_044766845.1. Lineage (NCBI taxonomy): Bacteria > Bacillati > Actinomycetota > Actinomycetes > Kitasatosporales > Streptomycetaceae > Streptomyces > Streptomyces sp. NPDC101776. The sequence goes on along the minus strand of NZ_JBIWMV010000009.1, from coordinate 285,766 downwards.
TGTGCGTGGCGTCCAGCTCGTCCGTGCGGTACACACGGCCGGGGCACACGATGTAGACCGGCGGCTCGCGGTCCAGCATGGCGCGGGCCTGCACGGGGGACGTGTGCGTGCGCAGCACGACACCGGACTCGTCGCCCTCGGTGCCCTTCGGGCCCTGGACGAAGAAGGTGTCCTGCATCTGCCGGGCCGGGTGGTCCGGGGTGAAGTTCAGGGCGTCGAAGTTGAACCACTCCGCCTCGACCTCGGGGCCTTCGGCGATCTCGTATCCCATGGACACGAAGACGTCCGCGACCCGCTCCATGAACGTGGTCAGCGGGTGCCGGGCGCCGGCCGGGACGCGGTCGTACGGCAGGGTGACGTCCACCGCCTCCTCGACCAGGACGCGGGCGTCGCGGTCGGCCTCCAGCTCGGTCTGGCGGGTGGCGAGGGCCTTGTTGACGGCGCCCCGGGCCTGTCCGACGAGCTTGCCCGCCGCGGCCTTGGCCTGCGGGGGCAGCGCGCCGATCTCGCGGTTGGCGAGGGCGAGCGGGGAGGTGCCGCCGGTGTGGGCGACCTTGGCCTCCTGGAGCGCGTCGAGATCACCGGCGGCGGCGAAGGCGGCGAGCGCCTCGTCCCGCAAGCGCTCGATCTCTTCCGGTTTCAAGGCCTCGACCTCTACAGGGTCGTACGACTTATTCGGTGCCGACATCTCTTCCCGTGCTTCCGGTTGGCTGGCGGATGGTCCCCGTCCCGACTCGGCTCGGGGACGCGTCGTCGTCCCTGAAACGGGGACGCAAAGGTGCCAAAGACCGAGTCTAACGGGGGTGAAGTGTGCGGACGCGCCCGTGGGTCCTCGGTCGGCGCTACTGGAGATACGCCGGGGTGCCCACGGGCAACGTAAATCGGAACTCGGCGCCGCCGCCGGGGGCGCGGCCGACCGTGATGGTGCCGCCGTGGGCTTCGACGATGCCTTTGACGATGTACAGACCGAGGCCCGTGCCGCCGCGCTTGCTGCCCCGCCAGAAGCGGGTGAAGACGCGGTTCATGGACTCCTCCGGGATGCCTGGGCCCTCGTCGCTCACCGTCACCGAGGTGCCGGTCTCCTCGCCTTCGCGGGGCGAGGCCGAGGCCGTGACGTCGATAGTGACGGTTCCCTCGCCGTGGCGCACCGCATTTTCCAGCAGGTTGCTGAGCACCTGGTCGACCTTGTCGGGGTCGGCCCACAGGTCGGGCAGCGGCTGCTCGACGCGGAGCAGGAACCGGTCGGCGGTCTGGCCCGCGGCGACGTACGACTGGATGTGACGGCCGACGGCCGCGCCCATGTCGACGGGCTGGCGGCGCAGTTCGAGCCGTCCGGAGTCGATGCGGGAGATGTCGAGCAGCTCGGCGATGAGCCGGGTGACGCGGTTGGCGTCGGCGTCGACGGTCTCCAGCATGAGCCGCTTCTGGTCGTCGGTGAAGCGTTCCCATTTCGCGAGCAGGGTCGCTGTGAAGCCCTTGACGGACGTGAGCGGCGAACGCAGTTCATGGGCGACGGTCGCGATCAGCTCGGCATGGCTGCGCTCGGTACGGCGACGCGCCTCGGTGTCCCGCAGCGAGACGACGACCCGGCAGACCGGGCCGAGGGGTTCCGTACGGACATAGCGTGCGGTGACGAGAACCTCGTGCCCGCCCGGCAGCAGCAGATTCCGCTCCGGCTGCCGCACCCGGATGGCCAACCCACCGTAGGGATCGGTCAGTTGCCACCACCGACGGCCCTCCAGGTCCTCTAACGGAAGGGCCTTCTCCAGCCGCTGCCCGAGGGCTGCGGAGGCGGCGACGGAGGTGATCCGCTCGGCGGCGGCGTTGAAGCAGACCACATGCCCGTGCTCGTCGGCGATGACCAGGCCGTCGGCCAGCTGGTCGGGGTCGATGCCGAGGTCGTCGTGCCGGGCCTCGGACGGCCGGGGCACACCCCGTGCTCCCGGCGCGCTGCTCGTGCCGACAGTCATCCCCGTACCCCACCTCTTCTCATACGGCGCAGGTGGCCCCCGAGCTGGTCACCCTACTAGCTGTGGGTGACGGAGCGGCACCCTCCGGAGGCGCGCTGTGCCCGGGCCGACGCATAGAGACATACGGCGGCGGCGGTGGCGAGGTTCAGGCTTTCGGCCTTCCCGTGGATCGGAACCCGCACGACGGCGTCCGCGAGTGCGCGGGTCTCCTCCGGAAGCCCCCACGCCTCGTTCCCGAACACCCATGCGGTGGGCCCGCCCATGGTGCCCTGGTCCAGCTCGTCGTCGAGATCGTCGGTCCCGGCCCCGTCGGCGGCGAGAATCCGCACCCCGATCCCCTTGAGCCCGGCCACGGCCTGCTCGACGGGCACCCCGACGGCGACGGGCAGATGGAAGAGCGACCCCACGGAGGCCCGAACGGCCTTCGGGTTGTACAGATCCACAGAAGCGTCGGTCAGTACGACGGCCTCGGCCCCGGCGGCGTCCGCACACCGCAGCACGGTGCCGGCGTTCCCGGGATCCCGCACGTTCGCCAGTACGGCCACGAGCTTGGGCCGCCCCTTGAGGATCTCCTCGAACGGGGTGTCGAGGAACCGGCACACCCCGACCAGCCCCTGCGGGGTGACGGTGGTCGAGATATCGGCGATGACCTGCTCGTCCGCGAGATGCACGCGCGCACCGGCGTCACGGGCCTCACCGACGATGTCGGCGTACCGCTCCGCGGCCTCAACAGTGGCGAACAATTCGACGAGCGTGTCCTTGTACCCCGCTGCCTCCCGCACGGCCTGCGGCCCCTCGGCGAGGAACAGCCGCTCCTTGCTCCGAAAATTCCGCCGCTCAAGCCGCCGAGCGGCGGCGACGCGGGGAGAGCGAGAAGAGATGAGGTCGGGGGACATGTCTGCTTCACCTTCAAATCTCAGGACGCGTGAACTCCCTTGGGGGCGCGGGGAACCGCGCGACCAGCCACAACGAACCCGCACCCGACAACGAACCGGGTCCGAGCCAGCAACAAAGGGCCCGCAGGCAAAAAACCTGCGGGCCCTTCAAGTCACCGCTCAAGCCAGCGCAGCGTCACGCAGCCTTGGGCGCGTTCACATCGCTCGGCAGCGCCTTCTGAGCGACCTCGACCAGCGCGGCGAACGCACCGGCGTCGTTGACAGCCAGCTCCGCGAGGATCTTGCGGTCGACCTCGATGTTCGCCGCGTTCAGACCCTGGATGAAGCGGTTGTACGTGATGCCGTTGGCGCGGGCAGCCGCGTTGATGCGCTGGATCCACAGCCGACGGAAGTCGCCCTTGCGCTTCTTGCGGTCGTTGTAGTTGTAGACCAGCGAGTGGGTGACCTGCTCCTTGGCCTTGCGGTACAGGCGCGAACGCTGACCGCGGTAGCCGGAGGCGGCTTCGAGGATCGCCCGGCGCTTCTTGTGGGCGTTGACTGCCCGCTTGACGCGTGCCACTTGTTTAACTCCTTGTAGCGGGGCCGTGGTTGGACTCACACGGCCCGGAATCGATGGGGTCCCGGTCCAGACGTACGGCGCTCGACGGGAGCGCCGCGTACGTCACTTGCCGAGAAGCTTCTTGATCTTCTTGGCGTCGCCCGGGGCCATCTCGGCGTTGCCGGTGAGGCGACGCGTCACACGGGACGACTTGTGCTCGAGCAGGTGGCGCTTGCCGGCACGCTCGCGGAGCACCTTGCCGGAGCCGGTGATCTTGAAGCGCTTGCTGGCACCGCTGTGCGACTTGTTCTTCGGCATAGCGCCGTTATCTCCTCGTCGGTGGCGCTCCGGTGCCCGGTCGTGAAACCGGGCACAGGTGGAGCGTCGCTCTTGTTTCGGTTACATCCCTGGACTGGCGTCCGGGGATCAGGCGTCGGCGCGAGCCTCGGCCGGGGCCTCGACGGTCTCGACCTCGGCAGCGACGTCGTCGTCGGCGATGTCGTCGTCGGCGATGTCGTCGCCCTCGATGACCTCACCGTCGATGCCTTCGCCCTCGAAGTCGGACTCCGCGGCGTTCTGCGACTTGCCCGGGTTGGCCTTCGCTTCCGCCTTGCGAGCCGCCTGAGCCTCACGGGCCTCGGCCATCGCCTCGGTCTTCTTCTTGTGCGGGCCGAGCACCATGATCATGTTTCGGCCGTCCTGCTTCGGGTTCGACTCGATGAACCCGAGGTCTTCGACGTCCGTCGCGAGACGCTGCAGCAGTCGGTAGCCGAGTTCCGGCCGGGACTGCTCGCGACCACGGAACATGATCGTGATCTTGACCTTGTCGCCCTGCTTCAGGAACCGGACGACGTGACCCTTCTTGGTGTCATAGTCGTGCGGGTCGATCTTCGGCCGGAGCTTCATCTCCTTGATGACCGTGTGCGCCTGGTTCTTGCGCGCCTCACGGGCCTTCATGGCCGACTCGTACTTGAACTTCCCGTAGTCCATGAGCTTGCAGACCGGCGGACGTGCACTCGCCGCAACCTCGACCAGGTCCAGGTCGTACTCCTGCGCAAGCTCAAGGGCCTTGGCAAGCGGAACAATTCCGACCTGCTCGCCGCTCGGACCGACAAGTCGCACTTCGGGAACGCGAATCCGGTCGTTGATACGGGGCTCGGTGCTGATGGATCCTCCTCGGTTAGCACCACACGGCCATCTGGCGGACGGCCGCGTTTGTCTTTGGTAGACAGACCTAACCGCACCGGAACACAAAAAATGCCCCGGACGATCACAAGACGGGGCTCCAAAACACTGCCGGAGCACCGCCGCGATGATCGCGGGGCGCGCTTTCGGGCGACTCCATCGTCCGTACGGAACGATGGTGACCGCCTGACCGGGGTGACCCGCCGTCCGTGAGGACAGTCAGGTGGGAGATCGGAGCCTCCACTTGTTGGCCGGGCACAGCAGTGCCTGGCCGGTCATCACACAAGGTTAGCAGCTCCCCGGGGGTGGTGCGAACCGCCGTACACCGGGCCCTATCGTGTGGGGCATGAGTGACACGCCTCCCGAGTCCCCCAATGCCGACGCCCCCGACTTCGACGCCATGGCCCGCGACATCGCGGAGGTCCCGGCGGTCGAGGTGATCGTGACGGTCGCCGTCAACCTGATGAGCGCCGCCGCCGTGAAGCTCGGCCTCACCGAGGAGGGCGACAAGTACAAGGACCTGGACGAGGCCCGCAAGCTGGTCACCGCCCTGGCCGGACTGCTCGACGCGAGCGCGACCGAGATCAGCTCGTTCCACGCGGCCCCGCTGCGCGACGGACTGAAGTCCCTCCAGCTGGCGTTCCGCGAGGCGTCCCTCGTCCGCGACGAGCCGGGCCAGGGCCCGGGCGAGAAGTACACGGGCCCGGTCTACGGCTAGGGCCTGGCCTTCAATCGATCACCGTACGTACAAGGGCTCGCCCGGAGGCGTCGTCCCGGCCGGCAGAACCGCCAGGTCGAGGCCGCGCACCAGGCGGGCCCTCAGTGTCTCGTCGGCGGCGAGGCGGCGGGCGACCGCGTGGATGCCGGCGTCGTGCGGCACGGCCGGCTCGAAGACCAGCGCGAGGGTGCCGTCGGCCCGGCCGGGGCCGAGATAGGCACGCAGCACGGCCCCCACGTCGGCGACCACGGCACGCACCGCCTCCACGACCACCGGGTCGGCGAGCGGGTCCGCGCTGGTACGCCCCTCGGCGAGGGCCAGCAGCGCGGGCCCGGACAGCTCGAAGGGCACCGGTCCCGCCATGTCCAGCACCACCGTGTCCGCCTTCTCGTGCGCGGCGGCCTGCAGCGCCTGGTGCAGCGGTACGGCAACGGGCCGGGCCGCCGGGTCCCAGCGCGCGAGCGAGTCGGTGGACGTGAAGGCGGGCAGCGCGGTACGGCCGCCGGCCTTCAACGTGGGTACGGCCATGTCGCTGGTCTTCTCGCGGCGCAGCCCGTTCTCGTCCTCCTCGACCTCGCCGAGCACGGCCACCACGGGCACGAGCAGCCGGGCGCCCCTGAGGGCCTCCAGGACGGGTCCCACGGCGGTACGGTCCGCGGTCCAGGCGGCGAGCGCCGCGCTCAGTCCGGGGTCGGCCGATCCGTCGTCGTCGGAGTAGCCGGAGTCGGGAATGTTCTTGTTCGCCACGGTGACCGACCCTATCGGGGGGATGCTGCAGGGCTTGTGCGGGTCCCGAAACGCGAAGGACACAGCTTTCACACGTTTCTCAGACACCGTTGACAGACATCTAACTTCCGTCTCACGTTTCGCACAGTCACCGCCCCCACCATCGCGGACATGGAGTCTTCCAGAGCCGCCCGCCGCAACCACCGCGCGCGTCCCTCCCGGCGCCGTCCGCTGCTCCACATCGCCCTGGCCACCGTGGCCGTCGTGGGCGTCACGGCGGCGGGGACCGTGTACGTGAAGGCACAGGCCCACTCCGGCCCCGTATCGTCGTCGAAGGCGCCTTCGGCCTCGGCGTCGGCATCGGCGTCCGGGAGCGGGGAGGCGGCGGTGGAACCTGTGACGGAGCCGACGGTGGACTACGACGCACTGCTGGCCACGGCCATGAAGTCGGTGACCCCGACCGGCGACCAGAAGGTGTCCGTGGCCGTCCTCGACCTGACCTCCGGCGAGAGCGCCGCGTACGGCAGCGCCGCCTTCGACACGGCGAGCATCGTCAAGGTCGACATCCTGGCGGCCCTGCTGCTCCAGGCGCAGGACGCGGGCCGGCAGTTGACGGCGACCGAGAAGTCGTACGCCACGACGATGATCGAGAACAGTGACAACGACTCCGCGACGGCGCTGTGGAACATCATCGGCACGGCGGACGGGCTCGACACCGCCAACAAGACGTTCGGGCTGACGGGCACCACGGGTGGCGCCGGCCCGCTCTGGGGGCTGACCCAGACCACGGCCGCGGATCAACTCACCCTGCTCCAGCAGGTGTTCGGGGACGACTCGAAGCTGAGCTCGGCCTCGAAGTCGTACATCCAGGGGTTGATGGGGCAGATAGAGGCGGACCAGCAGTGGGGGGTGTCGGCCGCGGCCGACGGCTCCCGGTGGCGGCTGAAGAACGGCTGGCTGGCGCGGAGCACGACCGGGCTGTGGGACGTCAACAGCATCGGCCGGGTGACCGGCACGGACGGCGACGAGTACCTGATCGCCGTGCTGTCGAAGGGCAGCACGACACAGACCAAGGGGATCACCCTGATCGAGGCGGCGGCGAAGGCGGGTGTCGCGGCGTTCGGCGAGAACGGCGGTTCGTCTACGGCGGCTTCGGCGGCGGCGACGGACTGACCGGGCGCGCGCCTGCTTCGGCGGGGGGGCTTCGCGGACCGCGCCCGATCAACTTCCCCTGCTCACCGCTGTGTTCAGAAGGCCTCGGGGCGTCTGCGTCGGCCGCGCCACAGGACGATCGCGGCCACGAGGAGGACTCCGCCGACGCTGCCCGCGAGGGGGCCCGCCCAGTCGGAGGTGTCGCTGTCGGTCTTGGCGGCGTCCGGTCCGGAGCCGAAGTACTTCTTGCCGAAGGCGGCGGAGCTCAGCCCGGTCGGCTTGAGACGGGTGGCGGCCTTGATGGCGGCGGCCGGGTCGATGAAGCCGTAGCCGCGGGAGTCGTCGCGGCCGGCGGCCGGCGGGTTGCGGGCGGTGTCTTCGAGGAGCTTCTTGATCTGGGCCGGGGTGAGCCCCGGGTGGGACGCCTTGATGAGCGCGACCGCCCCCGAGACGAAGGCGGAGGCGGCGCTGGTCCCCCAGCCCTCGTAGTACTTGTGGTCGGGGTCCGCGATGACGACGTTGACGCCGGGGGCGCTGACCGTGGCGTACCAGCGGCGGGTGGAGAAGGAGGCGCGGGTGCCGAAGCGGTCCACGGCGGTCGCGGCGATGACGCCCGGGTAGGCGGCCGGGTAGGAGACGTGGTCGCCCTTCTCGCCGCCGTTGCCGGCCGAGGCGACGACGGCGACGCCCTTCTTCAGCGCGTACTGCACGGCCTCGTCCTCGGCGGGCTCGGGGTGGGCGGAGGCGGAGTCGTCGCCGAGGGAGAGGTTGATGACGTCGGCGCCGTGGTCGGCGGCCCAACGGATGCCGTCCGCAAGGGCGTTGCCGCGGGTGGTGCGGGCCTTGGCGCGGGCGGAGTCGCCGTCTTCGAGGATCACGCGGACGGGGAGGATCTTGGCCTCCGGGGCGATGCCGATGACCCCGTCGTCGTCACCGGGGCCGTGTCCGTGCCCGGCGATGATGCCGGCCATGGCGGTGCCGTGACGGGCCCAGGCGCGGTCGCCCGGCTTGGCGCCGAAGCCGACCATGTCCTTGCCGGTGAGGACGTTGCCGGTGAGGTCGGGGTGATCGGCCTCGACGCCGGTGTCGAGGACGGCGACGGTGATGCCCTTGCCCTTGGTGGTCTGCCAGGCCTCCTGGGTGTGCATGGCGTCCAGGGCCCATTCCTGGGCGCGTATGCCGTCGGCGTGCGCGACGGTGGACGGGACGAGGGCGAGGGAGGCGGCCAGGAGGGCGCTCAGCAGACCGGCCCGGCGGACGGTGACGCTCATGAGGTCTTCTTCTCCGAGCTCTCTGAGGACTCGGAAGTCCCTGAGGTCGTTGAGGTCCCCGAGGGCGAGTCGACGGTCTTGCGCAGGCTCCGCTCGACGCGGTCCGCGAGACCCTGCGCCTCGTTGCCGAGACCGGCTTGGGCGGGAGCGGTGGTACTGCCGGAGGTGACGGCCTCGTCGGCGGGTTCGGGCGCGGCGACCGTACGGCCGTCCGCCCAGCCGGAGACGGCGTAGACGACGACGGGGGCGTCGGTGAGGACGGAGACGGTCCACGAGGCACGCTGTTTGTCGCCGAAGGAGGCGGCGAGGGTGCCCTTCGCGGCGTACGGGCGGGGCATGAGGTCGGTCCGGTTGCCGAGGTTCTCCCTCTTGAACCGGTTGGAGAGGGCGGTCATGGTCGTGATGTCGGCCTTGGTGAAGAGGATGCCGACGGTGGTGACGTAGCTCTGCGTGGCGTCGGTGTAGGTGGCGCGCAGGAGCCGCTGGCAGCCGACGGGGGCGAGGACGTCGCGCAGGAGCGGGTCGAAGGCATTGGCGCAGCCGGTGTCCGGGGCGACGGCGATCCGGGTCCAGGTGCGGTCGGCGCCGCCGGGGCCCGCGCCCTGTCCCTGCACGGTGGGCGGGAAGAGCTGGTCGACGGGCACGCTGTGCCACAACTGCCCGGCGGCGGCGAACGTACTGGCGCCGCGGTCCACCCCGTCGTCCCCGGTGAGCCAACTCCCGGTCACCGCACCGCCGATGAGCCCAAGACCGAGCACGACACAGACGGCGACGGCGGCGGTACGGGACCGTATCCGCGCCCCCAACGGCCGAGGCCGCGCACGCTCGTCGTAACCCTCGGGCTCCCCGAACGACACGACGGGCCGCCCCGCGGCGGGGTTCATGCTCACGGACGAGGTCCAGGAAAAGGCGGGGTCGGGGCTGGAGTTCGCTGGGGGGCGGGGCATCTCGGAGGCGGGGTGGGTGGGGGTGCCGGGGGTGGAGGGGGTCCAGGCGGGAGGTTCGGTGGGGGTGGGGGTAACGGGGGTGCTGGGGGCGGTGGTTGACCAGGCGCGGGTGTCTGTGTCGTCGGCGGTCGGTCCAACTGGCTTGCTGGGGACGGCCGGTGACCAGGCAGCGGGGTCGTCGGCGATGGGCCCGACCGGCTCGCCGGAAGCGGCTGACGACCAGGCACGGGTGCTGGCGTCGTCGACCGTGGGCCCAACCGGCTTGCCGGGAGCGGCTGACGACCAGGCACGGGTGCTGGCGTCGTCGACCGTGGGCCCAACCGGCTTGCCGGGAGCCGCTGGTGACCAGGCACGGGTGTCGGTGTCGTCGGTGGTGGAGCTCTGTGCGGTGGACGCGGAGGTGCCGAGGTCGGATGCGGTGGGGTCGGCCGGCGGGCGGGTGCCGGAACGGTACGGCGCAGCGGGGTGGGTGTCGGCCGGTCGAGGGTCGCCCGGATAGGGCGCGTTGGCACCGGCGGGCGACCACACACCACGGGTGGGCGCGCCGTGCGTGGGATCCGTGAACGACTCGCCTCGCCAGGGGATATCCGTCCGGGACCGATCGGTGGTCTCCGAAGGAGACTCGGGGGCCGGACTGGACGGGGGCGCTACGGGGCGGTCGGGGGCGTGGCCCTGCCGGTCCGGTGTCTGGTGCGGGGGCTCGGCTGCCGGGCGGGGCGGGGCGGCGGCGCCAGGGCTGGGAGGCGTTGCCGGGCGAGGGGCGTCCTGGCGGGGCCGGTCGGACGGCTGGTGCGGGGGCTCGGCTGCGGGGCGGGGCGGGGCGGCGGGGCCGGCGGATGTTCCGGGCCGCGTGGGGACATAGCGCTGCGGGTCGGACGGCCGACGCGAGGCCTCGCCCTCGGAGCGGGGTGAGGTGACCGAGCCGGCGGACGTCCCCGGGCGGGTGGGGACGTAGCCCTGGGGGTTGGACGACTGACGCGGAGGTTCGCCAGCAGGGCGCGGCGGGGTGACCGAGCCTGCTGATGTCCCCGGGCGCGTGGGGACGTAGCCCTGCGAGTCGGACGACCGACGCGAAGGATCACCCTCGGGACGCGGCGAAGCGTCCGGACCAGATGCCCCCGCCCCACGAGCAGAATTCGGACCCAGCCCGTCAGACGACCGACGCGGAGGTTCGCCAGCAGGGCGCGGCGGGGTGACCGAGCCGGCTGACGTCCCGGGGCGCGTGGGGACATAGCCCTGTGGCTTGGACGACTGCCCCGAAGGATCACCCTCAGGACGCGGCGGAACGACCGAGCCGGAAGACGCTGCCCGGCGAACGGAATCCGAACCGAGCCCGTCAGACGACCGACGCGGAGGCTCGGCCGCCGAACCGGGCGGAGCGGAAGAGCCTGCCGATGTCCCCTGACGAGTAGGAACATAACCCTGCGAGTCAGACGACCGACGCGGAGATTCGCCCTCGGGGCGTGACGGACTGCCCGAGCCAGAAGACGCTGTCTGCTGAGCAGAGTCCCGGCCGAGCCCGTCGGACGACCGACGCGGAGACTCACCCACAACACGCGGCGGGACACCCGGAGCCGGAGGCATCGGCGAGCCAACCGAGTCCTGACGTGACCAGTCCGACGCCTCGCTCGGCCCCCCACCCGCAGAACGCGGCGGTACAGCGGAGCCGGGAGTTGTCGCCGAGCGGGTCGCATCCTGACGGGGCCCGTCGGACGACTCGCTCGGCCCCCCACCCGCAGAACGCGGCGGTACAGCGGAGCCGGGAGTTGTCGCCGAGCGGGTCGCATCCTGACGGGGTCCGTCGGGCGACTGACGCGGGGGCTCGTTCGCAGGGCGCGGCGGGGTGCCCGAGCCGGACATTGCGGTCGGGCGGAAAGGGGTGGCCGACGCCGAACTGGGTTGCCCCAGCGCTTCGTTGCCATGTGCTGGCGGCGTTGGGCGGTGCGGGGGCCGGGGTGGGACAGGACCCGGTGCGGCTGCGGGGTTCGCGCGGCGCAGGTCGCCGCCGGGCGCGGGCGGGGTGTCCGGGAAGCGTGCCGAGGCCGGCGGAGGGGGTGGGCTCACGGAGTCCGTGGCACGGGGCGAGAAAGGCCGAAGGCCGGGGAAACGCGGCCGGTCGGCGGAGGACGCCGGCGCGGAACCAGACCCGTCGCGACCATCGAAGCCGTTGCTCGGAGACACGGCACGGCCATCAGCACTGTTGCTCGGAGACGCGGCACGGGCATCAGTGCCGTTGTTCAGAGGCACCGTGCGGGCATCGGAACCCGCGCTCGGAGAACCCGTACGAACACCAGGCCCAGCACCAGCACCAGCACTCGGATACCCCGCACGACCATCGGAACCGGCACTCGGGAACGCCGCACGAGCATCAGAACCGGTACTCGGAGACGCCGAACGGGCACCAGGATTGTTGTTCGGAGACACCGTTCGGGCACCAGAACCGCTGTCCGGAAACACCGCACGGGCATCAAACCCGTCACCCGAACCCGGACTCGACCCCGACCCCGGAGCCCCGGCCCGCGCATCAGGGCCGTTCCCCCAAGACACCGTGCGCGCATCGGACCCACCGCTCTGCGGTGCCGTACGTCTCCCGCCGCCGTCCCACCACCCCGTGCTGAACCCGTCGCCCCCGCCCACGCTCCCGCTACCGGTCCCCGCCGACGCCGTACCGGAATCCACCCCACGCGACGGCACGTCAGAACCCGGCTCGAACGGCTCGCGCCCGGTCCGCGACGCCCCCGCGACCCCAGAAGCCCCGGAGACGCCTTGCCCCGCATCCCCCGTGGCCTCTCGCCCCTTCGCATGGGCGCCCGACGCAGGCCGCCGCTCCGGCGAACCACCATTCATCGACGCACCCGACGTGCTCGACGTACTCGGCATCCCGCGCGCGTTCCACGCATCCCACGCGGCCGACGCACGCGAAGTACCCGACGCACCAGGCCTGTTCGGCACACCCGGACCGTCCGAAACCGTACCGCCGCCGCCACCGCCGCCCCTCAAAGGAGAACCCGCATCCCCCGAGGCCGAATCCCAAACAGAACCCGAAGCTGAACCCGCAACAGCACCCGAGGCCGGACCCCAAGCCGCACCCGAGACCGGCCCCGACGACCCCGCCGCGGCACCAGAAGTGGCCCCTGGCACACCCCCCGCACCCGAAGCGGCCCCCGTCGTCCCGGAAGCCCCCGAAGCCCCCGAAGTCCCCGAAGTCCTCCCAGAACCAGAATGCGGTCGGTCCAAGTCCTCGCCCGTTGCATCATCGGACGCCGCCTGCCCCGCAGACTTCGTCACGTTCACCGAGTTCGTCACGTTCGCCGGGTGCACGGGATCCGACGAGCCCGGGGGTCCGGGGGCGCGTCGCGCTTCCGTGCTCATGCACCCCCCGTTTCCTCGTACCCGGGCCACCGTTTGTCCGTATGCGGGCCGGCGTACTCCTGCCCGTGCTCGTATACGGACCGGTGTCCACCCCGTTCTCACCCGGCACGCACACAAAATCAAAGTCGTCCCGAGCACGCATACCCGCAGCGGCGGACCGCCATCCCGGACGCGGTCGAACGACCGGCGGCGTTTCCTCCGTGCGTGCGCGTCACTCTACGGGTTGCCTCCGCTCGAACGGGAACCAGTCCACGCCCCCGGGGCATCTGCCCGGAACGTCCCCCTACCCTGCGGTAATCCTGTCTGGCAGGCTGCGTTCATGACTGCGCGCGCCGCCGACCGGGCCCGTTACGACCGGGCCACCGCCCACCTCGACGCCCCCGTCGCGATCGTCGACCTGGACTCCTTCGATGCCAACGCGGACGATCTCGTCCGCCGGGCCGGCGGCAAGCCGGTCCGGGTCGCGAGCAAGTCCGTCCGTTGTCGAACCCTCCTGGAACGTGTCCTGGCCAGGGACGGCTTCGCGGGACTGATGTCCTTCACCCTCGCCGAGTCGCTGTGGCTCGCCCGCTCCGGGTTCGACGACGTCCTCCTCGCCTACCCCTCCGCCGACCACGCCGCCTTCGGCGAACTGACCAACGACCCCAAGCTCGCCGCCGCCGTCACCGTGATGATCGACGACCCGGCCCAGCTCAAACTGATCGACGACTCCCGCGACGGCGGCACCGAAGTCGTGCGCGTCTGCCTGGAGTTGGACACCGCGCTGCGGATGCTCGGCGGCCGGGTGCGCATCGGCGCGCTCCGCTCGCCGCTGCGCTCCCCCGCCCAACTCGCCGACATCGCAAGGACGGTGTCCCGCCGCCCCGGCTTCAAGGTCGTCGGGATCATGGCCTACGAGGGTCACATCGCCGGTGTCGGCGACTCCGTCGCGGGGCGGCCCTTCCGCTCCCGTGCGATCCGGCTGATGCAGGCCACCGCCAAGCGCGAACTCGCCGAGCGGCGCGCGGAGGTGGTGCGGGCCGTGCGGGCCGTCGTACCGGATCTGGAGTTCGTCAACGGCGGTGGCACCGGCAGTGTCCAGTACACCGCCGCCGAGGACTCCGTGACCGAGATCGCGGCCGGTTCCGGGCTGTACGTGCCGCGTCTCTTCGACAACTACACGTCGTTCACCGCCCGTCCGGCCGCCCTCTTCGCCCAGCCCGTCGTACGGCGCCCGGGCGTCGGCGTCGTGACCGTCCTCGGCGGCGGCTACCCCGCCTCGGGCGCCGCGGGACCCGACCGACTCCCGGTGCCGTACCTCCCGGAGGGCCTGCGCTACGACCCCCAGGAAGGGCCCGGCGAGGTGCAGACGCCGCTGCTCGGCCCGCCCGCCGACGATCTGCTCATCGGCGACAAGGTGTGGTTCCGGCACGCCAAGGCCGGTGAACTGTGCGAGCGGTTCGACGCGTTGCACCTGATCGAGGGCGACCGCGTGACGGCCACCGTCCCGACCTACCGGGGCGAGGGCATGACCTTCCTGTGACGAGTCACCGGGTCAACTGCCCTCACCCCGGCGAGGGTTGAGGGCAGTGCTTACATCGGTGTGACGTACGCCCCCGCGATGCCGCCGTCGACCAGGAAGTCGGCGGCGTTGACGAACGACGAGTCGTCGCTCGCCAGGAACGCGACCGCGGCGGCGATCTCGGTCGGCTCCGCGAAGCGGCCGACCGGGATGTGGACGAGGCGACGCGCGGCCCGCTCCGGGTCCTTGGCGAACAGCTCTTGCAGGAGTGGGGTGTTGACCGGTCCCGGGCACAGCGCGTTCACGCGGATGCCCTCGCGGGCGAACTGCACGCCCAGTTCACGGGACATGGCCAGCACGCCGCCCTTGGACGCGGTGTAGGAGATCTGGGAGGTCGCCGCGCCCATCCGCGCCACGAACGACGCCGTGTTGATGATGGAGCCCTTGCCCTGGCGGCGCATGTACGGGATCGCGGCCTTGCAACACAGGTACACGGAGGTCAAGTTGACGTCCTGGACGCGCTTCCAGGCCTCCAGGCCGGTGTCGAGGATGGAGTCGTCGTCGGGCGGTGAGATGCCCGCGTTGTTGAAGGCGATGTCGACGCTGCCGTAGGTGTCGAAGGCCGCCTTGAAGAGCGCCTCGACCTGCTCGGGGTCGGTGACGTCGACCTTCACGAACAGCCCGCCGACCTCGTCGGCCGCCGCCTTGCCGTGGGTCTCGTCGATGTCGCCGCAGACGACGTTGGCCCCCTCGGAGGCGAGCCGGCGCGCGGTGGCGAGACCGATGCCGCTGCCGGCTCCGGTGATGACGGCGGTACGGCCGACGAGTCGCCGGCAAACAATCTCTGAGGTCACTGTGCGGAGCCCTCCGTGCTGGTGGAGACGTTGGTGGTGGAGACGTCGCTGATGAAGACGTTCTTGGTTTCGGTGAAGGCGGTGAGCGCGTCCGGGCCGAGTTCGCGGCCGATCCCCGACTGCTTGAAGCCGCCGAAGGGGGTCCAATAGCGCACGCTGGAATGGGAGTTGACGGACAGGTTGCCCGCCCGGACGGCCTTCGAGACGCGCAGGGCGCGGCCCACGTCCCGCGTCCAGATGGAGCCGGAGAGGCCGTAGTCGGTGGCGTTCGCGAGGGCGATCGCCTCTGCCTCGTCGTCGAAGGGGAGGACCACGGCGACCGGGCCGAAGACCTCCTCGACGGCCACGCGTGCGCGGGGGTCGACGCCGGTGACGACGGTGGGCGGGAACCAGAAGCCGGGGCCCTCGGGCGCCGTGCCGCGGATGCCTGCCAGGTCGTCGGTGACGTACGAACGGACGCGCTCCAGCTGGACCTTGGAGATCAGCGGGCCCATGTCGGTCTTCTCGTCGGCCGGGTCGCCGACCGTGATCCCCTCGATCGCGGGGGCGAGGAGATCCAGGAAGCGGTCGTAGACGCCGCGTTGGACGAGGATGCGGGTGCGGGCGCAGCAGTCCTGGCCGGAGTTGTCGAGGAAGGCCATCGGAGCCGCGGCGGCGGCCGCCTCGACATCCGCGTCGGCGAAGACGATGTTGGGGCTCTTGCCGCCGAGTTCGAGGGTGACGCGCTTGAGGAGCGCCGAGCCCTTCGCCAACACCTGTTTGCCTACGGCAGTTGACCCCGTGAACACGATCTTCGCGACGCCGGGATGCTCGACGAGCGCGGTGCCCGCGACCGGGCCGTGGCCGGGCAGCACCTGGAAGAGGCCCTCGGGAAGGCCTGCCTCCAGGGCGAGTTCGGCCAGCCGGAGCGCGGTGAGCGGGGTCGTCTCGGCCGGCTTGAGGATGACCGCGTTGCCGGCCGCGAGCGCCGGTGCGGTGCCCCAGGCGGCGATCGGCATGGGGAAGTTCCAGGGCGCGATCACGCCCACCACGCCCAGCGGTTCGAGGATCGTGAGGTCGAGGCCGCCCGCGACCGGGATCTGCCGGCCGGTCAGCCGCTCCACTCCCCCGGCCGCGTAGTCGAGCAGATCACGGACGTTGCCGGCCTCCCAGCGGGCGTTGCCGACCATGTGCCCGGCCTCGCGCACCTCCAACTGGGCGAGTTCTTCGAGGTGTTCGTCGACCGCGGTCGCGAAGCGGCGCAGCAGCCGGGCCCGGTCGGCGGGCGGCAGCGCGGCCCACTTCGCCTGGGCCCGGGCGGCGCTTGCGACGGCGGCGTCCACGTCGGCCGCGGTGGCGGCCGGGACGGTGGCGAGGACCTCCTCGGTGGCGGGGTTCAGTACTTCCAGCACTTCCAGCGGGTGCTCGGCAGGCAAAGCAGTCCTCACAGACGGTCGTCGGCAGGCAAGGGGTTCCTCACAGACGTTCGAAGGAGCGGCGCAGCTCCCAGTCGGTGACGGCGGCGTCGAAGGCCGCCAGTTCGACGCGGGCCATGTTGCGGTAGTGCGCGACGACCTCGTCGCCGAAGGCGGCCTTGGCGATCGGGCTGTTCTCCCACAGCTCGGCGGCCTCGCGGAGATTGGTGGGCACGTGCGCGTAGTCGCCGCTGTAGGCGTTGCCCGCGCAGGCCTCGGGCAGTTCCAGCTTGTGCTCGATGCCGTGGAGCCCGGCCGCGACGAGCCCCGCCACCGCGAGATACGGGTTCACGTCCCCGCCGGGCAGCCGGTTCTCGAAGCGCATGGAGCGGCCGTGGCCGACCACGCGGAGCGCGCAGGTGCGGTTGTCGTAGCCCCAGGCGACGGCGGTCGGCGCGAACGAACCCGGCTGGAACCGCTTGTAGGAGTTGATGTTCGGGGCGTAGAGCAGCGAGAAGTCGCGGAGCGCGGCGAGCTGCCCGGCGAGGAAGTACCGCATGACCTCGGACATGCCCCCCGGGTCGTCCGAGGAGCCGGCCATGGCGTTGCCGCCCTCCCCGTCCCCGAGCGAGAGGTGGATGTGGCAGGAGTTGCCCTCGCGTTCGTTGTACTTCGCCATGAAGGTCAGCGAGACGCCCTCCTGGGAGGCGATCTCCTTCGCGCCGGTCTTGTAGACGGCGTGCTGGTCGCAGGTGACGAGGGCCTCGTCGTAGCGGAAGGCGATCTCGTGCTGGCCGGGGTTGCACTCGCCCTTGGCGGACTCGACGGTGAGCCCGGCGACGGCCATTTCGTTGCGGATCCGGCGCAGCAGCGGCTCGATCCGTCCCGTCCCCAGGACCGAATAGTCGATGTTGTACTGGTTGGCCGGGGTGAGCCCTCTGTAGTTGGCGTCCCAGGCCTGTTCGTACGTGTCCTTGAACACGATGAACTCCAGCTCCGTACCGACCTGCGCGGTGAAACCGTGCTCGGCGAGGCGCTCCAGTTGGCGGCGCAGGATCTGGCGGGGTGCGGCGACCACCGGCGATCCGTCGTTCCAGGCGAGGTCGGCGATCAGGAGAGCGGTGCCGGCGTTCCAGGGCACACGGCGAAGGGTGGACAGGTCCGGGTGCATGGCGAAGTCGCCGTAACCACGTTCCCAGGAGGACATGGCGTAGCCGTCGACCGTGTTCATCTCGGTGTCGACGGCGAGGAGGTAGTTGCAGCCCTCGGTGCCGTGCTTGAGCACGTCGTCCAGGAAGAACGGGGCGGCGAACCGCTTGCCCTGGAGCCGCCCTTGCATATCGGGGAAGGCCAGGACGACAGTGTCGATCTCACCACTGGCCACGAGGTGTTGGAGTTCCTCGACGCTCAGCGGGGGTGTGCGGTCTGCCACGGGAAAGCCTCCTTCGGCTTCTACGGTCAGCCGGAAGCCATAAGGTATTGCGGAGAACCATTGCTTGGGAAGGGGGTGCCGCCATATGTCGCTGGATGCGGAGAACGGGCTTGAGGACCGGTTGACCCCGGTACTGCGGCCGGTGCGGGCGGGCAACGGATTCGAAGAGGCGCTGGAACAGATACTGCAGGTCGTGCGGCTGGGTCTGGTGCCGGGGGGCGAACGGCTGCCGGCCGAGCGGGAACTGGCCGAGCGGCTGGGGATCAGTCGGGTGACGCTGCGCGAGGTTCTGAAGGTACTGCAGGACCAGGGCCTGGTGGAGTCCCGGCGCGGGCGCTACGGCGGGACGTTCGTGCTGCCGAAGTCGGACGCCGGCGGCGAGGACGAGCTGCGGCGGCGGATCAGCGCGGTCGACATCGAGGACGTGCTGCGGTTCCGGGAGGTGCTGGAGGTCGGCGCGACGGGCCTGTGCGCGACGCACGGCCTGAGCGGCGAACAGGCGGGCCGCTTGCGCGACGCCCTCGCCCGCACGCACGACGCCCCGCTCGCCGACTACCGCCGCCTGGACACACTCCTCCACCTCACCCTGGCCGAGCTCTGCGGTTCACCGACCCTGACCGCGCAGTACGCGGCGGTACGGGCCACGGTGAACGACCTCCTCGACTGCATCCCGCTCCTCGTCCGCAACCTGGAGCACTCGCAGCGGCAGCACATCGCGCTGGTCGAGGCGGTGCTGGACGGGGACGCGGACGGGGCGCGGGAGATGATGCGGGAGCACTGCGCGGGGACGGCGGCACTGTTGCGGGGCTTCCTCGCGTGACAGACGGGACTGTTTAATGGTCTCCTTCGAGTCCATTTAACTTTCTACGAAGTCCACTCGATTTCTCTCACGGTCGGAGGAGTGCATGGCGGGCAGGCCGCTGATCGGCATCAGTACGTACCTGGAGGCCGAAGCGCGTTGGGGCGCATGGCAGTTGGAGACGGCGCTGCTCCCGGCCGGCTACCCACGGCTCGTGCAACGCGCGGGTGCCCTCGCCGCGATGCTGCCCCCCGACTCCCCCGAGCACGCCGCGGCGACCGTCGCCCGCATCGACGGCCTGGTGATCGCCGGCGGCCCTGACGTCGAGCCGGTCCGCTACGGCGCGGAGCGCGATCCCCGCAGCGGCCCGCCCGCCCTCGCCCGCGACGCGTGGGAACTCGCCCTGATAGAGGCCGCGTTGACGGCCGGCATACCCCTGCTGGGCGTCTGCCGGGGCATGCAGCTCCTGAACGTCGCCGTCGGCGGCACCCTCGTCCAGCACATCGACGGCCACGCGGCGACACCGGGCGTCTTCGGCCACCACAAGGTCAAGCCGGTACCGGGAACCCTGTACGCGTCCGCGGTACCCGAGGAGACCTCGGTACCCACCTTCCACCACCAGTCCGTGGACCGCCTGGGCGCGGGCCTGACGATATCGGCCCGGGCGGAGGACGGCACTCCGGAGGCGGTCGAACTCTCCTCCGCCGACTGGGTGTTGGGGGTGCAGTGGCATCCGGAGATGGGGGATGACCTGCGGGTGATGCGGGCGTTGGTGGAGGCGGCTGCGGCGGCTACGGCCTCGCCCGCGACCGCTGCGTGAGCTTGTCGGCCGCGTGGTGCGAGAGTGCCGTGGTCGCGCGCCAGGGTTTTCCGCCCCCGCCGCCCCTACCCGTCCCATCCCTGGGGGCTCCGCCCCCAGACCCCTTTTTCGGCCTGAACGGCCTCGTCCTCAAACGCCGGACGGGCTGAAGGCGGAGACCCCAGGACGGTTCGCCTGACTCCGGTTGCCTAACCCCGGGTCAGGGACAGCAGTTCTCGTGCCGGGCCCGTCGGGCGGTGGCCTGTTGGCCATACCGCTCTCAAGTCACGGGCCAGGGTGACCCCTTCCACCGGGATGCGGACCAGGCGTCGCATCGAGAGTTCCTCGCCCACCGCCAGTTCGCTCAGGACAGCCGGGCCCGCGCCGCTCACCGCCGATGCCTTGACCGCCGTAGTGGAGGACAACTCGATCAGCGGGCGGGCCAGGCCGCCCAACGCCGCGTCCAGTACTTGTCTTGTGCCTGAGCCCTTCTCCCGGAGGATCAAGGGGGTCGATGCCAACTCCCCTGCCGGGACCGGGCGTTGGCGGCGAGCCCAGGGGTGGGTCGGGGCCGTCACGACGATCAGGTGGTCGTGGGCGATCACTGTGGAGTCGAGGCCGGGCGGTACCGAGAGGCCTTCCACGAAGCCGAGGTCCGCCTCGTCGGACAGCAGGCGTTCCGCGACCGTCGTGGAGTTGCCGGCCAGCAACGAGACCGCCGTGTCGGGGCGTTGGGAGCGCAGGGCGAGGAGCCAGCCGGGGAGGAGGTACTCGGCGATGGTCATCGACGCGGCGACGCGGAGTCGGGAGTCGCGACGGTGTCGTAGGGCCTGGGCACCCGCGTCGAAAGCCGCGGCGGCCTCGACGACCCGGCGTGCCCAGTCCGTGACCAGCGCCCCGGCGTCGGTGAGGCGGGAGCCGCGGGGTGAGCGGTCGACCAGGGCCACGCCGAGCTGCCGTTCCATCGAGCGGATACGGCTGCTGGCCGCCGGCTGGGTGATCCCCACCTCGCGCGCCGCGGCGCCGAGACTCCCGAGCCGGGCCACCGCCAGCAACAGCTCCAGCGCACCCAGATCCGGCACCCGGTGCGCTATCGACCCCTCCCGCTGATCATCCACCTCGCCGTTGCTCATAAATCCAGTTTATGTCCCCATAGACAGATGCTCCCTGGTCGGCCTTCTCAGTCGGCGAGACGGTGGAGGCATGGTCACCGCAGTTCGTCATCTCGGACCCAACTGGTACGCCTCCGTCATGGGCACCGCCGTCGTCGCCACGGCCGGTGCCGGGCTCCCCGGCCACCTCCCCGGGCTGCGCACGGCCTGCACCACCGTCTGGGCCCTCTCCCTGGCCATGCTCCTGGCCCTGCTCGCCGCCCGCACCCTGCACTGGACCCACCACCGCGACCAGGCCCGCGCCCATCTCCTCGACCCGGCGACGGCCCCCTTCTACGGCTGCCTCGCGATGGCCCTGCCGGCGGTGGGCGGCGGAACCCTGGTCGTCGGGCAGGACTGGATCGGGCTGCGGGCAGCGGTCGTACTCGACTTCGTGCTCTTCGGGGCCGGTACGGTCGTCGGGCTCACGGCGGCCGTGGCCGTCCCGTACCTGATGGCCGTACGGCATCAGGTGCACCCTTCCCAGGCGACCCCCGTGTGGCTGCTGCCGGTCGTCGCGCCGATGGTGTCCGCCGCGCTCGGCCCGCTCCTCGTGCCCCATCTGCCGGCCGGCCAGGCGCGCGAGACCCTGCTCCTCGCGTGCTTCGCGATGTTCGGACTGAGCCTGCTGGCAACCCTGTTGATGCTCCCGCTGGTCTTCGCCCGGCTCGTCGCGGGCGGCCCGCTGCCCCTCGCGCTCACCCCGACGCTGTTCCTGGTGCTGGGTCCGCTGGGCCAATCCACCACCGCCGTCGGCAAGTTCGCGGACTTCGCCCCCGGCGTCGTACCCACCGCGACCGCCCAGGCCTTCAGCCTCCTCGCCGTCCTCTACGGAGTCCCCGTCCTCGGCTTCGCCCTGCTCTGGTTCGCCCTCGCCACCGCGCATGTCGTCCGCGCCCGGCGCCGGGGCATGGGCTTCGCGATGACCTGGTGGGCGTTCACCTTCCCGGTCGGCACCTGTGTCACCGGCGCCGAGTCCCTGGCCCACCACACCGGCCTCGCCGTCTACGACGGGCTCGCGATCCTCCTCTACGGCGTGCTGGTCGCCGCCTGGGTCACCGCCGCCGCGCACACGGCCCGCGGTCTGCTCAGCGGCGCGCTGCTCGCAGGGCCGCGGCCAGCACCCGTGGCGCTTTTGCCAGTGACGGCCCGTACCACGTGAGGTGCCTGCCGCCGACGAGCGCGCACGGCAGGCCCGGGAATGCCTCCGGGCCGTCCTGGGCCGTGAAGCGGTAGGGCTCGTCCGGGAGGACCACCAAGTCCGGGGCCGCCGCCCGCAGTTCGTCGACCGTGGCGCGCGGATAGCGCTCGGCGTGCGCCGCGTACGCGTTGTCCACGCCCAGTCTGGACAGCACATCGCCCGCGAAGGTGTCCCGGCCCAGTACCATCCAGGGCCGCCGCCAGACGGGGACCACGGCGGTCGAGCGGCGGTCGGGGGACGGGAGTTGGGCCCATGCCCGCTCCGCCTCGTCCAGCCAGCGCGGCCGGGACGGCGCTCCGCACGCGTCGAGCACCCGGGTCAGTTCGCGGAACGCCTGGGGGACGTCACGCACTTCGGTGACCAGGACCTCGACTCCCGCCTCGCGCAGGGCCGTCAGGTCCGGCTCGCGGTTCTCCTCCTCGTTGGCGATCACCAGGTCGGGGGCCAGGGCGAGGATCGGATCGAGTTTCGGGTTCTTGGTGCCGCCGACACGGGTGACGTCGAGGTCCGGCGGATGACTGCACCAGTCCGTCGCACCGACCAGAACTCCCGGCCGGGACACGGCGATCGCCTCCGTGAGCGAGGGCACGAGGGACACGACGCGCATCAGCGCTGGCGGTCCTGGACCGCCTCGATGTGCTCGGCCACCGCGACCACGACCACCCGGGTGTCCGGCACGGTCGCGCGCCAGCGGTGCCGGACGCCTCCGGTGAGGTACATCGTGTCGCCGCGCACGAGACGGTACGCCCGCCCCTCCGCCTCGATCTCGACGGCGCCCTCCGCGACGTACATCAACTCGTCGTTGCGGTGCTGGAATTCACGCCCGGCGTCATGGTCACCGGTGAACTCCGAGGCGTGCAGCTGGTGATGACCGCGGACCAGGGAACGCATCCGGGGTGTGCCGACCGACTCGGGTTCCTCCGCGCGTACGACGTCGACACTGCACGCGGGGTCGGCGGCGGCCAGGAGTTCGACGGCCGTGGTGCGCAGGGCGTCGGCCACCTTCTCCAGGGAGCTTCGGCTGGGGCGGGCCCTGTCGTTCTCGACCTGGCTCAGGAAGGGCACCGACAGGCCGCTGCGTTCGGCCACGACGGCGAGGGTCAGGGACAGCGCGCGGCGGCGTCGCCGTACGGCCGCACCCACCCGAAGGGGCTGTTCTTTGTGGTCGCCCATCGCTCCGGCTCCCTCCTTCGCTCGTCGGTCTTCAGTTGCATCTGATGAGTTCTCTGCACCCTACGCATGTTCGTCAAACCGTTTCATGCGCCTGTCACATCCACGTCACACAGCGTGCGATCGGACATCATGGTTCTGGCCAGTCCGCACGGGCCCGCCGACCCTCGATCGGCGCGACAGTTCGCCTCTCCTCTTCAATGCGTACGCGGTCGCCGGTGTTCCCGCTCACCTCTCAGGCCCGATTGAGCGGTTTCGTAGCGCTATGTGGTTGGCCGGATCCTTTTCGTGCCCGAGAGTCTCCTGCCGGGCGCGGGAAAAGGTGGGCCTCGCCGCACGAAAGGGGAACGTGCGGCGAGGCCCACCTCTGAGACGGCGGCTGTGGAACCGTCAGGTCACCGGGGCCAACTGGTCGACCAGGCCCGGATGTTGCTTCAGCCAGGTGCGGACGGCGTCCTGCTCCTCGCCCTTGCCGGACTTCTGGATCTGCGCCTCCAGACCGGTGAGCTGCGCCTCGGTCATGCGGAAGTCCTTCAGCCACGCGCCCACGTCGGGGTTGTCGGCGGCGAAGCCCTTGCGGGCCACGGTGTGCACGCCGTCGCCCTTGCCCCAGGCGCCCTTCGGGTCCTTGAGCTTCTTCAGGTCGTAGTCGCTGTACGCCCAGTGCGGCGACCAGAGCGTGACGACGATCGGCTGCTTCTTGGCGTACGCGCGCTTCAGCTCGGCCAGCATCGCCGGGGTGGAGCCGTCGACGACGTCGTAGGAGCCCTGGAGGCCGTACTCCTTGAGGACCTTGGTCTTGAGGAGGCCCATCATTCCGGCGCTCGGTTCGATGCCGGTGATCTTGCCGCCGAACTCGGAGGCGTGGGTCTTGAGGTCCGCGAGGGTCTTGACGTCCTTCATGTAGGCGGGGACGGACAGCTCAAGGGACGTGGAGCCGTACCAGCTGCCGAGGTCGTCGAGCTGCTTGCCGTACTTCTTCCAGTACTCGGCGTGTGTGGTGGGCAGCCAGGCGTCGGTCTGGAAGTCGATCTGGCCGGTGGCGACGCCGGTGTACAGGGGGCCCGCGGCGTACTGGGTGGTCTTCACCTTGTAGCCGCGCTCCTCCAGGATCTCCTTCCAGAGGAAGGTGGAGGCGATGCCCTCGTCCCACGGGATGTAGCCGATGGTGATCTCCTTGCCCTTGCCGACGTCCGTGGCGGAGGTCGCCTTCGTGCCGGAGGAGGAGCCGAAGGTGCCCATGCCACCGGCCACCAGGGCGAGGACGACCACGCCGATCACGGCGAAGGCCGGGCGGGGGCGGTGGTTCCAGAGCTTGGCGCCGCCCGCCGCGCGGGCCTTGGCGGCGGCCCTGCGGCCGAGCGGGGAGATCTGGGTGCCGAGTGCGCTGGTCATCCGGTCGAGGTAGATCGCGAGGACGACGATGCCGACGCCCGCCTCGAAGCCGAAGCCGATGTCGAGCTGGCCGATGGCCTCGTTCACGGCACCGCCGAGGCCGCCGGTGCCGACCATGCCGGCGATGACGACCATCGACAGGCCCAGCATGATGACCTGGTTGATGCCCGCCATGATCGTCGGGAGCGCGAGCGGCAGTTGGACGCGCAACAGGGTGTCGCGCGGTGAGGTGCCGAACGCCTCGGCGGCTTCGACGAGTTCGGCGTCCACCTGGCGGATGCCCAGCTCGGTCATGCGGACGCCCGGGGCGAGCGCGAAGATCAGGGTGGCGATGATGCCGGCGGAGGTGCCGAGCCCGAAGAAGAGGATCGCCGGGATCAGCAGCACCATCGACGGCATCGTCTGGAGCAGGTCGAGGGCGGGCCGTACGACCGCGCTGACCGTCCTGGAGCGGGCCGCCCAGATGCCCAGCGGGATCGAGATCACCAGGGCGATGACGGTCGCCACGAGCACCAGGGCCAGGGTCGACATGGCCCGGTCCCACAGGTCGAGCGAGTCGATCAGCAGGAACCCGGCGAAGGCCAGGACACCCGCGACCAGTCCGCGCAGCCACCAGGCGATCACCGCCAGGATGCCCGCGAGGAGCAGGGGTTCGGGGGCGGTGAGGACCGCGTTGATGCCGTCGTACATGCCCTCGACGACCGTCTTGACCGCGTCGAAGAGCCAGGACATGTGGGCGAGGAGCCAGTCGACACCGGAGTCGACCCAGTCGCCGAGCGGGAGTCTAGGCATGGGCGCTCACCTGCTTCCGCTCCTGCCGGGCGGGTTCCCCGCCGAGGAACCCGACGAGGCGCTCCTGCGGTACGACTCCCACGACCGTCTCGGCCGCGTCGAGCACCGCGACCGGGTGGGTGAGGCGGGCGCTGAGGGCGCAGAGCTCGGTGAAGGGGGTGTCCGGCGTGGCGGTCTCGCAGTCGCAGTCGGCCTCGTGGCCGTCGACGCCGGTGTCCATGACGGCGCTCGCGGTGAGCACCCGGGAGCGGTCGACGTCCTGGATGAAGGAGGCGACGTAGTCGTTCGCGGGGCGGAGCAGGATGTCCTCGGCGGTGCCGGTCTGGACGATACGGCCGTCGCGCATGACGGCGATGCGGTCGCCCAGGCGCATGGCCTCGTTGAGGTCGTGGGTGATGAAGACGATCGTCTTCTTCAACGACTTCTGGAGTTCCAGGAGTTGGTCCTGCATGTCCCGGCGGATCAGCGGGTCGAGCGCGCTGAACGACTCGTCCATGAGGAGGAGGTCGGCGTCGGTCGCCAACGCCCTTGCCAGGCCGACGCGTTGCTGCATACCGCCGGACAACTCGTCGGGCCAGGAGTCCTCCCAGCCGGCCAGACCGCACAGGGCGAGCGCCTCGCCGGCGCGGGCCTCGCGCTCGGCGTGGGGCACGCCCTGCACGGCGAGTCCGTAGGCGGCGTTCTCGCGGACGCTGCGGTGCGGGAAGAGCGCGAAGTGCTGGAAGACCATGCTGATCTTGCGGGCCCGGACCGCGCGGAGGTCTCGGTCGCTGAGGGCGGTCAGGTCCTGGCCGTCGAAGAGGACGCGGCCCGCGGTGGGCTCCAGAAGTCCGTTGAGCATCCGCAGGAGGGTGGACTTGCCGGAGCCGGACAGGCCCATGACGACGAAGATCTGGCCCGGTGCGACGGAGAAGGAGGCGTCGATCACGGCGGCTGTGGTGCCGTCGGCGCGCAGTTCCTCACGGTCGGCTCCTTCGCGGAGCCGTTCCACTGCCTGGTCGGGTCGTCTGCCGAACACCTTGTGCAGGTGCTCGGCTTCTAGCCTGGCTGACACGCGTACCTCTCGATCGGGGGCAGGACATTCCGGGATCAGGACATCTCGGGGTCAGGACCTTTCAGGGTCAGGACCTGGAGGCGGTGGGCCCGGGGGGCCGTAGAAGGTTGAATGCACAACCGGCACCGCTCCGAGGCCGCGCCTGCCCATGCTTTCCGTGCGCAAACACCGGAGTGGTCCAGCTCACCGGCCTGCGGTGTTGGTCCCTCTGAGTGACACGGAGAGGTGGTCGTCGCGCTGTCGTGCGGCATGATGCGTGACGTGACCGGACGACTGATGCTTCTCGACACCGCCTCGCTCTACTTCCGCGCCTACTTCGGCGTCCCGGAGTCCGTGAAGGCGCCGGACGGGACGCCGGTGAACGCCGTGCGCGGGCTGCTGGAGTTCATCGACCGGCTGGTGAAGGACCATCGCCCGGACCAGCTGGTGGCGTGCATGGACGCGGACTGGCGGCCGCAGTGGCGGGTCGACCTCATCCCCACCTACAAGGCGCACCGCGTCGCCGAGGTGCGCGAGAGCGGTCCGGACGCGGAGGAGGTACCGGACACGCTCTCCCCGCAGGTGCCGATCATCGAGGCCGTTCTCGACGCGGTCGGCATCGCGCGCGTGGGCGTCGAGCGGTACGAGGCGGACGACGTGATCGGCACGTTCACGGCACACGCGAAGGGCCCGGTCGACATCGTCACCGGCGACCGCGACCTCTACCAGCTCGTCGACGACGCCCGTGGCGTCCGCGTCCTGTATCCGATCAAGGGCGTCGGCACGCTCCAGCTCACCGACGAGGCGTTCCTGCGCGAGAAGTACGGCGTCGACGGCCGCGGTTACGTGGATCTGGCGCTGCTGCGCGGCGATCCGAGCGACGGTCTGCCGGGTGTCCCCGGGATCGGCGAGAAGACGGCGGCGAAGCTGCTGGCCGAGTTCGGTGACGTGCCCGGGATCATGGCCGCGATCGACGACCCCAAGTCGAAGCTGACCCCTTCGCAGCGCAAGCGTCTCGACGAGGCACGGCCGTATGTCGCGGTCGCGCCCAAGGTCGTACGGGTCGCCGACGACGTGCCGCTGCCCGACGTCGACCCGGCGCTGCCGCACGCGCCGCGTGATCCGGAACTGGTGGGCGCACTGGCGGAGCGCTGGGCACTGGGCGGATCATTGCAGCGACTGCTCGCCACGCTGGCCGCGTAAGCATTGTTTTTGCCCCTGCATTCTTGCCTTTCACAAAGAATCTAGTGCTAACTTAGGTAAGCCTAAGCATGGGAATTTGGGAGGCCGTCATGGCAGAACGTCCGGCACGGAAGCCGCGAAAGCCCCACTCCGCGCAGGTCGTCCGCACCGAACGGCTGACCCCTCATATGCAGCGCGTGGTGCTGGGCGGCGAGGGTCTGACCGAGTTCGCGGCGGACACCTGCACCGACCACTACGTGAAACTGCTGTTCCCGGCCGGGGGCGCGGCCTACCCCGAGCCCTTCGACATGGAGCGCATCCGCGCGGAGTTCCCGCGTGAGCAGTGGCCGGTGACCCGCACGTACACCGTGCGCGCCTGGGACCCCGAGCACCTGGAGATGACCCTCGACTTCGTGATCCACGGCGACGAGGGCCTCGCCGGGCCGTGGGCGACCCGGGTCCAGCCGGGCGAGACGGTCCTCTTCATGGGCCCCGGCGGCGCCTACGCCCCCGACGCGGGCGCCGACTGGCATCTGCTCGCCGGGGACGAGAGCGCGCTGCCGGCGATCGCCCGCGCCCTGGAGTCGCTGCCCGAGGGCGCCACGGCACACGCCTTCGTGGAGATCTCCGGCCCGGAGGAGGAGCAGAAGATCGACTCCGACATCGAGGTCGTCTGGCTGCACCGCGGCGACCGTCCCGTCGGCGAGGCGCTCGCCGAGGCCGTACGGGCGCTGGAGTTCCCGGCGGGCCGGATGCACGCGTTCGTGCACGGCGAGGCGGCCTTCGTGAAAGACCTCCGCGCCCTGCTGCGGGTCGAGTTGGAGATCCCGCGCGAGGATCTGTCGATCTCCGGGTACTGGCGGCTGGGCCACAACGAGGACGGCTGGCAGGCGTCGAAGCGGGAGTGGAACGCGAAGATCGAGGCGGAGCAGGAGGGGGCTACGGCGGCTGCGTAGCACCCGGGAGCGAGCTGGGAACAGGGGCGGCGCCTTCGGGGCACCGCCCCTTCGTCATGCGCCGGGCGCCCGTTCGGGCGGAACGACCCGGCGGACGTGAGGACTTAGGCCCGGCGCGGACACGGTGGCGTGACGCGGCCGAAACAGCACCTCCCTAATTTCTGTCACCCGACAGGAATTCCGCTGTCGCCGTCAGGATTCCGCTCTCCTGCGCCGAAGGCAGGTGCCGCCGTGACCACCACAGCCCCCTCCGACATACGCCCCGACCCGCCCCACTCCCCCTCCCCCGACGACAGCTCCCTCGCGGAGTTCGGCTACCGCCAGGAGCTGCACCGCAGCCTCGGCCGGTACGCGTCGTTCGCGGCCGGGTTCTCCTTCATCTCCGTGCTGACGACCGTCTTCCAGTTCTTCGCCTTCGGGTACGCGTTCGGCGGCGCCGTCTTCTTCTGGGCCTGGCCGGTGGTACTGGTCGGCCAGTTGCTGGTGGCCGCGTGCTTCGCGGAACTGGCCGCGCGCTACCCGATCTCGGGCGCGATCTACCAGTGGTCGTCCCGCCTCTCGAACGCGACCTTCGGCTGGTTCGCCGGCTGGATCATGGTGATCGGCCAGATCGTGGTCGTGGCCGCGGCGGCGCTCGCCCTCCAGATGGTGCTGCCGGCGATCTGGTCGGGCTTCCAGCTCGTCGGCGGCGACCCGGCACCCACCTCACCGGACGGCGCGGCCAACGCGGCGGTCCTGGGCGTGATCCTGCTGGTCCTGACGACGCTGGTGAACATCCTCGACAACCGCGTGATGTCGGTGATCAACCGGGTCGGGGTGACCGCGGAGATCATCGGCGCGATCCTGATCGTCGTCCTGCTCCTGACCCACTCCAAGCGCACCCCGAGCATCACCTTCCACACCGGCGGCGGCCTGGAGACCGGGCTGATCGGCGCGCTGCTGGTGGGCTCGTTCACGGCGGCGTACGTGATGATCGGCTTCGACAGCGCGGGCGAGATGAGCGAGGAGACCCACAACCCGCGCCGCACCGCGCCCCGCACGATCCTCACCGCGCTCGGCGCGGCGGGCCTGCTCGGCGGCCTGATCATCCTCGGCGGCCTGCTCGCCGCACCCAGCCTGACCGACGGCCATCTCGGCGTCGACGGCCTCAGCTACGTCCTGACGAGCAGCCTCGGCGACGGCGTCGGCAAGGCCCTGCTGGCCGACGTCGTCGTGGCGATCGCGGTGGCGACCCTGGCCATCCAGACGGCGGCCTGCCGCATGCTCTTCTCGATGGCCCGGGACACCCAACTCCCCTTCTCCGCCCGCCTGTCCAAGGTCAACCCCCGCACGGGCATGCCCAGCGCCCCGGCGATCGTCGTAGGCACCCTCGCGGCGGCCCTGCTCCTCCTCAACTTCGCCTCCCCGGACGCCTTCCTCGCCATCGGCACCACCTGCATCGTGATGCTGTACCTGGCGTACGCGATGGTCACGGGCCCGCTCCTGCTCCGCCGCCTGCGCGGCGAGTTCGGGGTGGACGGCACGGACGAGACGGGCGCCCCCCTGTTCTCCCTCGGCCGCTGGGGCATCCCGGTCAACGCCCTGGCCCTCCTCTACGGCCTCGTCATGACCGTCAACCTGGCCTGGCCGCGAGCCGCGGTGTACGACCCGACGGGCGGGCACTGGTACTTCCAGTGGTTCACGGTGCTGTTCCTGCTCGTCACGGTGGGGGCGGGATTCGGGTACCGGGTGTTCCGTGCCCGTACGGTCGCGGAGGAGGCCGCCGAAGCGGTCCCCGCATGACCTGACCGCCTACGCTTGATCGCGATGACCCGAAAGCGCCGTATCCCGCCCTCGCCCCTCCCCCAACGCGACGGGGTGGACCCGGTGCGGGTCCGCCTGCCCCCCGAGGATTCCTGGACCACCGTGCGCGAGTACCTGGTGGACCGGCTCTCGGGGGCGGGCGACGGCGTCGTCGATCAGATGATGGACGACGGGCTGTTCGTCGGGGTGGACGGGACGTCCGTGGCCGGGCTGCCGTACGAACCGGGCATGTTCGTGTGGTTCCACCGGGAGTTGCCCGGTGAGGTGCCGGTGCCCTTTCCCGTGGAGGTCGTGTACCGCGACGAGCACATCGTCGCGGCCGACAAGCCGCACTTCCTCGCCACCACCCCGCGCGGCAGTCATGTCGTCGAGACGGCACTCGCGCGGCTGCGCAGGGAGTTGGGCATCCCGGCGCTGGGAGCCGCGCACCGGCTCGACCGACTCACCGCGGGGCTCGTACTGTTCACGGTGCGGCCCGAGGAACGGGGCGCGTACCAGGCGCTGTTCCGGGAGAAGCGGGTGCGGAAGGAGTACGAGGCGGTCGCGTCGTACGACTCCGGGCTCGGGCTGCCGACCACCGTGCGGTCCCGGATTCTCAAGGAGCGCGGGGTGATGGCCGCGCGGCAGGTCGAGGGTGAGGTCAACGCCGTCAGCCGGGTCGAGCTGGCGGAGCGGCGGGAGGACGGGCTCGCCCGGTACCGGCTGGTGCCCAGTACCGGGCAGACGCATCAACTGCGCGTCCACATGAGCGCGTTGGGCGTGCCCATCCTCGGTGATCCGCTCTATCCCGTGGTGACCGACCCCGTACCGGACGGCGTTTTCCGACGCCCGCTCCAACTGCTGGCGCGGGCACTGGAGTTCACCGACCCGGTCACGGGGGCCGAGCACCGGTTCCGTAGCGGGCGGGTGCTGGAGGCGTGGTCCCGCTACGACGACTGGGCCGGTCAGTAGCCCCGCCACCACCTCAAAAGCCGCTGCCACGCCCCGAGTTGGCGTACCGGTTCCGGCGTCGCCACCGGCTGGGGCGGTGGCGTCGGCTCCGGCAGGGGCGCCGCCGCCGGTGTCGGATCCGGGTCGGACGTCATGCCGACGTGCCAGGTGTGGCGTGGTTGCGGGACCGCCGCGTGGCCGGGCTTCTCCGACACGTCCTGCGGCAGGCGGGGGGCGAACTGCACCGGGAGTTCCACCAGATGGCGCGAGGCGATGGACGCCGTCCAGCTCAACTCGTCCTCGTCGCAGTCGAGTTCGATGTCCGGCAGCCGCATCAGCAGCGCGTCCACCCCGGTGTCGGCGATGGCACGGCCGATGTCCTGGCCGGGGCACTCGTGCGGGCCGCCGCCGAAGGCCAGGTGGGAGCGGTTGCCCATCATGTTGGCCTTGAGGTCGGGCCGCACCCGGGGGTCCACGTTGCCCGGCGCGGGCGCGAAGAGCAGCCCGTCGCCCTTGCGGATGCGCTGACCGCCCAACTCCGTGTCCTGTTTGGCGAAGTAGGCGAACACGGTGGAGAACGGCGGCTCGTCCCACAGGGACTGCTCGACCGCCTCCGGCACCGTCATCTGCCCGCCGTTGAGCTGCGCGCGGAAGCGCGGGTCGGTGATGACCATGCGCAGCGCGTTGGCGAGGAGGTTGGTGGTGGCCTCGTAGGCGGCGAAGAGGACGAGTCGCAGGTGCTCCCTGACCTCGTCGTCGCTGAGCCCCGCCGGGTGGGCGAGGAGGTGGCTGGTGAAGTCGTCCGCGGGCTGGGTCCGGCGCAGCACGGTGAGCCGGCTGAGCGCGTCCATGACGTACTGGTGGCTGACGATCGCGGTCGCGCTGCCCTTGAGGGCGTCGCGGGCCGCCTCCACCATCTGCTCGTTGTACTCGTCGGGCATGCCGAGGATCTCGCACAGCACGGCCATCGGCAGGTGTTCGCAGAACTGGCCGACGAGTTCCGCGTGCCCCTGCTCGCAGAAGGTGTTGGCGAGGATCTGGGTGTAGCGGTTGATGTGCCGGCGGATACCGCGCGGGTCGATCGTCGACATGGCGCCGGTCACCGCGCCGCGCAGCCGCAGGTGTTCGTCGCCCTCGGCGTGCGAGGCGATGGGCTGCCAGGCGATGTGCGGCATCAGCGGGTGGTCGGGCTTGACCATGCCCTCGCGCAGCGGCGTCCACGTGCGGCTGTCGCGGCTGTACTGCGAGGGCGTGCGCACCATGTGCAGGTTCTCGGTGTGACCGAGGACGACCCAGATCGGTACGTCGTCGTGCAGCAACACCGGTGCCACGGTGCCGTGTTCGGCGCGGAGTTTCTCGTAGAGGGCGCCCAGGTCCGCCGCTTCGGGGCCGAACAGCCGGTGCAGTCCCCCGGGCCCCTGGCCGTGTGCGGGGCAGCCGGGTGGCGGACCGAGCCTGGTGTCGTCCGTATCGGTCGGGGAGTGGGGTTCAGGCGTCACAGTGATCGCTCCGAGAACTGAAGTGGATCCGGTGTCGGGGGAGTTGGGCGGGTCAGGTCAGCGAGCCCGTCATCGCGAGGGAGTGCAGGAAGCGCATCAGGGTCATCAGGACGTCCCGGCTGGAGGCGCGGCGGCGCGCGTCGCACTCGATGATCGGGATGTCCGGGGACAGGTCGAGCGCCGTACGCAGATCCTCGATGGGGTAATGGGGGCCGTCCGGGAAGGAGTTGACGGCGATCACGAACGGCACCCCGCGCTCCTCCAGACGTCCTATGACGTCGAAGCTGACTTCGAGGCGCCGGGTGTCGATCAGCACCACCGCGCCGAGGGCGCCCTCGAACAGCCCGTTCCACAGGAACCAGAAGCGCTCCTGGCCGGGGGTGCCGAACAGGTACAGCACCAGTTGGTCGGTGATGCTGATGCGGCCGAAGTCCATGGCGACGGTGGTGGCCGTCTTGCTCTCGGAGCCGTAGTTGTCGTCGACGCCGACACCGGCCTGCGTCATGGTCTCCTCGGTGGTCAGCGGCCTGATCTCGCTGACCGAACCGACCATGGTCGTCTTGCCGACCCCGAAGCCGCCGACGATCACGATCTTCACCGCGGCCTGGGCCGTGTGCGGGAGATGGTCCTCGGTCCGCGGACCCGTGATGGTGTCAGAGCTTTTGAAGTCCATGCATCACCGCTTCGAGGAGGGAACGGTCGGGGAGCGCCTGGCGGACGATCGGGGCGCGCGCCTGCACCAGTTCGGCCGTCAGCAGCTCGGTGAGCAGGACGGTCACCACGCTGTACGGCAGGTTGAGATAGGCCGACAGCTCGGCCACGGACAGCGGGGCGATACAGAGCCCGAGCAGCGCCGCCTGTTCCGGAGTGGCCGACTGCGGCGCGTCGGAACGCGCCACGA
This sequence comes from Streptomyces sp. NPDC101776, assembly GCF_044766845.1. Lineage (NCBI taxonomy): Bacteria > Bacillati > Actinomycetota > Actinomycetes > Kitasatosporales > Streptomycetaceae > Streptomyces > Streptomyces sp. NPDC101776. The sequence goes on along the minus strand of NZ_JBIWMV010000009.1, from coordinate 252,199 downwards.
TCAGCGTGACCAGGTCGAGTTCGGCCCGGTCACCGTCCTCGGTCGCGCCGGTGAGCACGTACAGCCGCTCCGGGATCTTTCCTTCGCCCTGTTTCTTGGCGGGCTCGGGCGGCGATTCTTCCCCGGGGTGTCGCCGCCGGCGTTGCGGAGGAGTCATACGGTCTGCCCGTTGCGCCTCGGCGGGCTGGTGAGGTGGGCGCCGATTCTGACGACGAGGTCACGCATGCGGTTGCTCATCAGGCCGGGTTCGGCGACCACGTCGGACAGGACGGCCAGATAGGCGTTGGCGCCCGCGGCCATCAGATAGAAGTAGCCGCCGTTGATCTCGATGATGACCATCTTCATCCGGCCGTCGCTGCCCGGGATCTCGGAGGCGACGGCACCCGCCAGGCTCTGCAGTCCGGCACAGGCCGCGGCGACGCGGTCGGCCGCGTCCGGGTCGCCGCCGTAGCGGGCGATGCGCAGCCCGTCGGCGGAGAGCACGACGATCTGCTGGATGCCGGGCACGCCGTCGGCGAGATCCTTCAGCATCCAGTCGAAGTTGGCGCGCTGCTGGATCACTTGAGGTCCCCCTCGTCGTCGGCCTCGACACGGGCCGGCTCGGTCTTCTGGATGAAGGCGTTCGGGTCCGGGTCACCCTTGAGGCCTTCCATGAACGCCTCGACCCACAGGCCCGGTTCGGGTTCGTCCTTCTTCTCCGGCTCGGGCTCGGGCGTCTCCCACGCGGAGCGGGCCTCCCGGGCGGCGGCCTCGGCGCGCTCGGCGGCGGCCTGTTCGGCGTACCGCTGGGCGAGCGGGACCTTGACCCGGCTGCGGCGCTGCGGCAGGCCGCCCGCCGTCCACTCGGTGACCTCGGGAACCTCGTCCTCCATGCTCACCGAGGCCGGGATGCGCGGGCTCGTGGGGCGGCGCCGCTTGATCGTGCGCTTGGGTCCGGGGACCGCGCCGAGCTCCGCCTTGGGCAGCGCGGTGGCGCCGATGCCGTGGGCGAGTCCGGGCGCGGTGCCGGGGGTGAGCATCTCGCTGGGCACGATGAGGACGGCGCGGACACCGCCGTAGGCCGAGGCGCGCAGCGAGATCTGCATGTTGTACGTCGCGCACAGCCGGCCGACGACCTGGAGGCCCAGGCGCGGGCTCTCGCCGAGGTCCTGGAGGTCGGTGCCGGCCTTGGCGCGCTCCAGCATGCCTTCGGCACGGGCCCGGGACTCCTCGCTGAGGCTGACGCCGCCGTCCTCGATCTCGATGGCGACGCCGGTCTGTACCTCTACGGCGGTGACGTGGACCTTGGTCTGCGGGGGCGAGTAGCGGGTGGCGTTGTCGAGGAGTTCGGCCGCCGCGTGGATGACCGGCTCGACGGAGATGCCACGGATGTTGACCTTGGCGATGGAGTGCAGCTCGATGCGCCGGTACTCCAGGATGCGGGACATGGCGCCGCGCAACACGCTGTACAGCGGCACCGGCTCGGGCCACTGGCGGCCGGGGCGGCCACCGCCGAGCACCGAGATGGAGTCGGCGAGGCGGCCGATCAGCGCGGTGCCGTGGTCGATGCGCAGGAGGTCGTCGAAGACCTCGGGGTTGCGGCCGTGGTCCTCCTCCATCTCCCGGAGTTCCTTGGCCTGTTGGTGGACGATGGCCTGCACACGGCGGGCGATGCTGACGAAGGAGCGTTGCGCGGAGTCACGCATGTTCTCCTCGCGCTGCACGATGTTGAGCACGGTCCTCAGCAAGTCGCGCTGCGGCTGGGGAAGTTGCCGCCAGTCGGGATCGGCGTCCACGACTTGGCGAATCACCTCTCCGGGGGATTCTCCGCTGCTGAGCCGGTAGAGCGTGGCGGGCAGGATCTCCTTGCCGAGGCGGACCGTCTCCAGGGTCTGGTCGGCGATCCGCCGTTCCAGATACGCGGTGTGACGGTCGTGCTCGACGCGCAGGTTCCGCAGGTTGCGCCCGCGGCGTACCGCTTCGGCCGCTGTCGCGATCACCAGGAGTGTGGCGACGGCTCCGCACCAGCCGACGGCGATCCGGGCCGGCCCCGCCACCAGGGCGACGGCGGCCCCGGTCGCCGCGGCCATCACTATGGCAGGCGGCAACAGCACGCGCGCGTAGGGAAGTTCACGGCCACCGGGAGGCGATTGAACACTCACCATGTATGCCCTCTAAAGACAGGTCGGCTGGGGGGATCGGGAGGCTCTGGCGGGAGACTCTGGGGGGAGCTTCTGTATCTTTTGCATGTTTGGGAACAAGCGCACGAATACAGCCCAACTCGGTGCGCTGCGGGCGAGCTTAGTCCGACCGGATCACCGCTGTGTCATATTCGGCAAGCCCCTGAAAAGGGACATCGGAGAGGAGTACCCTCAGCCCATTTACACGCTGCGCCGCCATTCGCACACACTGTGTAACTGGGCGCGGGCATACGAAAATCACTCACCGTAACGGGTGAGGTTCAGCTTCCGGCGATGCGCAGCGCGGCGTCGGCCGTCGCCTCCGCGAAGGCGGACACGGGCCGCTCGGGGTCGGAACGATGGACGAGGATGACACCCTCGATCAGCCCGAACACCAGATCCGTACGCAGCTCGAGATCGCTCTTGGCGAGCGCCCCGCCGGCGGCCGTCGCGGCGAGCAACTGCCGGTAGGCGTCCTTGAGTTCGGCGCGCACTGCATGGAAGCCTGCGAAGCGTTCGGCGCGCACCTCGGGCAGCAGATAGAGCCCGCCGAGGTTGTGCGAACCGCCGCACAGCAGCTCGACGTCCGTCCGGCACAGCTCCCACAACCGGCCCTCGGCCGGGGTCCCGTCGTCCGCGAGCAGCTCCCGGGCACAGGCCAGGGAGGGCGTGACCGTGGACTCCAGGAGGTCCGCGAGCAGCTCCTCCTTGCCGGAGACGTAGTGGTACATCGACGCCTGACGCATGCCCGCGCGCTCGGCGACGGCCCGGGTGGTGGTGGCCGCGTAGCCGCGGGTGGTGAACAACTCGGCGGCGGCACGGAGCAGTTCGGCACGCGGGGACAGTCCGCTGTCCGGCCGCTGATCGGCCCGCGGCCTGCCGACCCGACGGCCCCCCTGCGCACCCGTTGTCCCCATGCGTTCGATCCTCGCACACAGCCCCGCACCCCGGACGCCCCGCGAACCCCCGGCGATCTTCGTGAGGGCTCGGTAACCGAGCGGCAACACCCGGGCAACTCCGCCGACCCGACCGCCTCCTAATTTCTGTCGAGCGACAGAAATGTCGTACGACCGAGACGTCCCCGCAGCCGGAGGTCCCCCGCGATGGCGACAGCGACCACTTACGGAGCCCGCGCCCATGCCCGCGCCCAGGAGGGCACCCGGGCCGAGGCGATGCCCGTCGTCCCGGCCGCCGACTGGCCGGCCCCACCCTGCGAGGCGGGCCACCTGGTGTGGGCCGAGACCGTCGCGGGCGGCAACTACACCCACCGCGCCCTGGCCCGCGGCACCGAACTCCGCCTGACCGACCTGCGCGGCGACGCCTGCGCCCACCTGCTCCTCCACTCGGCCGACCGCCCCTGGGAGCGGCTGAACGTCGCCGACACGGTCAAGGTCCAGTGGAACGCCTACCTCGGCGAGGGCCAGCTCCTCCTCTCCGACCAGGGCCGCGTCCTCGCCTCCCTCGTCGCCGACACCTCCGGCCGCCACGACGCCCTGTGCGGCACCTCCACGCTCGTCCGCAACACCGAGCGCTACGGCGACGGCACCCCGCAGTCCGGCTCCCCGGCCGGACGCGAGCTGTTCAAGCTCGCCGCGGCCAAGAACGGCCTGGAACCACGCGACCTGCCGCCCTCGCTCTCCTTCTTCCAGGGCGTCGAGGTCCGCGACGACGGCTCCCTCGACTTCACCGGCTCGTCCGGCCCCGGCGGCAGCGTGACCCTGCGCGCCGAACAGGACGTGACCGTACTGATCGCGAACGTGCCGCACCCGGCCGACCCGCGCGACGACTACGTCAGCACCCCGCTGGAGGTGCTCGCCTGGCGCGCGGAGGCCACCGGGCCGGGCGACCCGCTGTGGGAGGCCACGCCCGAAGGCCGCCGCGCCTTCCTCAACACAGACGAATTCCTTGCCGCGAGGGGGCTCATATGAAGACCGCGACCGTCCCGGCACGCGCCGCCTGGTCCACCGTCGTCCATACCGGCGAGACCCTCACCATCACCGACCTGCACGGCAACCAGGCCGTCGACTTCCTCGTCTACGACGCCCACGACACGTCGGTCCGCTACAGCGCCCCCGACACCATCCACGCCCAGGGCAACCTCTTCCTCACCACCGGCAGCGTGCTCATGTCCAACGAGCACACCCCGCTGATGACCGTCACCGCCGACGAGGTCGGCCGGCACGACACGGTCGGCGGCGCCTGCTCCAAGGAGTCCAACACCCTGCGCTACGGCCATCACACCTGGTCGCAGCACGCGTGCGTGGACAACTTCCTCGCCGAGGGCGCCAAGTACGGCCTGGGCAAACGGGACCTGGTCTCCAACATCAACTGGTACATGAACGTGCCGGTCGAGAAGGACGGCACCCTCGGCATCGTCGACGGCCTCTCCGCGCCGGGCCTGAAACTGACCCTGCGCGCCGACCGCGACGTCCTGGTCCTGGTCTCCAACTGCCCCCAGATCAACAACCCTTGCAACGGCTTCGAGCCGACGGCGGTAGAGATGACCATCGTTGAGGCCGTCTCCCAAGGGGACGCCGGATGACCTTCGACACGCTGCTGATCGCCAACCGGGGCGAGATCGCCGTCCGCATCATCCGCACCGCCCGCGAACTCGGCCTGCGCACGGTCGCCGTGTACTCCGACGCCGACCGCTCGGCCCCCCACGTACGGCTCGCCGACGAGGCGGTACGGCTCGGTCCGGCACCGGCCAAAGAGTCCTACCTGGACGCCGACCTGGTGCTCAAGGCGGCCAAGGACACCGGCGCGGGCGCGATCCACCCCGGCTACGGCTTCCTCTCCGAGGACGCGGCCTTCGCCCGGCGCTGCGAGGACGCGGGCATCGTGTTCGTCGGCCCGACCCCCGCCCAACTGGAACTGTTCGGCGCCAAACACACGGCACGGGCGGCGGCCGAGGCGGCGAACGTCCAACTCGCCCCGGGCACAGGCCTGTTGGCGGACGCGGACGAAGCGCTCGCCCGGGCCGCACTCATCGGCTACCCCGTCATGCTCAAGGCCACCGGCGGAGGCGGCGGAATCGGCATGTCGGCATGTCGCTCCGCCGACGAACTGACCGAGTCCTGGGAGCGGGTGCAGCGCGTGGCCGCCGCCTCCTTCTCCTCGGCCGGCGTCTTCCTGGAACGCCTCGTCGAGCACGCCCGCCATGTCGAGGTACAGGTCTTCGGCGACGGCGAGGGCAGGGTCGTCACCTTCGGCGACCGCGACTGCTCCCTCCAGCGTCGTAACCAGAAGGTGGTGGAGGAGGCCCCCGCACCGGGACTACCCGACGCCATACGCGCCCAACTGGCCTCATCCGCCCGCGACTTGTGCGCCTCGGTCGGCTACCGCTCCGCCGGAACCGTCGAGTTCGTCTACGACGCGGGGCGCGAGGAGGCCTACTTCCTGGAGGTCAACACCCGTCTCCAGGTGGAACATCCGGTCACCGAGGAGATCTACGGCGTCGACCTCGTCGCCTGGATGCTGCGCCTGGCCCGCGGTGAGACCGACGTCGTGAGCGAACCGGCCACCCCGCGCGGCCACGCCGTCGAGGCCCGCGTCTACGCCGAGGACCCGTCCCGTGAACACCGGCCCAGCGCGGGCCTGTTGACCCGGGTCGAGTTCCCGCAGGGTGTGCGCGTCGACGGCTGGGTGGAGACGGGCACCGAGGTGACGACGTCGTACGACCCGATGCTCGCGAAGGTCATCGCCCACGGCCCGGACCGCGCCCAGGCGCTGCGACGGCTCGACGAGGCGCTGGCCCGCACCCGTGTGGACGGCATCGAGACCAACCTCGGCCTGGTCCGGGCGGCGCTCGCGGAGCCGGACTTCCGTACGGCAACCCACTCCACGGCGACCCTCGCCGACGTCACCGACCCCACTCCCCGCATCGAGGTCGTCACGGGCGGCACCCTCACCACGGTCCAGGACTGGCCGGGGCGTACCGGCTACTGGCAGGTCGGCGTGCCGCCGTGCGGCCCGATGGACGACCTCTCCTTCCGGCTCGGCAACCGCGCGCTCGGCAACGAGGAGGGCACTCCCGGCCTCGAATGCACCCTCCAGGGACCGACGTTGAGGTTCACCCACGCCACCACCGTGTGCGTGACGGGCGCCCCGGCGCCGGTGACGGTCGACAGCGTTCCGGTCCCGCAGTGGGAGCCGGTGACGGTACCCGCGGGCGTGGTCCTGGAGATCGGCGCCCCGGCCCAACACGGCCTGCGCACCTACGTGTTGTTCGCGGGCGGCCTGGACGTGCCCGCCTTCCTCGGCAGCGCGAGCACCTTCACCCTGGGCCGGTTCGGCGGCCACGGCGGCCGGGCGCTGCGCACAGGTGACGTCCTGCATGGCGGCACGGTCGCCGAGGGTACCCCGGTGCCCCCCTCCGACCGCCCGGCCTTCGGCGCCGTATGGGACGTGGCGGCGGTCGAAGGGCCGCACGCGGCACCGGAGTTCTTCACCGAGGACGACATCCACGACTTCTACGCGGCCGACTGGAAGGTCCACTTCAACTCGGCACGCACGGGCGTCCGGCTGGTCGGCCCGAAGCCCCGCTGGGCGCGCACCGACGGCGGCGAGGCGGGGCTGCACCCGTCCAACATCCACGACACCCCGTACTCGGTAGGCGCGGTCGACTACACGGGCGACATGCCGGTGCTCCTGGGCCCGGACGGCCCGTCCCTCGGCGGCTTCGTCTGCCCGGCGACGGTCATCAGCCAAGAGCGCTGGAAACTGGGCCAGTTCAGGCCCGGCGACACGGTCCGCTTCGCCCCGGTGAACGTCGACGGCTCGCCCCGCCCCGACATCATGGACGGCGGAATCCTGGCCCGGGACGGAGACGTCACCTTCCGCCGCAGCGGCGACGACAACCTCTTGGTCGAATTCGGCCCCATGCAACTGGACCTGGCGCAGCGCATGCGGGTCCATGCCCTGATGGAGGCGGTCTCCGAGGCCGACTTCGAGGGTGTCACGGACCTCACCCCGGGCATCCGCTCCCTCCAGATCCAGACGGACCCGCAGCGCCTCCCCCAGTCCCAACTCCTCTCCGCCGTACGGGAGACAGCGGCGGCCCTCCCACCCACCGACCAGTTGATCGTCCCCTCCCGCACGGTCCACCTCCCGCTTTCCTGGGACGACCCGGCCACCCGCGAGGCGATCGCCCGCTACATGGCCGGCGTCCGCGACGACGCCCCCTGGTGCCCCTGGAACATCGAGTTCATCCGCCGCGTCAACGGCCTGGCCTCGGTCGAGGACGTCTACGGCACGGTCTTCGACGCCGAGTACCTCGTACTGGGCCTGGGAGACGTCTACTTGGGCGCCCCGGTCGCGACACCCCTGGACCCGCGCCACCGCCTGGTCACCACCAAGTACAACCCGGCCCGCACCTGGACCGCCGAGAACTCGGTCGGGATCGGCGGGGCGTACCTGTGCATCTACGGCATGGAGGGCCCCGGTGGCTACCAGTTCGTGGGCCGGACGACCCAGGTGTGGTCGGGCTGGCAACAGCGCGGTGCCTTCGAACCGGGCTCCCCGTGGCTGCTGCGCTTCTTCGACCGCATCAAGTGGTACCCGGTGGAGGCGGACGAACTCCTGGAACTCCGGGCCGACATCACCTCCGGCCGCTTCGTCCCGCGCATCGAGGAGGGCACGTTCTCGCTCGCCGAGTACGAGGCGTTCCTCACCGAACACGCCGATTCCATCGCGGAGTTCAGGTCCCGCCAGCAGACCGCGTTCGGCGCGGAACGCGATGCCTGGGAGGCGGCGGGCGAGTTCACCCGGGCGGAGGCGGCAGCCGCCCCCGCACCACCGCAGGCCGCGGTGACGGTCCCGGCGGGCGGCCGTCTGGTGGAGGCCGAATTCGCGGCGTCCGTCTGGCAGTTGAACGTGGAGCCCGGCGACGAGGTGACCGTCGGCCAACCCCTCCTGGCCCTGGAGGCGATGAAGATGGAGTCCAGGGTGCACGCCCCGATGGCGGGCGTGGTGACCGAGATCCTGGCCAGACCCGGCGACCAGGTGGAAGCGGGAACGGCGCTGCTGATCCTCGCCCCCGCAAGCTGAACCGCAAGGAGCAAGAAGAGATGTCGAGCATCGTGTCCCGAGTCCGCGCCGCCTACGCCCGCATCGAGGCCGTGGACCGCCCCGAGATCTGGATCGACCTGCGCCCGCAGACGGAGGTCGAGCAAGAGGCACGGACCCTGGACGAGCGAGTGGTGGCGGGCGAGCAACTCCCCCTCGCGGGCCGCCTGTTCGCGGCCAAGGGCAACATAGACGTCCACGGCCTCCCGACGACGGCCGGCTGCCCGTCGTACGCCTACGAACCGGAGACCGATGCCCCGGTGGTGGCCCGTCTCCGCGCGGCCGGCGCGATCGTGCTCGGCACGACGAACCTCGACCAGTTCGCCACGGGCCTGGTCGGCACCCGCTCCCCGTACGGCGCGGTCCGGGGCGCCCACGACCCGGCGCGGATCAGCGGCGGCTCCAGCGCGGGTTCGGCCGTCGCCGTGGCCCTGGGCATCGTCGACTTCGCTCTCGGCACCGACACGGCGGGCTCGGGCCGGGTGCCCGCCGCCTTCAACGGCATCGTCGGCCTCAAGCCCACCAAGGGCCTGGTCCCCACGGAGGGCGTGGTCCCGGCCTGCGCGTCGATCGACTGCGTGACGGTCTTCGCCCTTACCCTCCCGGAGGCGGAGCAGGCCCTGTCCTTCATGGCCTCTCCGCCGGACAGAGATCTTCCGCCCCTCGCCCAACGAGCCCCCGGGCCCTGGCGCGTCGCGGTCCCGCCACGAGACCAGCTGAGCGAGTTGGACGAGGGCTGGGCGGAGGCCTACGAGGAGGCTGTCACTCGTCTCCGAGCGGCCGGCTGCGAGATCCGCACGCTCGACCTCGCCCCCTTCACGGAGGCGGCGGCGATGCTCTACCAGGGAGCGTTCGTCGCCGAGCGCTACACGGCGGTGGGGAGCTTTGTCGACAAGGCAATCGCGGACGGCGCGGAGGACCTGGACCCCACCGTAGCGGGCATCATCACCCGAGCCCGAGACATCCCGGCCCACCAGCTCTACACGGACCAGGCCCGCCTGACCGCACTCCGAGCCCGCGCCCTGTCCGAACTGGCCGACGCGGACGCCCTGTTGCTCCCCACCACACCGGGCCACCCCACCCTGGCCGAGGTGGCGGCGGACCCCCTGGGCGCGAACGCCCGCCTGGGCCGCTTCACCAACTCGACCAACCTCTTCGACCTGGCGGCGGTGGCAGTCCCGTCGGGCAAGGTGAACGCCCTCCCCTTCGGCGTGATGCTGATCGGCCCGGCCTTCACGGACGACCGCCTGGCGCAGATCGCCCGCGAGCTGGAACCAACAGTCCAGCTGGCAGTCGTAGGAGCCCACTTGACGGGCCAGCCCCTGAACCCCCAACTCCTGTCCCTGGGCGCCCGCTTGGACCACACAACGACAACGGCCCCGGTGTACCGCCTGCACGCCCTCGCAACAACTCCACCCAAGCCGGGCTTGGTTCACGTGGGCGAGGGCGGCGCGGAGATAGAGACGGAGGTATGGCGCCTACCGGCGGAGGGCCTGGGCAAACTGCTGGCCGCACTCCCCCGCCCGATGACGCTGGGAAGCGTGGAGCTGGCGGATGGCACGAAGGTGCCGGGCTTCCTGTGCGAGCCGAGTGCGCTGTCCGGCGCAGAGGACATCACGGAGTATCGCGGCTGGCGAACCTACGTGAACCGCAGGGTCTCTTAGGGCGCGGGGAACTGCGCGACCAGCCACAACGCACCCGCACCCGCACCCGCACCCGCCAACGAACCGGTCACCCCACCGACGAGTACGCCACAACCCCCCGCAGCAACAACTCAACCGCCTTCCGCGCATTCTTCGCCACGGTAGAAGTCGCCTCCCCACCAGAAACAGGAGCCGCCGCCGAGATCTGCCCCAGCACATCGATCACCTGCTTGCACCACCGAACAAAGTCCCCCGCGGGCATCTCAACCTCCCGAAGCACCTCGTCCAGCCCCTTCCCGCTGGCCCACATATACGCGGCCCAGGCAAACCCGAGATCAGGCTCCCGCTGCCCGACCCCCTCGGTCTGAGTGATCCGGAAATCCTCCTCAAGGGCATCGAGCCGCCCCCAGATCCGCACCATCTCCCCGAGCGCGGCCTTGGCCGCACCCGACGGCACCTTGGGAACCGTCGCATCGTCACTGACCCGCGCCTCGAACACCAACGCCGAGACACACGCGGCGAGTTCGGCAGGAGCGAGCCCCTCCCAGACACCCTCCCGCAGACACTCACTGGCGAGCAGGTCGAGCTCGCCGTACAGCCGGGCCAGCCGCTTGCCGTGCTCGGTGACCTCGTCGCCCCGCAGATAACCGAGTTCGGTCAGCAGCGCGACGATCCGGTCGAAGGTCCGGGCGATCGTGTTCGTCCGCCCCTCGATCCGCCGCTCCAACTGCGAGGTGTCCCGCTGGAGCCGGTGATACCGCTCGGCCCAACGCGCGTGATCCTCACGGTCGTTGCACCCATGACACGGATGCGCCCGGATCGCCGTACGCAACTGTGCGATCTCGCGGTCGTCCGCGGCCTGCGAGCGCTGCTTGCGGGCCCGCTCCGGCGGGATGTGCCCGGCCTTGGTGCGCAACGCGGAGGCCAGGTCCCGACGGGACTGCGGGGAACGGGCGTTGAAGGTCTTCGGGATCCGCATCCGGTCCAAGGCCTCGACGGGGACGGGGAAGTCCATCGACGCGAGCCGCTTGACCTGCCGCTCGACGGTCAGGACCAGCGGCCGCGGCCCGTCGTGCTGCTCGAACCCACGATGGCCGTTGGACCGCCCGGCGGGCAGTCCCGGCTCCAACACCAGTGCCAGACCGGCGTACTTGCCGGTCGGGACGTGGATGATGTCGCCCGGCTTGAGCTTCTCCAGCGCCACGGCGGACTCCGCGCGCCGTAGCGCCACGCCCTGCCGGGCCAGCTCGGTCTCCCGGTCCTTGAGCTCGCGGCGCAGCCGCATGTAGTCGTCGAAGTCGCCCAAGTGGCAGGTCATGGAGTCCTTGTAGCCCTCCAGGCCCTCCTCGTTGCGCTGCACCTGCTTCGAGATCCCGACGACCGACCGGTCCGCCTGGAACTGCGCGAAGGACGTCTCCAGCAGCTCCCGCGAGCGGTGCCGCCCGAACTGGTCGACGAGGTTGACCGCCATGTTGTACGACGGCTTGAAGCTGGAGCGCAGCGGATACGTACGGGTTCCGGCCAGTCCCGCGAGGTGCTCGGGACTGATCCCGCGCTGCCACAGCACGACGGCGTGGCCCTCGACGTCGATACCGCGGCGTCCGGCCCGACCGGTCAGCTGGGTGTACTCGCCGGGGGTGATGTCGGCGTGCTGCTCGCCGTTCCACTTGACGAGCTTCTCCAACACCACCGAGCGCGCGGGCATGTTGATGCCGAGCGCCAGGGTCTCGGTGGCGAACACGGCCTTGACGAGCCCGCGCAGGAACAGCTCCTCCACGACCTCCTTGAACGTCGGCAGCATGCCCGCGTGATGGGCCGCGATGCCGCGCTCCAGGCCTTCCAGCCATTCGTAGTACCCGAGGACATGCAGGTCCTCGTCCGGAATGGACGCCGTGCGCTCCTCGACGAGCGCGCGCACCTTCTCCCGCGCCTCGTCGTCGTTGAGCCGCAGCCCGGCGTACAGACACTGCTGTACGGCGGCCTCGCAGGCGGCGCGGCTGAAGATGAACGTGATGGCGGGCAGCAGGTGCTCGTTGTCCAGCCGCTCGATGACCTCGGGGCGGCTCGGGGTCCACACCCGTGAGCGCTGCCGCCGCTCCCGCTCGCGCTCGGCCTCGCGCATGGCACGGCCGCGTCTGCGGTCCTGGTACGACGGGCGCTGCGCCTCCATGCGGGCCAGGCGCGCGAGGTCGGGGTTGACGGCCTTCTTCTGGCCCTCGCCCTCCTCGAACAGGTCGTACATCCGCCGCCCGGCGAGCACGTGCTGGAACAGCGGCACGGGCCGGTGCTCGGAGACGATCACCTCGGTGTGGCCGCGGACGGTGTCGAGCCAGTCGCCGAACTCCTCGGCGTTCGACACCGTCGCCGACAGCGAGACCAGGGTCACCGACTCGGGGAGGTGGATGATCACCTCTTCCCATACGGCGCCGCGGAAGCGGTCGGAGAGGTAGTGCACCTCGTCCATGACCACGTAGCCGAGGCCGAGGAGGGTCTGCGAACCGGCGTACAGCATGTTGCGCAGCACCTCGGTGGTCATGACGACCACCGGTGCTTCGGAGTTGACGCTGTTGTCGCCCGTGAGCAGGCCGACCTTGTCCGCGCCGTAACGGCGGCACAGGTCGGCGTACTTCTGGTTCGACAGCGCCTTGATCGGGGTCGTGTAGAAGCACTTCTTGCCCTGCTGGAGGGCGAGGTGGACGGCGAACTCGCCGACGATCGTCTTGCCGGAGCCGGTGGGCGCCGCTACCAGCACGCCCTTCCCCGCTTCGAGCGCCTGGCAGGCCTCGATCTGGAAGGGGTCGAGACCGAAGTCGTACATCTCGCGGAAGTCCGCGAGCGCGGTGGCCTGCTCGGCTGCCCGCAGGCGGGCTGCCGCGTACCGCTCGGCCGGGGAGAGGTCCTCTGTCATCGTGCTTTCGAGCGTACCGGGCGCCACTGACAACGGGACGATCATTATCCGTTCCCACGGGTCCTCCACACACGGAGACCGGCCGCCCGCGCTGCGGGAACGGCCGGTCTCGGCGGAGATCGGGAAGGTGATCAGGTCACGTCGTCATAGCCGTTGACCCGGTCGGAACCCGTGCCGCTCGACTGCTCGGGCAGGGCTGCCCGGCCGGCCGAGACGGTCTCGACGTCACCGATGTCCTCGGGGGTGAGGTCCAGGTCGGAGGCCTCGTCGTCGTCCGGTCCCGCCGCGTCGCGACGGCGCCTGCGCCGGTCGTTGAGCAGCGAGAAGACGACCGCGCCGAAGTACAGGACCCAGATCGGGCCGGCCAGGGCCAGCATGGTCAGCGGGTCGGTGCTGGGGGTGGCGACGGCCGCGAAGACGGTGATGCCGAGGATCATGGCGCGCCACCAGCTGAGCATCCGCTTGCCGGTCAGCGCGCCCGTGAGGTTGAGCATGATCAGCAGCAGAGGCAACTCGAACGAGAGCCCGAAGACGAGCACCATGCGCGTGACCAGGTCGAGCAGGTCGTCGAGCGGCAGCAGGTTGTTGACGTCCTTGGGCGTGAAGCCGATCAGCACCTGTGCGGTGGTGGGCAGCACCCGGTAGGCGAAGTAGGCGCCGCCGAGGAACAGCGGGACGCCGGTGCCGACGAAGCCGAGCGCGTACTTCTTCTCGTTCTTGTGCAGGCCCGGGGCGACGAAGCCCCACAGCTGGTACAGCCAGACCGGGGAGGCCAGTACGACACCGGCCATCAGGGACACCTTCAACGCCAGGGTGAACGGCGTCAGCAGACCGTTGATCGTGATCTGCGCGCACGGCTGGGACGTCTTGGACGCCCTCGACAGCTGCTCGAAGTTCTGGGAGCAGCCCACCGAGTGCAGCACCGGCTTGGTGATGATGTTGACGATGTCGTTGTAGAAGAAGGCGGCCACGCAGGTCACCACGATGATGGCGAGCATCGCCTTCGCGAGCCGGTTGCGCAGCTCACGCAGATGGTCCGCGAGGGGCATGCGCCCCTCGGGGTCCTTCTCCTTCGTGCGGGCAGACTTGGGCAACCCACGTCCTCATCTCGTGCGGCAGGCCGAGGGGGTCCCGGCCCTGCGTCAGCGCTTGGTGGTGTCCGACGGCTCGGTGACGGGACGCGCACTGGTCACGTCGCCGGGAGCCGCCTGGATGGTGCGCTGCACGGACTCGTCGGTGTTCGGCGGGCCGGCGGGGGCGGGGGTGCTGTTGCCCTCTTCCTTCATCGCCTTGGCTTCGCTCTTGAGGATGCGGGCGGACTTGCCGAGCGAGCGGGCCATGTCCGGAAGCTTCTTCGCGCCGAACAGGAGCACGATGACGACGAGGATGAGAATGATCTCGGGAGCTCCGAGCCTTCCGAACATAAGTCTTTACCTTCTCACCGAGGCGGCTGGGGTGGAGTGCTGTCCGATCGGTCGGACATCTGTCCGACCGTCGTGCTGCCAGCGATCGTAACGCTCAGGGGTAAACGTGAGGCAATCCCTGTGCGTACTCCCGGTCCGCGCTCCGGGCCTCGTTATCCGGACCGCGATCAGCAGCGTACCCGCCTCCACCGACAACGTGACAGGGCAGAGCGACGCGAAGCGCACGAGGCGCGCAACTCACACCTCGCCCATATGTGACTCACAGTGCGTCGACGGAACGGGCCGTCGCCACGGCCGCGCGCTCCAGGTCCTCGGCCGCCCTGTTGATGCGCTGCGCGGCGTCCGCGACCTGGAGTCCGAGCCGCCGCGCCTCCAGGAAGACCCGGACGGCGAGCACGCCGAGCACGGCGAGACCCAGGAAACCCACAGCTACCGCGACCATCGCCCAGAACATGGGGCGAGCCTAGACCCTGCTACCCGACGGAGGTCAGCCGCAGGGTCTTGACCCCGCCGCCGGTGAGCAGTTCGACGATCCGCTCGCCCGCGGGCTTGCGGACCGAGGCGCCGCAGTCGGGGCAGGTGAAGGAGTAGAAGGTGGTGCGGCTGGTGGCGCCGATGGCGAGGCGCAGGGCGCTCGCCGCGAGTTCGAAGTTGGCCCGGCAGTCCGGGCAGCCCGCTCTGAACATCACGGGCACCACGCTCTTCATCCCGGCGAACGCGGCGGCCACCGTCATCTCCGGACCACCCGAGACACCCGGGACACCCGTCATCGTCGACTCGCTCACAGCCCCTGCTCCTGCCTCTCGTCAACACCGTGCACTGCGTCAACAACACCCTGCGGGCCGTCGTACGCCGCCAACGCCTCGCGGGCGGCCCGGCGGGCGCTGTCGGCGAGGTCGCTCGGGGAGACGATCCGGCCGTCACGCCCTAGCCGTAGGGCCAGGCGTCTCAAGGACGTCGGGTCGGGGGTGCGCAAGGTAATACGCAACCCGCCGTCGGGAAGCTCATCGGCACTGTCGTGCGGGTAGTACTCGGCGACCCAGCGTCCGCCCGGGCCGACCTCGACGACGACCTCCGGGTCCTCGGCGGCGGGCTGCACCAGCGCCTCCGACAGATCCCGCAGTTCGATCTCCGGGGGCGCGGACGGCTCGTCGAGGATCTTGATCTCGGCGACCCGGTCGAGGCGGAAGGTGCGGCGCGCCTCGGAGCGGCGGCACCAGGCCTCCACGTACGTGTGCCCGACGCTGACCAGCCGGATGGGGTCGATCTCGCGCTCGCTCAACTCGTCGCGGGCGGGCGAGTAGTAGCGGATCCACAGTCGGCGGCGCTCCGAGATCGCGCGGTCGACGTCCGCGAAGACCCCGCCCTCGGACTCGAAGGTCACCGAGAGGCGGGCGCTGGCGCCGGCCGCCTCGCCGGCCGCCGCCTCCACCTTGGCGTTGGCCCGCAGCAGCGCCTGCCGGTCGCTCTCGCGCAAGCCGGGCAGGGTCGACACGGCGCGGGCGGCCACCAGGAGGGCGGTCGCCTCGTCGGCGGCGAGGCGCAGCGGCTCGGCTGTTTCTTCGCCGAGGGCAGCCGGGTTGCGCCACCAGATGCGGTCGCCGTCGGTGTCGATGTCGAGCAGATCGCCGCCCCGGAAACTGGTCCCGCACATGGGCAGGACGTCGAGGTCGGAGACCAGCTCGTCCTCGGTGATCCCGAAGGCACGGGCCACGTCCTCGACGCGTGCTCCGGGGCGCTCCTTCAGATAGGTCACCAGGGAGAGCATCCGCCGGGTCTGGTCGATGGCGTTGACGGGCCTGACCGGTTTGCCTGCCACAGTTCTCTTCCGCTCCCCCTCAGCCCTTGGCCACGGCGCGCAGCCGGTCCACCACGTCGGCCCGCAGCTCGGCGGGCTCCAGGACGACGACATCGGGCCCGAACTCCACCAGCCAGGCGTCCAGTCCGTGGCCGTACGGAATCTCCAACTCGTCCCAGCCGTCCCCGAGTTCCCGAACCGCCGCGGCTTTCGCCCGCAGGGGGTATCCGGAACCCGTGCGCAGCCGGATCAGCGCGGAGCGGTCGGCGGTCTCCCCCGCCCAGCTCGCGACGGTCTCGCGCACGGTCACGACGTCGGGGATGTCCGCGGTGAACCGCCCGTTGCGCGAGCGCACCTTGTCGGTGATCCGGGAGAGCCGGAAGACCCGCTCGGCACCGCGGTCCCGGTCCCAGCCGGCGAGATACCAGTGGCCTCGCCAGCACTCCAGCGCCCACGGCTCGACGCTCCGCGTCTCGGGGCGAGCGGCGGTGGCCTTGCGGTACTCGAACACGACGGGCCGCCGGTCGCGGCAGGCCAGCATCAGCGGCTCGAACGACGCCTCGTGCACCGGGATCCGCGGCTCCAGGGCGCCGTGCGGCTCGTACGGGTCGAGGTCCTCGGGCATTCCGGCGGCGCGCAGCTTCTGCAGGGCGCCGCTGGCCGCGCCGGCGAGCCGGGCCTGCTGCCACACCTTGGCGGCGAGACCGAGGGCGGCGGCCTCCTCGGCGTCGAGAGTGATCGGCGGGAGGCGGTTGCTGTCGCGGCGGGCGAGATAGCCGACCTCGCCGTCCAGGTTCTCCACCGTCTCGATGACGAGCCCGAGTTCGCGCAGATCGTCCTTGTCGCGCTCGAACATCCGGTTGAAGGAGTCGTCGGACCCGGCTTCGAGGTAGGCCTCGATGGATTCCCGCAGCTCACGCTTGCTGAGCGGCCGCCGCGTCCCGAGCAGACACAGCGCGAGGTTCATCAGCCGCTCGGCCTTGGCAATGGCCATCGACGCCCTTCGCCTTCCCTCTGTACTTACGAACGATGACCGTACCGCCCTGCGGTGGCCTGACAAAAGCCGAGGGCCCATGCCCGAGCAGGCATGGGCCCCAGCTGATCGGGTCCGGTCGGAACCGGTGATCAGACGGCGACGAGGTCGACCACGAAGATCAGGGTCTCGCCCGGCTTGATCGCCGGGGTCGGGCTCTGGTTGCCGTAGGCGAGGTGCGCCGGGATGGTCAGCCGACGGCGGCCGCCGACCTTCATGCCCTGCACGCCCTTGTCCCAGCCCTTGATGACACGCCCGCCACCGAGCGGGAAGCGGAACGGCTCGCCGCGGTTCCAGCTGGCGTCGAACTCCTCGCCGGTGCTGAAGGCCACGCCCACGTAGTGGACGGTGACGTTCTGGCCCGATCGCGCGATCTCGCCGTCACCCTCCCACAGGTCCGTGATCTCCAGGTCGGCCGGGGGTGCGCCCTCAGGGAAGTCGATCTCGGGCTTCTCGATGCTCACGTCTCTAGCTCCTGCTTGTGTACGACAAGACAACTCGGACAGTCTGTCATCCCGGCAGGAGTCGTGCGCCGGGACGTCCTTGACCTGCGGGGACTACATCGCCGCGAGGATGTCGACCGTGAAGACCAGGGTGTCGCCCTTCTTGATGACACCGCCGCTGGGCGGGGTGTCGCCGTAGGCCAGGTCCGCGGGGGCGACGATCATGACGCGGCTGCCGACCTTCTTGCCGGTGACGCCCTGGGCCAGGCCCTTGACGACCGACTCCATCTGCGAGATCGCGAACTGGCTCAACCGGCCCTGGGAGTACGTCGATTCGAACTCCTTACCGGTGCTCCAGACCACGCCCTCGAACTGGCACAGGATCGTCTGGGACGCCTTGACGACGGCTCCGTCGCTCTCCAGGACGTAGTTCGACACCAGCTTCTTCGGCGGGTCCACCTTCGGGACGGTGACCGAGGGGGCCTTGCCGTCGGTGTTCGTGCCGACCTTGGGCAGCGCGGAGTCTGACTGTGCGACGGCCTTGCCCTTGGCGGAGCTCTTGATGTTGAAGGCGTCCTGCACGTCGATCACGAAGACGAGCGTGTCGGTGCCCTTGATGCCCGCCTGGCTGTTGCCCGTCGTGCCGTACCCCCAGGTCGGCGGGATGGCCATCTCCACGCGGCTGCCGACCTTCCGGCCCGCCAGGCCGTAGCGCCAGCCGTCGATGATGCTGCCCTGGGCGAGCTGGATGACCAAGGGGGTCTTGCGGTCGTAGGAGTTGTCGAACACCTTGGCCGTCGACCAGACCTGGCCCAGGTAGTTGACCTGGACGAAATCGCCCTCCGCGACGGCCTTGCCGCCACCCGCGATCACCGTCTTCACCGCGAGGTCCTTCGACGGATCGCCGGTGCCCTTGGCAACGGTCGGCTTCTCGTCGAACTTTGTGCCCGCGGTGATCGCCGGCACCGGACCGTCGACCACCTTCGGCGGCGGAGCGGTCGTGGCCGAACCGGACGGCGAGGGCGACGGCGACGCGCTGGCCTTGCTTGAGGAGGAATCGCTGTCACCGCACCCCGCGACCGTCACGAGTCCTGCGGGAACAGCGATGAGAAGGGAGCGTCGGCGCACGGTGAAGGCCTCGTATCGGTCGATCTTGTTGATGGCGTGCGCGCAACTCTACGGCGTGGCACGGGCCCCGTACGTGAAACGTACGGGGCCCGTGTGGCGTACCGAATATGTATCCGGACGTCGGTATCCGGACCTTTTCGCCTACATTCCGGCGATGAGTTTCTCCACCCGGTCGTCCACGGAGCGGAACGGGTCCTTGCACAACACGGTGCGCTGCGCCTGGTCGTTGAGCTTGAGGTGGACCCAGTCGACGGTGAAGTCCCGCCGCTGTTCCTGAGCCCTGCGGATGAAGTCGCCGCGGAGCCTGGCCCGAGTGGTCTGCGGCGGAACGGACTTGCCCTCGAAGATCTTCAAGTCGTTGCAGATCCGGGCGGCTTGGCCCTTCCTCTCGAGGAGGTAGTAGAGCCCTCGGCGACGGTGGATGTCGTGGTAGGCGAGGTCGATCTGCGCGACCCGCGGGTGGGACATCGTCATGTTGTGCTTGGCCCGGTACCGCTCGATCAGCTGGTACTTCATGACCCAGTCGATCTCGGTGCCGATCCGGTCGAGGTCCTCGGCCTCGATCGCGTCGAGCGTGCGGCCCCACAGTTCGAGGACCTGCTCGACGGTGCCGGTACGGATGCCGCGGCGCTCGACGAAGTCCACGGCCTTCTCGTAGTACTCGCGCTGCACCTCGATGGCGGAGGCCTCGCGGCCGCTGGCCAGGCGCACCTTGCGCCGGCCCGTGATGTCGTGGCTGACCTCGCGGATCGCCCGGATCGGGTTCTCCAGGGTCAGGTCGCGCATCACCGTGCCCGCCTCGATCATGCGCAGCACCAGGTCGGTGGCACCGACCTTGAGCAGCATGGTCGTCTCGGACATGTTCGAGTCGCCCACGATGACGTGGAGACGGCGGTAGCGCTCGGCGTCCGCGTGCGGTTCGTCCCGGGTGTTGATGATGGGCCGGGAACGCGTCGTCGCCGAGGAGACGCCCTCCCAGATGTGCTCGGCGCGCTGGCTGACGCAGTACACGGCGCCGCGCGGAGTCTGCAGCACCTTGCCCGCGCCGCACAGAAGCTGACGCGTGACCAGGAAGGGAATGAGGATGTCCGCGAGTCGGGAGAACTCGCCGTGCCGTGCCACCAGGTAGTTCTCGTGGCAGCCGTACGAGTTGCCCGCCGAGTCGGTGTTGTTCTTGAAGAGGTAGACGTCGCCCGCGATTCCCTCCTCGTGCAGGCGTCGTTCGGCGTCCACCAAAAGTCCTTCGAGAATGCGCTCGCCGGCTTTGTCGTGGGTGACCAGTTCGGTCAAGTTGTCACATTCGGGGGTCGCGTATTCCGGATGTGAGCCCACGTCGAGATAGAGCCGGGCGCCGTTTCGCAGAAAGACATTGCTGCTGCGGCCCCATGACACGACACGGCGGAAGAGGTACCGAGCCACTTCGTCGGGAGACAGACGCCGCTGTCCCCTGAACGTACACGTGACGCCGTACTCGTTCTCCAGCCCGAAAATGCGGCGGTCCATGAGTGAACATTACGCCCGATCGCCTGTGCTGAAACGGGGTTCGGCAGCACGGTTTGGATCATTTTCCGATGAAGCCGCAACCACCGCACCCCCGGCGGGAGCTGCGAGGACCCGCCCGGTGGCCAGCAGGACCAGCAGCGACACGGCCCCCGCGACCCCCGGCACGGCGAACCCCCACAGGGCCCCACCGGCCTGTACGACCGGCCCCGCGACGCCCGTTCCGACCGACGCCCCGACGGTGAACGTCGTCACGAGCCACGAGAAAGCCTCGGTGACCGTGCCCTTGGGCGCGTGCCGGTCGACGATGATGAAGGCGCAGGCGAGGGCGGGCGCGAGGAACACCCCGGCGAGCACGGTCAGCAGCACCATGGCGACCGCGCCCGGCATGAGCATCAACGGCAGGTAACACACCGCCAGCAGCCCCACCAGGACCCGCAGTCGCCGCTCCGGCACCCCGCTCCACTGCCGCGCCCCGTAGACCGTGCCGCCCAGCAGCGCGCCGAGACCTACGGCCGCCATGAGCCACCCGTACACCACGTCACCGCCGTGTCCGTCGGCGTACGGCACGGACGCGACGGTGATCGACCCGAGCGCCATCCCGACGAACAGGAACGCGCCGAGCAGCGCCAGCAGCCCCGGCGAGCGCAGGGCGCCCAGCCAGTGCGCCTCGCGCGGAGCCGACCGCCACGCGCGCGAGGGCGGCGACACGACTACGGAGAGGGCGCCCAGCACCCCGATGACGTTCAGCACGAGCAGCGCCACGGGGGCGGACCACACCGACACGAACACCGTCACGAGCAGCGGCCCCACGGTGAAGATGACTTCCTGGGCCACCGCGTCCATGGCGTACGCCGTGTGCACCTGGTCCTCCCGGCGCAGCACGGCCGGCCACAACGCCCGCAGACCTCCCTCCAGGGGCGGCGCGAAAAGACCGGCGGCGGCTACGGCGGCGTAGGCGAGGGGCAGCGGATCGGTGCCGTAGAAGGCGAAGACGGCCATCGAGAGCGCCGACAGGACCGCGGCGGGCAGCTGTACGCGTGGCTGTCCGTGGACGTCCACGAGCCGTCCCAGGAGGGGCTGCCCAACCGCGTTGGCGATGCCGTACACGGCCGCCAGCGCCCCGGCGAGGGTGTAGGTGCCGCCGTCGGCGCGGATGAACAGCACGATCGCGATCGCGGCGGTGGCGTTCGGCAGCCGTCCCACCAGCGTGCCCACCAGCAGGCGGGCGGCGTGCCTCGCCCTGAGGATCTCCAGATATCCCACGGCCGTCTCCCGCCCTCCCCCGCACCGTCACCCATGAGGTTTTACGTATAACCTTCGCTGTCATACGTACCATGTGCGCTGTCACGAGTCCATACGGAGTCCCCCGCGGAGTCCTCACCAAGGAGCAGGCCGACGGTGGCACCAGCCAGCACCCGCCCCACGAGCCGCGACGTCGCGCAGGCCGCCGGCGTCTCCCAGGCCGCGGTCTCCCTGGTGCTCGGCGACAAGTGGCGCGGCCGGGTCTCGGCCACGACCGCGGAGCGCGTCCGCGAGGCCGCCCGCGACCTGGGCTACCGCCCCAATCTCGCCGCCCGCAACCTCCGTCTGGGCCGCACCCGTACCGTCCTGCTCGTGGTCCCGGTGCTGACGACGGAGTTCTTCGCGGGTGTCTACACGGGCGCCGCCCGGGTCGCCGCCGAGCACGGCTTCGGTGTCGTCCTGTACCCCTCCCCCGAAGGCATCGGCCCCGCCCGGGACCCCTTCGCCTCCGCCCAGGCCGCCCTGGACGGCGTGCTCGCCTCCTCCATGGCGGCCGACGCCCTCACCGCGATCCGGGGCGATCAACTCCCCCTGGTGATGCTCGACAGCGACCCCGAGGGCAGCCTCGGCGCGGCCACCGTCAACCTGGACATCGCCGACGGCATCCGCCAGATCGCCGAGCACCTGCTGGCCCTGGGCCACCGCCACTTCCTGCACCTGGCCGCCGACGTACCGTCCTGGACCTTCGAGGTACGCGCGCGTGAACTGGCCGCACAGGTCGGCGCGTTCGAGGGCACGACGGTCCGTACGACCCGCGCCCCCATCTCCATCGAGGGCGCCCTGACCGCCGCCGAGGCCGCCCTCTCGGAACCGGGCTCGCGCGTGACCGCCCTGGTCTGCGACGACGACAAACTCGCCGCCGGCGCCTACAAGGCCGCGCGCCGCCTGGGCCTGCGCATCCCGGACGACCTGTCGATCACCGGCCTCGACGACCTCGCCCTCGCCACCGCCATCGACCCGGAACTGACCACCGTCCGCCTCGACGCGGAACTCTTCGGGGAACACGGCATGCGCGCCCTCCTGGCGGTCCTGGACGGCCGCACACCGGAGGAGGGGGACATCCCGGTGGAACTGGTCGTCCGAGGCTCCACGGCGCCACCAGGCGCCCCCTGAGGCCACAGCGGCCCCCACGAACGCCGCGCGCCCCGGCCGATGACCGGCCGGGGCGCGCGAGAGGCTGGGTGAGGTCGGCTCACTTCTCGTCGTCGGAGTCGTCACCGTCGGACGAGGTGTCCGCGGCCTCGCCCTCCAGCAGGCGGGAGAGCTGACGGCCGACGATGCGCTTGAACTTGCGGGCCTGCGGGCGCGTACGGTCCAGGACCGCGACCTCCAGGCGCTCGGCGGGGATCTCCCGCTCCGTGCCGTTCGTGTCGCGGGACAGGGACTGCACGGCCAGCTTGAGCGCCTCCGCGAGGGTCATGCCGTCGCGGTGCCGCTGGTCCAGATAGGTGCTGATCGTCTCCGCGTTGCCGCCGACCGCGACCGAGCCGTGCTCGTCCACGATCGAACCGTCGTGCGGCAGCCGGTAGATCTGGTCGCCGTCCGGCGTGTCCCCGACCTCCGCGACGACCAGCTCCACCTCGTACGGCTTCTCGGCCGCGCTGGAGAAGATCGTGCCGAGCGTCTGGGCGTAGACGTTGGCGAGACCGCGGGCGGTCACGTCCGCACGGTCGTAGGTGTAACCGCGCATGTCGGCGTACCTGACGCCGCCGATCCGCAGGTTCTCGTACTCGTTGTATTTTCCGGCGGCAGCGAACCCGATCCGGTCGTAGATCTCGCTGAACTTGTGCAGCGCGCGGGACGGGTTCTCGCCGACGAAGACAATGCCGTCGGCGAACTGCAGCACGACCAGGCTGCGGCCACGGGCGATGCCCTTGCGGGCGTACTCCGCCCGGTCGGCCATCGCCTGCTGGGGTGAGACATAGAACGGCGTCGACACCGGTATCCGTCCCTCTCTTTAAAGTTCCGTCGAAGTCGGTGGATCACCTGGGATGAGAACGGACCCTCGGTCAGAGCAGCGCGGCGCGCGGGCCGTCGGGCTGCTGCAGTCGCCGCTCAAGGATCGCGCGGGCGATCTCGGAGGACTCGTCGTCGGTGAGCCGGCGGAAGCCGTCCTCGGTGATCACGGTGACGATCGGGTAGATCCGGCGCGCGACGTCGGGACCACCGGTCGCCGAGTCGTCGTCGGCCGCGTCGTAGAGCGCCTGGACCACCAGGGTCGTGGCCTCGGCCTCGGTCAGCTGGTCGTGGAAGAGCTTCTTCATGGCGCCCCGCGCGAACACCGAACCGGAACCGGTGGCCGCGTAGCCGAGCTCCTGGGAACGGCCGCCCGTCACGTCGTAGGAGAAGATGCGGCCGATGCCGCGGTCCACGTCGAAACCGGCGAAGAGCGGGACCACGGCGAGGCCCTGCATGGCCATGCCGAGGTTGGAACGGATCATCGTGGACAGTCGGTTCGCCTTGCCCTCCAGGGAGAGTTGGGCGCCTTCGACCTTCTCGAAGTGCTCCAGCTCGAGCTGGAAGAGCTTGACCATCTCGACGGCGAGTCCGGCGGTGCCGGCGATGCCGACGGCCGAGTACTCGTCCGCGGGGAACACCTTCTCGATGTCCCGCTGTGCGATGACATTGCCCATGGTGGCCCGCCGGTCACCGGCGAGCACGACGCCACCGGGGAACGTGACGGCGACGATCGTCGTGCCGTGCGGGGCCTCGATGACGCCCTGGGTGGGCGGCAGTTGCCGGTTGCCCGGAAGCATCCCCGGCTGATGGTCGGACAGGAAGTCCATGAAGGACGACGACCCAGGCGTCAGGAAGGCAGCTGGTAGACGCCCGGTGCTACGAGTGTTGGCTTCCACGAGGATCCTTCCAAGTAGGCGGCAGCCCGACGAACAGCGTCGGGAGCGTCTCCCAACTTGCCGATGGCCGAATTGCAGTTGAAGCACAGTACGCCACGGACCCTACCCGTCTGGTGGCAGTGATCCACATGAACGGCGGAGGCATTCCCGGGCCGCTCCGAACGCGGCCTTCGCTCCCCGAATCGCACGCATGCGCGCTCGAATGCGAAGACTGCGTGCGGCTCGGTCTCGCCGCACCGCACGCAGCACTTCATCGTCGACTCGCTCGCCACCGCGCCACTCCGTTCACCTTCGGATCGAAGGGTGGAGCGGCCTACTGGCCGCCCTTCTGAACGAAGGAGCGCACGAAGTCCTCGGCGTTCTCCTCGAGTACGTCGTCGATCTCATCCAGAACCGAGTCGACATCGTCGCTCAGCTTCTCGTGGCGCTCCTTGAGGTCGTCGGTAGCCTGCGCTTCCTCCGCCTGCTCTTCGACCTCCTCCGTGGAGCGCGTCGCCTTCTGCTGTCCGCCGCCGGTGTCCTTGGTCGCCATAACCCTCACCCCGCTCGGTTCGACGTTCTTGATCAGACCCTACTTGCAGGGACTGACATCGGCCCCGCAGTTCCTACAACGTACGGCGGCCACCTCGATGATTCCCGGCCACCGGACATTCCACCCTGTCCGGCACCCCGGACCCGAGACTCCTGTCAGCCGCCCGACAGGACCCTGACCAGGTCTTCCGCCGTACGACAGCGGTCGAGGAGCTCCTTGACATGATTACGCGTTCCGCGAAGCGGTTCCAGGGTTGGGACCCGCTGGAGCGAGTCCCGGCCCGGGAGATCGAAGATCACGGAGTCCCAGGAGGCCGCCGCGACGTCGTCGGCGTACTGCTCCAGGCAGCGTCCGCGGAAGTACGCGCGCGTGTCCTCCGGCGGCGCCGTACGCGCCCGCTCGACCGTGTCCTCGTCCAGCAGGCGCTTGATGCGGCCGCGGGCCACCAGACGGTTGTAGAGGCCCTTCTCGGCCCGTACGTCCGCGTACTGGAGGTCGACCAACTGCAGCCGGGCCGCGTCCCAGTCGAGGCCGTCACGGCGCCGGTAGCCCTCCATGAGCTCCCGCTTGGCGACCCAGTCCAGCTCGCCGGCCAGGCTCATCGGGTCGTTCTCCAGACGGTTGAGCGTGTCCTCCCAGCGGGCCAGGACGTCCTTGGTCTGGTCGTCCGCGTCGGAGCCGTAACGCTCCTCGACGTATTTGCGGGAGAGTTCGTAGTACTCCATCTGCAGTTGGACCGCGGTGAGGGTCCGACCGCTGCGGAGGGTGACCAGGCGCTTCAGGGTCGGGTCGTGGGAGACCTGGTGGAGAGTGCGGACCGGTTGGTCGACCGCCAGGTCGACGGCGATGAAACCGTCCTCGATCATGGAGAGGACCAGGGCGGTCGTGCCGAGTTTGAGATAGGTCGAGATCTCGGAGAGGTTCGCGTCGCCGATGATCACGTGCAGGCGGCGGTACTTCTCGGCGTCCGCGTGCGGTTCGTCGCGGGTGTTGATGATCGGGCGCTTGAGGGTGGTCTCCAGACCGACCTCGACCTCGAAGTAGTCGGCGCGCTGGCTGAGCTGGAAGCCGTGCTCGTGCCCGTCCTGGCCGATGCCGACGCGGCCCGCTCCGGTGACGACCTGTCGGGAGACGAAGAAGGGCGTCAGGTGGCGCACGATGTCCGAGAAGGGGGTCTCCCGCTTCATCAGGTAGTTCTCGTGCGTGCCGTAGGAGGCGCCCTTGTTGTCGGTGTTGTTCTTGTAGAGGTGGATCGGCTGCGCGCCCGGGAGTTGGGCCGCGCGCTCGGCGGCCTCCGCCATGATGCGCTCGCCGGCCTTGTCCCACAGGACGGCGTCCATGGGGTTGGTGACTTCGGGCGAGCTGTACTCCGGGTGTGCGTGGTCGACGTAGAGCCGTGCGCCGTTGGTGAGGATGACATTGGCGAGGCCGATGTCCTCGTCGGTGAGCTGGCTGGAGTCGGCGACCTCCCGGGCGAGGTCGAAGCCTCGCGCGTCCCGCAGCGGATTCTCCTCCTCGAAGTCCCAGCGGGCCCGCCGGGCCCGGTGCATCGCCGCCGCGTAGGCGTTGACGATCTGGGACGAGGTGAGCATGGCATTGGCGTTGGGGTGGCCGGGGACGGAGATCCCGTACTCCGTCTCGATGCCCATTACTCGCCGTACGGTCATGCGGCCCTCCTTGCCCGGCGGCGCCCTCGGTCGAAGGCACCGCTCAAGTACCGCTGGCGCTCCGGTGCGTGTGCGGTGCCCGTCCCCGCACTGCGCGCCTCGGCGGTACCGAAGAGCCTAGAACGGCTTTGCGCTGGTGGGGAGATCATTTGCGTCATTGCCTCGCGCGCCCCTAGTTGCGGTCATGGCCTGAAAAGCAGTCGGCTGCGGGTACCCGCCATGGGCACCCGCAGCCGCCCTGTTCTTTACAGGTACTGACCGGTGTTCGCCACCGTGTCGATGGAGCGTCCGGTGTCCGCGCCCTGCTTTCCGGTGATGAGCGTACGGATGTAGACGATCCGTTCGCCCTTCTTTCCGGAGATCCGGGCCCAGTCGTCGGGGTTGGTGGTGTTGGGCAGGTCCTCGTTCTCCTTGAACTCGTCGACGCACGCCTGGAGGAGGTGCGAGACGCGGATGCCCTTCTGCTTGTGCTCCAGGAAGTCCTTGATGGCCATCTTCTTGGCCCGGCCCACGATGTTCTCGATCATGGCGCCGGAGTTGAAGTCCTTGAAGTAGAGGACTTCCTTGTCACCGTTGGCGTAGGTGACCTCCAGGAAGCGGTTCTCCTCGGATTCCGTGTACATGTGTTCCACGGCCGTCTGGATCATGCTCTGGACGGTGATGGTCTTGTCGTTGTTGTGCTCGCCGACGTCGTCGGGGTGGAGCGGGAGGCGTTCGGTGAGGTACTTGGCGAAGATGTCCTTGGCGGCCTCGGCGTCGGGACGCTCGATCTTGATCTTCACGTCCAGGCGGCCGGGGCGCAGGATGGCGGGGTCGATCATGTCCTCGCGGTTCGAGGCGCCGATGACGACCACGTTCTGCAGGCCTTCCACACCGTCGATCTCGGCGAGCAGCTGCGGGACGATGGTGTTCTCCACGTCCGAGCTGACACCGGATCCGCGGGTGCGGAAGAGGGACTCCATCTCGTCGAAGAAGACGATGACGGGGGTGCCCTCGCTGGCCTTCTCACGAGCGCGCTGGAAGACCAGGCGGATCTGCCGCTCGGTCTCACCGACGTACTTGTTGAGGAGCTCGGGACCCTTGATGTTGAGGAAGAAGCTCTTGCCGGTGGCCTGTCCGGTGACCTCGGCGACCTTTTTGGCCAGCGAGTTGGCGACGGCCTTGGCGATGAGCGTCTTGCCGCATCCGGGGGGCCCGTACAGCAGGACGCCCTTGGGCGGCCGCAGTTCGTGCTCCTTGAAGAGGTCGGGGTAGAGGTACGGCAGTTCGACCGCGTCGCGGATCATCTCGATCTGGCCGCCCAGACCGCCGATCTGCTCGTAGCCGATGTCGGGGACCTCTTCGAGGACGAGTTCCTCGACCTCGCTCTTCGGGACGATCTCGTAGACGTAGCCGGAACGGGGTTCGAGCAGCAGGGCGTCGCCGGGGCGGATGGTGATGTCCAGCAGCGGCTCGGCGAGCCGCACCACCCGTTCCTCGTCGGTGTGCCCCACTACCAGGGCTCGTTCGCCGTCCTCGAGGATCTCCTTGAGGGTGACGATGTCGCCGACGCGCTCGTACTCCATGGCCTCGACCACGTTGAGCGCTTCGTTGAGCATTACTTCCTGGCCGCGGCGGAGCTCTTCGAGTTCCACGCTTGGGCTGACGTTCACCCTGAGTTTGCGACCGCCGGTGAAGATGTCCGCTGTGCCGTCCTCGTTGGCCACGAGGAAGACACCGAAGCCGGCCGGCGGCTGTGCGAGCCGGTCGACTTCCTCCTTGAGGGCCACGATCTGGTCGCGGGCCTCACGGAGCGTGTTGGCGAGTCGCTCGTTCTGGGCGGACACCCCGGCCAGATTGGTCTGCAGCTCGACGATCCGCTCTTCGAGAATCCTCGTGTGTCGCGGAGAGTCGGCGAGCTTACGTCGCAGGACGGCGATCTCCTGCTCAAGGTAGGCAATCTGCCCGGACGGGTCGTCGGACCCTCGTCCCGGGCGGATGCCGCGGTTCATGTCGTCGTCGTGGGCTGCCACGGTCCTCACCTCCTCCAAGGGGAGCTGGACGCTTCCAGACCCTACCTGGGTGGGTGTCGATTGAAACCCCTAGATCACAAAGACTGTCAAGGTGTGTCGTCGGTCACCCTGCGCTCTCCCTCACGCCGAGTGGATACCCACTCAACGTGATTCAGAAGCGGACTGTTCCAAGGCCGGGTTGGTCAAAAACCTTCACGGCGGACGTGAGTTGCCGTGCGGACGGGTTCGACGCCCGATGGAAACCGGCCAATGCGCCCCTGACTGAGAGTGTCCATGCGGACAGTGTCCGTCATGCGGCGGCGGGAAACCTGAGATCGCGGAGAAAGGCCGTTCGGGCGGGCGGAGGTAGGCTCGAAGATGTTCAACACCCGGCGGAAACAGGAGACATCACCGTGCAGGACGAGGCCGTGGCCGACGGCGAGGCGCTGGAGGTCTGGATCGACCAGGACCTCTGTACCGGAGACGGCATCTGCGCCCAGTACGCCCCCGAGGTCTTCGAACTGGACATCGACGGACTGGCCTATGTGAAGAGCCCGGACGACGAGCTGTTGCAGGACAAGGGCGCCACCACGCCGGTCCCGCTGACCCTGTTGGTCGATGTCGTGGACTCCGCCAAGGAGTGCCCCGGTGACTGCATTCATGTGCGCCGGGTCGCGGACCGGGTCGAGGTGTACGGACCCGACGCGGCCTGAGGGCCGGCGGGTCGTCAGACGTTCTGGACGTTGCCGGGGATGGAGCGGACGAACGATCCGTTGCGCCACTGCCACTTGACGCTCTCCTTGACGTCGGGGCAGCAACTGGGCACGTCCGCCGTCGAGTAGCCGAGCAGCGTCGCGAGCACCGCGCCGTCGCGTACGGCGAAGTCGGTGACGGTCTCGCGCGCCTTCGGGGCGACCAGGGTGGCGACGACACGCGGCTTGGCCGCTCCGGCGCCCTGGGTCAGCACATAGACGCCGTCGGGCGGGGTACCCATACCCGCGTCGCAGTGGACCACCGCGACGGTCTCCGGCCTGCCGTCGCCGTCGAGATCCCCGGACGCCTTCTTCTGTACGACGACCTTCACGGGGCCGCAGTCGATGGGGAAGGCGACCCCTGTGGTCGCGGGGGCCGAGGCGTTGGCGGGCGCGGACTTCGTCTGCGTACCGGAGGCCTGGGCGGCGTGTGCGGAGTCGGGTTGCAGCCCCGAGGAGAGGGCGACTACACCGGCGAGCGCCGCGGCGGTGGCGACCCAGTGGATGGGGCGGGTGTTGGTGTGTGCCAGTTCCAGTTCCGGGACGGCGGAGTGCTGCACTAGGAGTGTCTCCTGTGAGGGCTGTGCCGGTGGGGGTGGCCTGCATGCTGCCACACACCGTGGTGCGGGGGAACGGCGGGGTCGACAGTTCGTTCGCGCGGTCGCACGGGACGTTCCGACGGTGTCGCTACGTCAGAAGAAAGACGCCGTGGCCGAGTTCCGGAGGACTTCCGGGAACTCGGCCACGGCGTTCGTGCGTTGAGTGCGGCACAGGGCCGCCCTTGAGTGGCTCAGCGGCCGGCGGCGCCGGCACCGTCGGCGTTCGGGCCCGTGTAGTCGTCGCCGTAGGCGCCCTTGGAAGGACGGCGGCGGCGCATGGGGGGCTCGACGCCGTCCGCGAGGCGGCGGGCGGTGAGGAGGAAGCCGGTGTGGCCGATCATCCGGTGGTCGGGGCGGACGGCCAGGCCCTCGACGTGCCAGTTGCGGAGCATCGTCTCCCACGCGGTCGGCTCGTTGAAGGAACCGATCTCGCGGATGGACTCGACGGTGCGGGCGAGCTGGGTGGTGGTCGCGACGTAGCAGCAGAGGATGCCGCCGGGCACGAGGGCCTTGGAGACGGCCTCCAGGCACTCCCAGGGGGCGAGCATGTCGAGGATCACGCGGTCGACGTCCGTGTCGGACAGGTTGTCCTGGAGGTCGCCGACGGTGAGCTGCCAGGCGGGGTGCGGGCCGCCGAAGTAGCGCTCCACGTTCTGCTGGGCGATCTCGGCGAAGTCCTCGCGGCGCTCGTAGGAGTGCAGCATGCCCTGGTCGCCGATGGCGCGCAGCAGGAAGCTGCTGAGCGAGCCGGAGCCCACGCCCGCTTCCACGACGCGCGCGCCGGGGAAGATGTCCGCGAAGGACAGGATCTGCCCCGCGTCCTTGGGGTAGACCACGGCGGCGCCGCGGGGCATGGACAGGACGTAGTCGGGGAGCAGGGGGCGCAGCGCGAGGTAGGCGACGTTGCCGGTGGTGCGGACAACGCTGCCCTCGGGAGCACCGATCAGTTCGTCGTGCGGGAAGGAACCCTTGTGGGTGTGGAAATTCTTCCCGGCTTCGAGCGTGAACGTGTAGTGGCGGCCCTTGGGGTCGGTCAGCTGAACCTGGTCCCCGACCTTGAAGGGCCCGCGCCTGCGGGCGGCACCGGTCGGTTCGGACATGTGAGCAGCCTACCGGCGTTTGCGGGGGTCGCCGACCACGCGCGCGTGCGTCAGTTGGGGCGGGCCATGGCCTTCACGAAGGCGCGCTCCACGTCGGCGGCGGACAGGACGCCGTAGATCTCGCCGGTCTCCTCGACGACGAGGTACTCGGTCGCGGGGGTGGCGCGCAGGGCGTCGAGGAGGTCCTCGCCGGCGAGCTCCGCCGAGACGCGCATGCCGTCCGTGAGGTCCTGGGCGAGGCCGCTGACGACGACCCAGGGGCGGCGGTGTTCGGGGACGCCGACGATGGCGGCCTCGCGGACGAGGGAGAGGGGCTGGCCGTCGGCGTCGACGACGACCAGGGCGCGGGCGCCGGCCGCGTTGGCGCGGCGCAGGGCTTCGGAGAGCGGGGTGTTGGTCTCGACGGGGACCGCGCGGCGGGTGAGGTTGCGGGCGCGGAGTTCCGGGAGGTGTTCGCGCAGCCGGGCCATACGGAGGCTGTTGCCGGCGCCGGTCCAGATGATCGCGGCGAGGATCGCGGCGAGCAGGGCGTCCGTGACGGTGTCCATGCCGCTGACGTCCTCGCTGTTCGTGCCGAGGGCGCCGGTCTGGGTGAGCAGCGGGAGGCCGATCAGGACGGAGACGGCGAGCGCGCGGCCGACCCAGGCGGCGGCGATGGTGCCGCTCATGGGTCTGCCGGTGATCTTCCAGACGACGGCGCGGAGCATACGGCCGCCGTCGAGGGGCAGGCCGGGCAGGAGGTTGAAGGCGGCCACGATGAGGTTGGAGACCATCAGGCCGGCCAGCAGGACGCCGGGGACGGTGCCGGGTTCGACGGGCAGCATGGCCAGGTAGAAGATGCCCGAGAGGATCAGCGAGAGCAGCGGGCCGACGAAAGCCAGCACGAACTCCCGGCCGGGGGTCTCGGCCTCCTTCTCGATCTCGGAGACACCGCCGAAGAACTGCAACTGGATGCGGCGGACCGGGAGTTTGAAGCGGAGCGCGGCCACGGTGTGGGCGAGTTCGTGTACCAGGACGGAGCCGTAGAAGGCGACCGCGAAGAAGAGGGCCACGAGGTAGCGGGCGGCGCCGAGTTCGGGCAGCACACGGTCGAGCTGGCCGCCGAACACCCAGGTGATGAGCGCGG
This sequence comes from Streptomyces sp. NPDC101776, assembly GCF_044766845.1. Lineage (NCBI taxonomy): Bacteria > Bacillati > Actinomycetota > Actinomycetes > Kitasatosporales > Streptomycetaceae > Streptomyces > Streptomyces sp. NPDC101776. The sequence goes on along the minus strand of NZ_JBIWMV010000009.1, from coordinate 220,170 downwards.
CGACGAGGAACCAACTGGGTGCCACGTAGACGGGCACCCCGAAGGGCCGTCCCATCAGCAGGCCGCCGCCGGGCTCCTTGGGGCGCTGCGGGGGGCGGCCCTTGGCGAGGGGGGTGGGGTCGGTCTCGGGGTTGGCGTGGGCGTAGGGGAGGTTCGGGTGGCTGGGGGTGTGGTCGTTGCCCGTGGGGGCGGCGGCACGTTTCGGCTCGCCGTTCAGGTGGGCGTGCGGTGCGGGGGCTGGAGCGGGGGGCGGCGTGGACGTGCCCTCCGTCTCCGTACGGCTGCGCGCGGGGGCTTCGGAGGTCTCGGACGGTGATTCCGCCCCCGGGCTGTCGTCGGGTGCGGTGAGCTCGACGTCCGATGTGCTCGCGTCCCCGTGATCCGCGGACGACGTACCCGTGGCACTTGGCTCTGCGGGCGACGTGTTCGCGGCCGTGCGGTCCTCGGACGGCTCGGGTGCGGTCCCGTGATCCTCGGACGGTGTGTCCGCGTGGCCGTGCTCCTGGGTGGGTGTCGCGGGCCGCTGGTGGTCGGAGTCGTCGTGTTTGGGTTCGGGGGTGCCGGGGTCGGCGGCCGGGGTCGTGGCACCCGTGGCGTGTTCGGTCGGCTCGTTGGTGCCGGACCGCGGCTGCCCGCTCCCGCCGCTCTCGTCCACGATGTCCCCTCGTTCGAAGCATCCTCCGCGCCAGCCGGGCGGAGGGGTCTCGGGTCGATGGTATGCGGCGGTCGCGACGCGTTCCGCCCCGGCACCCCCCGCGTTTCCCCGGTCGTCGCGGGCGCGTCGGCCGGGATCGGGTCACTGTCAGTGGCGGGCCGTAAGGTCTGTGGGCATGGAGACGAGTGCGGAGGGCGTCGCGGGGACAGTCGGCGACGAGGGCGCGGCGGCGGGACCGACCGCGGCGGTGACGGTGGGGACGGGGACGGTGGGCGTGGTCGAGCGCGTCGCCATAGCGCCTGCCTCGTTGTCGCCCTCGCGTGCCGGTGACTTCATGCAGTGCCCGTTGTTGTACCGGTTCCGGGTGATCGACCGGCTGCCGGAGAAGCCCAGCGAGGCGGCGACCAGGGGGACCCTGGTGCACTCGGTGCTGGAGCGGCTCTTCGACGCGCCGGCGGCCGAGCGTACGGCGCCGCGGGCCAAGTCGCTGATCCCCGGGCAGTGGGACCGGCTGCGGGAGTCCCGGCCGGAGGTCGTGGAGCTGTTCGCCGACGATCCGGAGGGCGAGCGGCTGACGCGCTGGCTCGGGGAGGCGGAGCGGCTGGTCGAGCGCTGGTTCTCCCTGGAGGATCCGACCCGGCTGGAGCCCGCCGAGCGGGAGATGTTCGTCGAGGCCGAGCTGGACTCGGGACTGAAGCTGCGCGGGATCATCGACCGGGTCGATGTGGCGCCGACGGGCGATGTGCGGATCGTCGACTACAAGACGGGCAAGGCGCCGCGGCCCGAGTATGCCGAGGGTGCGCTGTTCCAGATGAAGTTCTACGCGCTGGTGGTCTGGCGGTTGAAGCAAGTCGTCCCGCGGCGGCTCCAGTTGGTGTACCTGGGCAGCGGGGACGTGGTGACGTACGACCCCGTCGTCGCCGACCTGGAGCGGGTCGAGCGCAAGTTGCTGGCCCTCTGGGAGGCGATCCGGCTGGCCACGGAGACAGGCGACTGGCGCCCACGCCCGACCAAGCTGTGCGGCTGGTGCGACCACCAGGCGGTGTGCCCGGAGTTCGGCGGCACTCCCCCGCCGTATCCGTTGCCGGTGCATAGGGCCGACGGCGGTTCTGGGGCGGGGGGTGTTGCCGCTGTGGAGGCGACGGTCGGTACCTCTGCGGGACGTCCGGAGGTCGCGGTCGGCGATTCCGGGAAGGGTGCGGACGTGTCCGAGGAGGGATCGGCTGCGGGGTCTGAGGTGCTGGGCGGTGATTCCGGTGAGGGGCCGGGGGCGACGGACGGTGTTTCCGCCGGGGCCTGAAGCCAGCCGAATCAGTGCCCGCCGGACAGCGAACGCAGCAAACGCCGTGCCCACCAGACTCCCGGAGCAGGCAAACAGCGATCCCCGAAGGCCCCGGCACAGCAACCCGCGCTCCCCCACAAGGCCGGTCGAGTCGTAAGCCAGGACGCAGGGCAGAATGGGGCCGGGCTAGCGAAGGAGATTCACGTGGCCATCCGCGTCCTACTGGTTGATGACCAGCCGCTCCTGCGAACCGGGTTCCGGATGATTCTGGAGGCGGAGCAGGATCTCGCGGTCGTCGGTGAGGCCGGTGACGGTCTGCAGGCGCTCGACCAGGTGCGGGCTCTGCAGCCCGATGTGGTGCTGATGGACATCCGTATGCCACGGATGGACGGGGTGGAGGCGACCCGGCAGATCACCGGTCCCGGGCGGGACGGCCCGGCGAAGGTGCTGGTGCTGACCACCTTCGATCTCGACGAGTACGTCGTGGAGGCGTTGCGGGCCGGTGCCAGTGGCTTCCTGCTCAAGGACGCCCCGGCGAACGAACTCGTCCAGGCGATCCGGGTGGTGGCCTCAGGTGAGGCGATGCTCGCGCCCAGCATCACGCGACGGCTGCTCGACAAGTACGCCAGTCATCTGCCGTCGGGTGACGAGCCCGTCCCGGATGCCCTGCACACGTTGACCGAGCGTGAGGTCGAGGTGCTGAAGCTGGTGGCGCGGGGGCTGTCGAACGCGGAGATCGCCGCCGACCTGTTCGTCAGCGAGACCACCGTCAAGACGCATGTGGGGCACGTCCTCACCAAGTTGGGCCTGCGCGACCGGGTGCAGGCCGCCGTGTACGCGTACGAGAGCGGGTTGGTGCGCCCCGGCGCGCAGTAGACACCGGTACGCACGAAGAGGGCGCCCCTTCCTGACAGGGGCGCCCTCTTCGTGTGTGCGGGCCCGGATCAGTCCGTGCCGACCGACCGGAGACGGCAGGCCGCCAGCGCGGAGGCAGAAGGCCGACCGACCGCGAACCGGAAGACGGTCGACAGGCCGGTGGCCAGCCCCGCCGTGATCGGCGGAACTGGCCACTGGTCGAGCTTGTTCACCACAGGCGGCTGCGGTCAGCGCTGACTAGTTGCCCACGCCTCGGCCCAGCTCCCAGAGCTGGAGGGTCGAGGAGGAGTTCAGCGCGTACGCGGTACCCGTGACGTCGTCGCGGGCGGCGACGTACTGCTTGCCCTGCCACAGCGGGATCAGCGGGACGTCGGAGGCGACGATGTCCTGGATGGACGTGAGGCTCTTGGAGGCGGTGAGCCGGTCGGCCTCGCGGCGGGACTCCGGGATCAGGGTGTTCCTGATCTTGACGTTGGCGTACGGCAGGCCGAGGGTGTTGTCCTTGTCGAGGAAGGGCGCGAGGTAGTTGTCGGCGTCGGGGAAGTCGGGGAACCAACCCATCCCGTAGACGTCGTACTTGCCCTTCTGCTCGGCCGGGCGGAACGTCGACCAGGGGGTGCCCTTGATGCTGACGTCGAACAGGCCGCTGGCGTTGAGCTGCTTCTGCAGCTGCTCGAACTCTTCCTTGGTGGCCGAACCGTAGTGGTCGGTCGTGTAGTTCAGGGTCAGCTTCACCGGGGTGGTGATGTTGGCGGCCGCCATCATCGCCTTGGCCTTGGTGACGCTCGGGTCGCCGTACTTGTTGAAGAACGAGTTCGAGTGACCGATGATCGTCGCCGGAACCATGGAGTAGAGCGGCTCGGCCTCGGTGCCGTAGACCTTGGAGACGAGTTCGCCGCGGTCGATGATCTGGGCCATCGCCTCGCGTACAGCCTTCGACTTCACGGTCGGGGCGTCGGTGTTGAAGCCCAGGTAGCGGATCTCGAGGCCGGGCATCTCGACGAGGTCGACGTCGCCGTCCGTGTCGTCGCTGAGCTTCTGGATCTGCTCCGGCGACATGGTGCGCGTCATCACGTCGATGTCGCCCTTGGTGATCGCGTCACCCATGGCGGTGGCGTCCGCGAAGGAACGCATCTCCACCTTGCTGTTGTCCACCTTCAAGGCCCCCTTGTAATTGGGGTTCTTGGTGAACGTGGCCGTGGTGATCGCGTCGTCCTTCTTGGAGACCGACAGCGTGTACGGGCCGGAGCCGTCGACGTCGAAGCCGTCGCGCAGCTTGTCCTTCTGGTAGTCGTCCGGGTTCACGATGCCGGCGACGGGAGTGGACAGCTTGTACGGGAACGTGGCGTCGGCCGTCTTCAGGTGGAAGATGACCTCGCTGTCGCCCTGCGTCTCGACGGTGTCGACGGTGGACAGCAGGGCGAACACACCGCTGTCGGCCTTGATGCGCATCGCGCGGTCGATGGAGTACTTCACATCTTCCGCGGTGATCTTGTCGCCGTTGGCGAACTTCAGGCCGTCGCGCAGGGTGCAGGCGTAGCGCTCGTTGCCGGTGTCGGTGAAGCCGCACTTCTCGGCGGCCTCGGGCACCGGGTCGCCCTCGCCCTTGGGCTGGATCATCAGGGTCTGCACGGTCTGGCGCAGGATGTTCCAGGTGCCGACGTCGTAGGCGTAGGCGGGGTCGAGCGGCGCCGGAGCGTCCTTCGTCGCCTCGAACCGGTCCGTGGTGCCGACGACTATCGCATCGTCGCTGGAACTCCCGCTGCCGGAGCCGCCACACGCGGCGAGCACCGGCGCGAGCAGGCCGACGACGGCCGGCAGCACCAAAGTCTTGCGGTTCATGCGGGAGTTTCTCCAGAGCTGTTCGAGTCCGTGTAGTCGACATGCATGGGGTGGTGATGTCGATCAACGGGGATAAGGGCGATGTTCTCGCATTGAGATTAGTCCGGACCCGCACGGGGGTTCGCGGCCACCGTAGTTGAGTTCCCATCACGCAGCGGAACCGGCTGTGGACAGACCGAAAACCCGCCGAGGGAAGGATTAGTGCAGGGTTTCACCAATCGGGACACAAGGGTGCGTGATCGGCCTCAGAAATGGGGTGAACAGCACAGGTCGACGCCGATGTCGACCCTGCGACACGTGGGGAACCTCACACACGTCAACTCGGTTGGAGTGCAACGGAATTCGACCGGTCGACCGTGCCTGAATTCCTTTCCCATTGGACTTTGTACGCTCGGTGAACGGCTGGCGCATTTCCGTCATCGGTTCCCGCCAGGCGGACGTCAGTCGGCCATCAGTCCGCGCAGAAATGCCAGGTCGACGACTTCCAGGGAGGTCACGACGGTGCGCCGGGCGGCCGGGGCGATGGGTGCCACGGACGGTACGGCCACCACCAGGCAGCCCGCCGCCTCCGCCGCCGCGACACCGGTCGCGGTGTCCTCCACGACCGCGCAGCGGGCCGGGTCGACGCCCAGCCCTTCGGCGGCGAGCAGATAGGGATCGGGGAACGGCTTGGTGCGCGCGACCTCGTCGCCGGCCACCGTCAGCGCGAAGTGCTGGGGGCCGAGCGCGGTCAGGACCCGGTCGATGATGCGCCGGTGCGAGGCGGAGACGAGGGCCGTGGGGATCTCGTACTCCGCCAGCTCGGCCAGGAGTCTGGCGGCGCCCGGCATCAGCGGCAGGCTCCGTCCGATCCGGTCCTCGAAGCCCGCGTTGAGCAGCACGGACAGTTCGGCGAGGGTGATGTCGGCGCCGGTGGCCTCGATCAGGAAACCGGCGCTGCGGGTCATGGGGCCGCCGACCACGACATGGCGCCAGGAGTCGTCGAGGGTGTGTCCGAGGGCGGCGAAGACCTCGACCTCGACCTCCCACCAGAAGCCCTCGGTGTCCACCAGGGTTCCGTCCATGTCGAGGAGAACGGCCTGGAGTGCTGAGCCTTCGGCCGTACGGGTTCCGAGCGCGGGGACCGTGCTGGTCATCCTGGCGCACCTCCTTGAGGGACGATCAGGCCGGCCACCCCTGAAACACACAAGGGCGACCGGCCTGCGGTGGACCGACCAGTGTACGACTTATCCGATCAACGTGCGTTGAAGTACTTCGCCTCGGGGTGGTGGATGACGATCGCGTCCGTCGACTGCTCCGGGTGCAGCTGGAACTCCTCCGACAGGTGAACGCCGATGCGCTCCGGCTCCAGCAGGGCGGCGATCTTCGCGCGGTCCTCCAGGTCGGGGCAGGCGCCGTAGCCGAGGGAGAAGCGGGCGCCCCGGTACTTGAGGGCGAACATGTCCTCGACGTCGGTGGGGTCCTCGCCGGCGAAGCCGAGTTCGGAGCGCACGCGCGCGTGCCAGTACTCGGCGAGCGCCTCGGCCAACTGGACGGACAGGCCGTGCAGTTCGAGGTAGTCGCGGTAGGAGTTCGACTCGAAGAGCTTCGCGGTCTCCTCGCCGATGCGGTTGCCCATGGTGACGATCTGGAAGCCGACGACGTCCTTCTCGCCGGATTCCTCCGGGCGGAAGAAGTCGGCCAGGCAGAGCCGGCGGCCGCGGCGCTGGCGCGGGAAGGTGAAGCGGGTGCGCTCGTTGCCCTCGTCGTCCAGGACGATCAGGTCGTCGTCCTTGGACACGCAGGGGAAGTAGCCGTAGACGACGGCCGCTTCGAGCAGGTTGTCGGTCTGGAGCTTGTCCAGCAGGCCGCGGAGCCGGGGGCGGCCCTCGGTCTCGACCAGTTCCTCGTACGTCGGTCCGTCGCCCGCGCGGGCCTGCTTGAGGCCCCACTGGCCCTTGAAGAGCGCGCCCTCGTCGAGCCAGGACGCGTACTCCTTGAGCTGGATGCCCTTGATGACCCTGGTGCCGCGGAACGGCGGGGTGGGGACGGGGTTGTCGACGGAGACGTCCGAGCGGACGTGCCCCTCCTCGGGGCGCTCCTCCTCCGCCACGGCGACGGACGCCCGCACCCGGCGCTGCTTGAGCTCGGGCAGCTTCGCGCCGGGCACACCGCGCTTGACGCCGATCAGGGCGTCCATCAGGCGCAGGCCCTCGAACGCGTCCCGGGCGTAGCGGACCTCGCCCTCGTAGATCTCGTGCAGGTCCTGCTCGACGTAGGCGCGGGTGAGGGCGGCGCCGCCCAGGATGACCGGGTAGTCGGCGGCCATCTTGCGCTGGTTGAGCTCCTGGAGGTTCTCCTTCATGATCACCGTGGACTTGACCAGGAGGCCGGACATGCCGATGACGTCGGCGCGGTGCTCCTCGGCGGCTTCGAGGATCGCGGAGACGGGCTGCTTGATGCCGAGGTTGACGACGTTGTAGCCGTTGTTGGACAGGATGATGTCGACGAGGTTCTTGCCGATGTCGTGGACGTCGCCGCGCACGGTGGCGAGCACGATGGTGCCCTTACCCTCGGCGTCCGACTTCTCCATGTGCGGTTCGAGATAGGCGACCGCCGTCTTCATGACCTCGGCGGACTGGAGCACGAACGGCAGCTGCATCTGCCCGGAGCCGAACAGCTCGCCGACGACCTTCATGCCGTCCAGGAGCGTCGCGTTGACGATGTCCAGGGCGGGGCGGGTCTCCAGGGCCTCGGCGAGGTCCGTCTCCAGGCCGTTCTTCTCGCCGTCGATGATCCGGCGCTTGAGCCGCTCGTCCAGCGGAAGGGCGGCCAGCTCCTCGGCGCGGCCCGCCGTCCGGGACTTGGTGGTGGCGCCCTCGAAGAGGGCCATCAGCTTCTGGAGCGGGTCATAGCCCTCGGCGCGACGGTCGTAGACGAGGTCGAGGGCCGTCTTCACCTCTTCCTCGGTGAAGCGGGCGATCGGGAGGATCTTCGACGCGTGGACGATCGCCGAGTCGAGGCCCGCCTTGACGCATTCGTCGAGGAAGACGGAGTTGAGCAGGACGCGGGCGGCCGGGTTGAGGCCGAAGGAGATGTTGGAGAGGCCCAGCGTGGTCTGGACGTCCGGGTGGCGGCTCTTGAGCTGACGAATGGCCTCGATGGTGGCGATGCCGTCGCCGCGGGACTCCTCCTGGCCGGTGCAGATGGTGAAGGTCAGGGTGTCGATGAGGATGTCCGACTCGTGGATGCCCCAGTTCGTCGTGAGGTCCTCGATCAGCCGCTCGGCGATGGCGACCTTGTGCTCCGGGGTGCGCGCCTGGCCCTGCTCGTCGATGGTCAGCGCGATGAGCGCGGCACCGTGTTCCTGGGCGAGCTTCGTGACCTTCGCGAAGCGGGACTCGGGGCCGTCGCCGTCCTCGTAGTTGACGGAGTTGATGACCGCGCGGCCACCGATCTTCTCCAACCCGGCCCGGATGACCGGGACTTCGGTGGAGTCCAGGACGATCGGAAGGGTGGAGGCGGTGGCGAAGCGGCCGGCGAGTTCCTCCATGTCGGCGACGCCGTCGCGGCCGACGTAGTCCACGCAGAGGTCCAGCATGTGGGCGCCCTCGCGGATCTGGTCGCGGGCCATCTCCACGCAGTCGTCCCAGCGGGCGTCCAGCATGGCCTCGCGGAACTTCTTCGAACCGTTGGCGTTCGTGCGCTCGCCGATCGCCATGTAGGCGGTGTCCTGGCGGAACGGGACCGTCTGGTAGAGGGACGCGGCGCCCGGCTCGGGCTGCGGGTGGCGCTCGACGGGCTCCAACTCGCGGACCCGCTCGACGAGTTGGCGCAGGTGCTCGGGGGTGGTGCCGCAGCAGCCGCCGACCAGGTTCAGGCCGTAGTCGCGGACGAAGTGGTCCTGCGCCTCCGCCAGGCCCTCGGGGTCGAGCGGGAAGTGGGCGCCGTCCTTGGTGAGGATGGGCAGGCCCGCGTTCGGCATGCAGAGCAGCGGGGTGCGGGAGTGGCGGGCGAGATAGCGCAGGTGCTCGCTCATCTCGGCGGGGCCCGTCGAGCAGTTCAGGCCGATCATGTCGATGCCGAGGGGCTCAAGGGCGGTGAGCGCGGCGCCGATCTCCGAGCCGAGCAGCATGGTGCCGGTCGTCTCGAAGGCCATCGAGACCAGGAGGGGTACGTCGACGCCGGTCGCCTCCATGGCGCGGCGGGCGCCCAGGATCGACGACTTCGTCTGGAGCAGGTCCTGGGTGGTCTCGACGATCAGGGCGTCGGCGCCGCCGGCGAGCAGTCCCTCGGCGTTCGCCTGGAAGCCGTCGCGGAGGGTGGCGTAGCCGATGTGGCCGAGGGTGGGCAGCTTGGTGCCGGGGCCGATGGAGCCGAGGACCCAGCGCTGGCGGCCGTCGCGGGCGGTGAAGTCGTCGGCGGTCTCGCGGGCGATGCGGGCGCCGGACTCGGAGAGTTCGTGGACGCGCTCGGGGATGTCGTACTCGGCCATCGCGGAGTGGTTCGCGCCGAACGTGTTCGTCTCGACGCAGTCGACACCCGCGCCGAAGTACTCCTCGTGGACCGAACGGACGATGTCCGGGCGGGTGATGTTCAGGATCTCGTTGCAGCCCTCGAGGTTCTCGAAGTCCTCAAGAGTGGGATCCTGCGCCTGGAGCATGGTGCCCATCGCTCCGTCGGCGACCACCACACGGGTGGCGAGGGCCTCTCGGAGCGCGGACACACGGGTCCGGCTGTCGGCAGAAGGGGTCAGTGGCGACGAGGCCATGAAAGGGCTCCCTGGAGTGCGACGGCTGTCGGCTTTTGCGGCTTCCCCCGGAACCTCTCACGGAACTCCCCGGGGAGCGCGCACGTCGCCAGGGTAACGGGGTCGGGCGGGGGCGTGCTCGAAACGTCCAGGAGGCGGACCGGGGTGACGCGGGGATCAACGCCGTCTAGGTTCTCGCGACGGGTGACGCAACCGGCTTCGCGACAGAAGCCGCAACAGGAATCGACCGACCATTAGCGAGAGGTCGGCATGGAACGGTAGTGTTCGACAATGCCGAACGGCGGCAGCGACGCCGCGCGTCGGCGGTCGAACGGACGGAGGCAGCACGGCGATGGCACGGAACATCCAGTCGCTCGAACGGGCGGCCGCGATGCTGCGCCTGCTCGCGGGCGGCGAGCGACGGCTCGGCCTCTCGGACATCGCCTCGTCGCTGGATCTCGCCAAGGGCACGGCCCACGGCATCCTGCGCACCCTCCAGCACGAGGGCTTCGTCGAGCAGGACGACGTCTCCGGGCGCTATCAGCTCGGCGCCGAACTGCTGCGCCTGGGCACCACCTATCTCGACGTGCACGAGTTGCGGGCCCGCGCCCTGGTGTGGACGGACGACCTGGCCCGCTCCAGCGGGGAGAGCGTGCACCTGGGCGTCCTGCATCTGCGGGGCGTCCTGATCGTGCACCACGTCTTCCGGCCCGACGACAGCCGGCAGGTCCTGGAGATCGGGGCCATGCAGCCGCTGCACTCGACGGCCCTGGGCAAGGTGCTGTCGGCCTACGACCCGGTCGCGCACAGCGAGGCCCTGGAGGCCGAGCGCAAGCCCTTCACCGACCGCACGGTGTACGAGCTCGCCGACTTCGAGCACGTCCTCGACGTCACCCGCGCGCGTGGGTACGCGGCCGACGTCGAGGAGACCTGGGAGGGCGTCGCGTCGATCGCCGCGCCCATCCACGACCGGCGGCGCATGCCGGTCGGCGCCGTCGGCATCACGGGGGCCGTGGAGCGCCTGTGCCGTGAGGGCGAGGTACGGCCCGAGCTGATCGCCGCCGTACGCGACTGCGCCCGCGCGGTGTCGCGGGACCTGGGCGCCGGACGGTTCTGACCGCTCCGGATTCACAGCAAGAACTCACCGGAACGTCATGAGGACGTTCCGGTCTTAGTCGTACCCTGGACGACAAAGTCGGTCAAAACGGTAAATCGCCACACACGGCGTCCACCTGACTGCCGTCCGCATCGATCACCGGATCGATAGGCCAGAGCAATCAATAACGATCGTGTTTTCGATAACAGCACTCTTGACGCGCCTGTAACCCCGGAGCAAGACTCCCGTCCATCGGTCGGCATTGTCGAACACCTACCGGCAATACGCGCTAGAGTGTGGCAACGCCAAAGGCCGGCATCGCTCTCACCCCCGAGGGCGCACGAATCCCCGGCGGGACCCGGGGTTCGGCTTCCCTGGACGAAGGACAAAGGAGTCGCGGGTGTCCAGCTCCGACATCTTCATCGGCGAGACCATAGGTACCGCCGTACTCATCCTGCTCGGCGGTGGCGTCTGCGCCGCCGTCACGCTGAAGGCCTCCAAGGCCCGTAACGCCGGCTGGCTCGCCATCGCCTTCGGGTGGGGTTTCGCCGTCATGACGGCTGTGTACATCTCGGCACCGCTCTCCGGTGCCCACCTCAACCCGGCCGTGACGCTCGCGCTCGCCATCAAGGACGGTGGCTGGGACAACGTCCCGATCTACTGGGCCGGCCAGCTGCTCGGCGCCATGATCGGCGCGACGCTGGTCTGGGTGGCCTACTACGGCCAGTTCCAGGCCCACCTCACGGACAAGGAGATCGTCGGCGAGCCGACGGCCAAGGCCGTGGAGGCCGAGGAGAAGGGTGCGGGCCCGGTCCTGGGCATCTTCTCCACCGGTCCTGAGATCCGTAACGTGGTGCAGAACCTCGCCACGGAGATCATCGGCACCGTCGTCCTGATCCTCGCCATCCTGACGCAGGGTCTGAACGACAAGGGCAACGGTCTCGGCACCCTGGGCGCCCTGATCACAGCGTTCGTGGTCGTCTCCATCGGTCTGTCGCTCGGCGGCCCGACCGGTTACGCGATCAACCCGGCCCGTGACCTGGGCCCGCGCATCGTGCACGCGCTCCTGCCGCTGCCCAACAAGGGCGGTTCCGACTGGAGCTACGCCTGGATCCCGGTCGTCGGTCCACTGATCGGCGGCGCGATCGCTGCGGGTATCTACAACCTCGCTTTTGCTTAGGACCAGAGTCCTGGTTCAGGACCACAGTCCGGGCACTGAAGCAGCAGTAGTAGAACCAGTCCTCATGACCACGGAACCCCTCAGGAGCACACAGTGACCGACGCGCACACCGCCGGACCGTTCATCGCGGCCATCGACCAGGGCACGACCTCCAGCCGTTGCATCGTCTTCGACCGGGACGGCCGTATCGTCTCCGTCGACCAGAAGGAGCACGAGCAGATCTTCCCGAAGCCGGGCTGGGTCGAGCACAACGCCACCGAGATCTGGACCAACGTCCAGGAGGTCGTCGCCTCCGCCATCGAGAAGGCCGGCATCACCCGCGACGACATCAAGGCCATCGGCATCACCAACCAGCGTGAGACCACGCTGCTGTGGGACAAGAACACCGGTGAGCCCGTCCACAACGCCATCGTCTGGCAGGACACCCGCACCGACGCGCTCTGCAAGGAGCTGGGGCGCAACGTCGGACAGGACCGCTTCCGCCGCCAGACCGGCCTCCCGCTGGCGAGCTACTTCGCCGGACCGAAGGCCCGCTGGCTGCTCGACAACGTCGAGGGGCTGCGCGAGCGCGCCGAGGCCGGCGACATCCTCTTCGGCACCATGGACAGCTGGGTCATCTGGAACCTGACGGGCGGTGTGAACGGCGGCCGGCACGTCACCGACGTCACCAACGCCTCCCGCACCATGCTGATGAACCTGCACACCATGGAGTGGGACGAGTCCATCGCCGAGTCCATCGGCGTCCCGCTGAACATGCTGCCCGAGATCCGCTCCTCCGCCGAGGTCTACGGCGAGGTCACCGGCGGCCGTCTCGGCGACGTGCTCGGCGGCATCCCGGTCGCCTCGGCGCTCGGCGACCAGCAGGCGGCCCTGTTCGGCCAGACCTGTTTCGCCGAGGGCGAGGCCAAGTCGACGTACGGCACCGGCACATTCCTGCTGATGAACACCGGTGAGAAGCCGGTCAACTCGTACAACGGCCTGCTCACCACGGTCGGTTACCGCATCGGCGACCAGAAGGCGGTCTACGCCCTCGAGGGCTCGATCGCGGTCACCGGTTCGCTGGTGCAGTGGATGCGCGACCAGATGGGGCTCATCTCCACCGCCGCCGAGATCGAGACCCTCGCGCTCTCGGTCGAGGACAACGGCGGCGCCTACTTCGTGCCGGCCTTCTCCGGTCTGTTCGCCCCGTACTGGCGCTCCGACGCCCGCGGTGTGATCGCCGGTCTGACCCGGTACGTCACCAAGGCGCACCTCGCGCGCGCCGTCCTGGAGGCCACGGCCTGGCAGACCCGTGAGATCACCGACGCCATGACGAAGGACTCCGGTGTCGAGCTCGCGGCGATCAAGGTCGACGGCGGTATGACCTCCAACAACCTGCTGATGCAGACGCTCTCGGACTTCGTGGACGCCCCCGTGGTGCGCCCGATGGTCGCCGAGACCACCTGCCTCGGTGCCGCCTACGCCGCCGGTCTGGCCGTCGGCTTCTGGACCAGCACCGACGACCTGCGTGCCAACTGGCGCCGGGCCGCCGAGTGGACCCCCAACATGGCCGCGGAGAAGCGCGACCGTGAGTACAAGAGCTGGCTCAAGGCCGTCGAGCGGACCATGGGCTGGCTCGAGGACGAGGAGTAAGAACCCCACATGACCGTTAAGTCCACCCTGCAGTCCGTGCCTGCCCTCGGTACGCACCCGGCCTCCGGCTCGAACCCGAGCCGGGCCGAGACCCGGGAGCAGCTCTCCAAGGCGACGTACGACCTCCTCGTCATCGGCGGCGGCATCCTGGGCATCTCCACCGCCTGGCACGCCGCGCAGTCCGGGCTGCGGGTGGCCCTGGTCGACGCCGGCGACTTCGCCGGTGCCACCTCTTCCGCCTCCTCCAAGCTTCTCCACGGCGGTCTGCGCTACCTGCAGACCGGCGCGGTGAAGCTGGTGGCGGAGAACCATTTCGAGCGCCGTGCGGTGTCCCGTCAGGTGGCCCCCCATCTGGCGAACCCGCTCACGTTCTACCTCCCCGTGTACAAGGGCGGTCCGCACGGTGCGGCGAAGCTCGGGGCGGGCGTCTTCGCCTACTCCGCGCTCTCCGCGTTCGGAGACGGCGTCGGCCACCTCCTGTCCCCCGCCAAGGCGGCGCAGGACGTGCCCGAGCTGCGCACCCAGAACCTCAAGGCCGTGGCCGTGTACGGCGACGACCAGATGAACGACGCCCGCATGGCGCTGATGACGGTCCGCGCGGCCGTCGAGGCGGGCGCGGTCGTCCTCAACCACGCCCAGGTCACCGGACTTCGGTTCACCCAGGGCCGGGTGACCGGCGCCGAGTTGCGCGACGCGACCTCCGGCGACGAGTTCGGCGTGAGCGCCCGCCTGGTGCTCAACGCGACCGGCCCGTGGGTCGACCACCTGCGCAAGATGGAGGACCCGAACGCGGCTCCGTCCATCCGCCTCTCCAAGGGCGCGCACCTGGTCCTGAAGCGGACGGCTCCGTGGAAGGCCGCCCTGGCGACCCCCATCGACAAGTACCGCATCACCTTCGCCCTCCCCTGGGAGGACATGCTGCTGCTCGGTACGACCGACGAGGAGTACGAGGGCGACCCGGCGGACGTCTCGGTCAACGAGAAGGACATATCCCAGATCCTGGACGAGGCCGCGTTCTCGGTCCGCGACCAGCAGCTCTCCCGTGACCTGATCACGTACTCCTTCGCCGGTCTGCGCGTGCTGCCCGGCGGCCCCGGCAGCACGGCCAAGGCCAAGCGCGAGACCGTGGTGACCGAGGGCAAGGGCGGCATGCTGTCCGTCGCGGGCGGCAAGTGGACCACCTTCCGGCACATCGGCCGTACGGTCATGCAGACGCTGGAGTCCCTCCCCGGCCGCCCGCTGGGCGAGGACTTCGAGCCGATCTCCTCCCTCCCGAAGAAGCTGCCGCTGCCGGGTGTCGCCAACCCGCGCGCGGTCGCCCACCGTCTCCTGGTCGACAACCCGGCGCCGGGCCCGCGTATGGCGGCCGACACGGCGAAGCATCTGGCCACGCACTACGGCTCGTTGGCCTTCGACATCGCCCGACTCGCCAACGAGGACCCGGAGTTGGGCCGGCGCGTCCACCCGGACGCCCCCGAGATCTGGGCCCAGGTCGTCTACGCCCGCGACCACGAGTGGGCCGAGACCCAGGACGACGTCCTGCGCCGCCGCACCACCCTCACGATCCGCGGCCTCGCCACGGACGAGGTCCGCGCGAAGGTCCAGGACCTGCTCGACAAGAAGTAGGCGCTACGGCTACGACGTCACTCGCTACGACGTGAAAGGGGCGGCTCCCGATCGGGCGCCGCCCCTTCCGCGCGCCCCGGTGTCAGTGCCGGGTGTTTTCATGAGCGTATGAACAACGATCAGGCCTCCGCCGAGGAACTAGCCGCGCTGCGGGCGGCGTTCGGCGTGGACGACGGCGGCGGGTCGGCGCTCGGCTGGGACGCGGTGCGCGTGTTCGAGGCGGAGCACGGGGTGGTGCTGCCGGAGCCGTACCGGACGTTCGTGGCGGAGATATCGGACGGGTCGTTCCAGGGCCCGCCGGAGTACGGGCTGGTGGGGCCGGCCGAGATGCCGGACGACTGGGGCGACGGCGAGGAGGACCGGGACCTGGCCAAGCGGTTCCCGCTCGCCGCGAGTTGGCTGTGGGAGGAGGACGACGGGCCCTACGACGACCCCGACGCGGTCGTCGGGCAGGTCCTCAACCACGGCTCGATCGTGCTCGGGACCGACGGCTGCGCGATGAACTGGCACCTTGTCGTCACCGGCCCCCAGCGGGGTCATTCCTGGCACGTCACCGATGTGGGCGCCATGCCGTTCGGCGCGGAGTTCGGCTTCACGACCTCCGCGCCCGGGTTCGCCGGCTGGGTGGCGCACTGGGCGGCCGGCAAGGAGTGGTTCGACGCGGAGTGACGCCTCTACGCCTCCATGCCTCTACGCCTCTACGCCTCTCAGACAAGCGCCTTGATGTGGTCCGGCGACGTCAACTCCGCCCGTCGCACGATCAGTTCGCGCCCCAGCAGCAGCGCCCGCCGGGACGCCGGCACCGGATCCGGCAGCGTCGTCAGGTCGGTCAGGTGGGCGAAGCCGATGATGCGGCGGACGATCTCCGTGCCGGCGTAGCCGACGGAGTCGGTCCAGACGCGGGACAGGAAGCGGTCGAGGAAGGCGTCGTCGAAGAAGGTGTCGACCCGGGTGGACCACAGGCGGCGGAACTCGGTCTCGAACGCCGTCCAGGACAGCCGGAGTTGGTCGCCGTGGTCGGACAACGTGCCCAGCGCGCGGGCCCGTTCCTCCGACACCAGCACGTTGGCCCAGTACAGGCCGAGGTCGTAGCCGACCGGGCCGACGAAGGAGAACTCGGGGTCGAAGACCCGTACCACCGGGGCGCCTTCGCGCTCGCCGACCATGACGCTGCCGGTGTGCAGGTCACCGTGGAGGAGGGCCTGCGCGCTGGTCATGAAGGTGTACCGGAGATCGGCGACCTCCGTGCGCAGCCGGGTGTCCGCGCGGAACTCGGCGGCGAGGTCCGCCAACTCCGGGAGCCAGTGGTTGTGTTCGTGCTCGATGTACGGCTCGGACAGCACCACGTCCTCGGTGATCTCGCACAGCTCCGGGCTCACCGAGGTCGCGATCAGCGCCTTGCGGTCGGCGGACGCCATCCCGAAGTCACTGGTCGCGAAGGCGAGTTGGGCGACGAACTCACCGATCCTCGCCGAGGTGTCCAGGCCGTACGACGCGCCCTCGTTGAGGACCGTGCGCAGGACCTCCAGATCGGACATGTCCTCCATGACGAGGGCGTAGTTGTCGGCGTCGTAGCCGTGGATCGCCGGGATCTTGTCGGGGGCGACCCGCGCGACCTGCTCGTAGGCCCTGGCCTCGGCGTCGGCGCGCTCGGGGCTCATCGGCCAGGAGGGACCGGCGACCCGTACCCAGGGCAGCGCCTGCTTGATCGCGAGGCTGTGGCTGCCGTCGGCGTTCGACGCGAGGAACACCCGGTTCATGTTGCCGTCCGACACCTCACGGACGTGGATGTCGGTGACGTCCGCCCAGTGGCCGCGCTCGTGCAGGTACGCCGGGATGTCGTCGGTCTCCAGGATGCGGTAGCCCATCGTACGAACTCCTCGAACTTCCTTATGCGGTACGGCGCTTGGACAGGGTGAAGCTGAAGACCAGGGCGAGGATGAGGACCGCGCCCTCGACGACGTCCTGGGTGTAGTAGGGCAGGCCCTTGATGGTCAGGCCGGTGGTGATGATGCCGATGAGGACGGCTCCCAGGGCGGTGCCCCAGACGTTCGGGCGGCCCCGGCCGAGCACCGAGGTGCCGACCAGCGCGACGGCGACCGCTTCGAGGAGCTGGCTGGTGCCCGCGCTCACGTCACCCTGGCCGATGCGGGACGCCAGGATCAGGCCGCCGATGGAGGCGAGGACGCCGGAGAGGACGTAGGCGAGGGCCCGGTACGCGCCGACGCGGATGCCGGCCAGGCGGGAGGCCTCGGGGTTGGCGCCGATGGCGTACAGGACGCGACCCCAGCGGGTGCGGGCCAGGAACACCCAGGCGACGACGGTCAACGCGCCGAAGATCACCACGGAGATGGGGATGCCGAGCATCGTGCCCCGGTCGATGCGCAGGAAGCCGGCGGTGAACTTGCCGGGGGCGGTGGTGCCGTCGGACTGGGTCATGCCGGCGGAGATGGACTGGCCGTCGACCAGGATGAGTTTGGTGCCCTGGATGACGAACATGGTGCCGAGGGTGGCCAGCATGTCCGGGATCTTCATCACGACGATCAGCAGGGCGTTCAGCAGCCCGGCCAGCGCGCCCGCCGCGATCACGGCGAGGATCGCGACCGTGCCGACCTGGTTGTACGTCACCATCGTCTTCGCGGCGACGGTGACACCGAGCCCGGCGACCGCGCCGACGGACATGTCCATGCCGCCGACGGCCATGGTGACGGTCACGCCGAGCCCGAGGATCGCGGCGACGGAGACGTACCGGAGGGTGTCCAGCAGGGTCGCCGACTCCCGGAAAGAGCCCTCGCTCAGCGCGAAGTACAGGAAGAGCGCGACGGTGACGAAGATGAACCCGTACTTGATGACGGCGTTCTGGACGACCACGGCGGTGGAGACGGCGGGCCGGGCCGCCGCCTTCGGTGCGGTCTCGGAGCTCTGGGTGGTGGTCATGACGTACTTCCTGCCGTGGCTTCGTGCGGGGCTGCTTCGTGCGGGGTGGGCATGAGAAGGGCGCCGCGGGACTGCTTCACCGGCGTCGGACGGGCTCTGGCGAACTGGTCTGCGGGAATCACGCGGGGGTCGCCGAACGGACCTACCGGCATCAGGCCGACACCGACGGACTCATCCACCAGCACCATCAGAGGAGCGCCGCCGAACTGTCCTCCAGGCACCACTCGGGAGTCGCCGAACGGACCTACCGGCATCAGGCCGACGCCAACGGACTCATCCGCCAACACCAGACGAGCGCCGCCGAACTGCCCTCCGGGCACCCCGCGTTCACCGCCGGACGGAACCACTGGCATCAGTCGAACGCCACCAAGCCGCCCCACCCCCATCACACGGACGCCGAGATGGTCTGGATCACGCGGTCGCGTTCCGCCGCTTCGCCGTACGCGTCGAGGTGGACCTCCCCGGCCGCCAGGACGACGACGCGGTCGGCGGTCTCCAGGATCTCGTCGACGTCGGCGGAGAGGACGAGGACAGCGGCACCCTCGGCAGCCAGCGCACGCGCCCGGCGGCCGATGTCGCGCCGTGCGCCGATGTCCACGCCTCGGAACGGCTCGTCCAGGATGAGGACGCGAGGGGTGTGTGCGAGCCAGCGGCCGACGACGACCTTCTGCTGGTTGCCGCCGGAGAGTTCCTCGACCGTGCTGTGCTCGTCGCGGGCGACGACGCCGAGGGCGTCGATGGTCTCGCGGCCGAGGGCGTCCTCCTTCCCCGTGTTCACGAGCCCGCCCCGGGACAGGGACTTGAGGAACGGCAGCGAGATGTTCTGCGCCACCGACCAGCCGGGGACGAGCGCGTCGGCGTGCCGGTCCTCGGGGACCAGGTGGACGCCGGCGCGGATCGCGTCGGCGGGGCGGCGGGGCGCGTAGGGCTTGCCGTCGAGCGTGACCGTGCCGGTGGCGAAGGGCTCGGCGCCGAACAGGCCGCGGGCGAGTTCCGTCTTGCCCGCGCCCAACAGGCCTACGACGCCGGTGACTTCACCGGCGCGGAGGTCGAGGTCGAGGGGCGCGCGGCCCTCGAAGAGGTGGACGCCGTGCAGGCCGAGGACGACGTCCCCGTGGTCACCGCTGCGCTGCAGCCGGGCCGACGTCGCCTCGTGGGCCTGCGCGAGCATCGCGCGCAGGGCGCTGTCCCAGTCGAAGGGCTTGACCTGGTCGTCGGTGAGACCGCCGTCTCGCAGTACGACCAGGCGGTCCGCGAGCGCGTCGATCTCGCCGAGGCGGTGGGAGACGTAGAGGACCGCGATGCCGTCGTCGCGCATCTTCTCGACGAGGGCGAAGAGCCGCTCCGCCTCGGCGGCGGAGAGCGCCGAGGTCGGTTCGTCGAGGACGAGCAGTCGGGGGCGGGTGGCGAGGGCGCGGGCCAGGATGAGCAACTGGCGGTCGGAGATGCCGAGTTCGGTGACGTCCCGGCGCAACACGGCGTCGCTCCAGTCGAGTCCGAGCGCGGCCTGGATCTCACGGGCGCGGGCCAGCACACGGCGGCCGTTCAGGAACGGATTGCCACGGCGCTGGGCCAGCTCCTCGAAGACCAGGTTCTCGGCGACGGACAGGCCGGGCACGATGCCCTCGCCGATCCGCTGGTGGACCGTCTGGATGCCCAACTGCCGGGCGGCAGACGGAGACTGGAGAGCTGCGGGCTCCCCTGCGACCCGCACCTCCCCGCCGTGGTCCGTGTGCACGCCCGACAGGATCTTGATCAGCGTGGACTTGCCCGCGCCGTTGGCGCCGAGCAGCGCGACCACGCTGCCCGGTGCGATGTCGAGCGAGACGGAGGCGAGCACCGTCTTGCCGCCGAAGGCCATGCTGACGTCGCGGAGGCTGACCGCCGCGTCACCGGCCGCCGCACCACCGCCCGCCACGTCAACCGCCGTGTCAGTGGGCGACATTGGGGATCCAGTCCGCCGTGCTCACCTTGGAGAGGTTCAGGGCGGGCAGGGCCGCGCGCAGCTGGTCCATGTTCTCGATCTTGTTCTTGCGCAGGAAGTCCTGCGTGATCGCGACGGCCGGGAAGTCGACGGTGGTCTTGTTCAGCTGACCGGCCAGTTCCAGCGCGGCCGTACGGACGACTGCGGCGCCGACCGCCGACGGGTCGGTGCCGGCGGTGGCGACCCACGGGCTGTTGGCCGCGGTCATGTTCTGGATGTCGGCGTTGGAGACGTCCGCGCCGAAGACCTTCACCTTGCTCTGGAGCTTCTTGTTCTGCACGGCGAGAAGCGTGCCCTTGGCCAGCTCGTCGTACGGCGCGAAGATCCCCGCGACGTCGGAGTGCTGGGTGAGCGCGGCGGAGACCAGGGGAACGTTGTCGGTGGCCGTGGAGTCGGTGACCTTGCCGACCTTGAACTGCTGCTTCCAGCCGTTGGCGTCGACGGCGGTCTTCCAGACGGAGTTGCGCTTGTCGAGGGCCGCGTAGCCGGCCACGTTGACGTAGCCGACCTTGGCGTTCTTGCCGACCGTCTGGGCCATCACGTCGAGAACGGCCTTGGCCATGCTCGCGTCGTCCTGCTCGGTGCTGATCACGGACTTGTTGGTCTGGTCGACGTCGTAGACGACGACCTTGATGCCCTTCTTCACGGCCTGGTCGATCTCGGGCTGGATCGTGGACGGGAAGCCGTGGTCGACGATGATCGCCTGCGCGCCGGAGTTGATCGCCGAGGACAGGTCGGTGGCCTGCTTGGCGTTGTCGGCCTGCGCGTCGTACACGGTCAGGTCGATGCCGAGGGCCTTGGCCTGCGCCTTCGCGCCGTTGCCCCACTGCTCGAAGTAGTCGCCTGCGCCGCTCTGCCGTACCAGGGCGACCTTGACCGTGCCCTTGCTGAAGGGGGCCGGCTTCTTGCCCGTGGCGGCCGAGGCCGAGGCGGCCGTGTCGGCGCTGCTCTTCGAGGCGTCCGTGGACTGCGAGCAGCCCGCCAGCAGAAGGGCGGAGACGGAGGCGAGCGAGAGCGCGGCGAGGGGGACGCGGATACGGGACATGAGTGGCTCCTGGTGCGGGGTACTGCCGAGGCGAGGAAGGGCGGAGTGCTCACCCGGAGCAGGGGCGAAAACGCGCCATCGCACACGGGCGTGCGCCTTCGCACGAGCGGGTGGGACAGGCGGCGGGCGGCCCGCAATACGGGGCGCGCCGGAGGCTCCGGGTGTGGTCAGCGACAGCTGGCTGTGGTCGACCGGAGCAAGTCCACGTACAGCCGCCGCACGAGCAGCAGCGTCTTCATAAACAGATCATGAGAACGATTCCAGCCATTGGTCAAAGGGATGGAAGCGGTTTCTCATCAGGTGAGACAACGACTACGTCACATCAGGCCTGTTCACCGACGGCGGTTACCATCACATAACCGGCCCCGACCCGGTATGACGGGCCGCGTTGTACGCGCCGCCCCTCCCCCCACCGATCCGGTGACCGTCTCGGTATCCGGACATCACGCCCACCTTTTCGGAGTTGCTCCCATGACCCTGCTGACGACCTGGTCCGAGTCCGGCCCCGAGACGCTCGTGCGCCGCACCGCTGACCCCGTCGAGATCGCCGCCGCGCTCGCCCCCATCGGCGTCCGCTACGAGCAGTGGCCGATCCGTGAGGACGTCCCGGCCGACGCCGACAGCGACACCGTCTTCGCCGCGTACGGCCCGGAGATCGAGAAGCTCAACGCCGAGGAGGGCTTCACCACCGTCGACGTCCTCGGTCTGCACCCCAGCGACGACCCGGAGTACCCGGCGAAGGCGGCCGGCGCCCGAGCGAAGTTCCTCCAGGAGCACACGCACGACGACGATGACGAGGTCCGTTTCTTCGTCTCCGGCTCCGGCATCTTCTACCTGCACGTGAACGGCGAGGTGAACGCCGTCTACTGCGAGAAGGGCGACCTGCTGGGCGTGCCGCGCGGCACCACCCACTGGTTCGACATGGGCACCGAGCCCGCCTTCACCGCGATCCGCTTCTTCCACGAGGAGGACGGCTGGGTCGGCAACTTCACCGGCTCGACCATCGCCTCGCGCTTCCCCGACTACGACACGATCGACGCCGGCTACCAGCGGGACAAGGCCGCCGCGTGACCTTGCGGTACACCGCGGACGCCGTGGTGCTCGACATCGAGGGCACCACGAGCGCCACGGGTTTCGTCGTCGACGTGCTCTACCCGTACTCGCGCTCGCGCTTCGCCGCGCTGCTCGCCGAGCGGGCCGAGGACCCTGCGGTGGCCCGGGCGATCGCGCAGGTCCGCGAGCTGACGGACACCCCGGACGCCGACGCCGTACAGATCGAGAAGACCCTCAACACCTGGCTCGACGAGGACCGCAAGGCCACCCCGCTGAAGACCCTCCAGGGCATCATCTGGTCGGAGGGCTTCGCCCGCGGCGACCTCGTCTCGCACTTCTACGACGACGTCGTACCGGCCCTGCGCACCTGGCACACGGCGGGACTTCGGCTGTACGTCTACTCGTCCGGGTCGGTGGCGGCTCAGCGGGCGTGGTTCACGTCCAGCCCCGAGGGCGATCTGCTGCCGCTCGTCTCCGGTCTCTACGACACGGAGAACGCCGGCCCCAAGCAGGAGCCGGAGTCGTACCGCCGTATCGCGGCGGCGACAGGCGTCGAACCGTCCCGGCTGCTCTTCCTCTCCGACCGGCCCGGCGAGCTGGACGCGGCCGTGGCCGCGGGCTGGCACGCGGTGGGTGTACGACGACCGGGAGAGCCGTACTTCGAGCAAGGTGTCGGCGACCACGCGCAGGCGGGGGCGTTCGACGAGATCAGCATCACCAGTTCAAGGAGCACCACGTGACCACCGAGATCAGCGCCCTCGACCTTGAGGAGGCGGGGGCTCGACTCGCCGCCGAGTCCGCCCGGTTCGCCTCGTTCGGCTGGATGCGGGGGACCTCCGGCAACTTGTCGGTGGTGCTGTCCCGGGATCCGCTGCTGCTCGCCGTCACGGCGAGTGGGCACGACAAGGGTGAACTGACGGCCGCGGATGTGGTGTTGGTGGACTCGGACGGGGCGGCGGTTCGTGGTGGTAAGCCGTCTGCCGAGGCCGAACTGCACGCTCGTGTCGCCGCGTTGACCGGTGCGGGGGCGGTGGTTCATGTGCATACCGTGGCGTCTGTCGCGATGGGGCGGCGTGCGCCGGGCGGGATCGTGTTCAAGGACGTCGAGATGCTCAAGGGTGTCGGGCAGCCTGCGCATGATGTCGAGGTGACCTTGCCTGTCATCGCCAACAGCCAGGACATGAAGGTGCTCGGGGATCGGCTTGAGGCGGCTCGGGATGCTCGCATGCCGGCGGTGGTTGTGGCCGGGCACGGGCTGTATGTGTGGGGGGCGGATCCTCGTCAGGCCCGGCATCACACCGAAGTAGTCGAGTGGTTGCTGGAGTTGGAACTTACGCAGGGTTGAGGGTTGTAGTCACAGTGCGGGCCGGTGGGGGCTGGTCGCGCAGTTCCCCGCGCCCCTAAAAGACAGAGACAGGGCGCGGGGGCTTGGCTACTTCAAGTGGCTGGCCGGGAGTTCGCCTGCCGACACTTCCAACACGCCTCGCTCCGTGACCAGTCCGGTTACCAAGCGGCCCGGTGTCACGTCGAACGCGGGGTTGTGGCCGCGCGACTCCGCCGGAGCCGTCCGCACCCCCGCCCACTCCAACACCTCGGCCTCGCCGCGGAGTTCGATGTGGATCTCGGCGCCGGTCTTGGTGGAGAGGTCGACCGTGGTCGTGGGGGCCGCCACCAGGAACGGGATGCCGGCGTCCGCGCAGGCGAGGGCGACACCGACCGTGCCTACCTTGTTCGCGGTGTCGCCGTTGGCCGCGATGCGGTCGGCGCCGACGATGGCCGCGTCGACCTCGCCGCGCAGGATCGTGCCGGCGGCGGCGCCGTCGGCCTGGACATAGTGCGGGATGCCCTCCTGCACCAACTCCCAGGCGGTCAGGCGTGATCCCTGGAGGAGGGGGCGCGTCTCGTCGGCGTAGACGACCTCCACCAGCCCGCGCGCGTGCAGTTCGCGGATGACGCCGAGTGCGGTGCCCCACCCGGCGGTCGCCAGCGCGCCGGTGTTGCAGTGCGTCAGAAGCCTCAACGGCCGTTCCACGCCCACCCGTTGGACCAGCCAGTCCGCGCCGAAGGCGCCCATCGCGCGGTTGGCGGCGACGTCCTCGCGCTGGACGGCGGCGGCCTCTTCGAGAACGGCGTCGAGGCCCTCCTCGAATCGGGTCATGACCCGGTCCACGCACACCATGAGGTTGACCGCGGTGGGCCGGGCCTCGCGGACGCGGGCGACGGCCGCGCGGGTCTCGGCCTCGGTCCAGCCCTTCCGCTCGCCCTCGATGAGCGCGAGTGCGACGCCGTACGCGCCGGCCGCCCCGATCGCGGGCGCCCCGCGCACCACGAGCCGCTGGATCGCGTCGACCAGAGTGTCCACATCGTGGACATCCATCGTCTCGTTGCGATGCGGGAGCAGGGTCTGGTCGATGAGCGCGAGGCCGCTGCCGGTCCAGTCGACCGCACGCAATTCCTGGGACATAACGGGACACTCCTGCTGTTCCGATGGTGCCGGACACGGTACATGACCAGGGAGAACCACAGTTCGAGACAGTCGAGCAGGTGTCTCAAAAGCAATGTTAAAGTCCAGCAGCCGCAGCCCGAAGGCCGAGACGAAGGAGGACGTGTGCTGCTGACGATGCGCCGTTTCCTCGACTACGGCCGCTGCGCGAGCGACTGCTGTCGACGCTGACCTGTCCCTCTCGCGTCCATCCCTCGTCTCACCCTGTCTCACCATCTGGTCGCACGCGCTCCCGCCGGAGCGCGCCTTGCCGTACCCCGGAAGGTCCTCATGCTCCGCAGATCACGTCGCACCCTTCAGCTCGTCGCCGCCACCACGCTCATGGTCACCGCCGCCACCGCCTGCAACGCCGCCGCGAAGACCGACGCCTCGGACAGTTCGAGCGGCAGCAGCGGGAAGTCGTTCACGCTGGTCACGCCCGACGCCGTCGGCCAGAACGAGTTCCTGAAGCTCGCCGTCACCGGTGTGAAGGCCGCCGCGAAGACGCACGACGGGACCGAGAAGGTCTACGAGTCCACGGACACCGCGTCCCAGCAGCAGAACGTGCAGGCCGCCGTGGGCGCGAGCCCGAACGTGATCGTGCTGGTCGGCTTCGAGTTCGCCGACATCGTGGCGCAGCAGGCCAAGGCGCACCCGAAGCAGCAGTTCCTGATGATCGACGCGTGCACGACGAAGACGTATCCGAACGTCACCTGCGCGGTCTTCCGTGAGCACGAGGGTGTCTATCTCGCGGGCGCCGAGGCCGGGCTGCTGAGCAAGAGCGGCAAGGTCGGCGCGGTGGACGTGCTCGACACGCCCCAGTTCCGCCGCTACAGCGACCCGTTCGCGGCCGGCGCCAAGAAGGTCGCCGCGAAGACGTCCGCGTCGACGCGCTTCGTCGGCGGCCAGTCCCCGTTCGACGACTCGGCGCGCGCCAAGGAGCAGGCCAACTCGCTACTCTCGAAGGGGACCGACCAGATCATGGCGGCCGCCGCGGCCGGCAACTACGGCGTGTTCGAGGCCGCGAAGGCCAAGGGCGCGTTCGCGTACGGCGTCGACGTCAACCAGTGCGTCTCCTCCCCCGGCACGGTCGTCGACAACGTGATCAAGAAGACGGACGTCGCCGTGGAGAAGGGTGTCGAGCAGGTCCTCGCGGGCAAGACCGGCACCACGGTGTCGTACGGCCTGAAGGAGGGCGGCATCAGCCTCACCGGCCTGGAGGCGGGCGTCGACTCGTCGAAGTGCGTGATCGCCCAGCACAAGGACGTCCTCGCGAAGGTCAAGGCGCTGCGCGACCAGATCGTGTCCGGAGAGCTGAAGGTCGATGACCCCGCCGCCAGTTGATGCCGAAGTCGCGGTCGAGCTCCGGGGAATCACCAAGCGGTTCCCCGGCACGCTCGCCAACGACGACGTCGACCTGACCGTCGGACGCGGCGAGATCCACGCCCTCATGGGCGAGAACGGCGCCGGCAAGTCCACCCTCATGTCGATCCTCTACGGCATGGAGCGCGCCGACGCGGGCTCCATCCGGATCGACGGCCGCGAGGTGACCTTCGGCGACCCGAGCGCCGCGATGGCCGCCGGGCTCGGCATGGTCCACCAGAGCTTCAAGCTGTTCGACTCGCTGACGGTCGCCGAGAACGTCGTCTACGCCGCCGAGCCGCGCCGCTTCGGCCTGGTGGACCGGGCCGCGGCCCGCCGCCGGGTGCGTGAGCTGGCCGAGGAGCACGGGCTCGCCGTCGATCCGGACGCCCGGGTCGGGGAGTTGCCGGTCGGGCTGCGCCAGCGCGTGGAGATCCTGAAGCTGCTGCATCGCGGGGCCCGCACGCTGATCCTCGACGAGCCGACCGCCGTGCTCACCCCGGCCGAGGCGGACGCCCTGTTCGCGGTCCTCAAGTCGCTGGCCGCGCAGGGTCGAACGGTGATCCTTGTCACCCACAAGCTGCGCGAGGTCCTCGAAGGCAGCGACAACGTGACCGTGCTGCGGGACGGCCGGGTGGTCGCCCGCCTGGTCACCACCGAGACCTCCGCCGACGAGATCGCCGCCGCGATGACCGGCCGCGCGGTCGAGCTGAACCGCGTGCACGCGCCCGGCACCCCCGGTGACGTGGTCCTGGACGTGAGAGACCTCACCACCGACGCTGTCCACGATGTGGGACTCACCGTCCACGCCGGGGAGATCGTCGGGATCGCGGGCGTCGCGGGCAACGGCCAGAGCGAGCTGATCGAGGCCCTGGCCGGGCTACGGCCCGTCGCCTCCGGACAGGTGAGCCTCAAGGGGCGGGACATCACCCACGCCTCGGCCACCGAGCGCCGGGCACAAGGTCTCGCCTACGTCCCGGAGGACCGGCACGCGGTCGGTACAGCACCGGCGGCCACCGTCGCGGACAACCTCGCGATGGGCCACCACCGAACGTCCCTGTCCACCAAGGGACTTCTGCCTCCCGCGTCCGTACGCGCCCACGCGGGGCGGCTGATCGAGCGCTTCGGCATCAAGGCGGCCACCCCCGAGGTGCCCGCCTCCGCGCTGTCCGGCGGCAATCTGCAGAAGCTGCTGATCGGCCGCGAACTCGCCCATGAGGCACCGCTGTTGCTCGTCGAGCAGCCCACGCGCGGAGTCGACATCGGCGCTATCCAGAACATCCACGACCAGATCGTCGCCTACCGCGACGCCGGTCACGCCGTCCTCCTCGTCTCCGCCGAACTGAGCGAGATCCGGGGCCTCGCGGACCGGGTCCTGGTCATGTACGAGGGACGGGTCACGGCGACGTACACGAAGGACGAGGCGGACGAACGGGCGCTCGGGCTCGCCATGGCGGGCGGGGCCGTACCGCCGACGGAGGCCGTCGACTGACATGGCACACACTCGAATACCGCGCATATCAGGGGTGTTGCGCTCCCCCGTCACCTTCTCCGTGCTCGCGGGCCTGGTCATCGGCGCCCTGTTCCTGCTCGGCACCGGCGCGGACCCGCTCAGCGCCTACAGCGCGGTCCTCACCGGCTCGCTCGGCGCCGACGGCATCGGCTCCACGCTGAGCACCGGCACCAGCGTGCTCGGCATGGCACTCGCGCTCGCGATCCCGCTGCGGGCCGGGCTGATCAACCTCGGCGGCGACGGACAGATGGTCCTCGGCGGCATCACGGCGGCCGTGACCGGCCTCTACTCCCCGCTGCCGGCGCCCCTGACCGTCGTCCTGGCGCTGCTCGCGGGCATGGCGGCGGGCGCCGCGTACGCCGCCCTGGCCGCCCTGTGCGAGAACAGTCTCGGCGTCCCGCTCCTGGTCAGCAGCCTGCTGCTGAGCTATCCGGCGGTCTCGCTGGCCTCCTACCTGGCGCGCTATCCGCTCAAGGAACCCGGCTCCAGCCTCCCCCAGACCCGCGCGATGCCGGACGGCGTGGCACTGCCCGCGTTCGGCGACTCGACGGTCACGGTGGGCCTGCTCCTCATCGTCCTCGCGGCGGCCGGGTACTGGTTCACCGACAAGCGCACGGCGTTCGGCTACGAGATCCGCATGACGGGCCTCAACTCCCGTTTCGCCGCCTACGCGGGTGTCGAACGCCGGGGCCTGACCCTCAAGTTGATGTCCGTGTCCGGCGCGCTGGCCGGACTCGTGGGCGCCATAGGGGTGTTGAGCTTCCCGTACCGCTTCGTGGACGGCTCGCTCACCGCACCCGGCTACACCTGGACGGGACTTACGGCGGCGCTGTTGGCAGCAGCGGCGCCGCTCGGCACAGTCATCGCTTCCTTCTTCTTCGCCGTGCTCGCCGTCGGCGGCCTGGCGATGGAGCGGACGACCGAGGTGCCGCGCGAGCTGACCCAGGTGCTCCAGGCCATCGTGATCGTGTTCCTCGCGGCCCGACTCCGCTTCCCGACGAAGTGGTTCACCAGGCGTACTCAGGAAAGCGGGGCCGCGTGATGTTCTTCGACTCCGATCTGCTGATGTCGGCGCTGCGCGCGCTGACCCCGATCCTGCTGGCCGCACTCGGCGGCGCCCTGTGCGAGCGCGCCGGGGTCTTCAACATCGGCCTCGAAGGCATGATGCTGATGGGCTGCTTCACGTCGGTGGCCACGAGCTGGTTCACGGGCAGCGCCTGGCTCGGCGTCCTCGCCGCCGCCCTCGCGGCAGCCGCGTACTCGCTGATCCTGGCCGTGGGTGCGGTGACTCTGCGCGGGGACGCGGTAGTTCTCGGAATCGCCATGAATCTCCTGGCGGTTGGCCTGACCAGCTTCCTCCTGCGTACGGTCTTCGGTGTGCAGGGCACTTTCGACGATCCGTCACTCGCCGGACTGCCGTTGATCGGCGGCTTCACCCCGCTCGCGTATCTGGCGTTCGTCGCGGTCGCGGTGGCCTCCGTGATGCTGTCCCGCCATGTGTGGGGGCTGAGGCTGCGCGGTGTCGGTGAGGCACCGGACGCGGCGGCCACGCTCGGGGTGAGTCCGGCGAAGTACAAGTACGCGGCGGTGCTGATCTCCGGTGTCCTGTGCGGGCTCGCGGGGGCCCAACTCGCGCTCGGGAACGTCACGTTGTTCTCCGAGAACATGACGGCGGGCCGGGGCTGGATCGCGGTCGTCGCGGTCATGCTCGGCCGCGCGGCACCCGTCGGTGTGCTGCTCGCGGCGCTGCTCTTCGGTCTCGCCGAGGCCGCCGGCTTCCGCCTCCAGGGCGTCGGCCTGCCCCAACAGGCCACCGACGCCGCGCCGTACGTCGTGACGCTCGTCGCCCTCTTCCTCTCGACGGCCCGCCGCCGTCGCCGTACCGTCAACTCCCCTTCCGGAGCCACCACATGACGCAGGACCTGCTGCCCATCACCCGCGTACCGCGCACCGGACTTCCCGCGCGCGCGGTCGTCGTCGGCGACCCGGCCCGTGCGGCCGCCGTCGCCGCGCTGCTCGACGGCGCCGAGGAGGTGTCGTACCACCGCGAATACCGTGTGTTCAGCGGGAGTTGGAAGGGCCTGCCGGTCGTCGTCGCCTCGCACGGGGTGGGCGGTCCCGGCGCGATCCTGCTGTTCCAGGAGCTGGCGGACGCGGGGGTCCGCACCTTCCTGCGCTTCGGCACGGCGGGTGCGATGAAGCCCGGCGTCGGCG
Organism: Streptomyces sp. NPDC101776; assembly: GCF_044766845.1. Classification (NCBI taxonomy): domain Bacteria; kingdom Bacillati; phylum Actinomycetota; class Actinomycetes; order Kitasatosporales; family Streptomycetaceae; genus Streptomyces; species Streptomyces sp. NPDC101776. The sequence continues at coordinate 190,662 of NZ_JBIWMV010000009.1, read as the reverse complement.
ACGGCGACCTCGTGATCGCGGAGGCGGCCGTACGCGACGACGGTGTCACCCAGCAGTTGCTCCCGCCGGAGTACCCGGCGGTCGCCGCCCCCGAGGCGGTCCTCGCCCTCCAGCGCGCCGCCCGCGAGACCGGCGCCCCGCACCACCGGGGGATCGTGTGGACCCGGGCGGCCTTCCAGCCCGGCCTCATCCCGCTCTTCTCCTACGACGGTGCCGGGCTCGCGGCGATCGAGATGGAGCTGTCGGCGCTGCTGGTGACGGCCTCGCTGCGGGGGCTTGTCGCGGGCGGGGTGCTGGTGATCGACGGTGCCAACGCCGATGAACTCGTCGACGAGGACGCCACCGGTGGGTACGACCCGCACCGGGAGGTCGTCGCGGCCGGTGTCGAGCGCGGCGCGGTCGTTTCCCTGGAGGCGCTCCGACTGCTCGCCGAGGCCGAGGAGTTGACCGCGTGAGCACCACCAGCATCGATCTTTTGGTGCACGGCGGGGACGTCCTCACCGTCGACGAGGCCGGAACTGTCGTACGGGACGGGGCGGTTGCCGTCCACGAGGGCGAGATCGTCGCCGTAGGACCGGCCGAAGAGCTGACAACTCGGTTCACGGCAAGGGAGTCCATTGACGCGTCGGGTTGTCTCGTCCTGCCCGGGCTCATCAACACGCATACACATCTCGCGATGACGCTGCTGCGTGGCCGCGCCGACGACGTCACTCTCCAGGGCTTCCTGGAGCGGGTGTTGAAGTGGGAGGCCGAGCTGCTGGCGCCGAAGAACGTGGCGGCGGCGGTGCGGCTCGCGATCGCGGAGAGCGTGCGGGCCGGGGTGACCTCGGCGCTCGACATGTACTGGTTCCACGAGGCGGCCGAGCAGGCGGCCCGTGAGGCGGGCTGGCGGCTGCACACCGGGCCGACGTTCATGGACGTACCGGAGCCGCCGGACGGCATCGCGTACGAGGACCGACTGGACTGGGCGCGGCGGGACTTGGCGGCGCGGAGCGAGGCACGGCCGGGCCTGCGCCCGATCCTGTTCGCGCACTCGACGTACACCCTCGCCCCCGACCAGCTCGTCGACATCGCCGCCCTGGCACGGGAGTTCGGTGCGCTGCTGCACATCCACGCGGCGGAGAACCCGACCGAGGTCGCCACCGTCGAGGTCAAGTACGGCAAGCGGCCTGTGGAGTTGCTCGACTCGCTGGGGCTGCTCGGTCCCGATCTGCTGCTCGCGCACGCCGTGGACCTGACCGGCCTGGAGATCGCGGCGCTGGCCCGCACGGGCACGTCGGTGGCCCACTGTCCGGTGTCCAACCTGAAGTTGGGCTGCGGTATCGCGCCGGTGCCCCGGCTGCTCAGCGCGGGCGTCACCGTCGGCCTGGGCACGGACGGGGCCGTCAGCTCCAACACGCTGGACGTGCTGGGCGCCGTACGACAGGCCGCGCTCGTGCACAAGGCGGGTGGCGACCCGACGGCGGTCGGTGCCGAACAGGCCGTACGGATGGCGACGATCGAGGGCGCGCGGGCACTCGGCCTGGGTGATCATCTGGGGTCGCTCGAGACCGGGAAGCGGGCCGATCTCATCGTGCTCGACCTGGGGGCACCGCATCTGCGGCCGCTGCACGACCCGTGGTCGACGCTCGCGTACGCGGCGCACTCGGCGGACGTACGGGACACGGTCGTGGACGGCCGGGTGCTGATGCGGAACCGGACACTGGGCACGCTGGACGAGGAAGCCGTGCTCGCGGAGCTCGAATCACTTGCCTGAGCTGTGGATTTCCCTCCCGTTCAGCCCACTGAACCCCCATAATATGCCTGATACATCGGATGTCTGAGCAACAGGGAGGCCGGCCATGGCAGTCACCGATGAGGCGATCGAGAAAATCAAGGGAATGATCGTCTCCGGCGCGCTGCGTCCCGGGGACCGGCTGCCCAAGGAGAGCGAACTCGCCGCCGAACTGGGCCTGTCCCGCAACTCCCTCCGGGAGGCCGTGCGCGCCCTCTCGCTGATCCGCATCCTGGACGTGCGGCAGGGCGACGGCACGTACGTCACGAGTCTGGATCCCCAACTCCTGCTGGAGGCGCTGAGTTTCGTCGTCGACTTCCACCGGGACGACACGGTCCTCGAATTCCTGGCCGTACGGCGGATTCTGGAGCCCGCGGCCACGGGGATGGCGGCCCTGCGGATCAGCGAACAGCAACTGGACGCGCTCAGCGCCCAGTTGGACGCGCTGGGCGGGGCGCCCTCGGTGGAGGAACTGGTCGCCTGCGACCTGGAGTTCCACCGGGGCATCGTGCAGAGTTCCGGCAACTCCGTGCTCTGCTCGCTGCTCGACGGTCTGTCCGGACCCACCACACGGGCCCGGATCTGGCGCGGGCTGACCCAGGAGGACGCGGTGAGCCGGACCCTGCACGAGCACCGGGCGATCCTGGGCGCGCTGCGCGACCGGGACGCGGAGGCGGCGCGGTCGTGGGCGACGGTGCACATCGCGAGCGTGGAGCAGTGGCTGCGCTCGACCCTGTGATCGAGTGGGCTCTCTGGCGGGCGGCCGGTTGATGCATCGGAGGAGTGACCGGCCGGTCCCTGTCGGCACCGGGTGGCGATCTTGTGTGTTCGACCGTCCCGGACGGGGCAGGCATGGGGTCACTCCCCCGTGCAAGGGGGCTGCGGGCGCCTCCGTCGGACGCCGTAAGGTTGGGGCGTACGCGAGGGCAGATCGGAAGGAGGCGCTGGGTGATCGAGCTGGAGGGGGTTCCCGAGCTGATCGACCCAGTGATGGTGGCCGCGTTCGAGGGCTGGAACGACGCCGGCGACGCCGCCTCCACCGCGGTCGCGCACCTGGACAGGGAGTGGAAGGGCGAGGTGTTCGCGGCCCTGGACGCCGAGGACTACTACGACTTCCAGGTCAACCGGCCCACGGTGTGGATGGATTCCGGTGTGCGAAAGATCACTTGGCCGACGACGCGCCTCTCGGTGGTCCGGGTCGGTGGCGAGAAACCGCGTGATCTCGTACTTGTCCGAGGTATCGAACCGTCGATGCGCTGGCGCTCGTTCTGCAACGAGCTGCTGGGCTTCGCGCACGAGCTGGGCGTGGAGCTGGTGGTGATCCTGGGCGCGCTGCTCGGTGACACCCCGCACACACGTCCGGTGCCGATCAGCGGGACCACGTCCGACGCGGATCTGGCGCAGCGGATGGACCTGGAGGAGACCAAGTACGAGGGTCCCACCGGGATCGTCGGCATCCTTCAGGAGGCGTGCACGCACGCGGGCGTACCGGCCGTGTCACTGTGGGCGGCGGTGCCGCACTACGTGTCGCAGCCGCCCAACCCGAAGGCCACGCTGGCGCTGCTGAACCGCCTGGAGGACCTGATCGACGTCCGCATCCCGCTGGGCGAGCTGCCCGAGGACGCGCGCGCCTGGCAGGTCGGTGTGGATCAACTGGCCGCCGAGGACAGCGAGGTGGCCGAGTACGTGCAGACGCTGGAGGAGGCCCGCGACACCGCGGAGCTGCCGGAGGCGTCGGGCGAGGCGATCGCCCGCGAATTCGAGCGCTATCTGCGGCGCAGGGACGGCGGTGGCAGTCCGCCGCCCGGTGGGCATGCCACGGCGGACGGCAGCGACAGCGCGTCGTATCTGCGGGACAACCCCGGCCGTACGAAGCCGACGAGACCCACGAAGCCGGACACGGAGCCCGAGGCCGGGCCCGAGAACGACGACGAGGACTCCGCCGAGGACTGAGTCCCGGGCTGTGAAGGAAGGCGGTGCGCGTGACGCGCACCGCCTTCTTTGTGTACGGCGACGGCTACAGGGCCACGCCCAGCAGGGCGTCGACGGCACGGGACACGACGCCGGGGGCGCCTTCGTCGGTGCCGCCGTCCGTCTCCTGGAGGGCCGCCCAGCGGTCCACGGCGGCGAGTGCGGCCGGGGCGTCCAGGTCGTTGGCGAGAGCCTCGCGGATCTCCTCGACGAGCGGCTCGGCGGACGGTCCGTCGGGCCGGGAGACGGCGGCACGCCAGCGGGCGAGCCGGGCGACCGCGTCCGCGAGCACCTGGTCGGTCCACTCCCAGTCGGAGCGGTAGTGGTGGGAGTGCAGGGCGAGCCGGATGGCGGCCGGGTCGACGCCCTCGCGGCGCAGCGCGGAGACGAAGACGAGGTTGCCCCGGGACTTCGACATCTTCTCGCCGTCGAGGCCGACCATGCCGGCGTGGACGTACGCCTTGGCCATGGGGAACTCGCCGGTCAGCACCTGGGCGTGCGAGGCGCCCATCTCGTGGTGCGGGAAGGCGAGGTCGGAGCCGCCGCCCTGCACGTCGAAGCCCATGCCGAGGTGGTCCAGGGCGATGGCCACGCACTCGATGTGCCAGCCGGGCCGGCCGCGGCCGAGTGAGCCGCCGTCCCAGCTCGGTTCGCCTTCGCGGGCGGCGAGCCACAGCATCGGGTCGAGCGGGTTCTTCTTGCCCGGGCGGTCCGGGTCGCCGCCGCGCTCGGCGGACAGCAGCCGCATCGCGGCGGCGTCGAGGCCCGAGACCCTGCCGAAGTGGGGGTCGGAGCCGACGGAGAAGTAGGTGTCACCCTCGAGTTCGTAAGCGGCACCGGCGTCCCTGAGACGCTCGACGAGCGGCACGATGCCGGGTATCGCCTCGACCGCGCCGATGTACTGCTTCGGGGGCAGCATGCGCAGCGCGGTCATGTCCTCGCGGAAGAGCGCGGTCTCCTTCTCGGCGAGGGCAACCCAGTCGATGCCGTCGCGCTCGGCGCGCTCCAGCAGCGGGTCGTCGACGTCGGTCACGTTCTGGACGTAGTGAACCTGCCGCTTGGTGTCGAGCCACACGCGCTGCACAAGGTCGAACGCGTTGTAGGTCGCCGCGTGTCCCATGTGGGTGGCGTCGTACGGCGTGATGCCACAGACGTAGATACGGGCTACGGGACCGGTGTCAGGGGTGACCAGACCGCCGGTCGCGGTGTCGTGGATCCGGAGGTCGCGGCCCTTGCCGGGCAGGGCGGGGACCTCAGAAGCGGGCCAGGCATACATGTCATGAGCGTAACCGGACGGATGTTTCGCATACGAACCGGAGCGGCCCGGATGACCGGTAAGGCCCTCTTGCGCGATTCCGCTCGCCGTGCTGCTACACGGGCGGCCACGGAATCGCCGGCCACTCCCCGCTCGGCTCGGGATGCCGGCCGGCCGCGAGCATCGCGTCGACACGTGCGCGTGTGGCGTCGAGTTCGACGGCGGTGATCAGCTCGGCGAGCTTCGCGGCGAGCCCGCCACCGTCCCTGAGCGCCTCTCTGAGCCCCTGGAGGACGTCGACCGCCTCCGGAGTGAGCTGCTCGCCCGCCCAGCCCCACAGGAGGGTGCGCAGCTTGTTCTCGGCGTTGAAGGTGACTCCGTGGTCGATGCCGTAGAGGCGGCCCTCGTCGGCGGGCAGCAGGTGGCCGCCCTTGCGGTCGGCGTTGTTGATCACGGCGTCGAGGACGGCGAGCCGGCGCAGCCGCTCGTCGTCGGCGTGCACCAGGAGGGCGGGCTTCCCCTCACCGACCTCGGCGAACCCGATGGCCTTCCAGCCCTCTTCGGGCTCCTCCGCGTCGACCAGGGCGAGCAGTTCGGACCCGCCGCCGTCGGTCGACGCCTCGATCCACAGCTGGCACATGCCCTCGCCGTACGGCCCGTCGCGCAGCACGGTGGTCGGCACAAGGCCCCAACCGGTCGCCTCGGAGACCTCGTAGGCGGCGACCTCGCGCTGGGCGAGGGTGCCGTCCGGGAAGTCCCACAGGGGCCGCTCACCGGCGACGGGTTTGTACACGCAGGACGCCTCGCGGCCCTCGTACGTCACGGAGCACAGGAGCACCGCGTTCGAGGCCTCGCGGATCTGTCCGCGCACCTTCAGCTCACCCTTGGCGAGCAGCTCGGCCGTGGTCACGCTCCGCGGCGGTATCCGTTCTGGCGCGGACATACGTGTCCTTCCGGGTCGAGCGGGAGGCTGCACAGCGGGCAGGGCGGCCGGCCGGCGTTGACGACGTCCAGGGCCCGCTTGGCGAAGGCGCGGGCCTGGGCGCCGGTGAGGCGGACCCGCAGCATCGGGGGTCCGTTCTCCTCGTCCTGGAGGAGTCGCTCCTCGGCCTCGGCGAGGTCCTCGTCGGTGTCGGCGTCGAGCTCGACGAGGGCCTGCGCCTCGACGATCATGCGCTGCTCCTCACCGTCCCAGGCGAGCGCCATGGTGCCGACGCGGAACTCCTCCTCGACGGGGGACTCCAGGGGGCGGGTGTCGGAGATCTCGGTGGGGGTGACGGCCGGGACGGCCGCGCTGCCGCCACTGCGCCGTACGACCTCGTCCAGAAGCTCGTCCATGCGCTCGGCGAGCGCGGCCACCTGCGTCTTCTCCAGGGCCACGCTGGTCACCCGAGGGCCGGCGGCGGCCTGGAGGAAGAACGTACGGCGCCCGGGCAGACCGACCGTACCGGCTACGAAGCGGTCCGGCGGATCGTAGAGGAACACCTGACGGGACACGTCCTGTCTCCATTGGGATCGACTGCTGACAAGTGCGGCGCTACTGCTGCCGCTTCACCCTACTGCGGCCGACGATCACGGTGCGCCCGCGCCGCCCCCGACCGTGGCGTCGTCGCCCGGGGGCTCCTCGCGCGGCGCCAGGGGGGCGAGATCACCGGTGTCCCCGAGCCGTACGAGAAAGGGCCTGAGACGGGTGTAACGGATCGCTGTGATGGAACACGGTTCTACGGAGATCCGCTGGAAGAGGTCGAGATGAAGTCCGAGTGCGTCCGCGACAAGGGACTTGATGATGTCGCCGTGCGAGCACATGAGGTAGACGGCGTCGGCGCCGTGATCGCGCTCCACGCGCGCGTTCCACTCGCGTACGGCCTCGGCGGCGCGGGTCTGCATCGCGCGCATCGACTCGCCGCCGGGGAACGCGGCGGCCGAGGGGTGCGCCTGGACGACCTCCATCAGGGGCTCGCCCGACAGCTCGGCGAGCTTGCGGCCGGACCAGTCGCCGTAGTGGCACTCCCCGATCCGCTCCTCGGTGTGCAGCCGCAGGTCGGGACGGGCGTCCAGGAGGGGCTGGAGGGTCTCCTGGCAGCGTTGCAGCGGGCTGGCGACGACCTCGGCGATCGGCAGCGCGGCGAGCCGTCCGGGGAGCGCGGCGGCCTGGGCGTTGCCGCGCTCGTCGAGGGCGACACCGGGCGTCCAGCCGGCGAGCACTCCCCCGGTGTTGGCGGTCGAACGTCCGTGCCGGACAAGGATCAACGTGGGCATGCCGCCAAGGGTAGGCGTACGCCAGGGTGCGGTTTCGGCCGGACGGCGGGAGAATACGCACCGTGATCGTCGACTACGCCATCTACCGCGACGGGCGCCGGACGGAGGGACCCGGCGACTTCTCCGACGGCCTGGACCACTGTCGTCGGGTGGGTGACGCGTTCGTCTGGATCGGCCTCTACGAGCCCACTGAGAGCGAGTTCGACAAGGTCACCCAGGAGTTCGCGCTGCACCCGCTGGCCGTCGAGGACGCCCTGACCGCGCATCAGCGGCCCAAGCTGGAGGTCTACGACGACTCCCTGTTCATGGTCCTCAAGCCGGTGGGCTACGAGGCGGACAGCGACGTCGTCACCTCCGGTGAGGTCATGGTCTTCGTGGGCGACTCCTTCGTGGTCACCGTCCGGCACGGCGAGGAGGCCCCTCTGGCGGCCGTACGGCACCGTCTTGAGGAGGAGCCGGAGATGCTGCGGCACGGGCCCACGGCGGTGCTGTACTCGATCGCGGACGCCGTGGTCGACCACTACGTGGACGTGGCGGGCGAGTTGCAGACCGACCTGGAGGAGCTGGAGGCGGCGGTGTTCTCGCCGACCGGCGGCGGTTCGCGCAGCACTGCGTCGCGGATCTACGCCTTCAAGCGGCAGATCCTGGAGTTCCGCCGGGCCACGGGACCGCTCGCGCAGCCGCTGACCCGGCTCGCGGGTGTCGGGTTCGCCGGTGACCGGGTGCGGTTCGTGCACGACAAGGCGCGGCCGTTCTTCCGGGACGTGAACGACCACCTGATGAAGGTCAACGAGTCCGTGGAGGGCCTGGACCGGCTGGTCTCGGACGTCCTGGCGGCGCATCTCGCGCAGACCAGCGTCCGGCAGAACGACGACATGCGGAAGATCTCCGGGTGGGCCGCCATGGCCGCGGTCCCCACGATGATCGCGGGGATCTACGGCATGAACTTCGACCACATGCCGGAGCTCCACTGGCTGTGGGGGTACCCGGCGGTGATCCTGCTGATGGCCGCCCTGGAGGTGCTGCTGTACCGGACGTTCAGGCGACGCGGCTGGCTGTAGCGGCCTCCGCCCGGGCTCACGCGAAGTCGGGCGCCGCCGTGGCCGGTCCGCCGAGGGCGTCGCGGCGTTCCGGCATCCTCAGGGACACCATCCGCCGCCAGCCGCCGAGCCGTTCGTAGGCGTACACGGCGTGGATGCCCGCCGCCAGGGCCGCCGACTTGGCGCGCGGCCAGCCGAGGACGCGCCCCATGTGGGCCATCACCGCGAGGCTGACGTCCCGGTAGACACGGATCTCGGCGAGCGCGCACTCGCGGAGCGTGCGCTGGATCGCGCGGCCGTGTCCGGCGGCCGCGAAGCGCAGCAACTCCTCGTGGCAGTACGCGAGATGGTTGTCCTCGTCGTTCGAGATCATCCGTACCGCGCGGCCGAGGTCGGGGTGGTCGGCGAAGTTCCTGCGCAGCAGGTCCATCTCCTCGGAGGCACGCTGTTCGGTGACCCGGCTGTGCGCCAGGTAGGTGACGACGTCCTGGACGGTGAGCGGCTGCTCGCCCTTGAGTTTCTCGTGCGCGAGACCGATGCCGCGCCGCTCCAGGAGCATCGTGTAGTCGGTGTCGGCCGGTACCGGGACGGGTTGGAGGCCGCGCTTCTTCATGAGGGCGTGGAAGATGCGCCCGTGCTTGTCCTCGTCGGCGCCGTGCCTGCTGATCTTGGGGGCGAGGTCGCGTTCGGTCGGCGGGACGAGGGCGGCGATGCGCCCGTTCTCCCAGCCGCCCTGCGTTTCGCCGCTGGCCGCGATGGAGCAGAACAGCCGGAACGACTCGTCGTTGTCGAGGATCTCCTGGAACAGACTCTTGGCCGAGAGCATCTGAAGGCACCTCCATGCAGGATTTAGCCGCATTCCGCAAAGAACGAGTCAAATGCGGCGCCAGATGTGCTGCAACAGCTGTGTCGGACAACTCCGCCAAAAGGAGGACCGCGGATGTCCCTACGGGGGCGTAACCGCACGGGCTGCCGCGCGTTGTTCCCCGTGACGGCCGTGGCGGGGAAGACCCCCCGAGCCCCCACCACGGCCGTAGAAAACTTCCGTACGACAGAGCCCCGTTACGCGAGACCCGCGCGCTCCAGTGCTTCGGTTCCGGCGCGGAGGGCGGCGAGGCGCTCCTCCAGGGTCCAGCCCGCCGGGGCGAGCGTCAGGGTGGTGACACCGGCCGCCGCGTACTCCTTCATCCGGTCCGCGATGCGGTTCACGGAGCCCAGGAGCGTCGTCTTGTCGATCAGGTCGTGCGGGATGGCGGCAGCGGCGCCGTCCTTGTCACCGGCCAGGTACTTGTCCTGGATCTCGGTGGCCGCCTCCTCGAAGCCCATGCGCCGGGCCTGCTTGTTGTAGAAGTTCTGCTGCCGGCTGCCCATGCCGCCGACGTAGAGCGCGGTGTACGGGCGGAAGGTGTCGGCGAGCTTCTCGACGTCCTTGTCCTCGCCGAGGGCGAGCGGGACCGTCGGGACGATGTCGAAGCCTTCGAGGGTCTTGCCCGCCTTCTCGCGTCCGGCCCGCAGATGCCGTACGGCGGTGTCCTCCAGGTGCTCGGCGGACGGGAAGATCAGCAGTGCGCCGTCGGCGATCTCGCCGGTCTGCTCCAGGTTCTTCGGGCCGATCGCCGCGATGTACAGCGGGATGTGCTCGCGCTCCGGGTGGACGGTCAGCTTGAGGGGCTTGCCCGGGCCGCCGGGCAGCGGCAGCGTCCAGTGCTCGCCGTCGTACGACAGCCGCTCGCGCGTCATCGCCTTCCGTACGATCTCGACGTACTCACGCGTGCGTGCCAGCGGCTTGTCGAACTTGACGCCGTACCAGCCCTCGGAGACCTGCGGGCCCGAGACGCCGATACCGAGGCGGAAGCGGCCCCCGGAGAGCGAGTCGAGGGTCGCGGCGGTCATCGCGGTCATGGCGGGCTGACGGGCCGGGATCTGGAAGATGGCCGAGCCGACGTCGATGCGTTCGGTCTGCGCGGCGACCCAGGTGAGCACCGTGGCCGCGTCGGAGCCGTAGGCCTCGGCGGCCCAGCACACCGAGTAGCCGAGCCGGTCGGCCTCCTGGGCCACGGCCAGATTGTCGCCGTCCATTCCGGCACCCCAGTAGCCGAGGTTGATCCCGAGCTGCATGGCAGACCCCTTACCCATCAGTAACGTCGCTGTTGTGCCGACCCTAGCGCGAGGTGGTCCGGGCGGACAGGACGGGTGCCGGTGAGTGGTCACGGAGCGTGCCGTGCGAGGGACTGTGGATCATCGTGGAAATCGGTTATCCACAGGCAACCACAGGGCAGGTTCAGGCCAGTAATCTCGGCGTTCATGGAGCAGAGGCATCTCGGCCGTACCGGCCTTCGTGTGTCCCGGATCGGACTCGGCACCCTCACATGGGGGCGCGGCACCGACGAGCATGACGCCGCGGACCTCTTGAAGGCGTTCTGGGAGGCCGGCGGCACCCTCGTCGACACGGCGGACGTGTACGGCGACGGGGAGGCCGAGTATCTGCTCGGACAGCTCATAGAAGGGCTCGTGCCGCGCCGGGACCTGGTCATCTCGACGAAGGCGGGGAGCGTGCCCGACCCCGACCGCCGTTTCGACGGCTCGCGCGGCCATCTGCTCGCCGCGCTGGACGCCTCGCTGGCCCGCCTCGGCACGGACTACGTGGACGTGTGGCACATCCACGCCTTCGACCCGTTCACCCCGCTGGAGGAGACCCTCCAGGCCCTGGACCTCGCGGTCAGCAGCGGGCGGGCGCGTTACGCGGGCGTCTCCAACTACTGCGGCTGGCAGCTCGCCAAGGCCGCGACGTGGCAGCTCGCGGCGCCGGGCACGCGGACCCGGCTGGCGAGCACACAGCTCGAGTACTCGCTGTTGCAGCGCGGTGTGGAGCGCGAGGTGCTGCCGGCCGCGCTCGACCTGGGCATCGGGCTGCTGCCCTCCTCGCCGCTCGGGCGCGGGGTCCTCACCGGCAAGTACCGGCACGCGACCCCGGCGGACTCGCGCGGCGCCTCGGAGCACATGGCCCCGTTCGTCGCGCCGTACCTCGACGACACGGCGACACGGATCGTGGACGCGGTGACGACGGCCGCGGACGGGCTCGCCGTGACGCCCCTCCAGATCGCCCTCGCCTGGGTCCGCGACCGGCCCGGGGTGGCCGCCCCGATCGTCGGCGCGCGCAACGCGCAGCAGCTCACGGCCGCATTGTCAGTGGAGGCGCTTAGTCTTCCTGACGAGATCTGCCGAGCGCTCGACGATGTGTCGGCGCCTCTGCACCGCTATCCCGATCACGACTGGAGCACGCTGTGAGCACGGACCCGGAGACCACGGAGACCTCACCGTCCGAGGACACGGAGGCGACGCGGGGCGCCGTGTCGGACGACGCCGAGGACACGGGCGCGGAGGCCGGCGAGGGGGTCGGGGGCACGGACGGGGCGTCGGCCGGGGGGAGTTCGGCCGCCGACGGTACGGACGTGGATGCCGAGGGCACGACTGCGGCAGGCGCCGAAGGCACCGAAGGCACTGTCACGGACGGCACCGCGGACACCGCGGAAAGTGGCAAGGGGCCGGCCGAGGAGAGCGCCGAGGGCACCGGGGAAGCCACGGCCGAGGTAGCCGCCGCCGAACTGTCCGAGGCCGCCGCCGAGTTGCTGGCGCAGCGGCTGGAGCGGGAGCGGATCGAGCGGCGGAAGGCGGAGAAGACCGGGCCCATCGTGGCCGGGACCAAGCTCAGTGGGAAGGCCGCCGATCTGCTCGCGGCGGTACGGGCCGTGGAGAGCGGCGAGAAGCCCGTGACCACCCCCTTCGCCAAGCCGGAGCCTGCCGCCCCGCGCCGGTCCGCCGCCCCCGACGCCGCGCCGCGCCCCCAGCCCGTGGCGGCCGAGCCCGGCGTCCCCGCGACCGAGACCGTCGAGTCCGTACGGCGCGTGCTGGCCGAGGGCGGCGCGCCCGAGACGCTCGCGGCACAGGTCGCGGCGGCGCTCGGCGAGGGCGGTGACGATAAACTCCGCGAGGATCCTTGGCAGTTGCTGCGCGTCCCGAATGTACGGCCCGAGCAGGCCGACGGGTTCGCGCGGGCGCTGCTCGGCGCCGAGTGCGCGCCGGACGACGAGCGGCGGGGTCGTGCCGTCGTCGGCTGGCTCCTGGAGCAGGCGGCGCTGGCCGGGCATACGGCCCTGGAGGCGTCGTCGTTGACGGCCGCACTGGCCAAGCAAGGGGTGCCCGACCCGGACGCGGCGACGCAGAGCGCCATCGTGGAGGGCGAAGTGCTGCTGTTCCAGGACCCGTTGGACGAGCCTGCGGTCCCGGTGCAGCGGACGGACGACGTGTCCGACTCCGATGAGGATTCGGAGTACTCGGAGGAGCCAGTGGTCGAGGAGCGTCCCGTCCGGGTGCTGATCGGCCTGGAGCGGTACGCGCTCGCCGAGGAGAGCCTCGCCGACGGACTCGCCAAGCTGATCAACTCGGTGCCGAAGGAGGACGGTTCGGCGGCGGAGTGGGAGCGGGCAGGTGCCGTCAGGGGATCCACCGGCGAGCTGATCCGCGCGGTCGCCGGACACGGTCTGGTGCTGCACACCGGCGGGGAGACGTCCCTGGAGGAACCGGCGGCACTTCTCGGCGCCGCGGCGGCCTTCGGGCTGCGCGCCTGGGCCGCAGCGCACGGTCCGGTCGGCCGGGACCGGTTCGCCGCACTGCTGACCCGGTCCGCGGAGTCGGACGGCGCGGCCTTGGAGTCCGAAGGCGCGGCCTCGGAGTCGGAGGGCCCGGCCTCGGACGGCGGCCCCCGCGCCGCCACCGTCGCCGGGTTGCTGTCCGGTACCGAAGGGCCCGGGCGGGACACCGACGGCGCCCTCGACCTGGATCTCCTCATCGTGCTCGACGCGCCCCAACTGGACGTCGAGACCGCGGCGTTGCTCACCGAGTCGCTGCCGGACGGGGCGCGGCTGGTGCTGACCGGGGATCCGGCGGTGTTGTGGTCGGCGGGTCCGGGCCGGGTCTTCGCCGATCTGCTCGCGTCGAAGGCCTGCCCCCAGGTCGTCTCGCGGCGACCGGATCTCGGCCCCGTGGGCGAGCTCGTCTCGGGCATCGGCATCGGCGAGCTCAACCAGGTGGAGGCCCCCGGCAAGGAGGTCGTGATCGTGCCGGTACGGGACGCCGGTGAGGCCGTGCACCGGACCGTGCAGCTCGTCGCCGACTCGGTGCCGCGGGTGATCGGGGTCCCGGCCGAGCAGACGGTGGTGATCACTCCGGGCCATGGCGGCGCGGCGGGCACCCGTGCCCTGAACGTGGCGTTGAAGGAGCGGCTCAACCCCGGCCCCGGCCGCTTCGGCGGCTTCGACCCCGGCGACCGGATCGCGTACTCCCCCGCCCCGGGACGTACGGTCTCCGGCAAGGTGCTGATGGCCGACGCCAAGGGGCTGCATCTCGACTGCCCCGACGGCCTGGTCGTCGTACCGAAGGAGCGGGTGGAGCAGTCCGTGCGGCACGGGTGGGCGCTGACCGCTCACCAGGCGGTGGGGGTGCGATGGCAGGCCGTGGTCGTGGTGCTCCCCGGGGACGCGGCGCAGGCACTCAGCCGGCCCTGGGTGTACACGGCGTTCAGCCGGGCGGACCGGCACCTGTCCGTGGTGCACGGCGTGGACCAGGCGCTGCCCCGGGCCGTCGCCGAGATCCCGGCCAAGCCGCGCACGACCCGACTGCCGGTGCTGCTGCGTCCGCAGGTTCCGGCCGGAGTCTGAACGGCACGGCCGACGGCGGGCGTTGCGTCCCGGAGGCCTGAACCGGACCGCCGACGGCGGCAGTCGCGCCACGAAGGCCCGAACCGGAAGACCGACGGCGGCAGTTACGTCGCGGGAGTCCGAGCCGCACGACCAAAGGCCGCGGTCGCCTCACACAGGTCCGAGCCGGACGGTCGACGGCCTCGGTCACGTCATGGCAGTCCGAACCGGGGGACGGACGACCGCGGTCGTGTCACGAGGGTTCGAGTCGGACGACGGACGACGGACGGGGGGGGGGGCGGGGGGGGGCCCCCCCGGCCCCCCCCCCGCCCGCTGCTGAAAAACGGGGGGGGGGGGCGCGCCGCGGGGCGCGGGCACCCCCGCCACGGGCAGCGGCCCGGG
>NZ_JBIWMV010000009.1:993-176255 GCF_044766845.1 Streptomyces sp. NPDC101776 | reverse complement strand
GGCCCTGGTACTGTTTGTCCCAGCCCCCGCGGGGGTCCGGCCCCCGGGGTGGGTTCACGGTGTTTGGGGGGGGGGGCCGGCCCCCGGGGGGGGGGGGGGGGGGGGGCGCCCCCCGCCGCCCCCCCCCCCGTCCGTCGTCTCAACAGCGGGGCGCGGTGCCGCTCAGCGGTCCGCTTCCAACGCCTCCAGGTCCTCGTCCTCGTCGAGATCCGCGTCCAGGTCGGGATCGAGTTCGTCCTCGATCACGTCCTCGATCTCGGCTCCGGGCTCGTCCACCTCGTCGAGGTCGTCCAGTTCGTCGTCGATCTCGTCGTCGAAGACCGCGCTGACGTCGAAGCGGCACACCACCCGCTGCGGATCGACCCCCTCGAAAGGGGCCTCCAGCCAGGCGCCCGGTTCGGCCGCCTCGTCGGCGGCGGTCACCCACAGCGTGGAGTCGCCCTCCTCCAGGCCGAACTCCTTGGGCCGGGAGGCGATCTCGTCCGCCTCGAACTCGTCGAAGAGGATGCCGAGCGCACCGTGGATCGTGGCGGAGGCCTCCGTGCCCGTGCCGTCGCCGACCGCCGCCTCGACCCGCTGCGCCTGGGCCAGCAGCCGCTGCGGCTCCGCCACGGCGTAGTCACGGCGGATCAGCACGCTCACCGCGTTCGGCTCCTCGGGGCCGGTGTACGGCGGCAGGGAGTCGTCGGTACCGGGGATCTCGAAAGGCGTGACCTCGTCATAACGGTCGTAGAGCAGCTCGTCGTAGACCTCGGCGGCCGCGGCGAGCTGGTTGAACGCCTCGTAGACGGCCGGGTCGTCCTCCCCCGACCGGCCTTCGACCGCGGCCAGGTGGCGGTCGAGCGCGGTCTTGACCGCCTCGGCGGCGGCGCGTACCTCGGCAGCGGTGGGCTGCGCAGCATCAGACATAGTGCAGACGCTATCCGTACCGGGGCTCTGCCCGCACAATAGATGCGATGCCGGAATACGAATTTGTCGACGTGTACGTACCGCGCGGGGTCTCCCGCAAGGACGCCACACGTCTGCTGACGGACCATGCCGAGTACGGACACTGGGAATTGGACCGACTGAGCCTGTTGCGGGACGGCAGTCGCAGGGTGCGGCTGCGCCGGCGGATCATCCGCCAGGTACGCGCGACGTGGTGAGCTGAGCCGGGCGAAACGGAGCGGGCCCCGACAGTGCGGGGCCCCTCCGTCGCGCAGATCACATGTGCCCGGGAGTCACATCGAGGCGCGCGCCTTGCGGTACAGCACCGCGCCCGCGAGCATCGCGCCGGCGCCGACCGGCAGGGCGAGGCCCAGCGGCAGGTCGCTGCCGGTGTGCGCGAGTTGCGGGCCGCCCTGGGACGAGACGGCGGACCGGGCACCGGACTGCGCACCGGGCTGGTTCACATGCGCGGAACCGGTCGGCGTGTGAACGCCCTTGATCGGAGTGGTACCGCCCGGCGAACCGGGGTGACCAGGTGTGCCCGGGTGGCCCGGAGTCCCGGGGTGGCCCGGGGTGCCCGGCGTCCCGGGCGGGGTCGTCCCGTGGCCTCCGCCCGGAGGGGTGCCGTGGTGGCCGCCGCCCCCGTGATGACCACCGCCACCACCATGGTGACCGCCACCGCCGTGATCGCCACCACCATGGTGACCGCCCCCGTGATGGCCTCCGCCACCACCGTGGTGACCGCCACCGCCCCCGTGATGGTCACCGCCACCACCGTTGTGACCCCCGCCACCGCCGTGATGGTCACCGCCACCACCGTGATGGCCTCCGCCGCCATGGTGACCCCCGCCGCCCGGAGGCGTCCCGTGGTCGTGGCCGCCGCCGTTCCAACTCCCCCCGTTGGCACAGTCGTTGCCGGTGGCGGCGTTGCCGATGCCGATGACGTCGACGCTGTTGCCGCACACGTTCACCGGCACGTCGATCGGTACCTGGACGTGGTTGCCGGAGCCGACACCGGGCGAGCCGGAGGCGTGTCCGCCCGCGTGCGCGCCACCTGAGCCGCCGTGCGCGCCGTGTCCGCCGGAACCGCCATGGCCGGCGGAGCCACCGGAGCCGTAACCACCGCCGTTGCCGCCCGAACCGTAGCCACCGCCGTCGCCGTACCCACCGCCCGACGAGCCATGACCACTGCCGTGGCCGCTGCCATGACCGCTCCCATGACCGCTGCCGCCGGCGCTACCCCCGCCCTGGTTGCCGCACTTGTTGCCGACCGCCGGGTTGAGGATCCCGATCACGTTGACGGTGTTGCCGCAGACGTTGACCGGCACATGCACCGGTGCCTGCACGGTGTTGCCGGACAGTACGCCGGGCGAGTCCGAAGTGGAGCCGACGGCGCCCGAGTCCGCGTGGGCGACACCGCTCGCGGCGGCGATCACCCCGGTCGCGGCCGCCACGGTCATCAAGCTCTTTCGAGTGACCTGTCGCATTGCTGAATTCCCCCCTGCCTTCATTCCTGACTGAAATTCCTCGCGCGACTTCTCGATCGGCCTGTCGATTGACCTGTCACTCGGCCTATCGCTCAGCCCATCACTCGACCTGTCGATCGATTTCTCGCGCAAAGACCGTCGGCCCCGGAGCGCATGGCGCGCGCTCCGGGGCCGAGGACGTGGTCACCCCTCAGAGGGGCGACGTCACTTGTTGACGCAGGTGTTGCCGAAGGCGGGGTTCAGCAGACCGATCACCGAGATCGTGTTGCCGCACACGTTCACCGGGACGTGCACGGGCACCTGGATGACGTTGCCGGAAACGACACCCGGGGAGTGCACGGCGGCACCCTGGGCACCCGAGTCGGCGACGGCCAGGCCCGCTCCCGCGAGAACCAGGCCACCGGTGGCAGCCGCAGCGGCGACGACCTTCTTGATCATTATTCCTCCTTGTTGGCAAAAGCGATCTCGTGTTGCCGATCGCATCACCTGTAACGAGGAGGGAGTAATGGAGCTACGAGCTTATGAGCACATTCACTCGTCCAGGTCGCCTCCGCACACGCGGTCGATTACCGCCGTCAACGCGTGCTGTACGCCTTCACGACGCGTCGATGAACCGGTCCAGCACCCGCACCCCGAACTTCAGCCCTTCCACCGGCACCCGCTCGTCGACCCCGTGGAACATGCCCGCGAAGTCCAGCTCCGGCGGCAGCTTGAGCGGGGCGAAGCCGAAGCCGCGGATGCCCAGGTCGTCGAAGGACTTGGCGTCCGTACCGCCGGAGAGCATGTACGGGACGGCCTTCGCGGTCGGGTCCTCGGCGAGCAGCGAGGACTGCATGGCCTCGACCAGGGGGCCGTCGAAGGAGGTCTCCAGCGCCTTGTCGGAGTGCACGTCCTCGCGCTTGACCTTCGGGCCGAGGATCCGGTCGAGGTCGGCGAGGAACTCCTCCTCGTGGCCCGGCAGGAACCGCCCGTCGATGTTCGCGGTGGCCTCGCCGGGGATGACGTTGACCTTGTAACCGGCGTTCAGCTGCGTCGGGTTGGCGGTGTTGCTGAGCGTCGCGCCGATCAGCTTGGCGATGCCGCCGAGCCGCTTGAGGGTCGACTCCATGTCCTCCGGGTCGAGCGGGGTGCCGAGCGCGTCGCCGAGTTCGTCGAGGAAGGCCCGCGTCGTCTTGGTGACCCGCACCGGGAACTTGTGCCGGCCCACCCGGGCGACCGCCTCGGACAGCTCGGTGATCGCGTTGTCCCGGTGGATCATCGACCCGTGCCCGGCCGTACCGGCGACGGTCAGCTTCAGCCAGTGCATGCCCTTCTCGGCCGTCTGGATCAGATAGAGCCGCCGCTCCTCGCTCACCGTGAACGAGAACCCGCCGACCTCGCTGATGCCCTCGGTGACGCCGTCGAACAGCTCGGGGTGGTTGTCGACGAGGTGGCGCGCCCCGTACGTACCGCCCGCCTCCTCGTCCGCGAGGAACGCGACGACGATGTCGCGCGGAGGCCGGCGCCCGCTGCGCAGCCGGTCGCGGACGACCGCCAGGGTCATCGCGTCCATGTCCTTCATGTCGACCGCGCCGCGCCCCCACACGCACCCGTCGGCGACCTCGCCGGAGAAGGGGTGGTGGGTCCAGTCCGCCGCGTTCGCCGGTACGACGTCCAGGTGGCCGTGGATGAGGAGCGCGGGCCGGGAGGGGTCCGTGCCCTCGATCCGGGCGACCGTGGAGGCGCGTCCGGGGTGCGACTCGAAGATCTGCGGTTCGAGGCCCACCTCGGCGAGCTGCTCGGCGACGTACTCGGCCGCCTTGCGCTCCCCCGGCCCCGAGTGGTCGCCGTAGTTGCTGGTGTCGATCCGGATCAGCTCGCGGCAGAGGTCCACGACCTCGTCCTCACCGGTGACGCCCTTGGCCGTGTCCGTGTCGCTCACGCTGCTTCCTCCCACTGCTGTCACTGCCGGCGGTTCCCCCTCATCCTCTCTCTCCGGCCGGTCGCACCCAAGCCCCGTCCAGGCCCGTCACACGCCGTTCACGCGGGACGGGGGTGGGAACAGGGGGTGATCGGCCACCCCCGGAAGCCTGGTAATGTTTCCTTCGTCGCCGCGGGGAAACCACGCGCGACAAACACCTTGTCCGGGTGGCGGAATGGCAGACGCGCTAGCTTGAGGTGCTAGTGCCCTTTATCGGGCGTGGGGGTTCAAGTCCCCCCTCGGACACATCGCAGGCGAGGGCCGCGACCACTCAGGTCGCGGCCCTCGCCGGTTTTGTGGGGGATGTCTCCCCCGACCCGAAGATCACCAGGTCAGAGCGTTGCCGGACGCTCACGGAGCGCCCCCGTTCGGCTCCCCCGAGTGGCCGTCGGCAGGCGGGGCGCCTAGCGTCGTACTAAAATTTCCGGCTTGTTACGGAACGGAGCTGGAGCCGGACAACCCCAGGCATACCTGCGGGCCCGCCAGCACCCCGGAAGTTACCGGGTTCGAGACGCGAGGACCGATGGCAGCCATACACGAGAGCAGTGCTCTCGGGCTTGACGAAGAGATCCGCACACAGTTCGGCGATACGGCACGATTCTCCGCGGCGCCCGCCGCCTCGGCCCGCACGCTTGTCGACGTTTTCGACGCGTCCGTGCGGTCGTATCCCGACGAGCTCGCCCTGGACGACGGCACCGTCCGCCTCACCTACCGCGCACTCGCCGTCGAGGTCGAGACCCTGCGCCGCACCCTGGCCGCGGCCGGTGTCGGCCTCGGTGACCGCGTCGGTGTGCGCGTCCCATCCGGGACGAACGACCTCTACATCGCGATCCTCGCCGTACTCGCCGCCGGTGCCGCCTACGTCCCCGTGGACGCCGAGGACCCGGACGAGCGGGCCGAGCTGGTGTTCGGCGAGGCCGACGTGCGGGCCGTCATCGGCGCCGAGCACGCGCTGACCGTGCTCGGGCACAGTGACGTCCCGGCCGCACGGCCCGGTGTCGAGCAGGACGCGTGGATCATCTTCACCTCCGGCTCCACCGGCAAGCCCAAGGGCGTCGCCGTCACCCACCGCAGCGCGGCGGCCTTCGTGGACGCCGAGGCGGCCCTGTTCCTCACCGACGACCCCATCGGTCCGGGTGACAGGGTCATGGCGGGGCTGTCCGTCGCCTTCGACGCGTCCTGCGAGGAGATGTGGCTCGCCTGGCGCTACGGCGCCTGCCTGGTGCCCGTCCCCCGCTCCCAGGTCCGCAGCGGCGCCGACCTCGGCCCCTGGCTGGTGGACCAGGACATCAGCGTCGTCTCGACCGTGCCGACCCTGGCCTCCCTCTGGGAGCCGGAGGCGCTCAACGACGTACGCCTGCTGATCTTCGGCGGTGAGGCCTGCCCGCCCGAGCTGGTGCAGCGCCTCGTCACCGAGGGCCGCGAGGTCTGGAACACCTACGGGCCGACCGAGGCGACCGTCGTGGCCTGCGCCTCCCTGATGACCGGCGACGAGCCGATCCGTATCGGACTCCCCCTGAACGGCTGGGAGTTGGCCGTCGTCGACGAGGCCGGGGTGCCCGTACCGATGGGCGGCAGCGGCCAGTTGGTGATCGGCGGGGTCGGTCTCGCTCGCTATCTCGACCCCGAGAAGGACGCGGAGAAGTACGCGCCTCTCGAGTCGTTGGGATGGGAACGGGCTTACCGCAGCGGTGACTTGGTCAAGGCCGAGCCCGAGGGCCTGATTTTCCTCGGCCGTGCCGACGAGCAGATCAAGCTCGGCGGACGCCGGATCGAACTCGGCGAGGTCGACGCGGCCCTCCAGGCCCTGCCCGGAGTCGCGGGCGCGGCTGCCGCCGTACGAACTGCCCGCAGCGGCAACCAACTTCTCGTCGGCTACGTCGTCACGCAGGAGGGCTGGGACCAGGCCGCCGCCGTCGAGAAGCTGCGGGCCGAACTGCCCGCCGCCCTCGTGCCGTTGATCGCGCCGGTCGAGGACCTCCCGACCCGCACCTCCGGCAAGGTGGACCGCAACGCACTGCCCTGGCCGCTCGAAGGCCTGGAGACCGGTGGCGCCAAGGAGCAGCTCTACGGCACGGAGGCCTGGCTCGCCGAGCAGTGGGCCGAGGTGCTGGGCATCCCCGTGAGCACCGCCTCCGACGACTTCTTCGCGATCGGCGGCGGCAGCCTGGCCGCCGCCCAGCTCACCACCCGGCTGCGCACCCGCTACCCGAGCGCGGCCGTCCTCGACATCTACCAGCAGCCGACCCTGCGCAAGCTGGCCCGGCATCTGGAGGACTCGGCGCAGGGCGACGGCACGGCACGCGTGATCGCGCCGGTCCCGACCCGCGCCAAGGTGATCCAACTCCTCGCGCTGGTCCCCCTGTTCACCCTGGTCGGCCTGCGCTGGACGGTGGCACTGGCCGCCCTCGGCAACGTACTCGGCGGCTACGCCTGGCTGCCCACCGCCTCCTGGTGGCTGGTCGCCGCCGGGGCCCTGCTGCTCTTCAGCCCGCCCGGCCGACTCGCGATCTCCGCGGGCGGCGCACGCCTGCTGCTGCGTGGCGTGAAGCCGGGACGCTACGACCGTGGTGGCAGCGTCCACCTGCGGCTGTGGGCGGCGGAGCGGCTGGCGGAGTTCAGCGGGGCGACCGCGCTGACGGGCTCCTGGCTGGAGCGGTACGCACGTGCGCTGGGCGCCAAGGTCGGCCCGGACGTCGACCTGCACTCGCTCCCGCCGGTCACCGGCATGCTCAAGCTGGGCCGCGGTGCCGCCGTCGAGTCCGAGGTGGACCTGTCCGGCTACTGGCTGGACGGCGACCGTCTGGAGATCGGCCCGACCAAGGTCGGCGCGCACGCCGTCGTCGGCACGCGCAGCATGCTGTTCCCCGGCGCCCGGGTGGGCAAGCGGGCCGAGGTGGCACCGGGTTCGGCCGTCACCGGCACGGTCCCGACCGGCCAGCGCTGGGCGGGCGCGCCCGCCGTCAAGCTCGGCAAGGCCAAGCACAACTGGCCCAAACAGCGCCCGCAGCGGGGCACGTACTGGCGCGTGATGTACGGCCTGACGGGCTTCGCGCTCACCATGCTGCCGGTGGTCGCGGGCGCCGTCGCGCTCCTGGTGACCAGCCTGTTCGTGGCATCGGGCGACGGTCTCGGCGAGGCCCTGCGGGGCGCGTCCCTGGCCCTGGTCCCGGCGACGCTCGCCTTCGGGCTGACGTACGCGCTGCTGATCCTGATCGGTGTACGGCTGCTCAGCCTGGGACTGCGCGAGGGTACGCACCCCACGCACAGCCGCATCGGCTGGCAGGCGTGGACCGTGACACAGCTGATGGACCTCTCCCGCGAGACCCTGTTCCCGCTGTACGCCGGGCTGGCCACGCCGGTGTGGCTGCGGTTGCTCGGGATGCGGATCGGGCGCGGCGCCGAGGTGTCGACCGTGCTCGCGCTGCCGAGCCTGACCACGGTCGGTGAGGGCGCGTTCCTGGCCGACGACACGTTGACCGCGCCGTACGAACTCGGTGGCGGCTGGATGCGGATCGGGCGGGCCGAGATCGGTCGGCGGGCGTTCCTCGGGAACTCCGGGATGACCGCGCCCGGGCGGAGCGTGCCGGACGGCGGGCTCGTCGGGGTGCTGTCGGCGACGCCGAAGAAGGCGAAGAAGGGCACGTCGTACCTGGGGCTGCCGCCGGTGAAGCTGCCGCGCAGCACGAGCGGCGGCGACCAGAGCCGGACGTACGACCCGCCGGCCCGGCTGCTGTGGGCGCGCGGGCTGGTGGAGCTGTGCCGGATCGTGCCGGTGTTCTGCTCGGCGGCGCTGGCCGTGCTGACGGTGGCCGCGCTGTGTGCGCTGGGTGCGTGGGCGCCGCTGCTGTCGGGGCTCGTGCTGCTGTCGGTGGGTGCGCTCGCCGGGCTGGTCTCGATCGTGGCCAAGTGGCTGCTCGTGGGGCGGCACCGGGGTGCCGAGCACCCGCTGTGGAGCGGATACGTGTGGCGCAACGAGCTGGCGGACACCTTCGTCGAGGTCGTCGCGGTGCCGTGGCTGGCCGGGTCGGTGCCGGGTACTCCGGTGCTGACGGCCTGGCTGCGCGGGCTCGGTGCGCACATCGGCAAGGGTGTCTGGGTGGAGAGCTACTGGCTGCCCGAGACCGACCTGGTGACCTTGGAGGACGCCTCCACGGTGAACCGCGGCTGTGTGCTCCAGACCCACCTCTTCCACGACCGGATCTTGCGGACGGATACTGTGGTCCTCCGTGAGGGCGCGACGCTGGGTCCTGGCGGAATCGTCCTGCCCGGCAGTGAGGTCGGGGCGCGCACCACTCTGGGCCCCGCATCGCTGGTGATGGCGGCGGAGTCCGTCCCGGACGACACCCGCTGGCTGGGCAATCCGATCGAGTCATGGCGATCCTGAACACAGGTCACGCGGCGTCGGCTTCGGAGGGCGGTGCACGGGTACGAGATACGAGCACAGCGCAGGGAGCAGACGCAGCAGTGACCGTTCAGCAGGCGGCAGGTCCGGACCCGTATTTCCCGGCAAACGGCGATGCCCGCTACCGGGTGCACCGCTATGAGCTGGCGCTGGACTACCGCCCCGGCCCGAACCGTCTCTCCGGCACGGCCCGTATCAACGCCATAGCGGGCCGTGCGCCGCTGCCCGAATTCCAGCTGAACCTGGGTGACTTCAAGATCGGCCGGATCCGCGTGGACGGTCGCCAGCCGCACTACACGCACCGCGGCGGCCGACTCCGCGTCCGGCCCGCGAAGCCGCTGCGGGCCGGAGCCGCGTTCACCGTCGAGGTGCACTGGTCGGGCAACCCCAAGCCGGTCGCCAGTCCCTGGGGCGGGCTCGGCTGGGAGGAGTTGACCGACGGGGCGCTGGTGGCGAGCCAGCCGATCGGGGCGCCGTCCTGGTACCCGTGCAACGACCGGCCCGCGGACAAGGCGTCGTACCAGATCTCGATCACCACGCCGTCCGCGTACGCGGTGGTGGCGGGCGGCAGGCTCCTGACCCGAACGACCAAGGCTTCCACGACCACTTGGGTGTACGAGCAGTCGGCGCCGACGTCGAGTTATCTGGTCGGCCTGTCGATCGGCAAGTACCAGACGGTGCTGCTGGGCGACCCCGGACTCGGCGGCGTCCCGCAGCACGGGCACATCCCGTCGGACCTACTCCCTGAGTTCTCAAGGGACTTCGCGCGACAGCCCGCGATGATGGACCTCTTCCAGGACCTGTTCGGGCCGTACCCCTTCGACGAGTACGCGGTCGTGGTGACGGAGGAGGAACTCGATGTCCCTGTCGAGGCACAGGGGTTGTCGCTGTTCGGCGCCAACCACGTTGACGGGGCCCGGGGTTCGGAGCGACTGGTCGCACACGAACTGGCCCACCAGTGGTTCGGCAACAGCGTGTCCATCGCGGACTGGCGGCACATCTGGCTGAACGAGGGCTTCGCCAAGTACGCGGAGTGGCTGTGGTCCGAGCGCTCCGGCGGCCGTACGGCCCACCAACACGCCGCCGCCGCGCACCGGTTGCTCGCCACGCTCCCGCAGGACCTGCGGCTCGCCGACCCCGGCCGCAAGTCGATGTTCGACGACCGCCTCTACGAACGCGGCGGCGTCACCGTCCACGCGGTGCGCTGCGCGCTGGGCGACATCGCGTTCTTCCGTATGCTGCGCGGCTGGGCCAACCAGCACCGCAACGGCACGGTGACGACGGCTACGTTCACGTCCCATGCGTCCCGGTTCACTTCCGAGCCGTTGGATCAGCTCTTCGACGCGTGGGTCTATGGGACACGGTTGCCTCCTATGCCTTCGGCGGAGACGGGGATCGCGGTCTGAGTTGTCGGCTCCGTTGCGCGTGGGGAACTGACGGAGTATCAAGTGGCTTCACGGGGGTGAGGTCATGGGAGCCGCATGGAGCCGGGGTCTCGCGGAGACGGGTGAGTGGCTGGAGGTCTACGGGGAGACCGAGCCGCGGTCCATCCCGCTGGAGCGGATCCTCGCCACGGACTCGGATGAGGCGCACCCCTTCACGGCCTATCTGTACGTCTGGACGCTCGGGTACTCGAGGGACGCCCGGCGCATGGAGGTCACCCTGCTGTTCCCGGCCGAGGGCGACTGGCGAGTGAAGGATCTCCAGGCCGTCGTGTACCACCTGCCGCCGGTGCAGGAGGAGCGGGCGTGGCGGGACACGCTGGCCAGGGACCTGCAGGTGGCCGGACCCATATTGGGGGCCGTTACAGCTGGCCTGACCGGCTCTCCCGCCTTTCCGGACCTCAACGCGGTGGCGTCCATAGGCGCCCATCTGAACGCACGCAGCGCACCCCAGATACAGAACGACGAGTGGTACGTCAGGAGAGTCCACGACACCGTCGACGAGACCCTGTACCAGGGAGTCGAGTGGACACTCCCGCCCAGCTTCGTGAACCAGATCGGCACCCGCGTCACCGGTGCCCTTCTCGTCCAGTTCATCGGCGCCGCGCACACGCACACAGCTCCTGCCGAACTCCCGACAGCACCACTCCTGGCCCACGCGATGCTCACGCACGGGAAGGAAACCACCCGTCTCCCCGATCCTCGGGCGGACGCCCACGTCCGGTTGCCACTCCGGGTCACCCCCGAGGAACCGCTCACCTAACCCCGGCACAATGGTCCGCATGACCCCACCCACCCCCTGCCCCTGCGGCCTCCCCACCCCCTACGACAACTGCTGCGGCCGCTACCACTCAGGCACCGCCGCCGCCCCCACCGCCGAGGCCCTGATGCGCTCCCGCTACAGCGCCTTCGTGCGGCTCGACGCGCCCTGTCTGCTGCGGACCTGGCATCCGCGGACCCGGCCCGCCGAACCGCTCGACCTCGACCCGGGGATGCGGTGGACGGGGCTGGAGATCCTGGAGACGGGTGGCGGGTCGGCGTTCCACCAGGCGGGGACCGTGACGTTCCGGGCCTCGTACCGGGGTGGGGCGATCCATGAGCGGAGCCGGTTCGAGCGGGTCGACGGGGCGTGGGTGTACGTCGACGGGGAGTTTCTCGACTAGCCCGACTACGGGGCCAGGATGTCCAGTTCCTGAAGAGCGCCGACCGTGATCTCCCGGGTCAGGGTCTCCGCGCGGAGGGCGTCGCCCTCGCGGACCGCCTCCGCGACCTGGACGTGCAGGGTGACGGCGGCCGGGTCGGGGTCCTCGAACATGACCTCGTGATGGGTGCGGCCCGCGAGGACCTCGGTGACGACATCGCCGAGGCGGGCGAACATCTCGTTGCCGGAGGCGGCCAGGATCACCCGGTGGAAGGCCACGTCGTGGACGAGGTAGGCCTCCAGTTTGTGGCCGCGTGAGTTGGCCACCATGCCGATCGCGCACTCGGTGAGTTCCGCGCACTGCTCCGCCGTGGCGAACTTGGCCGCCAGGCCCGCCGCGATCGGCTCGACGGCGGAGCGCAGCACCGTGAGTGAGCGCAGTTGCCGCGGGCGGTCGGCGCCGGCCAGCCGCCAGCGGATGACCTGCGGGTCGTAGACGTTCCACTCGGCCTTGGGCCGTACGGTCACGCCGACCCGGCGGCGGGACTCGACCAGGTGCATGGATTCGAGGACGCGGACCGCCTCGCGCATCACGGAGCGGGAGACCTCGAAGTCCTTGGCGAGCTCGTCGGTGCGCAGGACGCTGCCCGGTGGGTACTCGCCCGCGGTGATGGCGGGACCGAGGGAGTCGAGTACGCGGCCGTGCAACCCGCGGCCCGGAGTGGTCATGCACTCAGCGTACGGGTCGTATCACGGAACCAAAAAGTCAGACTTATATGTCACAGACTCTTGAATTAGTCGTACCTAATCGGTTTCAGTGGGATCGACAACAGGTGTCGTCGACGGAGACAGTGAGGCAGCGATGCGTACCCCCCATGTCGTCGTGGTGATGGGCGTAGCGGGCACCGGGAAGACCACCATCGGTCCCCTGCTCGCGGCCCGGCTCGGCGTTCCGTACGCCGAGGGCGACGACTTCCACCCGCAGGCCAACATCGTCAAGATGTCGGCCGGGCACCCGCTGACGGACGAGGACCGGTGGCCCTGGCTGGACGCCATCGGCTCCTGGGCGCACGGGCGCGCGGGGCTCGGCGGGGTCGTCAGCAGCTCGGCCCTGAAGCGGTCGTACCGCGATCGCCTGCGGGCCGCCGCTCCCGGGGTCGTCTTCGTGCACCTGACCGGTGACCGCGCGCTCATCGAGGACCGGATGGCGCACCGGCACGGCCACTTCATGCCGACCGCGCTGCTCGACTCCCAGTTCGCGACGCTCCAGCCGCTGGAGGCCGACGAGGCGGGTGTCGCCGTGGACGTCAGCGGCAGCCCGGAGCAGATCACCGAGCGGGCGACGACCGCGCTGGAGCAGGTCCCCGAACCGACCGCCCAGCACCCGTAGTCCCACCGTATCCGTAGCCCCCGGTACCCGTACTACCTGGCACCTCTCCCCCTCCCCTCCGTATCCGCAAGGAATCCACCGTGACCAGACTCAGCGTCGAGATGCTGGCAGCGGACCCCGTCGAGCCCATCACCTCGGCCGGCCACGCTCAGCTGGGCATCGCCGTACTGGCGGGCATCGCCGTCATCGTCCTGCTCATCACCAAGTTCAAGATGCACGCCTTCCTGGCGCTGACCATCGGCTCGCTCGCGCTCGGCGCGTTCGCCGGGGCGCCGCTGGACAAGGCCATCGTCAGCTTCACCACCGGACTCGGCTCGACCGTCGCCGGTGTGGGCGTGCTGATCGCGCTGGGCGCGATCCTCGGCAAGCTGCTCGCCGACTCCGGCGGCGCGGACCAGATCGTCGACACGATCCTCGCGAAGGCGAGCCCCCGGTCGATGCCGTGGGCGATGGTCCTGATCGCCTCGGTGATCGGGCTGCCGCTGTTCTTCGAGGTCGGCATCGTGCTGCTGATCCCGGTCGTGCTGATGGTCGCCAAGCGCGGCAACTACTCGCTCATGCGCATCGGCATCCCGGCTCTCGCAGGTCTGTCGGTCATGCACGGGCTGATCCCGCCGCACCCCGGTCCGCTGGTCGCCGTCGACGCGGTCAAGGCCAACCTCGGTCTGACCCTCGCGCTCGGCGTGCTGGTCGCGATCCCGACCGTGATCATCGCGGGCCCGCTGTTCTCGAAGGTCGCCGCCCGCTGGGTGGACGTCCAGGCGCCCGAGCGCATGACCCCTGCCCGCCCCTCCGAGGACCTTGAGAAGCGTCCCGGCTTCGGCGCGACCCTCGCCACGATCCTGCTGCCGGTCGTGCTGATGCTCTCCAAGGCGCTCGTCGACATCATCGTGGACGACCCCGAGCACACCGTTCAGCGGGTCTTCGACGTCATCGGCTCGCCGCTCATCGCGCTGCTCGCGGCCGTGATCGTCGGGATGTTCACGCTGGGCCGCCCGGCCGGCTTCACCAAGGAACGGCTCTCCTCGACCGTCGAGAAGGGTCTGATGCCGATCGCGGGCATCCTCCTCATCGTCGGCGCGGGCGGCGGCTTCAAGCAGACGCTGATCGACTCCGGTGTCGGCCAGATGATCCTGGACATCTCCAAGGACTGGTCGATCCCGGCGCTGCTGCTGGCCTGGCTGATCGCTGTGGCGATCCGGCTGGCGACCGGTTCGGCGACGGTGGCCACGATCTCGGCGGCCGGTCTGGTCGCGCCACTGGCCGCCGACATGTCGTCGGCCCACACCGCCCTCCTCGTGCTGGCCATCGGCGCGGGCTCACTCTTCTTCAGCCATGTCAACGACGCCGGATTCTGGCTGGTGAAGGAGTACTTCGGCCTGAGCGTCGGCCAGACCCTCAAGACCTGGTCCGTCATGGAGACGATCATCTCCGTGGTCGCCGGCGGACTGGTCCTCCTCCTCTCGCTCGTGATCTAGGGGTACGGGAATGAGTCATCCTCTCTTCGACATCAGTGGCCGTACGGCCCTGGTCACCGGTTCCAGCCGGGGCATCGGACTCGCCCTCGCGCAGGGCCTGTTGGAGGCCGGCTGCACGGTCGTCCTGAACGGACGGGACGGTGAACGGCTCACCAAGGCCACCGTCGAACTGTCCGGCGACGTCCACACCGCCGCCTTCGACGTGACCGACGGTCCGTCAGTAGCCGCCGGGATCAGAGACATCGAAGACCGGGTCGGGCCGCTGGACATCCTGGTCAACAACGCGGGCATGCAACTGCGCGCCCCACTCCTTGAGTTCACCGACTCCGACTGGCACCGCATCATCGACACCAACCTCACCAGCGCGTTCCTGGTCGGCCGTGAGGCGGCCCGGCGGATGACGGAACGCGGCCACGGGAAGATCATCAACATCTGCTCGCTCCAGAGCGAGGTGGTCCGCCCCGGCATCGCGCCCTACGCGGCCACCAAGGGCGCGTTGAAGATGCTCACCAAGGGCATGTGCGCGGACTGGGGCCCGTCCGGCGTCCAGGTCAACGGCCTGGGCCCGGGCTACATCGAGACGGAACTGACCCAACCCCTCGTCCAGGACGAGGAGTTCAGCACCTGGGTCCGGAAGCGCACCCCCGCCGGCCGCTGGGGCACCACACGGGACCTGGTCGGCGGGGTGCTGTTCCTGGCGTCGCCCGCCGCGGACTTCGTGAGCGGACAGGTGCTGTACGTCGACGGCGGCATGACGAGCGTGCTGTAGAGAACGGGAGTCCAGACATGCTGGGTTGTGTGATTCATGGTCAGGACGACCTGCGGGTCGAGGAGTTGACGGTCCCGGAGCCCGGCCCCGGCCAGGCCCTGGTCGCCGTCCGCTACGGCGGCGTCTGCGGCTCCGACCTCCACTACTGGCGCCACGGAGGCGTCGGCGACTTCCGCCTCGAGGAACCGATGCTGCTCGGCCACGAGGTGGTCGGCACGGTCGTGTCCTACGGCCCCGGAGGCTCAGGTCCCGCCCCCGGTACGGCGGTTGCCGTGCACCCGGCGACTCCGTGCGGGGTGTGCCCCGAGTGCGCGGACGGTCGGCGCAACGTGTGCCGGGACACCGCGTATCTGGGCAGCGCGGCCCGCTTCCCGCACGTACAGGGCGGCTTCGCGGCCCAAGTCACCGTCCCCGCGGACCAGTTGAGGGCGATCCCGGCAGGCCTGGAGCTGCGCCGGGCCGCCCTCGCCGAGCCGCTCTCCGTCGCGCTGCACGCCGTACGCCGGGCCGGGGACGTGACCGGACGCCGGGTGCTGGTGACCGGCGCGGGCCCGATCGGCTGCCTGGTCGTCGCGGCGGCGAAGGCGGCCGGCGCGGCACACGTCACGGTCACCGATCTCCTCCCGGCGGCGCTGGGGTACGCCACCGCGGCCGGTGCCGACACCGTCGTACGGGCCGATGACCCGGACGACTCCGGGTGGCCGTCGGAGGTCGACGTGGCCATCGAGGCGTCCGGGGTGGTGGCGGGACTCGACACCTGCCTGCGGCTCGTGCGGCGGGGCGGGGTGGTCGTCCAGCTCGGGATGCTGCCGCCGGGGCAGAGCCCCTTCGCCGGGAACCTCGTCGTCAGCCGCGAGATCGAACTCCGGGGCGCGTTCCGCTTCGACACGGAGTTCGACGACGCGCTCCAACTCCTGGCCGTGGAGCCCGCGTTCGACGGTCTGGTCAGTGCGGTGGTGCCGGTACGCGAGGCGGAGTCGGCGTTCGAGTTGGCGGCGGACCGAAGCCGGTCGTGCAAGGTGTTGTTGGACTTCGGGGGCTGAGGGGATAAGCCGGGGGTGGCGGCAACTACGGTTTCCAGAGCGGGTGTTCCCGCTTCGCCCACTCCCGACTGACCGACCCCGTACGCAACCCCGCCCGCGCCTCCGGATCCCCCAGTGCCATCCCGATGTGGCCGCCCAGCACGATGCCGATCGTCAGGGCGAGCCAGTCGTGGACGAAGGTCGCGCTGGTGCGCCACATGATCGGGGTGAGGTGGGTGAACCACATCATCAGGCCCGTGCCGAGCATCACCAGGCTGGCGCCGGCGATCCAGTTGGCGTAGATCTTCTGGCCGGCGTTGAACTTGCCCGCCGGGCGGGCCGATCGGCGTTTGTCGCGCAGCAGGGCGCCGCGCAGCCAGACGCGGTCGTGCGAACCGAAGCGGTTGAGGAAGCCGAGGTTGATGCGGAAGCCTCGGGAGAACAGGCCGAAGAGGACCGGTACGGGGAGCGCCACTCCGGCCAACTCGTGGATGCGGACGACCAGTTCGCGGCGGCCGACGAGTTCCGCGAACTCCGGGATGTACAGGCAGGCAGCCGTGGCGACACAGATGCCCATCAGCGCGGCCGTCGCCCGGTGCACCCAGCGCTCGGTGCGGCCGAAGCGGCGGACGCGGGACGACGGCTCCGTCTCGGGGGCGTGGGCTTCAGCTCGTAGGGTCATCGTCGCGTCCGTTCGACTTGCCGACCCAGGCGTCGACGTCGTAGCCCCGATCCTCCCAGTAGCCGGGCTTCACATGCTCGGTGACCGTGATGCCGGAGAGCCACTTCGCGGACTTGTAGAAGTACATGGGGGCGACGTAGAGGCGGACCGGGCCGCCGTGGTCGTGGCCGAGGTCCTTGTCCTGCATGCGCAGCGCGACCAGGATGTCCGAGCGCCGGGCCTGGTCGAGGGTGAGGCTCTCCGTGTAGGCGCCGTCGAAGCAGGTGAAGCGCACCGCCCCGGCCTTGGCACGCACTCCCGCCGCGTCCAGGAGCCGGGACAGCCGCACCCCCTCGAAGGGGGTCCCGGGGACCCGCCAGCCGGTGACGCACTGGACGTCCTTGACCAGCCGGGTCTGCGGCAGCGCGCGCAGGTCGGCCAGGGTGTAGGACGCCGGCTTGTCGACCAGGCCGTCGACGGTCAGCCGGTAGTTCTGGGCGTTCTTGTTCGGCACGGACGCGGTGACCGAGTAGTAGCGGAAGCCGCCGCCGTTCGGGAGCAGTCCGGTCAGTCCCGTGGGGTCCTTGCCGGAGACGGCGCCGAGGAAGCCCTCCATGCCGTTCTGCAGGGCGGGCGCGATGACGACGCCGAGGGCGCCCAGGCCGAGGGTGCCGAGGAGGACCCGCCGGCCGATCGGCCGGCCCTCCGCCTTCTCCGCACCCTCGGGCTCGGGCTGTTCAGGTTTCACGGATTCATTCGAACACCCGCGACCCCGGCGCGGCCAGGGATCGCGGGTGCCCGTCAGACTTCCGTAACCACTTCTTACGTGCTTCTCAGAGAGTCACTCGTGCTTCTCGGAGAGCCGCCCGAAGAACGTGGATCCGCTACGGCGTCTCCGTCGCCGCCTTGTCGAGCTGGAACGCCTCGTTGCCGAGCCCGATGCGGGCGTGCGCCTCGGGGTTGCGGGAACGCAGCAGCAGGCCCTGGGCCAGGCCGACGAGCACCGCGAGAAGGATGATGCCGGGCAGGATCCAGCTCAGGGACGACTCGGGGCCCGCGCCGACCAGGACGTCGAAGTCCTTGACGGTGTAGACGGCGATGACGACGAGCGCGATGCCGGACAGCGCGGAGGTGACCAGCCGCCAGGCCTGGGCGCCGGCCGCGCCGCGCCGGGCGAAGAAGACGATCACCGAGAGGGAGGCGGCGGCCATCAGCACGATCACGCCGAGGGCGCCGATGTTGCCGAACCAGGTGAACAGGTGCAGGACGGGTGCGGTGGGGTCGCCGGTGGGCTTGTCGTCGGCGATCGCGAAGACGATCACGATCACGGCGGACACGGCGGTCTGGAGCAGCGAGCCGGTGCCGGGGGCGCCGCTCGCGCTCGTCGTGCGGCCGAAGGCGGACGGCAGCAGGCCCTCGCGGCCCATGGCGAAGGCGTACCGGGCGACGACGTTGTGGAAGCTGAGCATGGCCGCGAACATGCCGGTGACGAACAGGATGTGGAGCACGTCGGTGAAGGTGCCGCCGAGCCGGGAGTCGGTGAGGTAGAAGAGCAGGCCCGCGCTCTGCTTCTGGGAGACACCGACGATCTGGGAGGGGCCGGTCGCGACGGTGAGCGCCCAGCAGCTCAGCGCGAAGAAGACGGCGACGCCGCCGACGGCGAGGAACATCACGCGGGGCACCAGGATGTGCGGGCGGCTGGTCTCCTCGGCGTACACCGGGGCCTGTTCGAAGCCGAGGAACGCGGCGATGCAGAAGCACAGGGCGGTGCCGACACCGGCGCCGCTGAGGGTGTCCGGGTTGAAGGCGTGCAGGGACAGGCCCTCCTTGGCCGGGTCGGCGACGGCCGCGATGTCGAAGATGACGACGAGCGCGACCTCGATGATCAGCAGGACGCCGAGCACGCGCGCGTTGACGTCGATCTTCAGCCAGCCGAGCGCGCCGACACCGAGGACGGCCACCAGCGCCGGTATCCACCAGGCGACGTCGACGTGGGCGTAGGTGGAGAACAGCCCGGATACCTCGAAGCCGAAGATGCCGTAGATGCCGACCTGGAGGGCGTTGTACGCGACGAGCGCCACCAGGGCCGCGCTCGCGCCGGCGGTGCCGCCGAGGCCGCGGGAGATGTACGCGTAGAAGGCGCCCGCGTTGTGGACATGCCGGCTCATCTCGGCGTAGCCGACGCTGAAGAGGACGAGAACGACGCCGAGGAGGACGAAGAGCAGCGGCTGCCCTTCGATGCCCATCACCGCGAATGTGGTGGGCATGACACCCGCGACCACCATGAGGGGCGCGGTCGCGGCGAGCACGGAGAGCAGCAGGCCTCCGGTGCCGAGGCGGTCGGCACGCAGGGCGCGCTCCTGCCCTCTGAACGTGCTGATGCCGCTGCCACCGTCGTCCGCGGTGGCGCTGCTCGTGCTGGGTCTGCCCGTCGTCATGGCGGGAACATCCTTTCGGGGTCGCTACAGGAGCGTTGCTACGGTCGCGTTACTTCGCTACGGCGGCGTCGCAACGGGTGCGTCACGACGCTGCCGAGTCGTTGGTACGGGGGCGTTACGACGTACCGAGCGCGCTGTCGCGCGCGGCACGGAAGGCGGTGAGCGGGTCGCGGTCCGGGTAGGACCACGGGGCCGGGGTCGGATGCTCCCCGATGCGGTGGAACAGGGCGGCAGCCTCGGCGCCGCGCCCCTCGCAGGACTTGGCGTGGGCGAGGAAGTTGAGGTCGACCAGGCGGCGCGGATGCCCTTCGTGCTCCCACTCCAGCCACCAGTCGAACGCGGCCTTCATCACCTGCCGCGCCCGGCGTCCGGTCCAGTGCCCGGAGTCGGCCGGGTCGGCGGGTTCCAGGCCGGCGGCGGCCAGCACGCGGTAGCGCTCGGCGTGCGCGATGACCGGCAGGATGGCGAGCGGGGAGTCGGCGGGGGCCTGTTCGGCGGCCCAGTAGGCGAAGTCGTAGACCTCGTGCAACGGATCGACGCCCGCGTCGGCGCGGCGCTCCGCGAGCCGGGCCACCATCAGATGGTGGGCGTGGTGATGGTCGGCGTAGCGGTGGCGGACCTCGTCGAAGAGCTGGACGACGCCCTCGTCGGTGCCGAGGGTGTGCTCCAGGAGGAGCAGTCCGAGCCAGGGCGTCGGATCGTCGGGCAGCCGGGTCGCCGCCGTACGGCAGGCCTCGCGGGCGCGGACCGGCTTCTCCTTGCCCGCGAGCACGCGCTGGACCAGGGCCACGGCGAGCAGGACGGACGCGTCGGCGGACTCGGGTTCGGCGAGGAGCCAGTCGCGGGCCCAGGCGGCGGTGTAGGACTCCAGGGCGAGGACGGTCACCCGGTGGGCGCGGAGGTCCCACTCGTCGCCCGTCTGGGCGAGCAGTCCGCGCGCCGCCTGCCAGCGTCCCTGCGCCAACGCGGCGCGGGCGGCGACGAGTTGATCGTCGTCGAGCGCGGCGTCGAATGCCTGGGACGCCCGCTTGTGACGACGTCCGAGGGGTGGCGGGGGTGGGGACACCCGGGAATTCCTCACGATCCTCACGCGACACTGCGGGATATCGGCACGCTATCGGCCGAACACGCACAGCAAACCCTCCACCAATACTTCACGTCAAGTGCCGTACTGCTGTTACAGGTGTCAACTTCCGTTGCGTGTGCGGCACTTGTGGCGCGGGCCCTTACCCGGGACGGTACGCTCCCAACCGTCCGCGAGTCATCGATGTGGCGTACGCCATGGCGCTCCGGCGCGCGGCGACGGACCATGGCAGAACGGTCCCGCATCCGGGTACTCCCAAAGGCAAGCCGGACCCTGGGGCGCTACAGTCGCCCCAACGCACCCCGTAACCCGGCCTGACGATCGAGGTACGCAGCGTGTCCCCTCTGGTTCTGATGCTCGCCGTGAGCGCGGCCTGTTGCCTCGGCTTCGGGTTCGTGCTCCAGCAGAACGCGGCCCAGCAGGCACCCCTGAGCGACTTCCTCTCCCCGAGGATCCTCCTCGACCTGATGCGGGTGCCGCGCTGGCTCGGCGGCATCGGCCTGATGGTCGCGGGCATGGTGCTCGGCGCGATCGCGCTCGGCAAGGGCGAGGTCTCCCTCGTCGAACCGCTCCTCGCCACGAACCTCCTCTTCGCGCTCGCCCTCTCCCGCAAGCAGACGAGACAACCCCTGGGCCGCCAGGGCTGGGCGGGCCTCGCGCTCCTCGCGGGCGGCGTCACGACCTTCATCGTCGCGGGCGAGCCGCACAGCGGAACCCCGGTCACCGACCCCTTCCGCCACTGGCTGATCATCGGCGTCATGGTGGGCCTCGCCCTCCTCCTCACGACATACGCCAAACGCTCCCGCCTCAGCTCGGGCCCGGTCCTGCTGGCCCTGGCGGCCGGCCTGCTCTACGGCGTGCAGGACGCCCTCACCCGGGTCAGCGGCCAGCGCTTCACCGAGGGCGGCCTGGGCGAACTGCTCACGGGCTGGCAGCCGTACGGCGTCCTCGCACTCGGGGTGACCGGCCTGGTCCTGGTGCAGAGCGCGTTCGAGACCGCCCCCCTCCGCATGTCGCTCCCCGCCCTGACCGCGGCCCAGCCGCTGGCCGGGATCATCTGTGGGGTGGGCTTCCTGGGCGACCGGTTGCGCGCCGACACGGGCGCCCTGGCCTGGGAGGCGGTGGGCCTCGCCGGAATCGTCGTGGGCATCCTGCTCCTGGGCCTGCACCCCGCGATGCCACGCGGCACGACGAGGCCGAAGCCGGCACCGGCCCTCCAGCCGCACTGACCACCGGCCCCTGTTTTGATGAGGGCATGAACCCAGCTGACGAAATCCTCGACATCGTCGACGAACACGACCGGGTCATCAGCCAGTCCCCCCGCGGTGAGGCCTACGCCCAGGGCCTCCGCCATCGCGCGGTCTTCATCCAGACCCGGGACGCACAGGGCCGCGTCTTCGTCCACCGCCGCACCCCCACAAAACTCGTCTTCCCCTCCCTCCACGACATGTTCGTCGGCGGGGTGGTAGGCGCGGGCGAGTCCTACGACGACGCGGCGCTGCGCGAGGCCGAGGAGGAACTGGGCGTCGACGGGCTGCCCCACCCCACCTTCCTCTTCAAGTTCCTGTACGACGACGGAGCCGGGAACACCTGGTGGTCGGCGGTGTACGAGGTGCGCTGCGAACTACCGCCGAGCCCGCAGGTCGAGGAGGTCGCCTGGCACGACTTCCTGACGGAAGGGGAGATCGAGCGACGGCTGACGGAGTGGGAGTGGGTACCGGACGGACTCGCGGCCTACGAACGACTCAAGGAGCACCGGAAGGCACCGGCGCACCGCTCGGAACCGGCCGGATAGGGTCCTGCTCGTGATCGATTTCGCACGGAACGTCCGGCTGTGGTTCGCACCCCAGGAGATCAGCGAGGAAGGGACCACACCCGACTACCGGTTCTCGCTGGCGAACGAACGCACCTTCCTGGCCTGGCTGCGCACCGCGCTCGCGCTGATCGGCGGGGGCTTCGCGGTGGACCAGTTCCTGCCGGACCTGCCCTGGGCCTGGCGGGTCGGCCTGGCCCTCGCACTCCTCGCGGCGGGCGTCCTGTGCGCGCTGCGCGCGGTCAATCACTGGGTGCGCTGCGAGCGGGCGATGCGCCGCGGCGAGGATCTGCCGGTGTCCCGGTTTCCGGCTCTGCTGAGCATCGCCGTGGCGATCGTGGCCGTGGTGATGGTCGTAGTAGTCCTCGCCGGATGGGAAGGATGACCAGACCCCCGACCCCGGACCGCGACCCCGGCCTGCAACCCGAGCGCACCCGCCTGGCCTGGCGCCGTACGACCCTGTCG
Source organism: Streptomyces sp. NPDC101776 (assembly GCF_044766845.1). NCBI lineage: Bacteria > Bacillati > Actinomycetota > Actinomycetes > Kitasatosporales > Streptomycetaceae > Streptomyces > Streptomyces sp. NPDC101776. The sequence goes on along the minus strand of NZ_JBIWMV010000009.1, from coordinate 153,773 downwards.
AGCACGGTCGCCGCCGTCCTCGCCGCGAAGGCCGCACTGCACGACGGAATCCACCCGCAAGGGATCATCATCAGCGCCCTGTGCTGCGCACTCTGGCTGGCCTTCCTCACCATCGCCCACCGCCGCATCACCACCCTCGCAGCCGGCGGCACACCCCCGCCCCTGGTCCCCCGACACGCCACCGCGGCGGTGCTGTGCACGGTGGCCATGGCGGTATGCGCGGTGGCACTCGTGTACTGAAGGGGCTGGACCACGCACCCGCACCCGCCGACGAGACGGAAGCGGGTCGTGGCGGTGCGGTGCGGCGCAGCCCGCCGCGTACCCGGCACCGACCCGTTCGGCCATGTCGACAGACAGCGGGGCCCGACCGGCGGCGGGCTCGCCGTACCGCCACGACCCCGGCCCCACCCACCGACAGCGGCGCCACGCACCCCGGATGCCCCGATATGGGCGATCCCCATGCCACCCTGTCCGACGTCAAGTCCCGCACTTCCGAAGGTGAGCACCATGACCACCCTTCACCTGGAGCACTCCTCCCACACCCACGCGCACGGCCCGGACTGCGGCCACTCCGCGGTGCCGCACGGTGACCATGTCGACTACGCGCACGACGGCCATCTGCACCGCGAGCACGGCGGCCACTGGGACGAGTGCGAGCCGGGCGGCCATGTCTCCCACCAGGAGCACGCGCACCGCCACGGCCAGGACTGCGGGCACGAGAGCGTGCTGCACGGCGACCACGTCGACTACGTCCACGACGGTCACCGGCACGCCCTGCACGACGGCCACTGGGACGACCACTGAGCCGACCCCCACAGCCCGGAACGGCCTGAACGCGTCACCCCACAGCTCCCCGCCGCCCCGGCGCGGGGAGCTGTCGGCTTATCGTGGCCCCGGTCACGTTTCGCTCCCCTACTGGACGACATACCGACCGGTCGGCATGATGGAACGAGTCAGCCGAGTCCCGCCATCCGTTCGTAGGAGTGATGTATGAGCCCCGACCACCCTCCCGGACTCGATCTCGACCGGCTGCGCGGTCTGCTCGACCGCGAGCGGCCCGGTCTGGTGACCGGCCCGTTGTCCGGCCGGCTGATCGAGGGCGGACGGTCGAACCTCACCTACGCGCTCACCGACGGCGAGGCGAAGTGGGTCGTACGGCGCCCCCCGCTCGGCCACGTCCTGGCCACCGCGCACGACATGAAGCGCGAGCACCGCGTGATCAGCGCCCTGCACCCGACGAACGTCCCGGTGCCGAGGCCGGTGCTGCTGTGGGAGGACGACGAGGTGCTCGGGGCGCCGTTCTACGTCATGGAGTTCGTCGAGGGCACCCCGTACCGCACCGCCGAGGAGCTCGCCCCGCTGGGCCCGGAGCGCACCCGGAGCGCGGTCATCGAACTGGTCGACACGCTGGTCGAGTTGCACGCGGTGGACCCCGCCGAGGTGGGCCTGGCGGACTTCGGCCGCCCCGAGGGCTTCCTGGACCGCCAACTGCGGCGCTGGGGCAAGCAGTTGGACGCCTCCCGCAACCGCGAGCTGGCCGGCGTCGAGGAGTTGCACGCGGCCCTGGGCCGCCGCCTGCCCACCTCCCCCGCACCCGCGGTCGTGCACGGCGACTACCGCCTCGACAACGTCCTCATCGGCACAGAGGACGGCGTCGACAGGATCAGGGCGATCCTCGACTGGGAGATGTCCACACTCGGCGACCCGCTCACCGACCTGGGCCTGCTGGTGATGTACAGCATCCCGCTGGAGCTGCCCAACTCCCCCATTTCCACCACCGCTTCGGCCCCCGGCCACCCCGCACCGGCCGAGCTGATCGAGCGGTACGCCGCGCGCTCGGGGCGCGACGTGTCGGCGGTCGCCTGGTACACGGCGTTCGCGTGGTTCAAGCTCGCCGTGATCCTGGAGGGCATCCACTACCGCTACACCCTGGGCCAGACGGTCGGCCGCGGCTTCGACCGCATCGGCGAACTGGTACCCGTCTTCATCGAGCACGGCCTGACCACCCTTCAGGAAGGCTGATCCACCATGGACTTCGCGTTCGACGCACACACCGAGGAACTGCGCGCCAAGCTCCTGGCCTTCATGGACGAGTACGTCTACCCGGCCGAGCCAGTCGCCGAGGAGCAGCGCGCCCGGCTCGCCTCGCCCTGGGAAACCCCTGCCGTGGTCGGGGAGTTGAAGGCGGAGGCCCGCAGGCGGGGCCTGTGGAACCTCTTCCTGCCGGACGCCGAGTACGGCGGCGGCCTCACCAACCTCCAGTACGCCCCGCTGGCCGAAATCACCGGCCGCTCCCCGCACTTGGCACCCACCGCGCTGAACTGCGCGGCGCCGGACACCGGCAACATGGAGGTGCTGTACCAGTTCGGCGACGAGCAGCAGAAGAAGCAGTGGCTGGAGCCGCTGCTGGCCGGCGAGATCCGCTCGGCGTTCGCGATGACCGAGCCCGAGGTGGCCTCCTCGGACGCCACGAACATCACGACACTCATCGAGCGAGCCTCCGACGGTACGGACGACTACGTCATCACCGGCCGCAAGTGGTACATCTCCGGAGCGATGAACCCGGACTGCAAGATCTTCATCGTGATGGGCAAGACGGACCCGGACGGCGCCGACATCCGCCGCCAGCAGTCCATGATTCTCGTCCCCCGCGACACCCCCGGCGTCACCGTCAAGCGGGCGATGCAGGTCTTCGGCTACGAGGACCACTCGCACGGCGGCCACGCCGAGGTCGTCTTCGACCACGCGCGGGTGCCGGTGACGAACCTGATCGGCGAGGAGGGCGGCGGCTTCGCCATCGCCCAGGCGCGGCTCGGCCCGGGCCGTATCCACCACTGCATGCGGCTCATCGGCATGGCCGAGCGGGCCATCGAGCTGATGTGTCAACGGGCCGTCTCCCGCGTCGCGTTCGGCAAGGCGCTGGCCCAACAGGGCGTCGTCCACAACTGGATCGCGGACGCGCGGGTCGCCGTCGAGCAACTGCGGCTGCTGGTCCTGAAGACGGCCTGGATGATGGACACCGTGGGCAACAAGGGTGCTCACGCGGAGATCCAGGCCATCAAGATCGCCACCCCGCGCACGGTCGTCGGCATCCTCGACAAGGCGATCCAGCTGCACGGCGCGGGCGGCGTGAGCCAGGACTTCCCGCTGGCCGAGCTGTACGCGAGCGCCCGCACCCTGATGCTGGCCGACGGCCCGGACGAGGTGCACCAACGGTCGCTGGCGCGGCGGGAGTTGAAGAAGTACCTGTAGCACGACGACGGGGCCGGAAGACGAAGGGGCTGGAAGGGGTGCGGCACCCCCTCCAGCCCATTTCCCCCGAGGTGTCGGTCAGTTGGGCGTGCTCGCCTTCAGCGTCCAGCCCTGCCGGCAGGTGTGGCCGAAGGTGCCGATGTCGCAGCCCTCGACCGTGAAGACGTAGGCGCCGGTGTTCCGCTCCTGCACCCGGATCCGGCCGGCCGTCCCGCCACCGAACTCCCGCTGGGTGCCACCGGGGTCGGAGGCGCTCGTCCAGCGGACCAGGAACGAGTCGTAGCGGTGCTCCGGGGCCGTCGTACCCCAGTTGAAGTAGGCGTAGCCGCGGTCCTCCCACGCGGCGACGACCATGTTCGAGCCCTGGCGCGGCGACCAGGTGGCGGTGCCGTAGGTGAAGTACTGGCGCTTCCCCGCGTAGGCGCCGTTCAGGTACACGTCCCGGGTGCCGGTGGTCGGGCAGCCGAGCCAGCCGCTCGCTCCGCCGAGCGCGCTCCAACGCTGGTAGATGTGCGGCTCGTTGACCGCGATTCCGCACACGGCCCGCGCCGGTGTCTGCGCGGCGGCCGGCACCGCGGCCGTACCGCCGAGAGCGAGCAGGGAGCCCAGGACAACGCCGGTCAGGCGCCGCTTCGTTGACAGCATGGTGTTTCCCCCGTTGGTTCCTGTCGTACGTCCGGCGGTGGGCCCGCCGTTCCGCTGCTCCGAGCATCACGGCTGCAGGGGCCGGGAGTTGAGGGGAAGCACTCGGGCGACACCGGGGACCTCTCCCGGGTGGACCGGGAAGCGTTCCCAGGACACCCGGGCGCCGCACCCCCACGATGGGACGCATGGACGACCGCGACGGGCGCACCCGGCCACCTGCGGCGACGGCGTACGTGCTGCTGGGACTGGCCGCACTCCAAGTGGCGGCCGGGGTGGTCGCGTTGGTGGCGGCGGAGGTCTCCGCCGCGGACCTGGTCCACTACGACATGGTCGTCGATCTGGCGGTCGGGCTCGCCTACCCGGTCTGCGGCACGGTGATCGCGCTGCACCGGCCGCGCAATCCCATCGGCTGGCTGCTGATCGCCTACGGGGTGGGCCACGCGTTCACGGGCATGTCGATCGGACTGGCCGTCGAGGGACTGCGGTTGGGCTGGCCGCCGGACGTCCTGCACGCGGTCACGACCGTCGGCCGCCACACCTGGATCGCCGGCAGCTCCACGGCGTTCGTGCTCGTGTTCTTCCTGTTCCCCGACGGCCGGCTGCCCGACCGCCGCTGGCGCTGGGCCCTGGCCGCCCAACTCCTGTCCTCCCCACTGGACTTCGCGATCTGGGCACGGGACGACTGGGGCCTGTTCCGCGGCACGTCCGCCCAGCCCTCCTACCTCCCGGTGCCGGACGGCTGGATGCCCGCCCTTCGGGACGTCGAGACCGCCAAGGCCTGTCTGGTGCTGACCGCCGTGTTCGCCGTCATGGCCGTGCGCTACCGACGCGGCGGCGAGCAGGACCGCCGCCGGCTGCTGTGGCTGATCGCGGGAATCCTGCCGCTGGCGGTCAGCGTGGCCCTGCAGATCCTCGGCTTCCCGGCGGTCTACACGTCCTGCTGCACCCTCTTCCTGCCGGTCGCCATCATGATCGCCGTGGTCCGCGAGGAACTCCTCGACATCCGCCTCGTCGTCTCCCGCAGCCTGCTCTACGGCGCGCTCACGGTCGGCGTGGTGGTCACCTACGTCGGCCTCGTCACCTCGGTCCAGTCCCTCCTGAACCCCGACCCCGCGCTGCTCGGCCCGGCCCTGATCACCGTCACCCTCGCCGTCGTCTTCGAACCCGCCCGCCGCCTGGTACAACGCCTGGTCGGCCACGCCCTCTACGGCGACCGACACGACCCGGTGCGCGCGGTCTCCCGCATCGGCGAACGGCTGGCCGGCACCGGCGTCGACGCGGTACCGGAGGCGGTCGGCGAGGCGCTGCGGCTGCCGTATGTGTGCGTGGAGTCGAAGTCCGGGGTGACGGACGGGAGTTGGGGCGAGGCGGGCGAGCGCATCCACGCCATACCCCTCGACTACGACGGCCGGACCGTCGGCGCGCTGGTGATCGGACTGCGCCCCGGCGAACAGCAGCCCGACACCGCCGACCTGGCCGTCCTGGAGCTGCTCGCCGTACCGCTGGCCGCCGCGCTGCACGCCACCGACCTCACCCGGCAGTTGCAGCACTCCCGGGAACGGATCGTGGCCGCGCGCGAGGAGGAGCGGCGCCGGATCCGCCGCGATCTGCACGACGGCCTCGGGCCGACCCTCGCCGGAGCCGCCTTCCAGGCCGACGCCGTACGCAATCTGCTGACGTTCGATCCGGAGCGGGCGGCGGTGCTGCTGGCCGAGTTGCGGTCGGAGGTCGGGGGCGCGGTCGCGGAGGTGCGCCGGCTGGTGGACGGGCTACGGCCGCCGGATCTGGACCAGTTGGGGCTGCTGGGCGCGTTGCGGGAGCGTGCGGTGCGGCTGTCCTGGCGGGCGGACGGCACCCCGATCCAGGTACGGGTCCGGGCTCCCGAGCGGTTGCCCGCGCTGCCCGCCGCCGTCGAGGTCGCCGCGTACCGCATCGCGATCGAGGCGCTGACCAACGCGGCCCGGCACGCCCGTGCCTCCCGGGTGGACCTGCTCATCGAGATCGGCGAGGGGCTGCGCCTTGAGGTGTGCGACGACGGTTCACCGGCGGACGAGGAGACCGCGTGGACCCCGGGCGTGGGCATCACGTCGATGCAGGAGCGCGCGGCGGAGCTGGGCGGGCGGTGTGTGGCGGGGCAGGGGCGGGTGGTGGCGACGCTGCCGTTGGGAGAGGTGTTGTGACGGGACGAGAACCTGAGGGCGAGGACGACGGCGACGGGGACGCGCTGCGGGTGGTCCTCGCCGACGATCACCCGGTGGTCCGTACCGGGCTCGCCGCCCTGCTGGAGTCCGTGCGGGACGGGACCCCGCGTGTGCGGGTCGTCGGGGTCGCCGCGAGCGGGCGGGAGGCAGTACGGGCGGCGGTGACCCTGCGTCCGCACGTGGTGGTGATGGACATCCGGATGCCCGACCTCAACGGCATCGAGGCGACCCGGGAGATCGGCCGGGTGGCGCCCCGGGTGGCCGTGCTGATGCTCACCATGGTCGAGGAGGACGACTCGGTGTTCGCCGCGATGCGGGCGGGCGCGCTGGGCTATGTCCTCAAGGGCGCGGGCCAGGACGAGATCGTCCGCGCGATCCGGGCGGTGGCCGCGGGTGAGGCGATCTTCGGCCCCGGTGTCGCCCGGCGCGTGCTCGGCCGGCTCAGCGCACCCCCCGACCGCCCCGACCCGTGCCCGACCCTCACCCCGCGCGAACGGGACGTCCTCGCCCTGATCGCCGAGGGGCAACCCAACTCGATCGTGGCCGCCCGCCTGGGTCTGTCCCCGAAGACGGTCAGCAACCACATGTCGGCGGTCCTGGCCAAGCTGGGCGTAGCGGACCGCACGCAGGCGGTGGCGTGGGCACGGGAGGCGGGGCTGGGGCCGAGCTCCGAGCCGTAGGCCCACGAACGTAGGCAAACAGCCGTAGGCAAACAGCCGTAGACCTACGGTCGCAGTGCCCGCATCAGCAGGTCCGCGAGGTGGTCGGCGACCTGTTGGGGGGTCATGGGGCCGCCGGGGCGGTACCAGGTCGACAGGTGGTGGACCGAGCCGAAGTGGTAGTCGACGACGAGGTCCGCCGGGGTCGCCGTGGAGAAGACGCCCTCGCGCTGGCCCTCCTCGACGAGCCCGCGGAAGCGCTCGTGGTAGCGCCGGCGCTCGGCCCGCACCTGCTTGTTCTTCTCCGGGCTCAGATGGTGCATGGACCGGAAGAAGATCGACGCGTCGTCGAGATTGTCGATCGTCGTCACCACGACGTCGGCCGCCGCGGCCCGCAGCCGCTTCTCGATCGGCTCGTCGGCGTTCGCGAACACCTCAAGGCGCTCCTGCTGGACGCGCAGCACGCGCGCGTACACCTCGTGCAGGAGGTCGTCCTTGGAGCCGAAGTAGTGGTACAGCGCCCCCTTGGTGACGCCCGCGGCCTCGACGATCTCCTGCACCGAGGTGCGGTCGTAGCCCTGCTCGGCGAAAAGTCGGGTGGCGGCGGCGAGGAGCCGCTGCGGGACGGGGGCCCCGTCTCCGTCGGTCGTCCTGGGCACTGCCGCCACCTGCCTTTTCTGGCTGTTCACTCGCTGTCGTGCGACCGGGAACGCAGTTCCCGTCGGAGGATCTTCCCACTTGCCGTCTTGGGCAGGTCGGGCAGGATCTCCACCTGGCGCGGGTATTTGTAGGCGGCCAGTCTCTCCTTGCAGTACACGGCGAATTCATCGGGGTCGGTTTCGGCACCCGGCCGGAGACTGATGTACGCCTTCACGGTCTCGCCCCGGTACCCGTCGGGCACCCCGACGACGGCCGCCTCGCGCACCGCCGGGTGGGTGTACAGCACGTCCTCGACCTCACGCGGCCACACCTTGAACCCGGACGCGTTGATCATGTCCTTCTTGCGGTCGACGACGTACAGCCAGCCCTCCGGGTCCATGAACCCGATGTCCCCGGTGCGCAGTTCACCGTCCGGGAAGGTCTCGGCGGTGGCCTCGGGACGCCGCCAGTACCCGGGCACGACCTGCGGCCCGCGCACCACGATCTCGCCCTGTTCCCCGAAGGGCACCTCCTCGCCCTGGTCGTCGACGATCCGTACGACGGTGTCGGGCCCGGACACGCCCACCGCCAGCGTCCCGGACGCGGGGTCCACGGGCGCCTCCAGCTGGGGCGGCACGGAGGCGCAGGGCGCGGTGCACTCGGTGAGGCCGTAGCCGTTGCGGATGTACGGCCCGAAGCCGGCCCGGAACTTCTCCACGAGGGCGGGCGGCAGCGGCGCGCCGCCGGAGGAGATAGTCCGGAAGGACGCGAAGTGGTCCGGGGTCACGGCCGGGTGCGCGGCGAGCGCCATGAAGGCGGTCGACGGGCCGACCGTGTAGTGCGGCCGGTGCTCGGCGAACGCGTCGAGCACGACCCCGCCCTCGAACCGGTACACCAGCACCAGCGAGCCACCGCTGACGAGCGAGGCACCGAGCTGGCACACCATCCCGGTGATGTGGAACAGCGGCGCCATCGCGAAGTACACCGGCGCGTCCGGCAGTCCGAGCCCGGTGCGCTGGCGTTCCGCGTTGTAGAGGATGTTGCCGTGGGTGTTGGTGGCCCCCTTCGGGGCACCGCTCGTCCCCGAGGTGTAACTGATCAACGCGACGTCGGAGGGGGCGAGTTCACGCCCTTCGGGCGCCCTGTGCCCCGCCTTGGCGACGGCCACCAGGTCCTCGGCATCGGAGGCCTGCGGCAACCGCTCGAAGGTGAGCACGCGCGCGTCCCCGCGCGTCTGGAAGTCCAACTCGCAGGCGGTGAGCACGATCCGCACGGGCGACTCGGCCGCCGTCTCGCGCAGATACGACTCCCAGGCCCGGTCGGAACAGATCAGCGCGGCCACCTCACCGTCCCGCAGGACATGGGTGACCTCCCCCGACTTGTACATCGGGTTGACGGGGACGACGATCGCGCCCGCCTTCCAGGCGCCGAGCAGGGCGATCACGAAGTGCGGCGAGTTCTGCAGCAGCACGGCGACCCGGTCACCGCGCTCAAGACCCCGCGCGGCCAGATACCCGGCGACCGAGTCACTCAGCTCGTCGACCTCGCGATAGCCGAGCCGCCCGTCGAAGTAGGTGAGGAAGGTGCGGTCGGGCGTCTCGGCGACCACCCGACGCAGGGCATGCACCAGCGAGTCGTCCGGACTGACGGGACCACGCTGGGCCTCGTTGAGCAGGCCGAGCCAGGGCTGGGCGGCGTAGCGGGAGTCGGTCACTCTCCGGCCTCCCACTTCTGCTGGATGTGGTTCATGGTGGTCAGCCAGCGATCCGGTTCGGCGGCCCTCGCCTGGTAGTACCCGGCGACCTCGGGGTGCGGCAGGATCAGGAAGCGCTCCTCCGCGATTCCCTTCATCAGAGCGTCGGCCACGGCGTCGGGCTCGATGGCCGTCGGCTGAAGCACCAGGTCACCCGCGCTGCCGGTGGCGGCGAGCATGTCGGTACGGACACCCTGCGGGCAGATCGCGTGGACCTTGATCCCCCGGTGCCGGTACGTCAGGGACAGCCACTCGGCGAAGGCGTACGCGCCGTGCTTGGTGACGCTGTAGGGCGCGGCTCCGATCATGGTGAGCAGCCCGGCGGCCGACACGGTGGACACGAACCGCCCGTCGCCCCGCTCCAGCCACCCCGGAATCAACGCCTCCGCGGCCCGCACATGAGCCATGACGTTCACGTCCCAGGCCTGCGCCCAGACGCCCTCACCGGCGGCTTCCGACCCACCGGAGCCGACCCCGGCATTGGCGCAGTAGACGTCGACGGTCCCACCGAGAGCGTCCCGGGCCGCGCCGACAACAGCGGAGGCATCCCCCGGCACGGCGATCCCGCCGATCTCGTCGGCGACGGCTTTCGCCCGCTCACCGTCCAGATCGTTGACGACGACCCGGGCCCCCTCGGCTGCGAACCGCCGAGCGAGCGCGGCCCCGATGCCACCCCCGGCTCCCGTGACGACTACCCCGGCACCCTGAACGGCTTCCACCATCAATCTCCTTCGACCGCGGCTCCCCTGCCCAGCCAGACTAACCGGTCGGTATGTAACACCGGAAGGGCGGATGCCCTTGTCTTTAGGGGCGCGAGGAACTGCGCGACCAGCCACAACGAACGCGCATCCGACCCACAACCCGCGGCAGCCAATACGGTGCCAACATGCCCCTCACCAGAAGAACTCTCCTGGCAGCAACCCCGGCGGCAACCCTCACCCCAGCACAACCCAAGAAGACCGCACTACGCACCGGCTTCGAAATCCTGGCCGCACACGACTACGCCCAGCTCAGTGGCCAACGAATCGGCATCGTCACCAACCCCACCGGCATCACCAGAGACACCGCCCACATCGTCGACGTCATGCACGCCGGCCCCCACGTGAACCTGGTCGCCGTCTTCGGCCCAGAACACGGCTTCCGAGGCACCGCACAAGCAGGCGGCTCCGAAGGCCGCTACACAGACCCGGCCACCAGACTCCCGGTCTACGACACGTACTTGAAGAGCGGCCGGCCCCTCGCCGACATCTTCACAACCGCCGGCGTCGACACCGTCGTCTTCGACATCCAGGACGTGGGCGCCCGCTTCTACACCTACATCTGGACCCTGTACGACTGCATGGAGGCGGCCGGACTCGCCGGCAAACGCTTCGTCGTCCTCGACCGCCCCAACCCGGTGACCGGAAGAGCGGCCCAAGGCCCGGTCCTGCACCGGGAGTTCGCGACCTTCGTCGGCCGACAGCCGATCGCGCAGACGCACGGCATGACGGTCGCCGAACTGGCGCGGCTGTTCAACGGGGAGTTCCTGACGAAGCCCGTACCCCTGGAGACCGTACTGATGACGGGCTGGAAGCGGTCGGAGTTCTACGACGCCTGGTCGCTTCCGTGGGTGCCGCCGAGCCCCAACATGCCGACGCCGGACACCGCGCTCGTGTACTCGGGGACGTGCCTCTTCGAAGGAACGAACCTGTCCGAGGGGCGCGGCACCACCCGCCCCTTCGAACTGCTCGGCGCGGAGGGCATCGACGGCCGCTGGGCAGCGCTGGCCAATCAACTGGGTCTCCCTGGCGTGCACTTCAGGGAGGCGTACTTCGCGCCGACGTTCTCCAAGTTCCAGGGCAAGACCGTCGGCGGGGTCCAGATCCATGTGCACGACCGGGCCGCGTACGACCCGGTCCGTACCGGTATCGCGCTGCTGGTGACCGCCAAGAAGGTCTGGAGCGGCTTCAGTTGGCGCTCGGACCACTGGATCGACCGGCTCACCGGGTCCGCGCGGGTGCGTACGGCGATCGACGCGGGGGCGAGCACGGACGAGGTGGTGGCGGGCTGGCAGGCGGAGTTGAAGGCGTTCCGACGGGTTCGAACTGAATACCTCCTCTACAAGTGACTCGCGACGTATGGCCAATCTTCACCGGTAGCGGGACGATGCGCCCACATCGCACCACTTCGGGGAACGAGGAGGCCGGCCATGGCGGATCCGGCGATGAGTGTGAGCCCCTACTGGGAGTTGACCTTCGACGCCGACGGCGACGTCGACCAGCGAGAACGCGATCGGCTGCTGAGCGAGGTGCGGCAGCGCGGGGTCGGTGACCTGATCGTCTTCTCGCACGGGTGGAACAGCCAACGCGCCGGCGCGACCCTGCTCTACAGCCGGTTCTTCGCGCCGGTTCCGCGCCTCGCGCCGAAGGCGCGGATCGGGTACGTGGGCGTGATCTGGCCATCCATGGAGTTCCCGGACCAGCCGATTCCGGATTTCCCCCGATCACCGGCCGCCGTAGCGGGGTCGACGCGGCCGGCGCTCGACGACGAGACGCGGCACGCGCTCCTCGACGCCTTCCCGGGCAAGGCGCCGGTGATCGACCAGATCGCCCGGATGCTGGACCAGCAGCCGCCGCAGGACGCCGAGTTGGAGGAGTTCGGGCGGCTGGTGCGGACGCTGGTGGACGTGGTGGCGCCGGGGCCGCAGGCGCTGTTCGGCGCGGACACGCTGGCCGAAGGGGTGCCGCAGAGCGAGCCACGGATGTTCGCCGTCGGCCGCACGGCGGAGGTCTGCGACCAGTTCGCGCAGGCCCTGGACCGTCTCACGAACCCTCAATCCCCGCCCCCGGCCGCCGAGTTCGCACTGCCGAACCCGTGGAAGGGTGCGCGGGAGCTGCTGCGGCAGGCTGCCTACTACGCGATGAAGCGGCGCGCGGGCACGGTCGGCGAGCGGGGCCTCGGCCCGGTGGTCGGGCGGCTCGCGGCGGTGGCGCCGGAGGTGCGGGTGCATCTCGTGGGGCACAGTTTCGGCGGGCGTCTGGTGTCGTTCGCGCTACGGGGTCTGCCCGAGGGAGTGCACTCGGTCAAGTCGGTGACGCTGCTCCAAGGGGCCTTCTCCCACTACGCGTTCGCCGCCCGGCTGCCGGACGACCCGCGTACCGGGGGTGTGCTCCAGGGTCAACAGAACCGCGTGGACGGGCCGTTGGTGTGCTGCTACTCGCACTGCGACTCGGCGCTCGGCACGATCTACCCGCTGGCCTCGCGGATGGCGGACGACGACTGCTCGTTCGCCGGCGTCGACATCGCCCGGGTGCTGGGCGACAAGTGGGGCGCGATGGGCCACGACGGGGTGCGGGCGGTACCGGGCACGCACTCGCTGACGCTGGCCGAGGCGCTCAACTCGCCGCTCCCGGCATCGGGTTGTGTGAACGTCGACGTCTGCTCGGTGGTGTGCCAGGGCGGTCCGCCGAACGGGGCGCACAGCGACATCGTGCACCCCGAACTCGCACGGGTGGTGCTGGCGGCGGGCCGGATCGACCGGCCCGCCGCCGCTACGGCGTCACCGGTGTGAGGTGAACTCCACCACTTGCTGGAAGGTGGGCCGGTTCTGCCAACTGATGTTGTAGTGCTTGATGCCGCCCAGCGTGCGCTGGACGATCGAGTCGGCGCACCACTGGTCGCCCGCCGAGCACAGGGTGTCCCCGGGGTAGACCGTGGCCGCGGTGGCGCCGGCCGCCGTCTTCAGTGTGCTGATCAGGATGTCCCGGCAGGCACTGAGGCTGCCGCCGCCGCAGTACTGCTGGGCCAGCGGTCCGGACACGGTCTGCCCGAGCACCGACCGGAGGTCCTTGTCGACGTAGCTCCACCAGCCGTACTGGAAGGAGCTTCCGGCGTGCGACCCGGTCGGGCCGTGGGCGGCCGAGGGGGTCTCGTCGATGTACAGGTTGTTGGTGAGCGCGGTGTACAGGCTGTCGCCGAGGCCCGGTTGGAACTCGGCCTTCACCAGCGCCGGCCACCAGGCGTCCAGGATTCGGATGGCGTCGGCGTTGGCGTAGGTCTTGGAGCCGGCCGAGGTCTCCGTGCGTTTGCCGCCGGCGGTGAGCCAGGTCTGGAGCTTGGTGACGGCCGCGGCGGCGGTGGTGTCGGTGACCGTACTGCTGTTGATCACCTTCAGCATGTCGGGCAGCACGTCCTCGGCGCGCAGGTCGGTGAGCGAGGCGTCGGACATCGCCTTCACCAGCGCGGATCTGGTGATCCCGCCGGCCGCGACGAGTTTCTTGACCCGGTCGTCGAGGAGATTGCCGCGATGGACGGACCCGTCACCCCAGCTCGCTGTCGTGTAGTTGAGGGCCTGTTTGTTGTTCCAGGAGATGTAGTAGTCCTGGTCGATGGAGTTGGGGTGCGCGGAGGCCGGGGTGTAGTCGGAGGTGTTGGTGGTGGGGTTCCAGTTCTGCCACTCGTAGGCGGCCTGGCCCCAGACCGGGAACTCGCTGTCGACACCGCTGGCCCGCACCGGGTTGTTGCCGCTGTTGTAGTACGCGGTGTGCGAGGAATCGGCGTAGAACCAGTTGAACGTGAAGTTGATGTGCTGCGCGGCGGTCTGGAAGGTCTGCGGACTCTTCACGTAGTCCGGGTCGTTGAGCATCTGGAAGCCGATGATCGAGTCGGCCTCGTGCATGTAGGAGGAGCGCAGGGTGGTGTAGGCGACCTTTTTCCCGCCGACGGTCGCCCGGTACTCGACGGGTCCGTACTCCGTCTTCCACACCCTCATCGTGTACGACCCGGCGGCGGTGCCGTCGGCCGTGGTGGGCGCCCAGGTGTTCTTCTGCTCGATCTCCTCCATCGGCGTGCAGGTGCCGTGGAAGAGGTAGTGGTAGTCGTCCTGGCAGAGTTCGACGGCGTAGGTGTCGATGATGTCCTGGCCGGAGGTCGTGGCGGACCACGCGTAGTCCTGGCCGCGGCCGAGTTCGACGTACATGCTCAGACCCGCGAAGGAGGCGCCGCGGGCGCTGATGCCCGGGCCCTGGATCTCCTGGAGCATGAGCAACTGCGGTGCGAAGTAGCCGGTCTGCGGTCCGAAGACGGCGATCGGGTGGCCGCTCGCGGTGGATTTGCCGCTCACCACAAGGGCGTTGGACATCCCGCGCTTGGCGGAGCTGAGGGCGGTGGCGGTCGCCGCGGCGGAGGCGGCGTTCGCGCTCTGGTCGGCGCCGGTGCCCGTGGCGTCGTAGACGAGTGGCTCGGTCGCCACCGAACCGGCGTCCGGCAGGGCCTCACCCTGGGCGGTGGTGGGCTTGGTGCCGTACGGGAAGCTCTCGCCGTTGTGGACGGTGAGCGCGGCCTCGGGGTCGTTGCGCTCGCGGAAGGACTCCCAGACCTTGGTGCCCTGCTCCACGCCGTACTTCTCCTGGGCGGCGAGCAGGGAGATCGCGTTGTTCACCTCGCCGCCGCCGCCGGAGCCGAACAGGGTGCCGATGACGGAGGCCAGCGCGACCAGGTCGGTGATCTTGAAGTGGTCGATCGTGCCGGCGTTGGTGATCGAGTCCTTGTGGCCGGTGAGGACGTACTCGCCGGGGAAGTAACGACCGCTGTCCGAGGCGTCGATGTAGGCGTTGATGCCGGCCAGATAGGCGTTGGCGTCGGCGAGTGCCTGCTGGCCGCGAGCGCCGTTGTTGTTGACGGCGTTGTCGATCTGGGACTGCAACTCGGCTTCGGTGTAGGGGGCGTTGCGGTAGAACTCCTGCTCAAGGCCCTGGTTGGAGGCCGCGCCGCCGGCGAAGGTGGTCAACTGACCGCGTCCGACGTGCCGGAAGACGTCCATCAGCCACAGCCGGTCCTCGCCGGCGGCGTATCCGGCGCCGTACTCGGTGCCGTAGCGCGTGGTGCCTGTGATGTGCGGCACACCGGTCGCCTTGTCGCGGACGATGGTCACATCGGTGCGGCCGCTGGGGTTCTCGGTCGAGGCGACGTTGGCGGCGGGGACCCCGAACGAGGCGTCGTTGAAGAAGGTGTTGATCTTCGCGTCGGTCAGCGTGGCGGCGCCCGTGGCCAGGTTGGCGTAGGGGCCGAGCTGGTCCTCGGCATGGCTGGGCTGACTGCCGAAGACCTGGTTCAGGAGGATCTGGGCGAGGGTGGCGTTGCCGTTCTCGCCGGCCGGGAGGATGTCAGAGCACTGGCCGCCGCAGTAGTCGTTGGAGGCCGTGGCCGCCACAGCGGTGCCCTGGGCAAGAGGAGACAAAAGGGCGGCAATGAGGGCGCATACGGATGCGGCCTTCAGGAACCCGGGGAATCTGCCGGGAGTTCTCAGTCTGTCGAGCAAGTTACGTGGGGTGCGCCGAGGCATGGCGGCTCCTACCGACGGGGGTGTGGCCGGACGTTACCGCCGGTATCCCCGGGATTGAAGATGAACATGCGTCAAGTTTTGGATGAGCGTGCGCCGCTTATGGGGGCCATCGGAAATCGGATGGAGCCAAATCGCTTGTCGATACGTCTATTCGGCGACGTCCGTTCGACGACGCCGAGGTGACCGAAGTACAGGTGCAGGTGTGACGGAGGTGCAGGGCGATGGCCGGTTTCCGGAGTCTGGCGAGACAGGTGCGAGATCCCCGGTGCGATCTGGCGCTGCGGCGCTACTCGCTGCGCAAGTGCCTTGAGCGGTTCGCCCCTTATGGGCACAGGGCGACCTGGGACCACTTGAGTTCCCGGGCCGGGTTCGGACCCGAGGACCGCTCCCCCGACCCGGCGCGGCTCGTGGCCGCACTGGACGAGCTGGAGGAAGCGCGCAAGGTCTGGCTCGCCTATGAGGTCGGGTTCGCCGAACGCCGCAAGAAGGAGAAGCACGACGGGCTCCGCCGCCCGGGCACCGTGGACGACTGGCACCGGCTGACCTGGGGCGGCTTCGGTGTCGCCTGGTGCGACGACCCCCGCCTCCACCCCCATCAATCACTGGCCGAGGTGCTGCGACGGCTGATCGCCGCCCTGGAGCGTGAACCGGGTTCCGTGTGCCCGGTGTGCGCCGGGGAGCGCCTCCAGTGGAAGTACGACCTGGCCCACGAACCCTCCTCGGGCCCGGTCTGCACGGACTGCGGCATCGTCGTCCCGCGTCCGGTGCTCACGCCCGAGGCCCTGGCGTACGCCAGGCGCGGACGGCTGCTCATGTCGGCCTGAACCGGGGCGATCTACGAAGGGCGCCAGGGGTGCGCCGGGGATGCCGCACCCCCTTCTGTCCCAGCCGGTTTGCGCTTGCCGGTGCAACGGCCGAGGCTGCCGACGGCGTTCCGTCGACAGCCCCGAAGAGGTGTGCCTCAGGTGTCGGCCGGCGTCAGCTGGCCTTCCAGACGTCCGCGAAACTGCCGCCGGAGATCGAGCCCGGCTGGGCCCGTACGGCGGAGCTGCTGCTCTTCGTCATGACGATCTCGTTCGGCGAGAAGGTGTCGAGGTTGCTGCCGTCGGCCTTGGCGCCGGTGAAGGTCACGGTGCCGAAGTTCGCGAGGCTCGCGACCGAGCCGCCGACTTCGGGGGCCTCGGCGACGACCTCGGCGGAGGCGTTCTTGAAGCCGGAGGAGCCGGCGTGCGTGGTCGTCTTCGTCCAGCCCTCGGTGGAGTCGGCGAGGGTCATGGTGAAGGTGGAGCCGGTGTAGGTCACGGTCGCGGTGAACTTGTCGCCGCCCTTGACGGTGACACCCGAGTACGCGCTCTCGGAGGCGGGCAGCACCTCCCACCAGGCGCCGTAGGTGGCCTTGCCGCCGATGCAGTCGGCTTCCGTACCGGTCTGCTCCAGCGCGGAGTTGCTGTAGCCGTCGAGGCCGACCCAGAAGGAGGAGTACGTGGTGGCCGAGGAGCAGGTGACGGTCGGCTGGGTCCATGCCGAGGTCACCGACGTGTACGCGCCGGTCGAGCCCGTGGCCGCGTAGCCGGACCAGTTGGTGGACGAGACGGTGGCGTTGACCTTGCCGGGCCGCGCGAGCCCGTGCAGCGTGTGACTCTCGTGGCTCGCTATGGCCTGGGTGAGCTGGGCGGGGGTGTTCGAGGCGGCCAGCGAGGGGGTGGCGAGGGCGGCGGTGAGGGCGGCGGCAGTGACGAGAACGAACCCGGCGGAAGATCTCGGGGACATGACTCTCCGTCATTCGAGGGGGTGGGGGGCTGCCGTGACGGCAGTGGACAGCAGCTTCCGCAAGGCCTCATGAGCATGGCAAGACGGTCAAGCCCCTTCAGTCTTGCGGGAATTGACGGCGCAACAACTGAGAAATCTGACAGGTTCATTCAAATTTGATCAATCACCGGGCAAGACTGACCAAACTTCAGGGCAACGCTCTTCCGCCCCACGGCGGCCCTGACCTGAGCTGGAGTACGTGACTTCCAGACCGGGGTACATGGCGTCCGGATCCGAGACGATGCCGTTCCACGAGGCCTTGCGCGCGGCCATCGCGGCCAGCGGCCTGAGCCTGGACCGGATCCAGGACCGGCTGCTGCGCCGCGGCACCCCGGTGGCGTCGGCGACGCTCAGCTCCTGGCAGTCCGGGCGCTACCAGCCGGAACGTCAACGGTCGTTGGCGGCACTCGCCGTACTGGAGGACGTCCTACGGCTGCCGCCCGGCGCGCTGACCGGCCTGCTCGGCCCGCCCCGGCCGAGGGGACGCTGGCTGCCACCGGACGGCGACCACCCCGCTCTCGCCCGGGCCTGGTCGGACCACCACGACCTCACCTCCGCCCTCGCCCCGCTCGACACCCGCTGGGACGACAGCCTGACCAGGCTCAGCTGCCACAACCGGGTCGACGTGGACGCCGGCCGCAGCGTCCGCTCGATGACCAGCCACCGGCTGCTGCGCGCCGAGGCGGACGGCGCGGACCGCTGGATCGCCCTGTACCGCCTGGACGCCCCGGGCCCGTTGCCGCGGTTCCGGCCGGCGGCCCCGGCCCGGCTGGGCACCGTCGTCGAACTGCCCGCCGAGGGGCTGGTGGCCGCGGAGCTGCTCTTCGACCGCCCGCTCGCGCGCGGCGAGACCGTGATCGTCGACTACACCGTGGAGCATCGGGACCCGCGCCCCTACTCCCTGCGTGCCGAGACGACCATTCACGTGCCGATGCGCGAACACCTCCTTGAGGTCCGCTTCGCGAAGGGGGCGTTGCCGCGCGCGTGTTACTCGTTCCGCACGAACGGGCTCGACTCCCACGCGGGTTTCGGGCGGCCCAGAGAGCAACGGCTGCGGGTGGACGCGTCGGGGTCGGTGCACGCGGTGGCGTTGGGGGTGGGGCCCTGCCGGGTCGGGATCCGGTGGGTGTGGGCGTGAGAGGGCGTTGTCAGTGGTGGATGGCACCATCGAGGCATGGTGCAGGTCTGTCTCAACGGGGCCCGTGGGGCCGCCGACGGCTGGATGGTGCCGGTCTCGCCCGGAGCGTTGGCCGATGCCGCGGTGGAGGCTGTCGCGGCGGGCGCCACGGATGTCCACCTCCACCCCAAGTCCCCTTGCGGGGACGACACGTTGTCGCCACGCGTCCTCGCGGTGACACTGGACGCGATACGGGCGCGGGTGACCGTGCCGGTCGGCGTGACCACCGGCGCCTGGGCCGAGCCGGAGCCCGCCGACCGGCTGGAGCGGGTGCGCGGCTGGACGGTGCTGCCCGACCACGCCTCGGTCAACTGGCACGAGCCGGGGGCCGAGGAGGTCGCGACGGCGCTGCTGGCCCGGGGTGTCGGCGTGGAGGCGGGTATCTGGTCGGGGACGGACGGCGCCGCCCGGTTCGCCGTCTCCCCGCTCCGCTCGAAGGTGCTGCGGGTCCTCGCGGAGGTGACGGACCCCGACGCGGACACGGCCGAGGCGTCCGCCCGCACCCTCCTCACCGAGTTGGGCACCGAGCACGGCCGCCCGGTGCTGCTGCACGGCGAGGACGGCGGCGCCTGGCCGGTGCTCCGACTGTCCGGACGGCTGGGGCTCGCGACCCGCATCGGCCTGGAGGACACCCTGTTCCTGCCGGACGGTGAACGGGCCCTGTCCAACGCTCAGTTGGTCGCCGAGGCGTTGGTCCAGTACGGGTGGGCCCAGCGCTCGTCGTAGGGCAGGGCGAGGAGTTCGGCCTGTACGGCGAGGTCGGCCTCGCCCTGCGCGCGGAGGCGGGCGGCACCGGGACCGGCCAGCCAGGTGCGCAGATCCGCCACGCCGGAGTCCTCGCCGTCGTCGTACCACCACGGGAACGGGGAGAAGTCGGACAGCAGGTCGTAGAGCCAGCTCTCGGTGCAGCGCGCGAGGTGCGCGTCCGCGACCGGGCCCGGTGTCCACCCGTCGAGGAACGGCAGCACGGCTCCGGCGATCGTGACGCAGGTCTTGAAGGTGTCGTCGATGTCGTAGGGCGGCTCGGGCAGGGTGAGGGTGTGCTGCCACCAGGCGTGCAGGAAGGCCTCGATCGCGGTGGCCTGCTCGGCCGGCCAGGAGCGCCAGTCCACCCGGCTGAGTCCATGGTCGCCGTAGCCGATCGAGCCCAGGGTGCCCTCGGCCATCGCCCGGGCGGCCTGCGGCAGCAGGCGTCGCATCACGGCCGGGTGGTCGTCGAAGTGGTCGGGCACCTCGAAGAGGTAGTACCGCACCACGTCCAGGGGCACGCGGGTGTACGGCGTGCGCAGGAACGCGGTCTCCTCGGGTGCGTGGCAGTATCCGCAGCCGGTCTCGTGCGGGCTGGCGAATCCGTTGAAGACCGTGTCGATGTCCGCGAGGGCGGCGGCAAGTGCGACTGAAGCCATGGGAGTTGGTCCCGTCGGTACTCCGTGCACGGCGTCGCCGCCGGCCGAAGAGACCGACGCTAGCAGCCACAAATCCCTTCGCTCCACCCCTTTCGGATCAGGACAGTTGAGGGCGATGAAACCCAACTGAGTAGCCCGAGGAGCCCCGATGTCGACGCTGCGCGTCACCGCCGAAGTGCTGACCGTCCACGACCACCCGAACGCCGACGCCCTCGAACTGGCCCAGGTCGGCCTGTATCGAGCCGTCGTCGCCAAGGGGACGTACCGCACCGGTGACACCGCCGTCTACATCCCCGAGCAGTCCGTGCTTCCGGCTGCGCTGATCGAGGAGTTGGGGCTGACGGGACGTCTCGCGGGGAGCAACGCCGACCGGGTCAGAGCGGTACGCCTGCGCGGTGAGCTGTCGCAGGGCATCGTGTGCCGGCCGAAGGCCCTCGCCGACGTCGATCTGGCCCGGGCCGCCCTGGACGGCACCGACTTCGCGGAGCGGCTCGGCATCGTCAAGTGGGTGCCGCCGATCCCGCCCACGATGAGCGGTGACGTCGAGTCCGCGCCCGATCTGCTGCCCTGGGTGGACATCGAGAACATCCAGCGGTTTCCCGGCATCTTCGAACCGGGCGAGGCTGTGGTCCTGACCGAGAAACTGCACGGCTCCGCCTGCCTGTTGACCTACTTCGCCGGGAACGAGGGCGACGGCAAGGGTGGCCGCGTACAGGTCTCCTCGAAGGGCTTCGGCGCCAAGTCCCTTGCCCTGACGGAGGATCCGCGCAATCTGTACTGGCGGGCGATCCACGGCCACGGCGTCCCCCGGGCCGCCGCCCGTCTCGCCGAACGGCTCGGCGCGCGCCGGGTCGGCATCTTCGGCGAGGTGTTCGGCACGGGGGTGCAGGACCTGACGTACGGCGCCGACGGGCGACGCGAGACGCTCGGGTACGCCGTGTTCGACGTCTCCGCCGAGATCGACGGAGAGGTGCGCTGGCTGGACGCGGGCGAACTGCTCGACGGGGAGCTGCCGTTGGTGCCCCGGCTGTACGAGGGGCCGTACGACATCGAGCGGGTGCTGGCGGTCGCGAGCGGGCGGGAGACCGTGTCCGGGCGGGGGTTGCATCTGCGCGAGGGGGTCGTGATCCGGCCCGCCGCGGAGCGGTACAGCCCGGTGACCGGCGGTCGGGCGATCGCCAAGGCGGTGAGCGCGGCGTATCTGACACGGAAGGGCGGCACCGAGTACGAGTGAGGGGCCGGCGCGGCGCCGTTCAGCGGCGGGCCTTGCGAGTGAGGCCCGGGAGGTTGCCGTTCAGCGGCGGGCCTTGCCCGTGAGAGGCGAGCGCGTTGCCCTTCAAGGGGCGGGCCTTGCGCGTGCGGCCCGTGCCTGTCGCCGTGCAGCGGCGGGCCTTGCCCGTGAGAAGCGAGCGCGTTGCCCTTCAAGGGGCAGGCCTTGCGCGTGCGGCCCGTGCCTGTCGCCGTTCGGGCCTTGCGCGCGAGGCCCAAGTGCGTGGCCTTCGGCGGGTCGCCTTGCGTGTGGCGCCCAACTGCGTTGCCCGCAGGGGCGGTACGCGCCCCGCCCCGTCTCCCTCAGCCGTGCGCCTCAGGATCCCTGTCCGTGTCGCCTCACCTGGTCCGGGGCTGCCTGTGTCCCGTCGGTTCCGTCATCAGGCGGGAACCCGCACCCCGTTCGCCGACCACATCGTCCGGGTTGGACAGGACGCAGGTCGCCAGGGAGAGGCAGCCGCAGCCGATGCAGTCGGTGAGGTGGTCGCGGAGGCGGTTGAGCTGCTTGATGCGCTCGTCGAGTTCGGAGCGCCAGGCCTCGGAGAGACGGGCCCAGTCCTCGCGGGTCGGGGTGCGCTCCTCGGGGAGTTCGGCGAGCGCCTCGCGGATGGTGGCCAGCGGGATGCCGACGCGCTGGGCGGCCCGCACGAAGGCGACCCGGCGCAGGGTGTCCCTGGTGTACCGGCGCTGGTTGCCCGTGGTGCGGCGGCTGCTGATCAGGCCCTTGGCCTCGTAGAAGTGCAGGGCGGAGACGGCGGCACCGCTGCGGGCGGCGAGTTGGCCGACGGTCAGCTCATGGATCTTCTCGGGAATCTGGGGCACCCCTCGAACCCTACCCATCCACCGGCGCCGGTGTTCCGTTGACAGCGGCCCGGCATACGACCATGCTAAGCAGTTGCTTAGGCATGGCGACACATATGAGCTGGATGACGTGAGAGGCCGGGACATGGCAGAGCCGAGGATCTTCACCTCCGTCGACGACCTGCGGGCGGCGGTCGGGGAGCAGTTGGGGCACACCGACTGGGTGGAGGTGGACCAGACGCGGATCGATCTCTTCGCGGACGCGACGGGCGACCACCAGTGGATCCACGTGGACCCGGAGAAGGCGGCGGCCGGCCCCTTCAAGACGACGATCGCGCACGGCTATCTCACCCTGTCGCTGCTCCCCCTCTTCGGACCGCAGCTGATCAAGGTCGAGGGCGTGAAGATGGGCGTCAACTACGGGACGAACAAGGTCCGTTTCCCCGCCCCGGTCCCGGTCGACTCCCGGCTGCGCGCCACCGCGAAGATCACCGGCGTCGACGACGTACCGGGCGGCGTCCAGGTGACCGTCGCGTTCACCGTGGAGCGCGAGGGCGGCGACAAGCCGGTGTGCGTGGCCGAGTCGGTGTCGCGCTACTACCTCTGAACTACTCCTGGGCGGCCAACCCCCGCGCGGCGACGGCTACTTGACCCCCACCATCCGCAGCACGAGGTCGGCGTAGAGCGCGCCGACCTCGTCGGGCGTCCGGGGGCCCTCGAGGCTGAACCAGCGGGCCACGTCGATGCACAGCGACAGGATCGCGAGGGTCGTGCCCTTCACGTCCGGCACGTCGAAGGAGCCGTCCGCCACCCCGTCCTCGACGATCCCGCGCACCTCGGCGTCGACCTGCCGGCGCAGCGCGAGGATCTCGGCGCGGGCGTCCGGGCCGAGCGAGTCCAGTTCGTACTGCACGACCCGCGCGGTGGTACGACCGCCCGCGTGCCAGCGCACGAAGGAGCTCACGGCGTCGGCGAGCCGCTCGGCGGCGCTGCCCTCGCGCCCCGCCGCCGTACGCAGGATCTCCAGGGCCTTCTCGTGGCCGATCCTGCTGATGCGGTGGAGCAGTTCTTCCTTGGTCTTGTAGTGGATGTAGAGCGCGGCCGGGCTCATCCCGGCACGGCCCGCGATGTCCCGGGTGGTCGTCGCGTGGTAGCCGCGCTCGGCGAAGGCCTCCACGGCGGCGATCAGCAGTCGCCGGGCCGCGTCGGGCGTGACCTCTGCCCAGGCCTGCGGGTCGCCCGCGGTGGTCTCCTCCGCCGTACTCATCGCTCGTGAACCCCTCTTCGATGACCCTTGATGACGCTCGATGACAAGGGGACCACCATACCGCCGAACCTGAGCGAGCGCTTAGTCTCCCCGCTCAGAGCTTTTCGAACGGGTTGTAAGGGGTGCGCGCCGCATCCTGCCGGTCCCGGATCACTTTGGCGAGGGTGAAGGAGGAGGTGACGAGATACAGGACGGCGATCGCGAGGAAGGCCCGCACCCAGGCGTCGGCCTGGAGCTTGAAGATGCCGATGGCGGTCGCCGCGATGGCGACGGCGAAGGACGCGACGGCCTGGCCGTAGAAGGCGGCCGTGTTCTGCGGTTTGCCCGATGCTTCACTCATGGGCCAAGCGTCGTCGGCCACGGCCCGTGAGGCATCCGCTCAGATACTCAACTCGCGTACTCAGAAGGACCTTTCCCGGGAAGCGCCGGCCTCAGAAGGCCGAAACCCCGGTCAGCGCACGCCCGATGAGCAGTTTCTGGATCTGGCTGGTGCCCTCGTAGAGGGTCATCACGCGGGCGTCGCGCAGCAGTTTGCCGGCCGGGTACTCGTCGATGTAGCCGTAGCCGCCGAAGACTTGGAGCGCGTTGTTGGCGGCGCGGACGGCGGCCTCGGAGGCGAAGAGCTTGGCCTTGGAGGACTCGGTGGCGAAGGGGAGCCCGCGGTCTATGAGGTCGGCGACCCGCCAGGTCAGCAGTCGGGCCGCGTCCACGTCGACGGCGATGTCGCTGATGAGTTCCTGGACGAGTTGGTGATGAGCGATCGGCTTCCCGAACTGCTCGCGCTCACCGGCGTAGCGGACCGCCACGTCCAGCGCGGCCTGGGCGATGCCGACGCAGCCCGCCGCGACCGACATCCGGCCCTTGGCCAGCGCCGACATGGCGACGGAGAAGCCCTTGCCCTCGGGGGCGAGCATCGCCGACGCCGGGACCCGTACGTCTTCCAGGACCAGTTCGGCGGTGGCCTGGCCGCGCAGGCCGAGCTTGCCGTGGATGGTGCGGCGGGTCAGGCCGGGGGTGTCGGTCGGGACGAGGAAGGCGGAGACGCCCTTGTGGCCGGGGGCGTCCGTCGAGCGCGCGAAGAGCAGCACCACATCGGCCCAACTGCCGTTCGTGATGAACATCTTGGTGCCGTTGATGACGTAGTCGTCGCCGTCACGGACCGCCCGGGTGGTGAGATTGCCCGCGTCGGAACCGGTGCCGGGTTCGGTGAGGCCGAAGCAGCCGACGTACTCGCCGGAGGTGAGCCCCGGCAGCCACCGCCGCTTCTGCTCCTCGCTCCCCCAGCCGGCGATCGACTTCGCGACCAGCCCCAGCGACACGGAGACGATGCCGCGCACGGAGGAGTCCCCGCGGCCGAGTTCCTCGGTGACCAGGCAGTACGCGAGATGGTCGCCGCCCGAGCCGCCGTACTCCTCGTCGATGGTCAGTCCCAGGAAGCCGACTCCGCCGAGCTTCTTGACGATCGACCGGTCGACCTCCTCCGCGCGGTCCCAGGCGATGACGTGCGGGGCGATCTCACGGTCCACGAAGTCCTTGGCGAGCCGCCGCACGGCCTCCTGCTCCTCGCTCAGTCCCAGGTCCATCGCGCGTCACCCCAAAGCCGTATGCCGATTGCCGCACATTTAAATTAGCACTGCTAGTTTCGCTCTCGCAGCCCTACTATGTGCGCCATGGCCCGACCGCGCAAGCCCCTCCTCAGTACCGACCGGATCATCGAGACGGCCAGTGTGCTGGTGGACGCGGAGGGGCTGGCGGCTGTCTCCACGCGTCGGCTCGCCGCCGAGCTGGGGGTGAGCGGGCCCTCGCTGTACAACCACTTCCGCACGAAGGACCAGATCCTGGAGGCCGTCGCGGACTCGGTGAGCGCGCAGGTCGATCTGTCGATGTTCGAGGACGGGCGGGACTGGCGTACCGCGCTGCACGACTGGGCCGTGTCCTATCGGTCCGCGCTGCGTGACCACCCGAACATCGTGCCGGTGCTGGCCACCGGGCCGGGGCGGCGGCCCGCCGGGCTGCGGCTCGCGGACGCGGTCTATGGGGGGATGGTGGAGGCGGGGTGGCCGCCGGCGCAGGCCACGTCCATCGGGGCGTTGATGCGGTACTTCGTCATGGGGTCGGCATTGGGGTCGTTCGCCGGGGGGTTCGTGGACGACGAGAGTGCGTACGATCCGGCCGACTATCCGCATCTTGGGCAGGCGCATCTTCTTGCCGAGCAGCAGGAGAAGGTGGATGAGCGGGCTTTTGAGGTGGGGTTGGCTGCGCTGCTGGATGGGTTGGCGGGGCAGTTCGACGAGGTCGTCGGTAGGTAGGGGCGGCCAGCGGGGGTGGGAGCTTCTGTCGTATGCCGGGTGCAGGCCCGTGGGGGCTGGTCGCGCAGTTCCCCGCGCCCCTTCGGAGCGCGTCCACGTGCACCCCTCAGGGGCGCGGGGCTGTATCGATGTGCGGCTCCGCCGCGTGGGCGCGACCAGCCACGACGCACCCGCACCCGGCATACAACGGAACCCCCACCCCCTCCCCCGACCATCGCGTCCGATTTCCGCCAGCCGTGTCGCCCCGGCGCCGCCTAGCCTCGACACATGACGAAACCCCTCCGCCGTACCGAACGGGCAGCCGCCGCGGCCGCTGTCGTCACCGTCGTGCTGTGGGCCTCCGCGTTCGTGTCCATCCGGAGTGCGGGCAACGCCTACTCACCGGGCGCGCTGGCGCTGGGGCGGCTGGCGAGCGGGGCCCTGGCACTGGGCGCGCTCTCTCTCGTACGGCGGGAAGGGGTGCCGCCGCGGTCTGCGTGGCGGGGGATCGCGATCTCGGGCGCGCTGTGGTTCGGCTTCTACATGGTCGTCCTGAACTGGGGCGAGCAGCAGGTCGACGCCGGTACCGCCGCCCTCGTCGTGAACATCGGACCGATCCTCATCGCCCTGCTCGGCTCCCGGCTGCTCGGTGACGCGATGCCGCCGCGGCTGCTCGCGGGGATGGCGGTGTCGTTCGCCGGTGCGGTGACGGTGGGGTTGTCGATGTCGGGCGAGGGCGGTTCGTCCGTGCTCGGCGTCGTGCTGTGTCTGCTCGCGGCGGTCGCCTACGCGGGTGGGGTCGTCGCCCAGAAGCCGGCCCTGGGGCGGGCCAGCGCGCTCCAGGTGACGACGTTCGGGTGTCTCGTCGGGGCGGTGCTGTGTCTGCCGTTCGCCGGACAGCTCGTGCACCAGGCGGCCGACGCGCCCGTCTCCGCCACGCTCAACATGGTCTATCTGGGCATCTTCCCGACCGCGCTCGCCTTCACCACGTGGGCGTACGCCCTGGCCCGGACGACCGCCAGCAAGATGGGCGCGACGACGTACGCGGTGCCCGCGCTGGTCGTCCTGATGTCGTGGCTGGCGCTCGGCGAGGTACCGGGTTTGCTCACACTGGCGGGCGGGATGCTGTGCCTGGCGGGCGTGGCGGTGTCGCGGTCCCGGCCGGGCGCGAAGGCCAGGGCGAGGGCGGGAGCGAAGGCGGAGCAGGCTGCGGCGACGGGAGAGCCACAGCCCGAACAGGTGCCATGAGCAAGGGAGTTCAGGCGGCCGGGTGTCATGGATCGGGGAGTTCGGCCCCAGCCGGCGCCGCGCACAAGGCCGTTCAGAACACCACCAGCGCCCGTCCGCCCTTCCCCGCCACCATGTTCTCGAACGCCGCCGGGATCCCCTCCAGCGCGATCCGTTCCGTCACCAGTGCCCCCAGGTCCAGGCGTCCGGCCCGCACGTGTTCGGCGAGCACCGGCAGGTCCTTCGCCGGGTCGGAGTTGCCGTAGACACAGCCGCTCAACGTCCGTCCCCAGTGGAAGAGTTCGAGGGCGTTGAAGGTGACCTGCTGGTCCTTGCCGCCGATGCCGACCACCGTGGTGCGGCCGCCTCGGCGGGTGGACTCCCAGGCGGTGCGGATGGTGACCGCCCGGCCGACGCATTCGACGGCGACGTCGACGCCCTGCTTTCCGGTGAGGGCACGGATCTCCCGGGCCGTGGTGTCGGAGGCGACCACGTACTCCGTCGCCCCGGCCGCGCGCGCCAACTCCTCCTTCTCCGGGGAGACATCGACGGCCACGATCGTCGTGGCGCCCGCGATCCGGGCCGCCTGGAGCGTCGACAGACCCACTCCGCCGACGCCGAACACCGCGACCGTCTCGCCCTCCCGCACCCGCGCCGAGTGGTGGACGGCGCCGTAGCCGGTGAGGACGGCACAGCTGAGGAGGGCCGCGTCCGTCAACGGGATTCCGTCCGGGAGGGGCAGGACACAGGCCGCTGATACGACCGTCTCCTCGGCGAACGCCGCTACGTTCAGGCCGGGGTGGAGGTCGGCGCCGTCAGAGGTGCGGTGGGCGTAGACGTCGGCCGCGCCGTTGAGCGCGTTGGCGCAGAGCCAGACCTCGCCGAGCGTGCAGGCGTGGCAAGTGCCGCAGGACGGGGCCCAGTTGAGGACGACGGAGTCGCCGGGTGAGATGTGGGTGACGCCCTCGCCCACGGCCACCACCGTGCCCGCGCCCTCGTGGCCGAGGACCGCCGGGACCGGTACGCGCATGGTGCCGTTGGTCAGGGACAGGTCGGAGTGGCAGACCCCGGCGGCGGCGAGGCGGATACGGACCTGGCCGGGGCCGGGCTCCGGGAGGTCGATCTCGGCGATCTCCAATGGAGCACCCACGGCGGGCAGTACGGCGGCGCGGACCATGCGAGGCCTCCTGGAGGGGCAACGGGATCAGAACTGAAGGGACTTGGTCTGGAGGTACTCGGACAGCCCGTGCGCGCCGAGTTCCCGGCCCACCCCCGACTGCTTGTAACCCCCGAACGGGGCACGGGGGTTGAACCGCCCGCCGTTGATGTCGACCTGGCCCGTCTCCAACCTCCGTGCGAACGCCACCGCTTCCGCCTCCTCACCGGCCCACACGGCGCCCGCGAGGCCGTAGACCGTGCCGTTGGCGATGCGGACGGCATCGTCCTCGTCGTCGTAGCGGAGGATCGAGAGGACCGGGCCGAAGATCTCCTCCTGCGCGATCGTCATGTCGGGGGTCACGTCGGCGAAGACGGTCGGGGAGACGAAGTAGCCCTGCTGGTGCGGGGATTCGGGGCCGCCCGCCACCAGCCTCGCGCCCTCCGCCACCCCCTTCTCGATGTAACTCCGCACCCTCGCCCGCTGCTTGGCGTTGACGACCGGGCCGATGCGGTCGCCGTACTTGGCGGCGGCGGTCGCGGCCAGTTCCACGGCCTCGTCGTACTGGTCGCGGTGAACCAGCATCCGGGTCCAGGCGCTGCAGGTCTGGCCGGAGTTGGACATCACGTTGGCGACACCGACGTTGACGGCCTTGGCGAGGTCGGCGCTGGGGAGAATGACGTTGGCGGACTTGCCGCCGAGTTCGAGGGCCACCTTCTTGATCGCGGCGCCCGCCGTGGCACCGATCTGGCGGCCCACCGCCGTGGAGCCGGTGAAGGAGACCAGGTCGATGCCCGGGTGCTCGGCGAGGGCCTGGCCGGCGATCGGGCCGAGGCCGGTGACGAGGTTGAAGACACCGGCCGGGAGGCCCGCCTCGTCGACCGCTTCCGCGAACAACTGGGCCGTGAGCGGGGTGTCTTCGGCCGGCTTGAGCACCACCGTGCAGCCCGCCGCGAGGGCGGGAGCGACCTTGGCGACGATCTGGTGGAGGGGGTAGTTCCAGGGGGTGATCGCGCCGACCACGCCGATCGGCTCCTGGTAGACGGTCGAGTTGCCGACCTTCTCCTCGAAGGCGTGGGTCGCGGCGAGTTCGGCGTACGAGCCCGCCACCGCGATCGGCACGCCCGCGTGGACGGCCTGCGAGAAGGCGAGCGGTGCGCCCAGTTCGGCGGTGACCGTCTCGGCGATCTCGTCCTTGCGGGAGACGAGGACGTCCCGCAGTGCCGTCAGGCGTACGGCTCGTTCGGCGGGCGGGGTCGCGGCCCAGCCCGGGAGGGCGGCACGGGCGGCCCGTACGGCGGTGTCGACGTCGGCGGCGGTGCCGGCCGGGACCCGGCCGATCACCTGCTCGTCGACCGGGTTCACCACGTCGATGACCTCCCCGCTCGCCGCGGGGCGCCAGCCGCCGTCGATGTACATGCCGTCGTGTGCCTTCATCGTGCTGCCTCCCGGGCGTGACGTCGTCGTCCGCCTCACAAACTAGCGGTGTTAGTTTTGTGGCGCCAGGGACCCGGAGTCACGGACGCCTCGGAATTCGGCCCGGGTCCGGTCGTCCACCCGGCCCACCGACTCCTGCGCGAACGCCTTCTCGTACGCCCGCCGGATCTCCTCGATCCTCCGGTCGGTACCGAAGAAGAGCCGCGTCTCGACGTACGGCACCTATCCGTACCGGGCGTCACTCGTCCAAGTCGGGCAGCCGCGCCGGGGCCGGGGAGATCCGTTCGCCGTGCTGGTCGAAGACGAACAGATGGGCGATGTCGACGAGGAGCGGGACCTGCATGCCGTAGCGGAGTTCGATGTCGGGGGTGGTGCGGACGACGAGGTCGCCGGGGAGGCGGCCCTCGGGCGGTACGAGGTCGGGTTCGAGGTCGGCCGGGTGGTCCAGGGTGACGACCGGTCCGGCGCGCAGCGCGCCCGCTCGTCCCCGCAGCCGGTCCAGGACACCGCCCTCGCGTCGGCGGCGCCGGGCCGGGCGGGCGGGGCGCGGGGCCTCCAACTCCGGTACGACGGCAGGCCGGGAGCCGGTGTTGAAGTGGACGAGAACCTCGTGGCCCTGGAACTCCACGTGCTCGACGAGGCCGCTGATCGCCACCTCGCCGGGGCGGGCGGCGGCGGGCTTGGCGATACGGATGGCCTCGGAGCGCAGACCGACGATGACCTCGCGGCCTTGCTGGACACGGAGCAACTGGTGGTCCAGGCACAGGGGTTCGGGCAGTCGGAGGTACTGCTTGCCGAGGCTGATGGTCATCGCGCCGTCCAACGGGGCCCGGACCAGGCCGCGCAGCAGGTTGATGCGCGGGGTGCCGATGAAGGCGGCGACGAAGACGTTGCGGGGCAGCGCGTACACCGAGCGCGGGGTGCCGACCTGCTGGAGGACTCCGCCGCGCAGCACGGCGACCCGGTCGCCCAGCGACATGGCCTCGGCCTGGTCGTGGGTGACGTAGACGGTCGTGACCCCCAACTTCCTTGTGAGGGCGGAGATTTCGGCGCGCAGGTGGTTGCGGAGTTTGGCGTCGAGGTTGGAGAGCGGTTCGTCCATCAGGAACGCGGAGGGGTGGCGGGCGATGGCCCGGCCCATGGCGACGCGCTGACGTTCGCCGCCGGAGAGCTGGCTGGGGAAGCGTTCCAGGAGATCCTCGATGCCGAGCATGCGGGCGGTGGCGTCCACGCGCGGGCGCGGGTCCTCGCCGGGGGTCTCGATGCGCAGCGGGAAGCCGATGTTGTCGCGGCTGGTCATGCTCGGGTAGAGGGCGAAGTTCTGGAACACCATCGCCATGTCCCGTTCGGAGGGGGCGAGTTCGTTGGCGTACTCGCCGTCGAGTCGCAGGTCGCCCTCGGTGATCTGTTCCAGACCGGCGATCATGCGCAGCACGGTCGACTTGCCGCACCCGGACGGCCCGAGCAGGACGAGGAACTCCCCCGGCGCGATGTCCAGCGAAAGCCGGTCCACCACGCGGGCGCCTCGCGTGTAGCACTTGCTCACGTCGTGCAGGGAGATGGCGCGTGTCATGACGAGTGCCCCCGGGGGCTCCGCGATCCGATCACCTCGTACGGGTCGTACGAGGCTTGTGAGTCACGGAAGCTAACGGAATGTGCGCACCCGGGGGAAGAGACCGGACGGGATCGAGCGGGTCGGTCCGGGTGGTGAGAAAACGGACGATCGCGTTCAGGGGACGCGGCGCGGCGCCGGGGTGTCGGCCGACCCGAATCGCCGCAGTTTCCGGGGTGGTCGCGCCGGGGAGCGCAGCGCGACCCCGGCCGAGAGCACCAGCAGCGCCCCGAGCATCACGAACGGCGCGGCCACGCCCGCCACTCCGGCGACGAGGCCCGCGCCCGCGGGTGCGGCGACCTGGCCGAGGCGGTTTCCGGTGAGCCGTAGGGCGAGGGCGGTGGAGCGGGCGTCGTCGGGGGCAGCCTGGACGACCGTCGTCATGGAGAGGGGCTGGCCGACACCGAGGCAGAAGCCCAGGACGGCGAGCATCAGGCCGATGGCCCAGACGGGAAGCGGGAGGGCGATGCCCGCGCACAGGACGCCGGCCAGGAGACAGGTCGCGGTCAACAGGGCCGCTCGGCCGAGGAGTTGGAGGAGCGGGGTGAGGACCAGTCGGCAGGCGATGGTGGCCGCCGCGCGGATACTCAGCAGGACGCCGATGACGGAGGGCGCGATGCCCCGGTGTTCGCCGACCACCGGGAGGTAGGCGGTGAGGATGTCGGTGGCGGACAGCACGGAGAGGCTGATGAAGATGCCCGCGGGCACGCCCCGGGCGCCGAGGATGCCGCGCATGGGCACGCGATCGCCTTGTTCCGTACGGGACTTGACGGTCGTACGGTCCTCGATGCGCCACAGGGACGTGAACGACACGGCGGCGCCCGCGCCCGCGACCAGCAGGGCGAGCGCGCTGGTGCCGGCCATGTCGGAGCCGCCGATCAGGGCGCCCGCGGCGATGGGGCCGATGAGCTGGCCGAGGGAGGCGCCGATGGTGAAGTGGCCGAAGTTGCGGTCCTGTTCGTGCGGGGCGGACTGGCGGGCGACCAGCGACTGGGCGCCGATCACGAAGCAGAGATGGCCCAGGCCCATCACTCCGCTCCACATGGCCATCGTCCAGAGGGAGTCGGCCAGTCCGCTCAGTGCGCAGCCGCCGGAGATCAGGACCACGCCGACGGGCAGCAGGGGTGCGCAGCGGCCGTGGTCGGTGCGGCGGCCGAGCGGTACGGCCGCGAACAGCGGGAGCAGCGCGTACACGCCCGCGATGACACCGATCGCCCGCTCGTCGGCACCGAGCGCGAGGGCCCGGTAGGAGACGGCGGGGCGGGCCATCGACACCGCCCCCTGCGTGAAGCTGAAGGCGATGACGAGGCGGAGCAGCCAGCCTCGGTTCCTGCCGGGCGCCATGGTCAAGTCCCTTGGTGTGGAGGTCAGATGATGCCGAAGAGGATTCCTGCCCCGAGCACCACGAGTGATGTGAGCGCGGCCCACTTGACCACGAACCTGGTGTGGTCGCCGAACTCCACCTTGGCCATGCCGACCAGGACGTACACGGCGGGCACCAGCGGGCTCGACATGTGCAGGGGCTGGCCGACGAGGGAGGCTCGGGCGATCTCCAGGGAGGAGACGCCGTGTGCCTGGCCGGCCTCGGCGAGCACGGGGAGGATGCCGAAGTAGAAGCCGTCGTTCGACATGAAGTACGTGAGCGGGATGCTGAGCACGCCGGTGACGAAGGCCATGTGCGGGCCCATGCCGTCGGGGATGTTGTCGACCAGCCAGGTCGCCATGTGGTCGACCATGCCGGTGCCCTGGAGGACGCCGGTGAAGACGGCGGCGGCGAAGACCATGCCGGAGACGTTGAGGACGTTCTCGGCATGGGCGCCGAGGCGGGCCTTCTGGTCGGGCATGTGGGGGAAGTTGACGGTCAGGGCGAGCGCGGCGCCGAGCAGGAAGAGGACCGGGATCGGCAGCCACTCCATGATCATGGCGGTGAGCAGGGTGACCGTGAGCAGCGCGTTGAACCAGTAGAGCTTGGGGCGCAGGGTCGGGCGGTTCGGGTCCAGGCCCTGGAAACCGTCGTCCTCGTCGGGGAGTTCGGCGTCCGCGTCCGTGCCGGAGCCCGAACCGCCGGTGGCTTTGGGGGCGTTGCCGACATCCGAACCGCCGGTGCCCGTGCCGGCGCCCACGAGAACCGTCTCCGACTCGGCGGGCTCCTCCACGAGCACCTCGTCCAGCGTCAGCACGCCGAGCCGCTTGCGTTCGCGGCGGCCGAGGACGTAGGCGAGGACGAGAACCCCCAGCAGACCCGTGGCGAGGGCCGGGATCATCGGGACGAAGATGTCGCTGGCGCTGAGCTTGAGGGCGGTCGCGGCGCGGGCGGTCGGGCCGCCCCAAGGGAGCGTGTTCATCACGCCGTTGGCCATCGCGGCGACCCCGGTCATCACGACCAGGCTCATCTTCAGGCGCTTGTAGAGCGGGTACATCGCCGAGACGGTGATCATGAAGGTGGTCGAGCCGTCGCCGTCCAGGGAGACGATCGCGGCGAGCACCGCCGTACCGACCACGATGCGCAGGGGATCAGCCTTGCAGAACTTCAGGATCCCCCGGACGATCGGGTCGAAGAGGCCCACGTCGATCATCACGCCGAAGTAGACGATCGCGAACATGAGCATCGCCGCGGTGGGCGCGAGGCTGGTGACGCCGTCGATGACGTAGTCGCCGAGCTTGCCGCCCTTTCCGACGAAGACGCAGAACAGCGCCGGTATCAGGACGAGCGCCGCGATCGGCGACATCTTCTTCAGCATGATCAGGACCAGGAAGGTCGCGATCATGGTGAAGCCGAGGATGGTCAGCATGAGTGGAACACCTAACGTTCGCCTTTGAACTCCCACCAGGGGCGGCGGTCCGATGACGTTAGGTCGCGCAAAGCCGCGTTAACAAGATGTTGACGCGCGAGCAATAAGCGCAGAACTCCAGGTCACAGGGGTGCGCTGAGGGCGGCGACCTCCACGGGCACTCCGTTGAGCACCGCGTTGCCCGACAGCGGGTCGAGCAGACTGCCGTCGAGGAGCTGGTTCACGTTGACGCCCGGATCGGCGGCGGCGTGGCTCATCCGGGTGCCGGGGCGGTCGTGTCCCCAGCCGTGCGGGAGGCTCACCACACCGCGCCGCAGACCGTCCGTGATCTCGGCGGGGGCGGTCACCTCTCCCCCGGCGCCCTTCACCCGGACCGGCGCTCCGTCGACCACGCCGAGGCGCTCCGCGTCGTCGGGGTGGATGTGCAGGGTGCAGCGGTTGGTGCCGCCGGTGAGGGCGGGCACGTTGTGCATCCAGCTGTTGTTGGAACGGAGGTGACGGCGACCGACGAGGACGAGCCCGTCGGCGCGGTCGCTCATGGCCTGCCGGAGCCGGGGCAGGTCGTCGACGATCGGCCGCGGCAGCAACTCGACCTTGCCGCTGCGGGTCTTGAGCGGCTGCGGCAGGCGGGATGCCAAAGGCCCCAGATCGATTCCGTGCGGGTGCGCGAGCAACTGCCGGAGGCTGAGTCCCTCCGGTCGTACGCCGAAGCCGTCGCCGTAGGGGCCCAGGCGCAGCATCATGTCCAACCGGCGTTCGGGACCGGTGTCGCCGGTGAGCTGTGCGCCGATCTCGCTCGGATCGCGGCCGTGGACGGGCGAGTTGGGGTCGGTGACGGCCTTGCCGAGGGTCTGGTCGATGACCATCGTGTCGACGGCGGCCGGGTCGGCGCCGTGCATGCCGGTCGCGGCGAGGATCAGCCGGGCCAGGATCTCGGTCTCGGCCATCCGGCCGGGCTCCAGCGGGATCGCGGGACGGGTGTAGCGGACCTGGTTGCGCACGGCGAGGGTGTTGAACGCGAAGTCGTGGTGCGGGCTCTGGGAGGGCGGGGGCGGCGGCAGCACCACGTCGGCGTGGCGGGCGGTCTCGTTGAGGTACGGGTCGACGCTCACCATGAAGTCCAGTGAGTCCAGGGCCTTGTCGAGGCGGGCGCCGTCCGGAGCGGAGAGCACCGGATTGGAGGCCACGGCGATCAGCGCGCGGATCGGTTCGCCCTCGGCGGTCGCGGTGTCGATCTCCTCGGCGAGCGCGGAGAGCGGCAACTCACCCTTGGCCTCCGGGTGTTGGCTCACCCGTGAGTGCCACCGCCCGAGCGCGAAGCCGCGGCCGGGTCCGGCGGGCCGGGGTGTCCGGTCGGTGGCGGCCTGCGGGAAGAGCGCGCCGCCGGGCCGGTCGAGGTTGCCGGTGAGGATGTTGAGGACGTCGACGAGCCAGCTGGCGAGGGTGCCGTGCGGGACGGTACAACTGCCGATACGGCCGTAGACGACGGCAGTTGGGGCAGCCGCGAGTTCACGGGCGAGGGCGCGGATCTCGTCGGCGTCCACGTCACAGGCTTCCGCCACGGCCTCCGGGGTGAAGTCCCGTACCTCTTCGCGGAGTTCATCGACCCCCTGCACATGCGGGGCCAACTCCCCCAGTTCCACGAGGTGTTCGTCGAAGAGGACGTACGTCATCGCGGCGAGCAGCAGGGCGTCGGTGCCGGGGCGGACCGCGATGTGCCGGTCGGCGAGCTTGGCGGTGCGGGTGCGGCGCGGGTCGATGACGGTGAGGGTGCCGCCGCGGGCCTTGAGCGCCTTGAGCTTGCCGGGGAAGTCGGGGGCGGTGCACAGACTCCCGTTGGACTCAAGGGGGTTGGCGCCGATGAGGAGCAGGTGGTCGGTGTGGTCGAGGTCGGGCACCGGGATCGCGTTGGCGTCGCCGTAGAGGAGTCCGCAGGAGACGTGTTTGGGCATCTGGTCGACCGTGGACGCGGTGAAGACGCTGCGGGTGCCGAGGGCACCGAGCAGGACCTGGGGGTAGAGGGCGCCGGCCATGGTGTGCACGTTGGGGTTGCCGAGGACGACGCCGACGGCGTTCGGGCCGTAGCGCTCGACGACCGGGCGCAGGCCCGCGGCGACCGCGTCGAACGCCTCTTCCCAGGTGGCCTCGCGCAGTTCGCCGTCCCGGCGGACGAGCGGGGTGCGCAGCCGGTCGGGGTCGCTGTCGACGGCGCCGAAGGAGGCGCCCTTGGGGCAGATGAACCCCCGGCTGAACACGTCGTCGCGATCGCCTCGGGCGCCGGTCACCCGGGTGCCCTCGATGGTGAGGGTCAGCCCGCAGGTGGCTTCGCACAGGGGGCAGATACGCAGGGCGGTGCGGGACACGGGGCCTCCCATGGGCGACGTTGCCTCTTGGCGGTGAGCATACCGACCGGTATGAACGGTGGCGAGGGGTGCCGGGGATGAGGTCGGAAAACCGCGGAACGTGACCGTCGGTTCGCCGGTCGGTCGAACCGCCGGGCCGTCAGGTCGCCGGGCCGCCGGGCCGCCGGGCCGCCGGTCAGTCCAGCACGCGCGCCAGATACGCCCGGAGCATCTGACGGGTCTCCCCGATGACCTTCTCGTCGCCCTCCGGATCGACCCGGAACGCCAGGTGGACGAGGGCGTCGGCGGTTTCCACGGCGACCAGGAACGTACGGCGGAGGTCCTCGTCGGGCTCGCGCGCCAGGTAGCCGGAGAGGAGGTCGGTGAGGCGGTCGGCGACACGGTGGTTGGGTTCCGCGTGGCCCGAACCGATGGGGATCTGGTTGCCGAAGTCGACGAGCGAGAACCCGGGCGCGGTGCGCTTCATGGCGATGTACTCGTCCAGGACGGCGTCCACCGCCGCCCGCCAGCCCTCCCCGTCGGCGGCCTCCTTGAGGCGCTCGGTGACCCGCTCCGTGTAGCGCTCCAGGTTGCGCAGGGCCAGAGCGTCGGCCATCGCGCGCTTGTTCCCGAAGAAGCGGTAGACCGAGCCGATGGGGACGCCCGCGCGCAGGGCCACGGCCCGGGTGCTCAGCGCGTCGTAACCGACCTCGTCGAGCAGGTCGGCGCAGGCGTCGAGAATCCTGGTCAGCCGTTCGGCGCTGCGCCGCTGCACGGGCGCACGACGGAGCGATGTCGTGTGGGGCACGGGCCTCATGATGCCTTTCCGTCGCGGCCAGGTGAAGCTCGCACCTCAGTACGGAACTGGGTGCCCATAGCACTCATTCCGGCCCCCGCGTCGGTGCGGACGGGGGTGTCCCGCTGCCGTCCGGCGTGGCCTGCGCCGCCGACGCCGTGACGTCCGCCGTGCTCTCCACCGGTTTGCCGTGGACGGCCCACACGGTGCCGTCGTCGGCGTAGAGGCGCGCGGTGACGTGATGGGTGCCGTGCGGGACGAGGTCGGCCGCGATGCGGTACTCGGGGACGCGGAGCCGGGCGACGGTGCGGCCGTCCACCAGGAGGCGCACCGTGCCGCGGCCCGCGACGGCGACGGGCTTCGCGCCGGCGGGCGAGAAGCGGAAGTCGTGGACGGTCAGCGTGACGTCCCAGCTGTCCTCGGCGGCGTCCGGCTCCACCTCGATACCGACCCCTGGCGCGCCCTTCTTGTTCACCTCGCGGTAGTGCCGGCCCTGCTCGTCGGTGTCGTCGAGCACCTTGCCCACCGGTGACGGTGACACCCGGTCGCCCTTCTGTGCGGGGGTGCCCCCGGAGCCGCAGCCCGCCGATCCGGCCAACAGCAGGGCACAGACCGCGAGCGCGGTGAGGAGTGCGCGCGACCACGACATGCTGGGGAGACTAGAACACCGGTCTGACAGCCGGATCCCCCTTGAGGCTGGTTCTTCGCCCCCGGAAGTCGGATTTTCGGCCGCCCTCCGTCGTCCTCTTGCGCCGGCGAAACCGCAATCCTACGGTGATACATAGGAATCAGCCGGCGCAGAGGGCTAGGAGCAGAGATGAGCGGGGACGTCCGCAGGACCGCCGAGGGACTGACCTACCTCACCGGATTCGGCAATGAACACAGCTCGGAGGCGGTGCCGGGCGCCCTGCCCGAGGGCCGCAACGCCCCGCAGCGCGCCCCGTTCGGCCTCTACGCCGAGCAGCTCAGCGGTACGGCGTTCACCGAGCCGAGGGCGTACAACCGCCGCTCGTGGCTCTACCGCGTCCGCCCCTCGGCCGCGCACCCCGTGTTCACCCGCGCCGACAACGGCGGAATCCGTACGGCGCCCTTCACGGAGACGGTCCCCGACCCGAACCGGCTGCGCTGGAACCCGCTCCCCGAGCCCACGCCCGGCACCGACTTCCTGGCCGGCCTGTGGACCCTGGGCGGCAACGGCGACGCGACCCAGCGCACCGGCATGGCCGTGCACCTCTACCACGCCGACTCCTCCATGGACCGGGTCTTCAGCGACGCGGACGGCGAGCTGCTGATCGTCCCGGAGCGCGGCGGGCTGTTGCTGCGCACGGAGTTCGGGCTCCTCCATGTGGAGCCGGGACATGTGGCGTTGATCCCTCGTGGGGTGCGCTTTCGTGTGGAGCTGCTGGACGCTTCAGCCCGCGGATATGTGTGCGAGAACTATGGGGCGCCCTTCCAGCTCCCCGACCTCGGCCCGATCGGCGCCAACGGCCTCGCCAACGCCCGGGACTTCAGGGCACCGGTCGCCGCGTACGAGGACGTCGAGGTCCCGGTCGAGGTGGTGAACAAGTTCTGCGGCAACCTCTGGACGGCGACCTACGACCACTCGCCCCTCGATGTCGTCGCCTGGCACGGCAACCATGTGCCGTACGCCTATGACCTGCGCCGTTTCAATGTGCTCGGCTCCATCTCCTACGACCACCCCGACCCGTCGATCTTCACCGTGCTGACGTCCCCGTCGGACACCCCGGGCCTGGCCGGCGTGGACTTCGTCGTGTTCGCCCCGCGCTGGCTGGTGGGCGAGGACACGTTCCGGCCGCCGTACTTCCACCGGAACGTGATGAGCGAGTACATGGGGCTCATCGAGGGCGCGTACGACGCGAAGACGTCCGGTCCTGGGGGATTCGTGCCCGGGGGCGGCTCGCTGCACAACATGATGTCGGCGCACGGACCGGACCGGGAGACCTTCGACCGGGCGAGCGCCGCGGAGCTGCGACCCCAGAAGATCGACGACGGCCTGGCGTTCATGTTCGAGACCCGCTGGCCGGTGACGGCCACGGCCCAGGCGGCACACGCCGACCATCTCCAGCAGGACTACGACGGCGTCTGGCGGGGCCTGCAACGCCACTTCCGCCCCACGCACTGACAGTTCCCCAATTCCCCACCGTCCTACGGCCCTTGCACTGATCCCTCCCGACCGGTACGGATGGCCCCGTGACCTCCTTCGCCCCGGATTCGATCGTCCTGAACCGCAAGCTGCCGCTCTGGTACCAGGTGTCGCAGTCCCTGCGCGCCTCGATACTCGGCCGCTCGCCCCGGGACCCGCTGCGGCTGCCCACGGAGGAGCAACTCGCGGGGCACTACGGCGTCAGCGTGCTCACCATGCGGCAGGCGCTGAAGGAACTGGAGGACGAGGGCCTGATCACCCGGCACCGCCGCCGGGGCACGTTCATCGAGCCGGACGTCCGACGGGCCACGCCGGTACGGCTGTTGGGCTCGGTGGACGCGATCGTCGCCCAGCAGTCCGGCATGACGACCGAGCTCCTGGACCACGGCAAGGTGTCCGTACCCCCCGAACTCACCGAACACTTCCCGGACTTGGCCGAGGTGGCGGCGTACCACCGCCTCCGCAGCGACGAGAAGACCGGCGAGCCGACGAACCACGCCCGCAACCACATCCGTCCCGAACTGGCCGCGCGCCTAGATCCGGACGACCTGGTCCGCTGGCCGATGACCAAGGTGCTGCGGGATGTCGTCGGGGCGGACATCAGCCGGATCACGGACACGGTGGAGGCGCGTCTCGCCGACCCGGAGACGGCGCGGCTCCTTCAGGTGCCGTTGCTCAGTCCGATCCTGCACTACACGGGCATCACCTATGACACACAGGGGAGGGTGCTGGATGTGGCCGTCATCCACTATCGGGGGGACCGGTTCTCGTTCTCCGTCACCCTCGACGCGTGACGCTCCGCCGGGTGGGCGGTGCGTCGTCTGCGGGTTCGGTGGGGGCTGGTCGCGACCACGCGGCGGAGCCGCGTATCAAACAGAGCCCCGCGCCCCCGAGGGGCGCTACCGCCACCCCTGCTGCCACAGGCAGGTCGTACGATGCCGAGCGTGACGCACGATGACGCTCCGCTGCTCGCGGACCTGATGCCGTGGTCCGTCGCACCGATCCGGCTCGGCCGGGGGTGGCCGACGGCGCCCGACGCGGCAACCCTGAAAGCGCGCTGGGACGCCCTGGTGAAGGCCGAAGTCCCGGACCGGGAGACGCTGTTCGAGCCGAGCCGCTCGCGCACCCTGCACTCGGCGGTGTCCCAGCTCCCGGGCCAGTCCAGCGGCACGGAGAAGCTGATCCGCGCCACGGGTCCCTGCCCGGAGCCGGTCCGTGTCCTGCACGCGCCCTTCGACGAGCAGTGGCTGATCCCGGACCACCGGCTGATCGACGTGGCACGGCCGGAGTTGTGGCGGGTGGCGGACGAGCGCCAGATCTTCGTGGTGGAGACGGCGGGCGCCCCCGGCCCGCTTCTCCTCGCCTCCTCGGTCCTCCCCCAGCTCCGCCCCGGCCGCGTCCGCCCCCTCTACCGCCGCCCCGCCGCCGAGGAACCCAACCTGGCGCCGGGCCTGTTGGACCACCTCGCCACCCACCTCGGCCACTCCCCCACCCCGGCGGACGTCCTCGCCTGGACGGTGACGACGGCCCGCCCCGGACTCGCCGTACCCCTCACCCGCGACCCCGAACTCTGGTCGCGCGGAGTCGAGTTGGGCCACCGCGTCCTCTGGCTGATGCGCCGCAACGGCGACCGCCCCAAACTCCCCGGCGGCCGACGCCCCTACGTCCGCGCCCCGCTCCCGCCCCTCCCCCTCACCCTCCACTACGACCGCGACGAGGAGACCCTGCACCTCGACGAGGGCCGCATCTCCCCGGTACCGCCCGGGTCCTGGGACTTCGAGGTGAGCGGAGTGCGCGTCCTGGAGGAGTGGTTCACGTCCCGGACCTCGGAGTCCGCCGAGCCGGGCACCCTGGCCGCGATCCGCCCGACCACATGGCAGCAGACGTGGACGTCGGAACTGCTGGAGCTGATCACGGTGTTGGCCCTGCTGGCGGAACTGCGTCCACAACAGGAGCAGTTGACGGTGACCGACCCGATCACCTCCGCCGAGCTACGCAAGGCGGGCGTCCTTCCGGTGCCGGAGTGGACGCGCCGCCCCGCATCGGTCCTGGACCACCACGAGGAGGGCCCGGAGGGCCAGTTCGCTCTGATCTGAGACA
Source organism: Streptomyces sp. NPDC101776 (assembly GCF_044766845.1). NCBI lineage: Bacteria > Bacillati > Actinomycetota > Actinomycetes > Kitasatosporales > Streptomycetaceae > Streptomyces > Streptomyces sp. NPDC101776. Next base: position 112,659 of record NZ_JBIWMV010000009.1, on the reverse strand, counting down.
CGTAGCCGATCTGAGACGCGTAGGGGACCCGCTATTCCTGGGGCGCGAGTTCAGGCCCCAGCGAAGAGAACTTCTCCTGGGACACCACCCGTCGGGGCGGCCAGGTGATGTTGTCCGGTGGCCAGGTCTGGCCGGTCCGGTCCAGGAACCACTGGGGTGGTTCGTACATGGGCGGTTCGTAGCCGTCGGGCAGGGCCGTCCGCCACTCGATGCCCTCCGTGCGGAGCCTGAACTCGTCCTTGATCGAGGCGAGTCGGTCCGGCTGGGTGAGCAGGTCGATCGCCGTCGCCGCGAGGTAACGGGCGGCGGCGATGACGGTCGCCCGGCCGGGGGCCGCCGCCGCGCAGGAGGTGACGGCCCAGGTGTGCAGTTTGGTGCCGATCGGGGCGAGGGCGGCGCCCATGGAGACGGTCGGTACGTTCCAGCTGATGTCGGCGACGTCCGTCGAGCCGCCGCCGAGGAACACCGGGTTGGGCGGGGCGAGTTCGGCGATCTCGGTGTGCAGGCCCTTCGGTGGGAGGCCGAGCGACTCCTGGAGGTCCCGTGCCAACCGCTGTGCCTCGTCGGTGAATTCGGGCGGCCCGAGCTGTCGCATGTTGTCGTGCATCAGCTCCGCGAAGGCCCTGGAAGGGAGTTGGTTCCAGCAGGCGGCGGTGACGCGGTGTCGTACCGATGTCCGTGATGCCTTCGCCGCCGCCTCGGAGACGGCGATCACCTTGTCGAGGAGGACCTGGACTCGGGCGGGGCTGCCCTCGCGGACGTAGTAGCTGATCTCGGCGATCTCGGGTGTGACGTTGGGGATGTCGCCCCCGTTGTTGATCACCCAGTGGAGGCGTCCGCTGTGCGCCAGGCTCTCCTCGCGGAGGAACTCGGAGAGGGTCGCCATCATCACGGCCGCGTCCAACGCGCTCTTGTTGCCGAGGGGATGGCCGCCGTGCCCGGCCACGCCGAGGAAGGCGAAGGTCACCGCCGTCATCGCGGTGCCGCTGCGCCAGCCGGTGGCGTTGGACGTCGAGGGGTGCCAGTCGAGGAAGGCGTCGAGGCCGTCGTAGACGCCCTGGCTGACCGCGTACGTCTTGCCGATCAGGTTCTCCTCGGCGGTCGAGCCGAAGAACCTGACGGTGACGGGCAGTCGGTGGCGCTCCGCGGCCCGCGCCACGGCCGCCGCGGCCGCTGCCGCCGCCGTGCCTAGGGCGCAGTGGCCGCAGCCGTGTCCGGGGCCGTAGCCGGGTGCGAAGGGGTCGTGGACGTACTCGCGCGGGTCGTGGTGGCCGACCCCGCTGCGCTGGGAGAGGCCGGGGAGGGCGTCGTACTCGCCGCTGAAGCCGAGGACGGGGCCACCGGTTCCGTACGAGTAGGTCGCGGTGAAGGCGGTGGGGAAGCCGGCCGTGCCGAACTCGACCTGGAATCCGGCCTGTTCGAGGAAGGCGGCCTGGGCGAGGGAGGACTTCCACTCGCGCAGGCTGAGTTCGGCGTTGTCCCAGATCTCGGCGTTGAGGCCGGTGATCCGGTCCGTGTGCTCGCCGATCCAGTCCAGCGCGGTCGTCTTGGCGGGGCTGTCCCGGGCGAGGCCCGTGGGCGGGACGTAGGCGGACGCGGCCAGGTGGGCGGCTGCCGGCACCGGGTCGGTGGCGGTCGGCGGCTCGTGTTCGTGCTGGTCGTGGGGGTCACACATGTGCGCCTCCGGGAGCGGCGAGGATCGGTGCATCGGCCATACGCATCATGCTCCCCGTACTCCCCCCGCATGCTCTCCCCATGACAAAGGTGTCGGGCGCGGGACATGATCCCCGGCATGGAGCCCTTGCCGCTGCCCCTGGAGGGCATCACCGTCGTCGCCGTCGAGCAGGCCGTAGCCGCCCCCTTCGCCACCCGCCAACTCGCCGATCTGGGCGCCCGGGTGATCAAGGTGGAGCGGATCGACGGGGGTGACTTCGCGCGCGGCTACGACACCGCGGCCGGCGGTCTGGCCTCGCACTTCGTGTGGTGCAACCGGGGGAAGGAGTCGATCGCCCTCGATCTGAAGGATCCGCGCGGGATCGATGTCGTACGGCGGCTGGTCGCGGACGCCGACGTGTTCGTGCAGAACCTCGCGCACGGGGCCGCCGCCCGGCTCGGGCTCGACGCGGCGACGCTGTGCGCGGCGCATCCTCGGCTGGTCGCCGTGGACGTCTCCGGATACGGCCCGGACGGCCCGTACGCCGGCAAGCGGGCCTACGACATGCTCGTGCAGTGCGAGGCGGGGCTGGTGTCGGTGACGGGGACGCCGGAGCTGCCGGTGAAGGCGGGGATCCCGGTGGCAGACATCGCGGCGGGGATGTACGCGTTCTCAGGGGTGCTCGCGGCGCTCGTGCGCCGGGGTGTGAGCGGGCGCGGCGGTCCGGTGGAGGTGTCGATGCTGGACGCGCTGGCGGAGTGGATGGGGCATCCGCTGCATCACGCGATGCACGGCGGAACTCCCCCGGCGCGCACGGGACTTGCGCACGCCGTCATCGCGCCGTACGACGCCTATCCGACGGCGGACGGCTGGGGGTCCCCCCACGCCCCTTCAGGGCAGTGGGGGAGGGTGCTGCTGTCGGTGCAGAACGACCGGGAGTGGCGGCGGCTCGCCGAACAGGTGCTGGAGCGGCCGGAGTTGGGGACCGACCCGGACTTCGCGACGAACGCGGCGCGGGTGGCGAACCGGGAGCGCACGGACGCCCTCGTCGGCAGGGCGCTGGGTGGGCTGGGCGCCGACGAGGCCGTGGCACGGCTGGAGGGCGCGGGTGTGGCCTGCGCGCGCCTCAGGAACGTACAAGAGGTGGCGCAGCACCCGCAGTTGGCGGCCCGGGAGCGATGGCGGGAGGTGGGTTCGCCGGTCGGGCCGCTGCGGGCGCTGCTGCCGCCCATCACCTTGCCGGGCGGAGGCGAGGCGCGGATGGGCGACGTGCCCGCGCTCGGGGAGCACACCGTGGCGCTGCTGCGTGCCGTGGGGATGGCGGACACAGAGATCGCAGCGCTGCGCCGGGACGGTGTGGTGGCCTGAGCGCGGGTCCCCGGGAACTCCCGGGGGACGCCGAGGACTTGCTCAGCGCCCGCCGAACAGCGAACGGCGCAGTCTGCGCAGTGGCGCGAAGAGCTTGACGCGGCTCACGCGGGTACCTGTGGCACTGCGTTCCTGCGTGGTGTCACGCGAGGTCAGCTCACGCATCAGCGAGGTCGCCTCGGCCGTCTCGCGCTGCGGGACGACAGGGCCGCCCAGCACCGAGAGATGGCGGTCGAGGCGCGAACTCGTCGCGCTGCTCCCGCACGTGATCGCAGGGACCCTTGCCCTGCTGCGCACTATCTGTTCCATGTCACTCCCCACCCGTACGAGTCCACCCGGCCCGGGCAGGGTAACCCTATCGCCCCAACCGGGCACTCGTGTATCGAGGTCTCAGGATTCACCTTCCCCGTAAGGGTGTTGACCACCCCTCCGTGATTACTCTCCGAATCCAACCGATTTCAGGGCGAGTTGGACAACTGGCTGAGTTGTGGGCTGTGCTGAGCCTCCGTCGGGCTCCACGGTCACTGCGAGTGATGTTGCGGATTTGTCGAGTCCGGTGGTGACCAAGGGCGTGTCGTCCTTGAACAGCCCGAGGGAGCGCGGTTGCACATTGGGGCGCATCAGCCACAGTTGACGCACTCGCCCGCTCGGTGGTGCGCCGTATCCGCTCAGGGTGACGACCGCGCGCCCCTCCGAGGCGGAGGCGATCACGCCGATGCTCCGGCCCGTGGTGTCCGCGCCGGTGGTCGCGCGGGCGTCGGGAGCCGCGAGAACGTGGGCGATCTCACGCGACTGCGCCTGCGCGGCGTCCAGCTTGTCCTGTGTCTTGTTCGCCTGCACGGCGAACAGCGAGGCCACGACGAGAGCGGCGGCGGCCGTCGCGGTGGCGAACGGCACGAAGAACGGGCGCCGTTGGGGCACGCGGGCACGCGAGGCCTGCGGCTGTGTGCCCCACACATGCGCCGGCAGCCTAGGTGTGTACTCCCGCTTCCGCTCCCCGGCACGATCCCCCGTCCGCTCCCGTATCTGCTCCCGCGCGTGCTCCCTCCCGTGCTCCCGCAGCGGCCCGGACTCCTGCGGAGTGTTGCGTACGGCGGCCAGCACCCGGTCGCGCATGGCGAGCGGCGGCTGGGCCACCGTGGACCAGGCGAGGCGGACCGCGTCCTCGGCCATGGCCCGCACCTCCTCGGCGCAGCGGTCGCAGCCCCTGAGGTGTTTCTCGAACTGACGTCGCTCATCGGGTTCGAGGGCGTCGAGGGCGTAGGGGGCGGCGAGCGAGTGGAGATCCCCCCGGCGGAACAGTCGGGCGAGGATGCTCATGCGACACCTCCCAGGCAGTCGCGCAGCCGGGTGAGTCCGTCGCGCATGCGGGTCTTGACCGTGCCCAGCGGCAGCGACAGCCGCTCGGCCACTTCACGGTACGTATAGCCGTCGTAATAGGCGAGGGTGACCGACTGCCGTTGCAGGGCGGTGAGCCGGTCCAGGCAGCGGCGCACCAACTGGCGTTCCAGGCCTGCCTCGACCTCCTCGGTCACCTGGTCGAAGGCGGGGTGGTGGGAGCGGCGGGCCTCGCGCTGCTCGCGTTCGCCGGCCGCGCGGGCGCTGCGCACCCGGTCGACGGCCCGGCGGTGGGCGAGGGTGAGGACCCAGGACAGGGCGCTGCCCCGGCCGGGGTCGAAGCGGGCGGCGGACCGCCACATCTCCAGGAGCACCTCCTGGGATACCTCCTCGGACTGCGCCGGGTCGCGCACCACCCGGCGCACCAGCCCGAACACCGGCCCGGACACCAGTCCGTACAGCTCCTCGAAGGCCCGTTGGTCACCTGCCGCCACCTGCACCAGGAGCTCGTCGGCCTCCACCCGTCCCCCACTCTTCGACCGCACGCGGCCCATCCCCTCATCACATCCCGTCACACGAGGCGTTCGTAGCGAACACCCCTACGGATGGGTTACGGATCAGAGTGCCCAAAACGCGGGTCAAGGGAAGGATTGCGGGGCGCCAAAAAAACTTTTCAGGTTTGACCAATCCGCCCCGCCGCCTGCTCCGAATCCTGGTGCGTCAGGCAAGTTGGCACTGAGGACGGACGGCATGACACCTATCTCCAGGAGCGGTGCGGGACGCAGGAAGCTTGCGGCCCTCATATGTGGCGCGCTGGCCACCGGGGGGCTCACGGCCGCCGGCACGGCCGCGCTGGTGCCGGGAGTGGCCTCGGCCTCCTCCCACCGGGAGGCCCCCCTGATCTCAGGGACCCCGCAGTACGACAACACGGACCTGTACGCGTTCGTCAGTCCGGACAAGCCGGACACCACGACGATCGTGGCGAACTGGATCCCGTTCGAGGAGCCCGCCGGCGGCCCGAACTTCTACCAGTTCGCGGACGACGCCCAGTACGACCTGCACATCGACAACAACGGTGACGCGCTGGACGACTTCATCTTCCGCTACACCTTCAGCACCCAGATCAAGAACAAGAAGACGTTCCTGTACAACACGGGTCCGGTCACCAGCCTCACCGACCCCGACCTCAACATCACGCAGTCGTACGACGTCGAGCTGATCAAGCTCAAGAAGGGCAAGGCGGTCTACAAGACCAAGATCGCCGACGACATCCCGGCGGCGCCCTCGGACGTCGGCGACGCGTCGATGCCGGACTACGCCAAGCTGCGCTCGCAGGCGATCTACAAGACGACGAACGGCGGCGCGACCTTCGCGGGCCAGGCCGACGACCCGTTCTTCGCCGATCTGCGGGTCTTCGACCTGCTCTACGGCGGCAATCTGAGCGAGGTCGGCAATGACACCCTCAAGGGCTACAACGTCAACACGATCGCCCTCCAGGTGCCGAACGACCTGATCCGGCAGTCCAAGTCCCGTCCGACCGTGGGTATTTACTCCACGACCCAGCGCAAGAACGCGAAGGGCTACTACACGCAGGTCTCGCGCCTGGGCAACCCGCTGGTCAACGAGGTCGTCAACCCGCAGAAGGACAAGGACAAGTTCAACGCGTCCGAGCCCAAGGACGACGCGCAGTTCCTGAAGAACGTGACCGAGCCCGAGATCCCGAAGCTGATCGAGTCGATCTACAAGATCAAGGCGCCGAAGGAGCCGCGCAGCGACCTCGTCAGCGTGTTCCTCACGGGCGTCAAGGGCCTCAACACGGAGCAGCCGTACGCGAAGCCGTCGGAGATGCTGCGCCTGAACACGTCGATCCCGCCGACCGCGCACCCCAAGCGCCTCGGTGTCCTCGACGGTGACAACGCGGGCTTCCCGAACGGGCGTCGGCTCACCGACGACGTGATCGACGAGGCGCTCCAGGTCATGGAGGGCGAACTGGTCGGTTCCAAGAACGACTTGGGCGACGCGGTCGACAAGAACGACAAGGGCTTCGAGAAGTACTTCCCGTACGTCGCCGAGCCGACCTCGGGTTCGCGCGGTCCGCTCGCCAAGGGCACGACCAGCGGCAGTGACGTCAAGAACCAGCTGGGCGACGCGTTGCAGCCGGCGGGTTCGTCCTCCGGTACGGACAACATGATGCTGATCGTCGCCTCGGCGGCCTCCGGTGTGGCCGGCGTCCTGCTGATCGGCGCGGGTGTCGCGTGGTGGCGCCGCCGGATGAGCTACCGCCCGTACTAGACCCCCACCGACTGGCGCGGCCCGCACAGTACCTTCCCCCACGGTGCGGGCCGCGCCACCCCCACGTGAACTCCCCTCGGCACCACAGCACTTGAACCACCCCAGGCGATGGAGGAACGGCATGGCCCCGCGCGAGACCGACAACAAGCCGCCGGAGGAAGAACCGGTGCCTCCGGCGGCTGAGCGGGAGTGGGAGCGGTTGTGGAAGCAGGGGGAGGATTCGGGGGACGTGGGCGACGGGGACGGTGACGGAGAGGTGAGCGCCGAGGTTGAGGGCGGGCGCGCTGCGAAGCGGTTCGCCGGAGGGCCGGGGGCCGAGCGGACCACCGACTCCGACGCAGGAACGGAGGGTGGACGCGCCACGGAGCCGGTCGCCGGAGCACCGGTGAGTGAGCGGAGCACCAACTCCGGTGCTGGATCCGAGAGTTCGGGCAGCTCGGAGACGGGCGCCGGACTGGACAGCGCGGCAGGCCGGGTGCCCGCCGCCTCGGTTGCCTCCGGCACGGAATCGGTGTCGGCCGACAGCGCGGTGCGCGGCGAGGAGTCGCAGGCTACGGACGCCGATGCCTCCGCGGAGGTTGCGGCGGACGCCTCCGGCGACGCGGACGGCGAGACGCCCGGTGGTCCGACTCGTGCCGCCGCCGAATCCGCTGAGCCGACCTCCACCATCGACGACGCGGCTCCAACGTCCGCGCACGGCAACGCCGATGAACCGGTCCCCACCCATCACCACACGGCCGCCCCCCACAGCCACGACGCCACCGGCGAACCGGTCCCCCACAGCCACACCACCGCCGACGGGCCGAGCCCTCACCATCACGACCACGACCACGACCGCTCAACCCCCCACAGCCACACATCCCCCGACGATGACGCCGCCCGCCCCCACCACCCCGACGACGACCGCATCGCCGCCGTGCGTCGGGTGGCCGCCGCGGGCCGGCGCTGGCGGGCGGTGCAACTTGCCGGTTGTGCCGCTCTGTTGGCCGTGGCGATGACCGCCGGGGCCATTGCCATCGGGGCGGCGAAGGACAGCGGGGCCACGGGGGTCGCCGCGTCCAGTGCCGTGTCGCCGGAGTTGTTGGCGAGTGGGAGTCTGGACGCGAGTATCGCCTCGCTGCAGGCTCATCTCAGGACGCAGCCCAAGGACTACGACGGGTGGGCGACGCTCGGACTGGCGTATGTGGAGCAGGCGCGGACGAAGGGCGACCCGTCCCGGTACCCGCAGGCGCAGGCCGCCCTTCAGCGGTCGTTGAAGGTCTCGCCCGGGAACGAGAACGCCATCGAGGGACAGGCCGCGCTCGCCGCGGCCCGGCACGAGTTCAAGGAGGCCCTGACCTACGCGGACCAGGTCCTCAAGGAGAACCCCTACAGCGAGCGCGCCCTGTGCTCCCGTATCGACGCCCTCGTCGAACTCGGGCGTTACGCCGACGCGTCGAAGGCCGCCGACCTCGCCGACGCCCGCAAGCCCGGCGTCCCGGTCTTCACCCGGTACGCGTACGTGCACGAACTGCGCGGCGACGTGACCACCGCCCGCAGCGTCCTGGAGCGCGCGCTCGCCGGCGCGACCTCCCCCGGAGACATCTCGTACGTGGCCGGCACGCTCGGCCAACTCGCCTGGAACCAGGGCGACTACAAGTCCGCCCTCGACTACTACGGCCGCGCCCTCGCCGCCGACGAGAACTACCTCCCCGCCCTGGAGGGCCGCGCCCGCACCCAGGCCGCCCTGGGCGACCGCGCCGAGGCCATCAAGGGCATGGAACTGGTCGTCTCCCGCTACCCCCTCCCCCAACCCCTCGTGGAACTCGGCGAGTTGTACGAGAGCCGGGGCGCCGAGGGCGACAAGGCGAAGGCCGACGACCAGTACGCCCTCGTCGACGCCTGGATCGCGCTGGCCCGCGCCAACGGCGTCAACGCCGACCTGGACACCGCGCTCGCCGCCGCCGACCACGGCGACGTCAAGTCGGCTCTGAAGGCCGCCCGCGCCGAGTGGGCCCGCCGCCACACCGTGCACACCGCGGACGCCCTGGCCTGGGCCCTGCACGTCAACGGCCGCGACAAGGAAGCCCTCCCCTACGCCCGCCAGGCCACGGCGACCAATTATCACAACGCCTCCTTCATCTACCACCTCGGCATGATCGAGCTCGCCACCGGCCACAAGGCCGACGGCCGCGCCCACCTGGCCAAGGCCCTGAAGCTGAACCCGGGCTTCTCACCCCTGGGCGCGAGCAAGGCCCGCAAGGCGCTGGAGGCGACCAAGTGAGGCCCGCCCGCCGCCTGCGAGTGAAGCCGGTCCGCCGCCCTCAACTGAGGTCCGCCCGCCGCCTGTTCGCCTCCGCCGCGGCCGTCCTCACGGCCGCCGGCGCGCTCCTGATCGTCCCCGCGGCGACCGCGAGCGCGCACCCCCTCGGCAACTTCACCGTCAACCGCTACGACGGTCTCGTCGTCGCCCCCGGCAAGCTGCGCGTCACGCACATCGAGGACCTCGCCGAGATCCCGGCGACCCAAGCCAAGCCGGACATCAAGCAGTTGGGCATGACGGAGTGGGCCCGGCAGCGGTGCGACAAGGCCGCCGAGGGCAGCAAGGTCACCGTCGACGGGCGAACGGTCGCGCTCACGCCCGGCAGCAGTACCGCACGGCTGCGGCCCGGGCAGGCCGGGCTCAACACCCTGCGGGTGGAGTGCAGTTCGACCGCGCCGCTCCCCAAGGGCAGCACGGTCGCCCTCGGCTTCCACAGCGCGGGCCTGACCACCGGTCCCGGCTGGCGGGAGATCACCGCGCGCGCCGACCGGATGACGCTCACCAAGTCGGACGTGGCGAAGAAGTCGATCTCGCACGAACTCACCAGCTACCCCAAGGACTTGCTCTCCTCCCCCGCCGACACCACGACCGCGGCCCTGCACGCGCGCCCCGGCGGCCCGGCCCTCACCGACGCCGACCAGTCCACGTCGGAACCGCCCGCCGCCTCCGTGCTGCCGCGCGGCGCGGACCGCTGGACGGAGGCCCTGAACAACCTGGTGGCCCGCCACCACCTGACCGTCGGCTTCGCCGCGCTCGCGCTGCTCATCGCGATCGTCCTGGGCGCGATGCACGCGCTCGCCCCCGGCCACGGCAAGACCCTGATGGCGGCCACGGCCGCCGCGCGGGGCGGTCGCGCCCGGCTCAAGGACGTCCTCCCCCTCGCCGCCTCGGTCACCGTCACCCACACCCTCGGCGTGATCGCCCTGGGCCTCCTGGTCACGGCCGGCTCCGCCGCGACCCCCTCGGTGATCGCCTGGCTCGGTATCGCGAGCGGCGCCCTGGTCCTGTTCGCCGGCGCCAACCTCGTACGCCGAGCCTGGCGCAACCGCCCACGGCCACAAGCCACTTCACACCCGCACCCCCATGCGCACGATCACGCTCACGAGACCGCCAAGACCCCCGAGCGTTCCCTGGTCCTGGCCTCCGCCCACGCACACGCCGGCTCCGCGGCCCCCCACGCCGAGACCCACGCACACCCGCACCCCCACAGCCACGACGACGACCACTCCCACAGCCACGGTCACGACCACAGCCATGACCACCCCCACCCCCACGATCATGGCCACGCGCACGACCACGCCGTCGAACACACCCACGGCGGCTTCACCCACACCCACGAGACCGCCCCCACCGTCCGCGGCACGATCCTGCTCGGCTTCGCCGGTGGACTGGTCCCCAGTCCCTCCGCCGTGGTCGTCCTCGTGGGCGCCGCCGCGCTGGGCCAGGCCTGGTTCGGGCTGCTGCTCGTCGTCGCGTACGGCGTCGGGCTCGCCCTCACCCTCACCGCCGCCGGATTCGCGGTCGTCAAGCTGGGTACAGGGATGAACCGAGTGCTGGACCGGCGCCCCCGCTGGACCACCAGCCCCATGGCAGTACTGGTCCGCCGGACCCTGCCGTTGCTCTCCGCGCTCGTCGTCGTGGGCCTCGGGGTCGGATTGGTGCTCAAGGGGGCGGCATCCGCACTCGGCTGAGCTACGTTTGTGGAGAATTGGCCCGGATGCGAATGGGAGTCACCCATGCCCGAAGAACCGGGCACTGAACGTGTGATCGCGGGCCGCTACCGGCTGCTGTCCCCCCTCGGCGAGGGCGGGATGGGCACCGTGTGGCGGGCCCGCGACGAAGTGCTGCAACGCGAGGTCGCCGTCAAGGAGGTGCGCGCGCCGGCCGGACTGGCCTCCGATGACATCGAGCGGATGTACGCCCGGCTGGAGCGCGAGGCGTGGGCGGCGGCGCGGGTCGCCAACCGCAACGTGGTGACGGTGTACGACGTGGCGACGGAGGACGGCCGCCCCTGGATCGTCATGGAGCTGGTACGGGGCGTGTCCCTGGCCGATCTCCTGGACGCCGAGGGCCCGTTGACGCCGCAGCGGACCGCGCACATCGGTGCCGAGGTGCTCGCCGCGCTGCGGGCCGCGCACGACGCCGGGGTGCTGCACCGCGATGTGAAACCGGCCAACGTGCTGATGTCGAACGACGGCCGGGTCGTGCTGACCGACTTCGGTATCGCGATGGTGGAGGGCAGTTCGGCGCTCACCATGACGGGTGAGGTCATCGGTTCGCCCGAATTCCTCGCCCCGGAGCGGGCGTTGGGCCGTACGCCGGGTCCCGAGTCCGACCTGTGGGCGCTCGGCGTGCTGCTGTACGCCGCGGTCGAGGGCCACTCGCCGTTCCGCCAGAACACCCCGCTGAGCACCCTGCGCGCGATCGTGGACGAGGAGTTGCCGACACCCCGTCTGGCGGGTCCGCTCATCCCGGTCATCGAGGGGCTGCTGCGCAAGGACCCGATCGACCGGATCTCGGCCGAACAGGCGGAGCAGGATCTGCGGCTGGTCGCCGCGGGCGGTGCCCCGCGTGCCGCGACGGCGCCGTACACGCCGACGATGGCGGGTGCCCCGCAGAACGGCTACGGGCAGCAGGACTCGCGGACGCCGGTGCAGGGCTTCGGGCCGCCGCCCACCTCCTACTCGACGCCGACGGCCGCGGACGAACCGCACGGCAACCGGCGGGCGGCCGCCGTGATCATCGCGGGCCTGCTCGCGCTGGCCCTGGCGATCGGCGGGCTGACGTACGCGCTGATGAACCGGAACGACGACGGGGACAACAACGCGGGGACGGGTGCGAGCACCCCCAAGAGCCAACCCTCGGACGGGACTTCGCCCAGTCCGAGCAGCAGCAGGACGACCGAGAGTGAGACGCCGAGCCCTAGCGCCAGCAAGTCCTCCTCGGCTCCGCAGTCGGTGCGGGTGACGGTGGGGGGCGCCAACACCGAGTATTCGGGCAGTTGTCCGCCGTCGACCTCGAAGGCGCCGACGTTCACGGCGAGCATCACGGTGGGGAAGGTACCGGCCGAGGTGTCCTACCGGTGGGTGACGAAGACCGGTTCGCTCTCCGACTCCGGCTGGAAGACGCTGTCGTTCCCGTCGGGCGGCGGGAAGACCCAGCAGGACCGGGTGCGCCTGACGACGTACAAGAACAGCGGGACGTTCACGAACGAGATCAGTGTCGAGATCCGCACCCCGGTGAAGACGACGTCCAACTCGGTGCCGTTCTCGGTGACTTGCGTGGCGGAGACCCCGTCGGACGGGGCCTCCCCCTCGGATTCGGCATCACCCTCGGACGGGTGAGACCTCAGACCGCGCCGGTCAGGACCGGCAGATAGCCGCCGGACTGGCCGGCCGCGGTCGGGTGGTACGACTCGCTGATGCTCAGCAGGTTGAGGCTGTGCAGCCAGGAGCTGCCGGAGCAGATCTCGTGGCCGGTGAACGGGGTGCGGACGTCGCCGAAGGTGAAGCCGTGGTCGGCGGCGCGCTTGGCGAGGGCGGCGTCGAGGTAGTCGGCCGCGCCGTTGATGGCGGAGCGCTTGGTCGCGGAGAGGCCGAGGCAGGTGGTGCCGAGTTTGTAGAAGCGCGGGTAGCCGAGCACGACCACGTGCGCGGCGGGGGCTTTGGCGCTGATCGTCGAGTAGACCTTGTCGAGGAGACCGGGGAGCGTCGAGTCGACGTAGGTCTTCGCGGTGGCGATCCGGGTGAGGCAGGAGCTGTCGGACTGCAGGACGCAGGTCGTCATGACGTCGGTGAAGCCCGCGTCGTTGCCGCCGACGCTGATCGAGACGAGGGCGGTCGAGGTGCTGAGGGTGCCGAGCTGATTGGCGAGAACATCACCCGTACGAGCGCCCGAGCATGCCTTGAAGTCGAACGTCGAGGGTGAATGCGCGGCCGCCCAGAGGTAGGGGTAGGCCTTGGTGCTGCGGTCGCAGGACCCGCTGGAGCTGATCTTGCTGCCCGCGCCGACCCCCGCGGAATAGGAGTCGCCGAGGGCCACATAGCCGCCGGTGGCGGCGACTTGGGATGCCTGCGCCGTCATCGCCCCGGTGAGGGCGAGGCCGGCGGCGAGGAGGAGCGAGGTCACGTATGCCGTAAATCGGGAACGTCTCATGGAACCTCCCTTAGCAGGATCTCTGCCACAACTGTCGTACCAACTACGCGCATTGCCGGGAAGTGTGCATGCCAATGGAGAGCTCGCCAGGGTCATTGATTGCGTGCTCATGACAGCCCTGTGACAGGCCGTCAACTCCCTTGAACCAGACCGGTTCATGACCCAGGCTTTGCTCAGCCTTGGTGCGGAACGCAACGCTCCAGGGTTGTGCGCGCGACAGCGTGCGCACCCCCACAGTCGCGCGCCGGACCCAGGCGCGCGCCGCCTGGAGGAGGACTCCCTCGCAATGGCACTCCTGCGTAGCAACAAGCTCCGGCTCGCCGCGATAACCGGCGCGGCCACGGCCGCCCTCGTCGGCGGGCTCACCGCGTTCCCCGCCCAGGCCGCCCCGGCCACGGGCACGGTCCTGGCCGCCGGCTCCCCCACAGCCGTCGACGGCAGCTACATCGTCACCCTCAAGAAGAGCGCCGGCCTCAAGGCGTCCTCGGCCGCGGGCAAGGGGCTGGTCAAGGAGTACGGCGGCACGGTCACGAAGACGTTCAACGCCGTGCTGAACGGCTACACGGCGAGCCTCTCCGCGACCGAGGCCGCGAGACTCGCCGCCGACCCGGCGGTGGCCGCGGTGGAGCAGAACCAGCGCGTCCACCTCACCGACACCACTCAGTCGAGCGCGCCCTGGGGCCTGGACCGCATCGACCAGGCCGCGCTGCCGCTCTCGGGGACGTACACCTACCCGGACACCGCGGGCAGCGGCGTGACCGTGTACGTCATCGACACCGGCGTCCGGATCACCCACACCCAGATCAGCGGTCGTGCCGCGTACGGCTACGACGCGGTCGACGGCGACACCACCGCCTCCGACGGCAACGGCCACGGCACCCATGTGGCCACGACCATCGCGGGCTCGACCTACGGCGTCGCCAAGAAGGCGAACATCGTGGCGGTCCGGGTGCTGGACAACAGCGGTTCGGGTACGACGGCCGGTGTGATCGCGGGCATCGACTGGGTGACCTCGAACCACACCACCCCGGCGGTCGCCAACATGTCGCTCGGCGGCTCCGCCTCCACCTCGCTCGACACGGCGGTCGCCAACTCCATCTCCAGCGGCGTCACTTACGCCATCGCGGCGGGCAACAGCGCTGCCAACGCCTCCTCGTACTCCCCCGCCCGGGTCGCCACGGCGATCACGGTCGGCGCCACCACCAGCACGGACGCCAAGGCCAGTTACTCCAACTACGGTTCCGTGCTGGACATCTTCGCGCCCGGCTCGTCGATCCTGGCGGGCTACAACACCAGTGACACCGCCACCGCCACCCTGTCGGGCACCTCGATGGCGACCCCGCACGTGGCGGGCGCGGCCGCCGTCTATCTCGCGGGCCACACCTCGTCCACGCCGGCCCAGGTCGCCACGGCCCTGGTGAACGGCGCCACTTCGGGTGTCGTGACCAGCGCGGGCACCGGGTCGCCGAACAAGCTGCTGAAGCTCGTTCCGTAGCACTCACCCGCCCCACCCGAACATCCGTTTCCCCGGAGGCAGCACGCGCCTCCGGGGAACATTTGTACGGAGATGCCCGAGAACAGGTACGCGCGGCTTTTGTGTCTTGACGTCCCCGGTCGGGCTGCGCCACATTGAAGTCCGGCATCCGGCGCGCTGGGGGGCAAAGTCGCCAATGCAGACCTTGGGTACCAAGAGAACATCCACCGCCGGCACCGAGCGGGCGCGACCAGGACCGGGGAGGGACCTGTCGGCGTTGCTCGCGGGTGCGGCCGTGGCCCTGGGGGCGGTCGGCGCGGTGCTCGCGCTCACCGACTCCGGATCGCCGTTGCGCGGGCCGTTCGCGCTGTTCTTCCTTTTCTCCGCGCCGGCCGCGGCAATCGCCGCGATATTGCGCGGACTTGATCCCTTCGCGCGCGTCCTCGTCTCGGTGGCGGGCGCGGTGGTCGTCGACATGCTGGTGGCCCAGGGAATGCTGGCCGTGCACCGGTGGTCGTCCGACGGCGGAATCATCGCGGTGGCGGCGATCAGTTGTCTGATTGCCGTGCCGGTATTCGTGCGGCATATGCGGCGCCGTACAACGGCTGACAAAGGAGTGTAACGGTCAAACCAATAAAAACGTGAGGCTTCGTTCCAGGCCTTGCCATACAGGTTCAATCATCAATACCGTCGTACATCTCACCCGCACTGGTTCATCATTGAGCGGCTCTAGGGGAGGGCTCAAGGACCGCGATGATTCCGGGGCGGGGCGCGGTAGGGGGGTGCCGTGCTCGGTGACCGTACCGGTCAGCGAGTCGTGCCGCGCGGCCGGCTTTCATGTCTTTCGGGGGTCGACCAGCTTTGCCAGCTCACCACGCGTGCACGGAGATCCATTAGTCCGTGGCGCCTGTGAGAACCCCCCTTTCGAACCGGAGCACAGAGCCGGGCCGCCCAGGGGCGGGCGGTCCGCCGGACAAGAGGGACCAGACTCGTGAGTTCTGTTCTGCGCCCAGCGACATCGGGCCAAGATCCGTTAATGTCGGCCGCATATCGGCCGATCTCCTCTCACCTGGCGATCACACCGCCGGTGAGCGTGGTGATTCCCGCGATGAATGAGGCGGAGAATCTCCCGTACGTCTTCAAGACACTTCCCGCGTGGATACACGAGGTTGTTCTTGTGGACGGCAATTCCACCGACAACACCGTCGAAGTGGCCCGCGAGCTGTGGCCCGGGGTCAAGGTCGTCGAACAGCAGGGCAAGGGCAAGGGGGATGCCCTGATCACCGGATTCGAGGCGTGCAGCGGCGACATCATCGTAATGGTCGACGCCGACGGCTCGGCGGACGGCAACGAGATCGTCAGCTATGTCTCCGCCCTCGTCTCGGGCGCGGACTTCGCCAAGGGCTCGCGCTTCGCCAACGGCGGCGGCACGGACGACATGACGTTCATCCGCAAGCTCGGCAACTGGGCGCTGTGCACGATCGTCAACCGCAAGTTCGGCGCCCGCTACACCGATCTCTGCTACGGATACAACGCGTTCTGGCGGCACTGCCTCGACAAGATAGACCTCGACTGCACCGGCTTCGAGATCGAGACCCTGATCAACATCCGGGTGGTCAAGGCCGGTCTCAAGGTGCAGGAGATCCCCAGCCACGAGTACCTCCGTATCCACGGCACCAGCAATCTGCGCGCCGTGCGGGACGGGATCCGGGTGCTCAGGGTGATCCTCAAGGAGCGCTCCAACCGGCGTGCGCTGCGCCGCCGTTCGCACTCCACGATGATCGACGGTCTCGACCGGAAAACCGACCCGCAGCTCACCTCGGTCCGGGGAGAGGTGTCTTGAGCGGTCCCGACATCTCTGTCGTGATCTGCGTCTACACCGAGGACCGCTGGGAGGACATCCTCGCGGCGGTCTCCTCGGTGCGTACGCAGTCACGGCCCGCGCTGGAGACGTTGCTGGTCGTCGACCACAACCCCGCTCTCCTGGACCGACTCACCAGGGAGTACAAGGACGTTGAGGAGACCGGCGAGGTCCGCGTGCTGGCGAACGCGGGCCCGCGCGGGCTGTCCGCGGGCCGCAACACCGGCATCGCCGCCTCGCACGGCGAGGTCATCGCCTTCCTCGACGACGACGCCGTGGCCGAACGGGAGTGGCTGCGGCATTTCGCCGAGGCGTACGCCGATCCGAAGGTGATGGCCGTGGGCGGCCGCACGATGCCGATCTGGGCGTCGGGCCGCCGGCCCCTGTGGTTCCCCGAGGAGTTCGACTGGGTGGTGGGCTGCACCTACCTGGGCCTGCCGCCGGGCCGGGTCCGGGTGCGCAACGTCCTCGGTGGGAACGCCTCGTTCCGGCGTACGGCCTTCGCCGCGGCCGGCGGCTTCGCGTCCGGTATCGGCCGCGACGGCGACAAGCGTCCGCTCGGCGGCGAGGAGACGGAGCTCTGCATCCGGCTCACCCGGGCCAGGCCCGACGCGGTACTGCTGATCGACGACCGGGCGGTGATCCACCACCGGGTGCCGGAGGTGCGCGAGCACTTCGGCTACTTCCGTACGCGGACGTACGCCGAGGGTCTCTCCAAGGCACTGGTGGCCCGAAGTGTCGGCGCCGACAAGGGACTTGAGTCCGAACGCCGGTACACGACCCGGGTGCTGCCGGCCGGGGTGGTGCGCGGGCTGCGCGACTTCGTGTTCGCCCGGCCGGGCGGCGCGGGCCGGGCGGGGGCGATCGTCGCCGGGGTGTTCACGGCGGCGGGCGGATATGTCGTCGGGAGCTTCCGGGCCCGGCGCGGCGGGGTCACCTTCTCGGTGGTGGGGATCGAAGGAGACGTACACGAGCGTGGGGAGCATGACCATGGGGGGCACGACCGTGGGGGGCGGACATGAGTGACGCACCGGTGCCGATCCTGATGTACCACTCCATCGCCGCCGCCCCGAACGACGCCACCCGCGCCCTGTCCGTCGCGCCGGAGGCGTTCGCCGAACAGCTGGCCCTGCTCGGCGACCTGCACTTCACACCGGTCAACACCGCCGACCTGGCGGCGAGTTGGCGCTCGGGCAAACCGCTGCCCGAGCGCCCGGTGCTGATCACCTTCGACGACGGCTACGAGGGCGTGCACCGGCACGCGCTGCCCGCACTCGCGCAACACGGCTTCGCGTCCACCCTGTTCGTCTCCACCGGCTGGATCCGGGGCGCGTACGACACCGGGGGCGGCCTGGACACCATGCTCGACTGGGACCAGGTGCGCGAACTCGCGGGCGCCGGCGTCGAGATCGGCGGCCACAGCCACACCCACCCGCAGCTCGACCAGCTCGACGACGACACCCTGCGCACCGAGCTGGTCCGCTGCAAGGAGATCGTCGCCGACGAACTCGGCGCCGTAC
Source organism: Streptomyces sp. NPDC101776 (assembly GCF_044766845.1). NCBI lineage: Bacteria > Bacillati > Actinomycetota > Actinomycetes > Kitasatosporales > Streptomycetaceae > Streptomyces > Streptomyces sp. NPDC101776. The sequence goes on along the minus strand of NZ_JBIWMV010000009.1, from coordinate 94,695 downwards.
CCGTCTCGTTCGCCTATCCCTACGGCTACTCCAGCCGCCGGGTGCGCGTCGCGGTGCGGGAGACGGGGTTCGCGCAGGCGCTCGCCGTCGGCAACGACCTCGCCCGCCGCAAGCAGGGGCCGTACGCGCTGCGACGGGTAACCGTGCGCCGCGGTACGGGAGTCGAGGAGTTCGAGCGGCTCGTCGAGGGCCGTGCGATCGCCCGCAACTTCGCCAGGGACCGGGCCCTCACCCAGGGGTACGCCATGGTCCGCAGAGCTCGACAGGTCCGCCGGAAGGCCAGCCGTTCCCGTGTCTGACACGACCACCACCACCCAGGCCGCAACGCCCGAGACCGAGCCGCCCCGACAGCCGGGGCGCCGTCTGCGCCTGCCGGGGAGGGGCAAGTCCCCCGGCGGCAGCCCGCTGTTCCGCAACGCCTACGCCCTGATGCTCAACACCGGGATCTCCGCGGTGCTCGGCCTCGGCTACTGGCTGATCGCGGCCCACTACTACTCGGCCTCCGCCGTCGGACAGGGTTCGGCGGCGATCGCCGCGATGAAGCTGCTCGCCGGGCTCACCGCGGTGACCCTGACCGGCGCCCTGGCCCGCTTCATCCCGGTCGCCGGACGCGCCACCGGCCGGCTCATCTTCCGTACGTACGTCGGCAGTTCGGTCGTCGTCGCGATCGGGGCCGCGATCTTCCTGCTGACCCTGAACGCGTGGGGACCCTCGTACCGCTTCCTGCACGGGCCGGTCAACGGCCTCGGCTTCGTCCTGGCGATCGTCGCCTGGAACGTGCTCACGCTCCAGGACGGCGTGCTGACCGGGCTGCGCAGCGCGCCCTGGGTGCCGGTGGGCAACACCGTGTTCTCGGCGGTGAAGCTGGCGCTGCTCGTGGGGCTCGCGACGGCGCTCGCCACGAGCGGTGTCTTCGTGTCCTGGGTCGCCGCGATCGCGTTCTCCGTGGTGCCGCTCGGCTGGCTGGTGTTCCGGCGGCTGGTGCCCCGGCACATCAAGGCGACCGAGGCGCACGCGAAGCCGCCGACGCTGCGGGAGATCGGGCGGTTCCTCGCCGGGGACTACACCGGCTCGCTGTTCTCGCTCGCCGTGGTCTATCTCGTGCCGGTGATCATCGCCTCGCAGGTCAGTTCCGAGGACAACGCGTACTTCTACATCACCACGACGATAGGCGGCACGGTCAACCTGCTCGCCATCAACATGGGTGCCTCACTGACCGTCGAGGGCTCCCACGACCCGGCGCGCATCGCCGCCAACACCCGGGCCGCGCTCAAACGCATGGCCCGGATCATGCTGCCGATCTGCGGGCTGCTGTTCATCGGCGCCCCGTACATCCTGGGCGTGTTCGGCACGGGCTACGCGGACGCGGCGACCCCGCTGCTGCGCTGGTTCGCGGTGGGCGCGCTGCTGCGGGTCGTCATGGAGACGTACTTCGCGGTGCTGCGCGCGCAGAGCCGCACCGGTGGACTCGCCTGGCTCCAGGGCCTGTTGTGCGTCCTGGTGCTCGGTCTGACACTGCTGCTGCTCCCCCGTATGGGCCTGACCGGCGCGGGCGTCGCCGAGATCTCCAGCCTCGCGGTGATCGTGACGATCGCCGCGCCCAAACTCTTCAGGACGCTCAGGGCGGCACCCGCCGCGCCCGAGGACGCGGCTCCGGACGGCGACCTCGCCGACCTGGGGACGCTCCCCCACGCTCGGCTTCGCTCGCGCGGGGGGACCCCCACCGTCCCGGCCGCGCCGCGCCGTCGCGGTCCGGCCTGGGCGCTCGACTCCGACACCCTCGCGCTCGGCATCCACGTCGACTTCGACCACCTGGAACGCCGGCCGGACGTACGGCCGGGCCCCGGCACCCCGCCCACCGGCACCCCGATCGTGTCCGGCGATCAGCGTCCGACCTGGGCACTCGGCATCAAGCGGTCCGAGATCGTCGGGCTGCCGGTGGAGATGGGGGTCCCCCCGCGCGAGGTTGTTCGAGCGTGGGGGAGGGAGCCCGGCTCGGAGGCATCCCTGAGCCCGTCCGCCGAACCCGAGGTGGACGCGCCGTTCGAGCCCCCCAACGGCTCCGACCGGGTGGTCGTACCGGAGGCAGCGCTCGTACGGCGGCAGGCCCGGAAGGAAGCGGCGGAGAAGGAGGCTCAGGAGGCCGAAGTGCCGCCGCCCGCCCGCCCGTTGTCGCTGCGTGAGCGTCTCGTGCCGACCCGGCCCGGGGTCGTCCTGGGCTGTCTGCTGGTCGCCGCGCTGCTCCTGTACTGGGTGCCCGCGTCCCGGCTGGACGAGTCCGATCTGGACCGCATGGGCGGGCTCGGCCTGATCTCGGTGCTGCCGCTGCCCACGTTGGTCGGGGCCGCGCTGCTGATCACGGTGTTCGCCTCGCTGCTGTGGCTGGGCCGTGAGCACAAGGCGCTGCTGCTGATCACCCTGCTCGCGACCGTGGTCTCGCTGCACGCGCTGCCCGCGGTGATCGAGCCCGAGCCGCGTTTCCCGACGGCCTGGCAGCATCTCGGGTTCATCGACTACATCGACCGCACCGGGTCGGCCGTACCCGACCTGGACGCCCGCTGGAGCTGGCCCGGCTTCTTCGCGGTGGCCGCGTTCGTCGGCAAGGCCTGCGGGGTCACCGACTGGACCGAGGTCATCCGCTGGTGGCCCACCGCCATCCAACTCGCCTATCTGGCACCGATGTTCCTCCTGGTGCGTTCGCTGCGGGCGAGCTGGCGGGCGAAGTGGACCGGCATCTGGATCTTCGTGCTCAGCGGCTGGGTCGGCCAGGACTACTTCTCCCCACAGGGCTTCACCTTCCTTCTCTATCTGGCCTTCGTGGCGATCCTCCTGGTCTGGTTCCGGGCGCCGGGGGTGCTGTGGACGAGGATCCGCCCGGGCGAGGCGGAGGTGGAACCGACCGACCGGCGTCAACAGGCCGTCCTGCTCCTGGTGTTGATCGGCCTGTTCGCGGCGAGCGTCCCGGCCCACCAGCTCACGCCGTTCGTGATGCTGGGCGTGCTCACGGTCCTGGTCCTGATCGGCCGCTCCGAACTGCGCGGTCTGCCCATCCTGTTCGGGGTACTGGTCGCGGTCTGGCTCGGTTTCATGGCCGAGCCGTACTGGTCCGGACACTTCAACGACCTGTTCGGCGGGGTCGGCGGCGTCGGCAGCAATGTCTCGACGTCCGTCTCCGGCCGTATCCAGGGCGGCAGTTCGACCCACAAGCTGGTCCTCTACACCCGCGTCCTGCTGGCCGGCGGCGTCATGGCCTTCGCCTGCTGGGGCTGGTGGCGCCGCCGCGACCACAAGTACCGCGAACGCTCCCTCCTCGTCCTCACCTTCGTCCCGTTCCTGGGCTTCGGCATGCAGTCCTACGGCGGTGAGATGGCGCTGCGGGTCTTCATGTTCGCGGTGCCGGGCGCGGCCCTGCTCGCGGGTCTCGCCCTCTTCCCGCGCACCGGCGCAACCGCCAAGGAGCGCGAGAAGGACCGGATGAGCCTCGCCCCGCTGGCCGCGCTGCTCGCGGGTCTGCTGCTCATGAGCGGCTTCCTGGTGGCCCGTTGGGGCAACGAGGGCTTTGAGCGGGTACGGCCCGGCGAGGTCGCGGCCATGAACTACGTGTACGCCCACGACAGGCCGACCGTACGGCTGCTGTGGCTGACCGACGACACGGTCAACGACGTGACGCCGGCCATGCCGTGGGGCGCGAAGGACATGGAACGGGTCAACTACGTTCCCACGCTGGCCCCTTCGGACCCGGTGCTGGTGTCCGGTCTGGTCAAGGCGCTCAAGGACGCAGGCCCGAACTCGTATCTGATGCTCAACAAGAGCCAGGTCGTCTCGCTCCAGATGGACGCGGGCTACTCGGCGACCTGGGAGTCCCGGCTCATCCAACACCTGGACAACCGGCAGGAGTTGAAGAAGGTCCTCGTCAACGCGGACGTCACCATGTACGCGCTGCGCGAGCAGCCGGCCGGCGCGGTCCCCCAGCCCGATCCCGGGCCGATCGGACCGCAGATCACCTGGACACCGTGGTCGGTGGTCGGCGCACTCGCCGCGCTCGCCCTGATCCTGATGCTGACGGCCCGCGAGGTCGTCCGGGTCGCGGTGCGGCCGAGCGTGCGTCAACTGCGGTGGCTGCAGAGCAGTTTCTGGTTCTCGCTGCCCCTGCTGGCGGTGCTGCTGGCCTCGTTGGTGCAACGGTTCCTGACGATGAAGTAGCCAGGCGCTACGGGGTCAGGTGGCTCAGCGTGTCAGCCACTTGACCCCGTAGGCCGCCAAGTCGAACTGCTGCCCGTCGACCTTCGCGGTGATCTGCCGGTCCAGGGTGTTCACGACCAGGACGGACTTGTCGGTGGCGAGGACCTTGACGTTGGGCACGTCGTCGGCGGCAACGGACACCGTCTCGTACTTCGTGCCGGGCCCGAAGGCCGCGTCGAAGCGGGAGATCAGCTCGTACATGGGGAGTCGGCGCCCGCCGTCGGAGCTGTCGGTCGGGGTCCACAGGCAGCCCGCGCAGTTCGCGCCCCTCTCGTCCTCCGGGTTCCAGTAGAAGCCGGAAGTGGCGCCGCCCTTGGCCATGGCGATCAGACCGGCGGCCTGGACGGCGACGCGGTGGGTCTCGGACCAGCCCTTGCGGTCGTCGTTGCCGTCGGCGGGCTCGACGTAGTACTCGGCCCACCACAGCGGCAGGTCGTGCGTCTGCTCCCGGACCCACTCGCTCACGGCGGTGAGTTTGTCGGTGGCCCCGAACTCGTTCGGCAGCAGCTCGTCGTCGTTGGTGTAGCTGGAGCCGTCGACGACCACGAAGTCCGCGCCGGCCTTGTGCTTGTTCCAGTAGTCGAAGGCGTCGATGCTCCGCTGGTCCATCGCGCCCCAGGTGCCCTTGAAGGTGCTGGAGGCGTTCGCGTCGCGCGGGTCGACGCTGTCCATCACCAGATAGGGACCGCCGACCATGATCTTCGGGTTGACCTTCTTCAGCGCCTTGTAGACCAGGTTGTAGAGCCTGGTGTAGCCCTCGTAGTCCCAGCGCTGTTGGGTGTTGTTCCAGAAGCCCTTGAACTCGTTCCACACCATGAAGTGGGTGACGTCCGGGTACCGCTTGGCGACCGTCGCGGCCAGCGCGGCGAAGTCGGCGTAGTGGTCCGGCTTCGGGGCCGTCTCCAGCGACGCCTGGCTCCAATCGGTGTTGCCCACACCGGACTTGCCGCCCTTCATCCAGTCCGGGGAGCAGCACAGCGTGATGACGGGCGTACCGCCGGACTCGCGGACGAAGTCGACACGGCGGTCCAGGGCGCCGAAGTCGTAACGCCCCTTCACCGGCTCGGGGTTGTCGGCGCCCCAGCCCATGATGGCCTGGTCCTGCGGCAGTTGGGACTTCGCCAGCAGCCCCTCGACGCGCTCGGTCGCGGTGTCGCTGCCCTCGTCGGCGCTGTACTGGGTATGGGTGAAGCCCCAGCCGACCTCGGGCCGGTCCTCGTCGGGCGGGGTCGCCGGGGTGCCGTGCACCTTGTCGCCGTCGCGTGAGGTGCCCGCGGTGCTTCCGCCGCCGGGAAGCGTGTTGATCAGGGTCACGATCAGAGCCAGTGCGGCTGCACCCACGCCGAGCAGCGCGGTGAGCCGCCACCGCAGTGCCCCCGAATTCCACCCATGACGTCCCATCAAGGACAACACTAACGTCGGGTCCGGGTGGTGGGGCAGGTCTCCGCGTACACAGCCTTGTAACAGGGAGAAGGTGATACACGGCGGACACGGAGCGGACACATCGGATGGACCGGGCGGAACCGACACTCGGGGGCGCACTCCGGAAAGCGGGTGCACACGGCGTCGTCGTGCCGGATCATGGCCCCATGTCCACCAACCCGCACGACGCGTTGCCGATCCGGCTCAACGTCGACGACTCCGACTCCCCGTCCGATGTCGTCGACGCGCTGTTCCTCGGCCGCTTCGCGACGGGCGAGCAGCCGTACTCGCACGCGGCGAACATCGACCGCGTACGGTCCGGGGCGACCCTGCTCCCACCGGGCGCCCGGGTGCTGCGCGCCGCCCGCGACGACGACCGCAGCGCGACGCTGGCCGAGGGCGACGGCTGGACCCTGCTGATCTCCCGCTGGAACCGGGGCGCCGACGTCACGGTCACCGCGACCAGCGAGGAACTCGCCGAGAAGGTCCTGGAGCAGGCGACCGACGGCGCGGCCGACGAGCCCGAACCGCAGCCGGAGAACGTGACGATGGGGTTCTGGTACGTCTCCCCCCGGCGCGGTCCGCACCGTACGACCCGGCAGATCTCGGCGGGTACGTGGGACGAGGTGCGCCCCAACTACACGGGGCCGGTGGCCGATGCGATGGACACCCTGATGAAGACGACGCCGGAGGACATCGCGGGCCGGCTGCTGTTGCTGCACGGCCCGCCGGGCACCGGCAAGACCTCGGCGCTGCGCACGCTGGCGCGTTCCTGGCGGGACTGGTGTCAGGTGGACTGCGTACTGGATCCGGAGCGGCTGTTCAGTGACGTCGGCTATCTGATGGACATCGCGATCGGCGAGGACGACTCGACGGGCAAGGGCCGTTGGCGGCTCCTTCTCCTTGAGGACTGCGACGAGTTGATCCGCGGCGAGGCGAAGCACACGGCGGGCCAGGCCCTGTCCCGGCTGCTGAACCTGACGGACGGACTGCTCGGCCAGGGCCGCAACGTCCTGGTGGGCGTCACCACCAACGAGGACCTGGAGCGCCTCCACCCCGCCGTGGTCCGCCCCGGCCGCTGTCTGGCCCGTATCGAGGTCGGCGCGCTCACCCGCAAGGAGGCGGTGAACTGGCTCGGCACGGAGGAGGGCGTCGGCCGCGAGGGCGCGACCCTGGCGGAGCTGTACGCGTTGCGCCGGGGCACCCAGCCGACATCGGTACCGGACCAGCGGGAGGGGGCGGACGCGGGGTTGTACTTGTAGGCGCCGACTCCGCAACTGCCGGTCGTCTGTCTCCGCCGCAACGGCGCCCAGCCACAACAGCGCTTCACGGCGGTGCCGAACCCGCCTCACCCCTCCCCGTAAGCCGCCCGCAGGGCATCCCGCACAGCAGCCACCGCATCCCCCTCCGACAACCCCAACCGCCGCACCTTCTCGGCGTACGCCTGTGCGGCCAACGACGCCTCACGCTCGGCCGCCGAACCCGCGGCAGCGATCAGCGTTCCGTTGCGGCCCCGCGTCTCGATCACCCCGTCCGTCTCCAGGGCCCGGTACGCCTTGGCGACGGTGTTGGCGGCGAGGCCTAGCGACTCGGCCAGCCCGCGCACCGTGGGCAGCCGGTAACCGACCGGCAGTGCTCCGGACCGGGCCTGCTCCGAGATCTGGGCGCGGATCTGCTCGTAGGGCGCGGCGCTGTCATCGATGTGGATCTTCAGGGTCACGGCCCGATTGTCCCGCACCCGGCGACGGACGCGCCCCCCGGAAAATGGGAGGCACGCCCGCACGGCTCCGCCGTAGCGTGCGACCCCATGACCGTGATCGTGCGCGACCTCCGCCCCGACGTCCCGGCCGACCTGGACGGCTTCGTCCAGGTGCGCCACCTCGCCCTCCCCTTCATGGTGTTCACCCCGGAGTCCGTCGCCTTCGACATCGCCCACGCCCATCCGGAGGCCAGGCTGCGCAGGCTGGTCGCGGAGGAGGACGGCGAGATCATCGGCACGGCCCAGGTGGGCATCGCCTACGAGAGCCCGGAGCCGGGCCAGGGCTTCGTCAACGTGCATGTGCACCCGGAGCACACCCGTCGTGGCGCGGGCGGACTCCTGGTGCGCACCGCCGAGGAACACCTGGCCGGCGCGGGCGCGACCCGGCTCCTCTCCTGGGTCCTGGACACACCGGCGAACCGCGCTTTCGCCGAGCGCTTCGGCTATACGGCGAGCCGTTCCGCGCGCTTCCTCCGCCTGGACCTGGCGCACGGCACCCTGCCTCCGCTCCAGGACCCGCCGCCCGGTGTGGAGATCCGTCCGGGCTCGGCCTTCTCCGACGACCCACGCCCCCTGTTCGCCCTGGACGCGGAGGCGTCGCTGGACGAACCCAGCGACATCGACACCGAGTTCAGCGACTACGAGGCCTGGCTGGACGAGAACTGGCGACACCCCCTGTTCAGCGCCGAGTTGACGTCCGTGACCGTCGTCGACGGACGCCCGGCGGCGTTCAGCGCGGTCCGCGCGGACGGCGGCACGCGCTACTTCACCGCCATGACCGGCACCGCCCGCGCCCACCGCGGCCGGGGCCTCGCCAAGCTCGCCAAGAACGACTCGCTGCACCGCGCCCGCGCCGCCGGATACACGGAGGCGTTCACGGGCAACGACACCGGCAACGGGCCGATGCTCGCGATCAACAAGTGGTTCGGCTACGAGATCTGCGCCTCGGAGGTGCGCTATGTCAGTGAACTCACCTGATCCCACCCGTCAGTTGGACGTCGTCCTCGTCAAGGCGGGCCGTACGAAGATCCGTTACGCGGCGGAGCTGCTCTTCGACGACGGTGTCCGCCTCGCCGTCCGCGCCCCGTGGGCCGGTGACGGCGTCCGCGACTTCGGCTTCGTGCGCTTCGAGCGCGGTGACGTGTTCACCGAGTACTACTGGCGGGACCGCTGGTACGCGGTGAAGGAAGTGCGGGACAGCGCCGGGGAGTTGAAGGGCTGGTACTGCGACGTCACCCGCCCCGCCGCGCTCTCCGGTGCCGAACTCGTCGTAGAGGATCTCGATCTGGACCTGTGGCGATCCGCGGACGGCAGGGACGTACGGCGCCTGGACGAGGACGAGTTCGCGGAGAGCGGGCTGGCCGAGTCGGACCCCGCGGCCGCGGCGGCGGCCGTGGCGGCGCTCGACGAGCTGGAGCGGCTGGCCCGTGAGGGCGGGTTCGACGCGCTGCTGGAGTGACGTTCGGCTCGCTGTCGGTGCGATGCGGGCGGGCCGGGCTACGGCACGGCCACCACCGCGTACCGCTCGTCGGCCACGGGTCCGCCCCACAGCAGCGGGTCCTCGGACAGCCGCTCCACGCGCACGTGCCCGGTGCCGGACACCAGGGGTGCCAGGAGCTCGGTGAGGCGGTCGGCGGGTATGCCGACCGGGCTGACCGTGCCCCAGCGGCCCTCGATCAGCACGAGCCGGCCTCCGGGGCGCAGCAGGTCGCACCAGTGCCGCAGGACCCGGGCGGGGTCGGGCAGCGACCACAGCACATGCCGGACGAGGACGACGTCGAAGCGCTGCTCGCCCACCGGTGGCGCCGTCGCGTCACCTTCGAGGAACGCCGCGTCACGGCCGGCCAGCTTGGCGCGGGCGAGGTCGATCATCGCCGGGGAGAGGTCGACACCGGTGACGCGGTGGCCCTGCTCGGCCGCGAGGAGCGACAGGGTGCCGGTGCCGCAGCCGAGGTCGAGGACGTCGGCCGCGCCGGCGGGCAGCCAGGTACGCAGCCGGTCGGCCCAGGCCCGCCTGATCTCCGGGTCGCGCAGGCCGTGATCAGGCTGTTCGTCGAAGGCGGCGGCCTCCGCGTCCCAGTCGAAGTTCGCTACAGATTCACTCATGCGCCAAGCGTGACACCCACCACTGACAGTCCAATCGTGACAGCCGCCACAGACAGACCCGCGCCGATGAGTCACCCTCCCGGGAACGGTCCACCTCGTGAGAACACGAACCCGGGTGGACACAAGGAGGCAGCCATGCGCCGCGTGACCGTGCAGAAGCCCCTGAGGAAGTCGGACACCCGCCGTGTGCGGGACGAGGCCGACGAGCGCCCCGCCGAGCGCCCCGAGGTCCGAAAGGACATCGCCCGCACCTGGTGGCCGGACGGCTGAGCCCGGTCCGGCACCGGTCGGTCGAGCCGCTTCCGGTAGTGGACGCGGTCGTAGGGCCCGTCCGTGCGCCGCGCGACGACCTCGTACCCGAACTTCGGGTAGATCTCCTGGTTCTCCCACATCAGCGCGTTCGTGCAGAGCCTGACCTCCGGCAGCCCGAGCTCACGCGCGCGTGCGTCCACGAAGCCCAGGAGCAGCCGTCCGACGCCCCTGCCGTGCGCCTCGGGGTGGACGGCGATGCTGTCCAGGAACAGGTGATCGTCGCGCTCCTCGATCACCACGAGTCCGATCACGGGGTCGCCCGTCACGAACACCCGTCCGGCGGCCACATTCGCCGTATGGTCCGCCTCCATGGGCTGCGGCACCACACCGATGCGCGCGATGTAGTGGCGGTACGCCATGTCGGTCACGGCCTTGACGACGGGCACGTCGGTGGCGACGGCCGCGCGAACCTCTTCCGGCCCACTCATCCGCAACACCTCTCCGGGCTCGCGGAGCCGTTTCTCCCTGAGCCCTCAGTTAGCTCTGCCTTAACGCGACCATAAGGATCTCCCTCCCCCCTCTCCAGCAGGCGGTTTCGCGGTTTTCAGGGGCTAGCTTCTGATCACCCCCACGGGATCAGTCCCCGCACCGCGAACCGTCCGAGGAGTTGGAGTCCGTCATGCCCGCACGCCGCAAGGCCGCCGCTGTCGCCGTCCTCGGTCTGGCCCCCCTCGCGCTGACCGCGCTCGCCGCGGCGCCCGCGGCGGCGCACGGTTCGATGGGCGACCCGGTCAGCCGGGTCGCGCAGTGCTACGCGGAGGGGCCGGAGCACCCGAGGTCGGCCGCGTGCAGGGCGGTGGTCGCGGCCGGTGGGACCCAGGCGCTCTACGACTGGAACGGCATCCGGATCGGCGACGCGAACGGGCAGCACCAGACGCTGATCCCGGACGGCAGGCTGTGCAGCGCGAACAACGAGGAGTTCAAGGGCCTCGACCTGGCCCGCGCCGACTGGCCGGCGACCGACGTGAGCAGCGGCTCGTACACCTTCAAGTACCGCGTCACCGCCCCGCACAAGGGCACCTTCAAGGTGTACATCACCAAGTCGGGCTACGACCCCGCACAGCCGCTCGCCTGGGCGGACCTGGACCTGGAACACCCGGTGGCGACGAGCACCGACCCGGTCGCCGCGGGTGGTTTCTACACCTTCTCCGGGACCCTGCCGCAGCGCTCCGGCAAGCAGCTCCTGTACGCGATCTGGCAGCGCTCGGACAGCCCGGAGGCGTTCTACTCCTGCTCGGACGTCAGCTTCGGCGGGAGCAGCGGTGGCAGCAACAGCGGTGGTACGGCGGGCAGTTCGACGCCGACGCCCACCCCCGCCACCCCCACCACTCCTGCGGCCACCGCCTCCGCCCCTTCCGACCGGCAGATCGCGGAGGGTGCCGACAAGTCGACCGTCGAGCACAACGGCCACGGGGACGCGGACGCGAGCACCTCGGCGGAGCCGGTCGCCGCGACGGACCGGGCCACCACTGAGGCCAACGAGCCGCAGGCGGCGGGCAGTTCACCCGACCTCGCCGAGACCGGCGCCAACGACAACTCGCCGTATCTCGCCATGGGCGGCGCGGCCTCCCTGGCGCTCGGCTCGGCGGCCCTGTTCGCCTCGGTCCGCCGTCGTGCGACCAACGGCGGTCGACGGCACGGCCGTTAGGGCGGCTGTGCAGAGGGCGGGGCCTGTCCGGCGGCTCAGGTCGGACAGGCCCCGCAGAGGTGCGATCAGCTCAGTGCCGACAGGCAGTTGGTGGTGGTGGCGCGGGCGGGGTCGAGGGCGTTGGCGACCTCGTGGAAGGCGATCCGGTCCGTCAGCCCGAGCAGGGCGTGCTCGGAGAGATCGAGTGAACACAGGTTCTGGATCAGCACGTTGTGCACGTCTGACCCGCTCAGGAACTGGCTGCTGTACGGCGTGACCACCTCGTCGTACCGGGTGGCGATGACCGTGTAGTGCACGCCGGGGACGGTGTCGCCGCCCGCGTTCAGCTTGGTGAGGAAGGCCGAGCCGGCGATCTGGTCGGCGAGGGCGGGAGTCGCCGCCGAGATCACGTCCTCGGCGCCGGGGAAGTACGGCAGGAGTTTGGTGAGGCCGTCCAGGGTGGTGCCGTGGTTGTCGGGCGCGATACCGACGAAGGTGTCCACCTTGGCGGCTCCGCCGAGGAACTTGAGGTAGTAGCGGGGCATCATCCCGCCCTGCGAGTGCCCGACGAGGTCGACCTTGACCGCGCCGGTCGCGGCGAGCACCGTGTCGACGTACGTCTGGAGTTGTACTGCCGACTTGTCGATGGGGCCGAGGCCGTAGACGAGGGGGACGCCGGGGAGCCGGCCGTAGTCGAGGGAGAAGACGCAGTAGCCGCGGGCCTCCAGATACGGCGCGAGAACCAGCCAGTTGTCGGTGCTGTTGGCGAACGTTCCGTGTACGAGAACGACCGGATCGGGGTGGGCGGCGGAGGGCTTGCAGCTGTAGTCGTTCCAGCCGGTGCTCGGGGCGCTCGCCGCGTGGGCGGCGGTGGGGAGAGCGGCGACCGCGGCGGTCAGGAGCAGTGCGGTCAGGGGTCTGAGCACTCGTTTCCAGGGCAGCATCGTGTGATCTCCTTGCGGCTCAAGGGAGTTGCGACGGCCTTACGCCCTGTGATCCGGATCACAAGAATGCTGTTCACTCGTCAAGTTACGAGCGAGTAGGTGAAGTGTGAAGTTACGCGTCAGTAAAAACTTCCAGTGATAACCAGTCACCAGGCGGGCTTGAGGGGACCGTAGGGCGCAATACGCCACAAACGGTCACACAACACGCGCACTTCACTCTCGCCGAGCAGTTCGACCCAGGGCCCCCACCGCGTCGGACAGTTGACGTCCCCTCAGCACGTCAGTCGGTACGACGTTCCCGTTCCGTAAGGTTTTCGACCGCCCCGGTCGCACCGAACGGGACGAAGCTGGGCGGTGGACGCGGGCGGGTGCCGCCGCGGACGTACCGGTGCGAGGAATGGAGTGTCCATGGTGGTCCGTGGTGTCGGGGGGATCATCCTCGTCGTGCTCGGCGCGGTCTGGATCGCGCAGGGCACCGGCGCGATGAACGGCTCGGCCATGTCCGGCCACGGCCAGTACGCGGTGCTGGGCGTGGCGGCCGCACTGATCGGGCTCTTCCTGCTGGTGCGGGCCTGGCGGGTGCGGAACGACGACCGCCGCCAACGGTAGGAAACCGATGCAGACCAGCACGTGCACCCGAAATCCACGGGTGGTCGAGCACGCCGGCTTGCTGACGGCTCCGGCAGGTCCGGCAGCGTTGACGACCCCGCGCTACCCTCAGGTCGTCGGAGGAATGTCGACGGGGTGGAGGACGACGTGCCGGACTCGGAGCCGTTGAACGGCGACCCGATCGCCCCGCACGGGACGCCGCCGGCGATCGACCCGACCGTGGCCACGCCGGCACGCATCTACTCGTATCTGCTCGGCGGCAAGGACCACTTCCCGGCCGATCGCGCGGCTGCGGAGAAGGCCCTGGAGGCGATGCCGGTCCGGGACTTCGCCCGCGTCAACCGCGCTTTCCTGACCCGCGCCGTACGGCACCTGGCCTTGACCGGCGTGGATCAGTTCCTGGACGTGGGCATCGGCCTGCCCGCCCCCGGCAGCACGGCCGAGACCGCGCTGTCGGTGCGGCCCGACGCGCGGATCGTCGGCGTCGACAACGATCCGACCGTCCTGGCGTACGCCCGCGCGCACGGCGAGGAGCCCGCGCCGTCGGGCGCGACGATCGTCGCCGGGGACGTCCGCCGTCCGGCGGAGATCCTTCAGAATCCCGAGGTACGCGGCCGCCTGGACTTCGACCGGCCCGTCGCGGTGCTGCTGGTCGCGGTCATGCACTTCGTCATCGACGAGGACGACCCCTACGGCGCGGTGCGCACCTTGATGGACGCCGTCGCCCCGGGCAGTGTGCTGGTGCTGTCGCAGGTGACCGCCGACCTGGACCCGGACGGGGTGCGCGCGACGGCGAAGACCTACGCCCGATCGTCGGTGAGGACCGCCGTGCGAAGCGGCAAGGAGATCGCCGCGTTCTTCGACGGCCTGAAACTGATCGACCCCGGCCTGGTGCCGCTGTCGCAGTGGCGGCCGGACGAGCAGGTCCTCGCCGGGGACGACCGGATCGGGATGTACGGCGGAGTGGCGTTCAAGCCCTGAGCTTGTGGTTGCAGCCGACGCCTATGCCGACCCGTCACCGCTCTCCTGCCCGTCAAGGGGGCGTGCGATGCGAGGCTTCGCGCCTCTGTACGGCAGTCCACCGGGCCCGGCAAAAGCTGTTGGTGCCACTCGGGGACCCACGTGTCGGTGGGTCCCCGAGCCGCCGGTGTGCGCGCCGGGTGACTTACATCGGGGTCGCCTTGATCACGGCGAAGCGGGCGCCCTGGGGGTCGGTGACCACGGCCGTGCGGCCGGCCGCCAGGTCCGACGGCGGAACCAGCACGTTGCCGCCCGCCTTGACCAGGGCGTCGACGGTGGAGTCCGCGTCGTCGACCGCGAAGTAGGTCCGCCAGTACGGCAGGGTGCCGGGCGGTTCCTCGTCGAGCGTGGTGACGCCGCCCACCGACCGGCCGTCGGCCTCCACTGTCCAGTACGACTCCGTGCCGCCCATCGGCGTGACGCTGACGCCGAACACCGTGCTGTAGAACGCGCCGGCGCCGGACACGTCGCTGGTGCGCAGTTCGTTCCACACGAGCGCGCTGGGCTCGTTGACCACCTGGGCGCCGGGGAAGTCGACGGGCTGCCAGACGCCGAACACCGCGCCCTGCGGGTCGGCGGCCACCAGCATGCGGCCCCTGGTGCCGATGTCCGCCACCGGGGCGAGCAGGCTGCCGCCCGCGGCGACGATCGCGTCCTGGGTGGCCCGGGCGTCGGTGCCGACCAGGAAGGTGGTCCACGCCGGCGGCGGCTCCGGCGCGTCCCCGACCGGCATCGTCGGACTGATGCCGGCCACGGGCTTGCCGGTCAGCGTGCAGATCGCGTACCCGCCGAACTCGGCCGGGCCGATCTCCCCCTGCCAGCCGAACAGGTCACGGTAGAAGTCCAGCGCGGCCTGCTGGTCCTTCGCCGTCAAACTCACCCAGCAGGGAGTACCGGGCGCGTACGGCTCGGTGACTTCGGGCATTCTCGCTCCTTCAGAAAGGGATCATTGCCACCCTTTCGTCCCTGACCGGAGCCGACCGTCCGACACGCCACCACGAAGGACGGAAACGGGCCGCCCGCCAGGTCATCACGCGACGACTCCAGGAGCCCGAACCAACAGCCCTGAGCGCAGGGGCGGTTGTCGGCGGCGGAGGTCAGTCGGCCAGCGCGGCCGGGCGTACGGCCTCCGGCCCGAAGCGTCGGCGGGCCCGGTCCGCGGCGGCCTCGACCGCGCGGGCGCGATCGGCGGCGGGATCCATGGAGAGCTGACGGTAGGCACTGCCGGCCGGCCGCAGGCCGTCGGCGCGGAGCACGAAGGCGCGGACGCGGGCGCGTTGCAGTCCCAGGGAGGTCAACAGGCCCAGGGCGGTGGACGCGAGGGCGGGTGAGTGGTCGGTTGATTCCGGCAGGGCGCGGGTGCGCGTGGTGGACGTGGGGGTCCCCCCGCTCGAACGAAGTTGAGAGTGGGGGAGGTCGGCGTAGCGGACCGTGAGGGTGAGGCGGCTCGCGAACTGCCTTTCCCCGCGCAGGCGTTGGCCGATCCGGTCGGCAAGTCCCAGGACGGCCCGGTGGTGTTGGGCCGGGTCCAGACAGTCCCGGCTCAGGGCCAGGTCGGCGGCCATGTGCGCCGCCGGTTCCGCGGGGACGACCGGGCGGGGGTCGTGGCCGCGGGCGCGCTCGGTCAACAGCCGTGCCTGGCCTGCCCCGAGGAGCCGTTGCAGGGTCGCCGGAGGCAGGTCGGTGAGCTGGCCGATGGTGTGCAGACCGTACCGGCGCAGCGTGTCCGCCGTGGCGCGGCCGATCCCGGGCAGCGCGGTGACCGGCCGGGGGTACAGCCAGTCGGCCGCCTCTCCGGTGGGCACGTGGGTGGTGTCCCCCGGCGCGGACGCGTCGGCGGCCATCGCCGCCAGCATGCGGTTGCCCGCGAGCCCGGCGCTGCTGTCGATGTCGTAGAGGGCCTTCAGTCTCATCTTCACCGTCTGGACCGCGTCGTAGGCGGACATGTCGAAGTACCGGAGCGCCGAAGTCAGGTCCACCTGAAGGGCGTTGGGCGGAACGGCCTGGACGTGAGGCGTGAATCCGGACACCAGTTCAACCAGGTCGTCGTACTGAGCCTCGCTCAGCGCGGCATGCAGATGGAAGTGGGCGATGTACCGCCGACGCACGGTCATCCCGCGCTCCCTGGGCTTCGGTGGCCGAACTTCTTCAGGTCGGCCGAGCGGGTGCCGGCGGGCTGGAGGTCGGCGTACGGATGCAGACGGGCGCCGGTGGTGCCGTTGGCCAGGGTGCGGTGCGGCTGGGCGGGGGTCGGATGCGGACGGCTCGCCCCGAGGAGCGCGAGGGCGGCTTCGGGGCCGTTGTCGCGGCGGGCGGCGGCGATCTCGTCCAGGTCCCAGGCCATGGAACCGACGACGGTACGACGGGTGCCCCGCACCTGGACCGTGCCGCGTACCAGCAGCAGTCCGCTGTGGAAGACGGTGTGCGCGCAGGCCGGGTGGGAGTCCTCGAAGAACGCCAGGTCGACCAGGCCCGAGCCGTCCTCCAGGGTGACGAAGATGATCCGCTTGCCGCTCGCGATCGGCGGGGTCTGGGTGGAGGCACGGACCCCGGCGACCAACACCTGCTGACCTGCGCGCAGTTCGGCCAGGTGCGCCGCGTCCGTCGCGCCGATCTCGCGCAGCAGCCGGTGGTGATGCTCCATGAGGTGCTTGGAAACGTCGATGCCAAGGGTGCTCAGCTCGGCGTTGAGTGCTTCACGTCCGGTCATCTCCGGCAGCCCGCTCGGCTCCGCTCCCCCAACGGCGCCTGTGTCCATGGGCAGTTGACCGGCTCCCGCGGTCCGGTTGCGGGACTGCCGGTGCAGCTCGGTGATCTGGAGCAGCAGATCGCGCCGGGTGAGCTGGCCGTCGTGCAGAGAGGTCAACGCGCCGATCTCCGCGAGCCGTTCGGCGACCGGTCTGCTGGGCCGGGCCCGCTGCCAGAAATCGGAGAGCGATCCGTACGGCTGCCCCTCCTCGATCCGCGCGCACTCCTCCTCGCTGATACCGCGCACCCCGGACAGCGCGAGCCGCACGCCCCACTCCTCCTTCTCGGTCATCTCCACGGTGTGCCGCACCCGGGAGCGGTTGATGTCGACGGGCAGCACCGGCACACCCCGGCGCCGGGCGTCGGAGACCAGGACCCGCTTGGGCCACATCCCGGGGTCGTGTTCGAGCAACCCCGCCAGCAGGAACGCCGGATAGTGCGCCTTCAACCAGGCGCTCTGCAACGCCGGTACGGCGAACGCGACCGCGTGGGCACGGCAGAAGCCGTAGGCCCCGAAGGCCTCGACGGTCGCCCAGACCTCGTCCCGGACGGCCGCGCTGTAGCCGCGCGCGCGTGCCAGCTTGTGGAACCAGTCCTTGATGCGGGGCAGTTGGTCCTTGTCGCCGAGGGCCCGCCGGGTGATCTCCGCGAAGGCCCGGTCGCAGCCGGTCAGTACGCGGAGGGTCTCGATGATCTGCTCGTGCCAGATGGTCACGCCGTAGGTGTCGGCGAGCACCGGCTCCAGGTCCCGGTGCGCATACACCGGCGTACCGCCATGACGCGCGGCGATGTACCGCTCGGGCATGCCCCCGGCTACCGGCCCCGGACGGAAGAGGCTGATGTCGGCGATGACGTCCTGCACGTCACGGGGTTGGAGCCGGGACAACAGGTCCTGCTGGCCGGGAGATTCGAGTTGGAACAGACCCAGCGTCTGGCTCTCCTGGATGAGCTTGAACGCGAACACGTCGTCCAGCGGCACCTGTTGGGGGTCGTCGAGCTCGATCCGGTCACCGGTGGTGCGTTCGATCTCGGTGACGGCGTGGGCCATCGCGGACTGCATACGGACGCCGAGGACGTCGAGTTTGATGTTGCCGAGCGCTTCGATCTCCTCCTTCGCGGCCATGGCCATGGGGTAGTCGCCCTGGGGGGTGGGCTGCACGGGCAGTCGGTCCAGGAGGGTCGCGTCGCTGATGACGACTCCGCAGGGGTGCATGGCCATGCCGTGGATCAGGGAGTCGAGGCCTTCGGCGAGTTCCCACAGAGGGCCGAACCGGTGTGCCTCGCCTGCGAGTTGGCGTAGTTCGGGCAGTTCGGCGAGCGCGCTGGTGATGTCGGAGGCGCGCAGGTGCGGAAAGCTCTTGGCGATCCGGTCGACGTCGGCCGGAGCGATACCGAGGGCGAGACCGGTGTCGCGCAGCGCCCTGCGCGCGCGGTAGGTCTCGGGCATCGCGGTGACCGCCACCCGCTCCTTGCCGAAGCGTTCGAAGATCGTGTCGTAGCACTCCAGGCGGCGGGCGGACTCCACGTCGATGTCGATGTCGGGCAGCGATTCGCGGCGGGTGCTCAGGAAGCGTTCGAACAGCAGGCTGTGGTCGAGCGGGTTGGCGGTGGCGATGTCCAGTGCGTGGCAGACCAGTGAACCGGCGCCGGAGCCGCGGGCGGCGACCCGGATGCCCTTGGCCCGGATGTCGGCGACGACCTGTCCGACGGCGAGGAAGTACGCGTCGTAGTTCCAGTGGGAGATGACGGTGAGCTCCTCCTCCAGCCGGTCGCGTGCCGCCCGGTCGCGGTCGAGGCCGCGTCGGACCAGACCGTCCTCGCACTTCCGCCGCAGCAGCCGCGCCGTGCCGCCCGCCTCCGGTCCCGAGCCACCCGACCCCGGCCTCAGCCCCGACTCCGCCCCCACACCGAACAGCGACGGTTCCGGGAAGTGCCGTCTGCCGAGGCCGAGGTCCGCGGGGTCCACGGCGCACGCCTCCGCCGTGTGCGCGGTGTCCGCCAGCAGACGGCGTGCCCGGCGGACGTCCGCTCCGGCGCACTCGGCGATCATCCGTGCCACGACCGTCATCTCCTTCTCGTCCTTGAGCCAGCGCTGCCCACTGTCCAGGCGGCGCCGGTCGATGGGGCGCAGCAGCCGGGCGGCGTCCAGGACGTCGGCGAGGCGGTGCTGGTCGGGGTCGGCGTAGCGGACGGCGTTGGAGAGCACGGCGGTGGTGCGGGTGCGGTCGGCGAGCGCCAGGGTGCGGGCGGCCAGGCGGAGGGAGCCCGGACCTTCGCTGAAACGTTTCTGCGCGACGGCCTCCAAGCGGATCCCCCGCCCGAAGACCTCCTTCCAGGGCGCCAGCAGTTTCATCGCGACGTCCTCCCGGCCCACCGACAGCGCCCGCACCGGCTCCGAGAGCGGCCCGAGCAGGACGGTCAGTCCGGGGCCGCCGTACGTGCGCAGCGCCTCCCACGGCACCACCGGCGCCGTACCGGACAGGGCGCCCTCGTGAGCCGCCGACGTGATGCGGCACAGCCGGGCCCATCCCTCCCGGTTCTGGGCGAGCAGTACGAACCGCAGGGGCGGTTCGATCACATGCGCGCCACCCCGCGCGGGGGTCGGACGCCGCCGACCGGGCGGCGGGGGCGCCAGGGCCTCCACCGCCAGGTCGACGCCGAAGAGCGGCCGGACCCCCTCCTTCTTGCACGCCCGCGCGAACCGGACGATCCCCGTGACCGTGTCCCGGTCGGTGAGCGCGAGCGTCGCCAGGCCCCGTTCGGCCGCCTGCCGGGCGAGCTGCTCGGGGTGGGAGGCGCCGTAGCGGGCGGAGTAACCGGACGCGACGTGCAGATGGGCGAAGCCCGCCATGCCGCACCTCCATCACTCCACCCCTTTTCGGCCATCCGCCCGATATGTTCATCGCACGCCCGTTCGATTACCCTAACCCCATCAGCCCCGGTCAGCGACCTCATTCGAACATGCAAACGATTCTTTGGGGAGGTGCGCGGTGTCCGAAACAGACACCACTCCGTCAGCTCCCCGCCCGGGCCGGGCAGTTGGGGAAAAATCTCTTCCGAGCATCCATTCCGAACAGGTGTACGACATCCGTTCGGCCCCTTACCGCCTGCGCGAACCCCCTGCCGCCGAGACCGTGGGGACATGACAGAGACCCCGGGTGCCGGTACGTCCCGTACGTCCTTCTTCGGGGAGGTGAAGGACGCGGTCAGCCTGCGGGCCACCCTGCTCGTCATCGGTGTGGTCGCTCTTCAGTTGCTCTTCATCGCCTCCTACGTAGGCGCGCTCCACAATCCGAAGCCCAGGGACGTGGCTTTCGGGGTCGTCGCTCCTCAGGTCACGGCCGAGCAGACGGTGGCCCGGCTGAAGCGGTTGCCCGGCTCACCGCTCGACCCGCGCGCGGTGTCCGACGCGGCGACCGCGCGGCAGCAGATCCTGAACCGGGACATCGACGGCGCTCTCGTCATCGACACGCGCGGCATCAAGGACACACTCCTGGTCGCCACCGGCGGTGGCACGGTCCTCGCCACCACCCTGGAGACCATCACCGCCACCCTGGAGCGGACCGAGCAGCGCACGGTCCGGACGGTGGACGTGGCCCCGGCCTCCGCCCAGGACTTCGACGGGCTGTCGTCCTTCTACCTGGTCGTCGGCTGGTGCGTCGGCGGCTATCTCTGCGCGTCGATCCTGGCGATCAGCACCGGCGCCCGGCCCGCCAACCCGCGCCGCGCGGTGATCCGGCTGGTCACCATGGCGCTGGTCGCGATCGCCGGCGGTCTCGGCGGCGCGGTGATCGTCGGGCCGGTCCTGGGCGCGCTGCCGGGGAGCGTGCCGGCCTTCTGGGGGCTCGGCGCGCTGATCACGTTCGCCGTGGGGGCGGCGACCCTCGGGCTGCAGGGTGTCTTCGGGGTCGTGGGCATCGGGCTGGCGATCCTGCTGGTGGTGATCGCGGGCAACCCGAGCGCGGGCGGCGCCTTCCCGCTGCCGCTGCTGCCGCCGTTCTGGAACGCGATCGGGCCCGCGCTGCCGCCGGGCGCCGGGACCTGGGTGGCCCGCTCGATCGCCTACTTCAAGGGCAACGCCGTGACCGGCCCGCTGCTGGTCCTCTCCGCGTGGGCGCTCGCCGGGATCGTGGTCACCCTGCTGGCGGCGACACTGCGCCGAAAGCACGAGCACCTCCTGGACCGACCGGCGTTGTCAGACCCGTCTGCAACCCTGGACGAATGATCAGCACCCTCGCCGTCGAGAACTACCGCTCCCTGCGCCGCCTGATCGTCCCGCTGACCACGCTGAACGTGATCACGGGGGCGAACGGCACGGGCAAGTCGAGCCTCTACCGCGCGCTGCGTCTGCTCGCCGAGTCCGCGCGCGGTGGCGCCGTCGCCGCGCTCGCGCGGGAGGGCGGGCTGCCGTCGGTCCTGTGGGCCGGCCCCGAGAAGATCAGTCGCGCGGTGCGCGAGGGACTGCATCCCGTGCAGGGCACGGCCCGCTCGGGCCCGGTCAGTCTGCGACTGGGCTTCGCGGGCGACGAGTTCGGATACGCGGTCGACTTCGGGCATCCGAGTCCCACCTCGGGGTCGGGCAGCGCGCCGTCGATGTTCAACCTCGACCCGGAGATCAAACGCGAGTCCATCTGGAGCGGCCCCGTACTGCGCCCCGCCTCGGTCCTCTCCGACCGCGCGGGCGCCGCCGTCAAGTTGCGCGGCGCGAGCGGCGGCTGGTCCCGCGCCCACGGCACCCTGCGCCCGTACGACAGCATGCTCGGCGAACTGGCCGACCCCCAGCACGCACCCGACGTCCTCGCGGTACGGGAGTTCATCAGGTCCTGGCGGTTCTACGACCATGTCCGCACCGACGCGGACGCGCCGGCCCGCGCCGACCGGATCGGCACCCGGACACCCGTGCTCAGCGGTGACGGCTCCGATCTGGCCGCCGCCCTGCAGACGATCCGCGAGGTGGGTGACGGCGCGGCGCTGGACGCGGCCGTGGACGCGGCCTTCCCCGGCAGCCGGGTGCACATCGCCGACCTCGGCGGACGCTTCCAACTCGCCCTGCGCCAGCACGGGTTGCTGCGCGCGCTCACCGCCGCCGAGCTGTCGGACGGCACCCTGCGCTATCTCCTGTGGGCGGCGGCGCTGCTGACACCCCGGCCACCGTCGCTGCTGGTGCTGAACGAGCCGGAGACGAGCCTCCACCCGGACCTGATCCCCCCGCTCGCCGAGCTGATCCTCACCGCCGGCAAGCACACCCAGATCATCGTGGTCACCCACGCCAGACCCCTCGCGGACGCCCTCCGGAAGGGCGCGATACGGCATCGTCTCGACGTCAACTCCACAGAGCTGGTGAAGGAGTTCGGGCAGACGACGGTGGCGGGGCGCGAGGGCCCGCTCGACGAACCGCTGTGGTACTGGCCCACGCGCTGAGCGGACCGTACGGACGCGATGACCCCCGCCCCTCGCGCGCGCGGGGCGGGACCTCACCGTCGTACCGCTACTGCTACCGCTAGCCGATCTGCGCCCCGAGCGTCGACAGCGCCTCGGTGACCGGCTGGAAGAAGGTCTCGCCGCCCGAGGTGCAGTCGCCGCTGCCGCCGGAGGTCAGGCCGATCGCCGCGTCGCCGTCGAACAGGGAGCCGCCGCTGTCACCGGGCTCGGCGCAGACGTCGGTCTGGATGAGGCCGTTGACGATGTCGCCGTTGCCGTAGTTCACGGTGGCGTCCAGGCCGGTGACCGTGCCGGTGTGCACCTGGGTCGTCGAGCCGCTGCGGGTCACCTTCTCGCCGACGGTGGCGTCGGCGGCGTGGGTGATGGTCTGCGAGGAGCCGTTGTAGAGGTCGACCGCGCTCGGGTGGGCGGCATCCGAGGTGTACTTGACCAGGCCGAAGTCGTTGTCCGGAAAGCTCGACCGCTCGTTCGTGCCGATCTGGTTGCCACTGGAGTCGGTCCAGGTGGAGATGGCCTCGGTGCAGTGCCCGGCGGTGATGAAGTAGGGCGCGCCGCCCTTGACCACGTTGAAGCCGAGCGAACAGCGGCCGCCCGAGCCGGTGATGGGGTCGCCGCCCGCGATGAAGGGCTTGAACTCCCCCTTGGTGCGCTGGAGTTCGGCCGTGCCGCCGAGTGCGTCGACGACCTGGGTGAGCTTGGTCCACTCGGTGTCGGAGACCGTGCGGTCGGCGGTGACGACGACCTTGTTGGTGGTGGGGTCGGTCGCCCACGAGGTGCCGGGGATGGTCGCGTCCCGCTTGAGGGCCGTACGGGCGCTCGTCAGCTCGGCGAGGGAGTTCTCGACGATTCTCGCCCGGGCGCCGGCCGAACGGACGGTGTGGACGGCGGCTTGGTCGAGCACGTTGACCACGAGGCTCTTGGTCTTCGCGTCGTAGAACGCGCCGGCCGCGTCGGTGCCGAGGTCCTCGCCGAGCGTCGAGGCGAGCTTTCCGGCCGCCAGGGCCGAGAGGGTGTGGGGTGCTGCCGCCCGCGTGGTCTCGCTGGCGTTCGCACTCTGCAAGGTGACTCCCGCGACGACCAGTGCGGCTGTGCCCGCGCCCGCCGCGACCGCCCGTCGCCGGAATATCCGTCGGTGCTTCAACTCGTGTCCTCCTGTGGGGGATCGGCCCGGCAGGTCAGAGGGCCCGGGGGGCCGAAAGGTAGGTTGACGGGCACCCACTCTTCCCAACCGCACAGGGGGCGCACAAGGTCGACTTCAGGTCGCGCGCGGGACACAGCCGCACGCCCTCATTGCTTTGACCGTTCACTGTCACCCCAGGCCGTTCGCACTGCAAACACCGCGTGCGAGCACCGTCCATCAGCCAGTGAGGTCTAGCCCTGTCCTGAATTCGACCCCGCGGACTCCGGATCCGAGTGGGGCTCTGCGGGCGGGAGTTGCTCCTGCACCGGTTGCGGCGCCACGGGGGCAACTGGTGCCACGGGCGCCGCGGGCGCCACGGGTGCGGCCGGGGCCGCGCGCTCCAGGAAGCGCAGCAGCTCGACCGGGAAGGGGAGGACCAGGGTCGAGTTCTTCTCGGCCGCGACCGCCACCACCGTTTGCAGGAGGCGGAGTTGGAGTGCGGCGGGCTGTTCCGACATCTGCTCGGCGGCCTCGGCGAGTTTTTTGGAGGCCTGCAACTCGGCGTCGGCGTTGATGATCCGGGCCCGGCGTTCGCGGTCGGCCTCGGCCTGGCGGGCCATCGAGCGCTTCATCGTCTCGGGCAGGGAGACGTCCTTGATCTCGACGCGGTCGATCTGCACGCCCCAGCCGATGGAGGGGCTGTCGATCATCAACTCCAGGCCCTGGTTGAGCTTTTCGCGGTTGGAGAGGAGGTCGTCGAGGTCGCTCTTGCCGATGATCGACCGCAGCGAGGTCTGCGCCATCTGCGAGACGGCGAACCGGTAGTCCTCCACCTTCACCAACGCGTCCGCCGCGTCGACGACCTTGAAGTAGACGACCGCGTCCACCCGGACCGTCACGTTGTCGCGCGTGATGCCCTCCTGCGCGGGCACCGGCATCGTCACGATCTGCATATTGATCTTGCGGAGCTTGTCCACGAACGGGACGACCATGGTGAACCCGGGTCCGCGCACGTCCGGCCGGAGTCTGCCGAGCCGGAACACCACACCGCGCTCGTACTGTTTGACGACCCGCGCCGCCGCCATCGTGTAGACCACTCCGACGGACGCGAGTGTCACTCCCGCCGTCACCAGCTCCTCGACCATCACGGCCCCCAGGGTCCGACGTGGCGCATCAGGTGCTTGCCCTACCACGACGGTAACCCCGCCCCACGCACAAGAGCGAGCCCCCGCACGCCAGTTGCGTACGGGGGCTCACCCGCTGCCGGCTGCAGTCCGGAGCGGAAGAGATCAGGCGGGCGTCAGCCGACGCTCACGCCGTAGTAGCTCAGCGCCTCGGTGACCGGCTGGAAGAAGGTCGTACCGCCGGAGGTGCAGTTGCCGCTGCCGCCGGAGGTCAGACCGTAGGCCACGGTGCCGGAGTACAGGGGACCGCCGCTGTCGCCGCCCTCGGCGCAGACGGTGGTCTGGATCATCTGGTACACCACGTCGCCGCTGCCGTAGTTGACGGTGGCGTTCAGGGCGGTGACCCGGCCGCTGTGCGTACCGGTGGTGGAGCCGCGCCGGTAGACGGTGGTGCCCACGGAGGGCGTCGCCGCGCTGCTGATCGTCTGGGTGCCGACCGAGCTCGGGTGCGCGGCCGAGCCGGTGTAGCGCACCAGGGCGAAGTCGTTGGTCGGGAAGCTGTAGCTGACGTTGGTACCCAGCACCGTGCTCTGACCGGAGTTGGAGTACCAGGTGGAGGCGACCTCACCGCAGTGACCGGCGGTCAGGAAGTAGTACGTGCTCCCGCTGTGCACGTTGAAGCCCAGCGAGCAGCGGTAGCCACCGCCGTAGATGGCGTCGCCGCCGGTGATCAGCCTCTTGAACTGACCGGCCGTGTGCTTGATGGTGAGCGCGCCTGCGGTGGAGCCCGCCTGCGACTTGATCTTCGCGATCTCGGCCTGGGAGACCGTGCTGTCGACGGTGACGACGACACGGTTCGTCTTGCTGTCGACCGCCCAGGCGGTGCCCGGGATATCGGCCTTGAGCACGGACGAGTTGGCCGCGGAGAGCTGGGTCGCGCTGAACGTCGGAGTGGCGCTCGCGCTCGCGGTGGGGACGGCGAACGCGGCAGCGGCGACGAATCCGGTGGCCACGGCGATCAGCCTGGTCCGTCTCGCGATTCCGCTGCGCGGGGTGGTGCGCTTGATCCTCACGTTTCGTTCCCTCCTAGGGGAATTCGGGGGCCCGCGTGGGGTCGGGGCCCGTGAGGCGCAGTCAGGGTCGGCCGTCCGGTTTTCGAACACGTCGTGCTCCTGACAAGCGCTGTGGGGGAGTATTCGGCCGCCCGGTCGCCGGGCGCAAGGGCGCCTTTCGGCCGTGCGGCCTTCAACTTGCCCACGATCTACGCGAGTTGATCACCCCTGAGCAGTGGTCCACAACCCGGTCCACCGCAGGTCACCGCCCCACCTGCCGAAGGATGCGCTCCCCCGCCTCGATCGCGAGGCCCAGCGTATTCCCGGGCGGCGGGAAAGGGCAGATGAAATGTTCGGCGAACGCGCACGGCGGGAGCACCGCCCGGTTGAAGTCCACCGTTGTGCGCCCCTCGGCATCGGGCGTGGCCGGGTACAGGAACCGGAACCGGTAACTGCCGTCCCCGCTGGTGGAGTCGGCGAACACCGCCCACAACCTGCCGTCGTCCTGCACCGCCACCTGGAGCGTCACGTCCAACCCGTCGAGCCGAAAGGCGAGTTCACCCGCGAGTCCGAGCCCGCGTTCGACCCCGTCCGCCGTACCGACGCGCACGATGCGCCAGGTGTCGCACGGCGTGAAGCGCCCCGGCACCGAGCGGCTCGGATCGTACGGCGTGGCCTCGATGCCCCGGAACGCGCGGCGCGTCGCCGAGTCGGGGTCGTAGTCGCGCACGCACCAGGCGCCCTCGCGGATCAGGACGACCAGCCGGCGCTCGCCGAGGCCGACGCGGGCCGCGCTCACCGGGCCGGTGTCCACACCGAGGCGGATCTCGCCGGTGAAGGGTTTCCCGTCGACGGTCAGTCCCGTGCGCCCGTCCGCCGGCGCGGTGAGGACGACGGCGTCACCGTCGAGGACCCAGGTGCCGGGAATATCAGGGAGTCGACCGTCCGGATGGTCCGCCAGCCAGTGCGTGCCGGTCAGGGCCAGCGGTCCATAGGGGGCCGACACCGTCTCCGTGCGGTGCTCGTGCCACTGCTTCCATGCGCCGGCCGCGTCCGAGGTCATGCCGTCAGCTCCATCATCCTGCGCTCGGTTCTGTCGTCGTGCGGTCACCCCTGCCCGGCCGGGTCGGGGAGCCCGAGGTGTGAGCGCAGGGTCGTGCCCCGGTATTCCGTGCGGAACGCGCCCCGTTCCTGGAGCAGCGGCACCACCCGGTCCACGAACTCGTCGAGACCGCCCGGGGTGAGATGCGGTACGAGGATGAAGCCGTCGGCGGCGTCCTGTCGTACGAACGTCTCCAGCTCGGCGGCGACCGCCTCCGGGGTGCCGATGAAGGACTGCCGGCCGCTCGCCTCGATAACGGTCTGCCGGATGGACAGCCCCTTCTCCCGGGACAGCGCCCGCCATTTCTCGGCCGTCGCGACGGTGTCGCCGTGCCGGTTGCGGCCCTGGGTGAGCGACGCGTCCGGCACCGGGTCCTCGTCGGGGAACGGGCCGTCGGGGTCGTAGGAGGAGAGGTCCGTGCCCCAGATCTGCTCCAGGGCGAGGATCGCGTTCTGCGGGGAGACCTGCTGACGCCGGATCTCGGCGGCCCTCTCCTGCGCCTCGGCGGCCGTGTCGCCGAGGACGACGGTGACGCCGGGCATGATCTTGAGGTCGTCCGCGCTCCGGCCGTACTGGGCGAGGCGGCCCTTCACATCGGCGTAGAAGGCGCGGCCGTCCTCCAGCGTGCCGTGCCGCGTGAAGATGACGTCGGCCGAGCGGGCCGCGAACTCCCGGCCCTCCCCCGAGTCCCCGGCCTGGATGACGACCGGGTGCCCCTGCGGTGCGCGCGGCACGGTGAACTCGCCCGCGATGTCGAAGTGTCGGCCCCGGTGGGCGAAGGGGCGGGAGAGTCCGTCCGGGGTCCAGGAGTCCCACAACTCCCTTGCCACGGCGACGAATTCGGCCGCTCGCGTGTAGCGGTCGGCGCGGTCGAGGTAGCCGCCGCGCCGGAAGTTCTCGCCGGTGAAGGCGTCCGAGGAGGTGACCACGTTCCAGGCCGCCCGGCCACCGCTGAGATGGTCCAACGTGGCGAGTCTGCGGGCGAGTTCGTACGGTTCGTTGAAGGTCGCGTTGACCGTGGCGGCAAGGCCGATCCGCTCGGTGACGGCGGCGAGCGCGTTCAGGACCGTGAGGGACTCCGGCCGGCCCACCACGTCCAAGTCGTGGACACGGCCCTTGTGTTCGCGCAGCCGCAGCCCCTCGGCGAGGAAGAAGAAGTCGAAGAGCCCGCGTTCGGCGGTGCGGGCGAGATGCTCGAAGGAGGAGAAGGCGATCTGCGACCTCGACCGCGGATCGGCCCACACGGTGGTGCTGTTGACGCCCGGGAAGTGCGCCGCCAGATGCATCTGCTTGCGAGCAGGCCTTCGTACGGTCATGACGCTCCCCCGGTCACGGCGTACTGGTTGACGGGCCGGGCCAGGCCCAGATGCTCCCTGAGCGTGCTGCCCGGGTAGAACGTGCGGAACAGGCCCCGGTGTTGGAGCAGCGCGACCGTGCCGTTGACGAGCCGTTCCAGGTCGCGGCGGGGTTCGAGGGGCGTGAGGTGGAAGCCGTCGACGGTACGGTCGCCGTGCCAGCCGACGATCAGTTCGGCGAGGTCGACCGGGCCGCCCCGGTACAGCGGACCGTGCGCGGTCTGCCGGGGGCCGCCCCCGCCGTGGCCCGGTTCGGCCGCGTGCTCGCCGTCGCCGAGGTCGACGACGAGGCTCACCAGGACCCGCAGGCTGTCGGGGTCGCGGCCGAACTTCTCGGCGGACGCCCGCAGTTCGGCCCGTACGGCGCCGGCCTGCGCGGAACTCGCCGCGCGGACGAGGGCCACATCGGCGTACCGGGCGGCCGTCCGCCGGGCCTGGCCCTCGGTGGCGTCGACCACGCGGACCGGGTGGCCCTGCGGCGGTCTCGGCACGATCGAGGGGCCCTTGACCGAGAACCCGGAGCCCTCGAAGTCGACGTAGTGCAGCTTGTCGCGGTCGACGAAGCGGCCGGTGGCCGTGTCCCGGATCTCGGCGTCGTCCTCCCAGCTGTCCCACAACCGGGCCGCCGCCTCGGCGACTTCGCCCGCTTCCTGCCACAGGGCGTCGGCGGGCGCGGCGTGCCGGCGGCCGAAGAGCCGGGCCTCGCCCTCGGTGGTCGACACGTCGATCCGCCAGCCGGCCCGGCCCCGGCTGACCCAGTCGAGGGTCGCGACCGCGGCCTGCACATGGAAGGGCTCGGTGTGCGTGACGGTCACGGTGGGCACCAGGCCGATCCGGTTGGTGACCGGGGCGACGCGGGACAGGACGGAGAGCGCGTCGGGTCCGGGACGCGCGAAGGTGTCGTCGAGCGTCACGAAGTCGAGGCCGCCGCTCTCGGCGAGCCGCGCCAACTCGACGTAGGAGCCGGCGTCGTAGGCCGACCGCTGGTCGACGGCGGCGGCCAGATGCAGGCCCCGGCCGTGCGAGGAGGTCATGGGAGGAAAGCCTTCCTGTCGTTCGGAGCACCTCGGCGAGGGTCAAGTCCTTGCGCCTCGGGGAGGGCCAAGTCCTTGATGAGGCGCGGGACTTCACCGACCTGATCGGGCGTTACGCGGCAGCCCGACACGCGAGGTCGCGCAGGAAGGTCAGCATGGCCCGCGCGGTGGCGTCGTTCTGCCGGAAGGCCGGCCCGCCGGTGCGCGGCCGGGTGAACGCGCCGGGCGTCCGTACGTCGGTGTAGGGCCCGAGCGCGAACCGCCGGGGGTGCGGCTGTCCGGCCCTGTCGAGGATCCGCCCGTCGGTGCGGTCCACCCGCAGCAGTCCCTCGGGGCTCTCCACCACGGCCCCGTCGGCGTGCAGTTCACGCAGCAGCGGGTCGATCGACCGCCCGACCGTGGGCTCCGGCAGCCGTGCCTCGACCAGCGCCCGCGCCTCGGTCGTCACACCCGGCACGGTCGCGCTCGACGCCCGGAACACCCCGTCCTCGGCCGCCACGGCCATGTCCGCGCCGACGAACCGCACGACGCCGGCCCGGGAGAGCGCGAGGAGTTGGCGCAGCCGGGGTCCGGGCGGCCCGGAGGCGAGATAGCTGAAGAAGCCGTGCCACCAGGGCCCGACGTCACCGAGCCGGATCAACTGCCCGTAGACGGACAGCAGTCCGAGGAAGACCGCCAGGTCCTGGCTGTGGGAGGGATCGTGACGACGGCTCAGATCCCCTTCCACATACGCCCGTAGCCCCTTCTGGAACTCCTCGTGCGACGCGTACCGGACCCCGTCCAGCGGATGGTCGAGTGCCGCGAGGTCGAGCCGGTCGGCGGGGTCGGGCACCGCGGACGCCACGAGGGCCGCGCGCTCGGCCGGCTCCGCGGTCGCGTACTTCTCCTCGAAGACGGTCCAGGCGATGCTCGTCCGCTCGGGGTGCACACCGAACAGCCGGTGGTAGTGCGCGAACCCCAACTCCTTCTCGATCAGCGGCCATACGTCCCGCCGGAAGTCGAAGCCCCCCGGCAGCGCGAGCACCGCGTCGACCTCGGCGGGCCCGAAGAACCGTGGCAGCGGCGGCCGCTCACCGCTCCACTCGTAGCCGATCTTCGAGTGGTACGGCACTCCGCGCCGCGACCCGACGTACAGCACCGGCTCCTGCCCCGAGGGGACATAGGTGTCGCCGTCGTAGCGTCCGCCCCGCCCTTCGGTGAGCAGCACCATCAGGTCGACGAAGGCGAGGCCGAAGCCGCGAACGAGGACGGGTTCGCCGGGCGCGAGGGCGGACAGGTCGCTGTCGGCGGTGAAGTCGGGCGGCAGGTGGATGAGGTCGTGGGCGCGGGCGTAGGCCGCCAACTCGCGCTGGTCCTGGTCGAGTTCGGCGTCGAGGTGGCCGATCGCGAGGACGACGAGGTCGGCGAGGAGCGGGCGCGGGCGGCCCTCCAGCCACACCTGCTGGCGTCCCTCGCGCGGGCCGCTGATCCTGAGGGCGCGTTGCGGGTGGTGGTGGACGGTGATGCCCGGCGGCAGCGCGGCCACGGCCTCCTCGTGCACCCAGCGCAGATAGGCGCCCTGGAGCTGGCGGTCGGCGAAGGTGGAGCCCTCGATGGCGGCCCATTCGTGCAGCGTGGGGCCGGGGCGTACCGGGCCGTCCATGACCACCGTCTCGTCGGTGAACATGGTGACGTCCTCGGCGTGCGAGTTCATCCACAGCAGCGGCGACTGGGCCGCGCGCCAGATGCGTCCGGCACCCGGCTGATGGGGGTCGACGAGGTGGATGTCGAGACCCTCGGTGCCCTCGGCGTACAGCTCGGGAGCGTTCGCGGCGATGCGCTCGATGAGGCCGGTCCCCCGCGGCCCGGCCCCGACGATCACGAGCGAGGACCTTGTGCCCGGGACGGCGGATACGGGGGTGGGAATGTTGGAAGACATGCGAAGACTCCGTGACGTGAGCAACACGGGCGAATGCCTTCACACAGGGTGCCTGGGCGGCACCGTACGGCCGAGCCCCTCAGCAGGACCGTCCACCGACTGTACGGCGCCGTTTCCCCTCGGTGTCAAGGAAGTCCACACTGTGAGCAGTACGTCTCATCTCGGTTGACGCCCCACCGGATGCCTGTTCCACTTAGCTCATGAATCGGCAGCAGTGGCTGGTCAAGCGCTCCCACATCGACCTCGGTCGAGTGTGGTCCTCTTCCTGTTGAGCTGACCCACTGCGCGTCCCGGTCGTCTGAATCTCCCGCTGACCGTGCGCTTCACGTGTTCTCCCGCTCCACCCGTTCCGCCTTCACACACCCCTCCCCTCGGGTTCCGTCCGCGCTTCCTCCACCACACCTACCGCGTCAGCGTGGCCGTACGCCGTCGTGGTGTCGCGCGCACACCGATCACCCGGTCCATCAGGGCTCCGAGCACATCCCGTACGGAGTCCCGGTTCCGGGCGTCGCACTCCAGCACGGGCACGTCCGCGCCCAGCCCCAGCGCCTCCCGGACCTCGTCCACGTCGAAGCGTTCGGCGCCGTCGAAACGGTTCACCGCGAGGACGAACGGCGCGCCCTGCGACTCGAAGTAGTCGACCGCCGGGAAACACTCCTCGATCCGCCGGGTGTCCACGAGGACCACCGTGCCGAGCGCGCCCTCCACCAGGTCGTCCCAGAGGAAGGAGAACCGGTCCTGCCCGGGCGTCCCGAACAGATACAGCGCGATCGTCGGGTCGAGCGTGATCCGCCCGAAGTCGAGCGCGACGGTCGTGGTGGTCTTCGACTCGACGCCCTCCAACGAGTCGACGCCCACGGAGACCTGGGTCATCGCCGCCTCGGTGTCGAGGGGTTCGATCTCCGAAATGGCCCCGATGAACGTGGTCTTGCCGACCCCGAGGCCGCCGCTGACCACGATCTTCACGGCCAGCGGCACGATCTTGTCAGAGCGCCCGGACATGGTCCCTGATCCTTTCGAGCATCGGGAGCGGCAGCTCCGCGGGTTGCCGGCAGGCGAGTTGCCCGGCGACGACGAGGTCGGAGATCAGCACCTTGGCCACTCCGAGGGGTACGCCGACGCGGTGCGCCACCTCGGCGACGGTCGTCGGCTGTTCGCACACCGCGACGATGTGGCGCCGCTCGAAGGCGAGCGACGGATCCGGCACGCCGACGGCGACGACCAGCGTCTCCAGCCGCAGATCGGCCTGGAGAGGCTCGGACCGGCCGCCGGTGATGATGAACGGCCGGACGAACGTCGCGTCCTCGTCAGGTTCTACGTCTCTGGGCTGTTCACCGTTCACCGCGGCAACGCCTGCCGCAGATCGGCGATGAGCGTCGGGGTGAGCAGATCACCCGCCCGCTCCGCGAGCACCGCCATCTCGTAGCCGACCAGGCCCAGTTCACCGCTGCTGTCGGCGAGGACACCGAGACAGCTGCCGTCCCTGATCGCCGAGACGAGCAGGAAGCCCCGGCCCATCTCGATCATGATCAGTTTGACCCCGTCGAAGCTGTACCGCTTGGACGCGCTGCGCGCCAGACTGCTCAACCCCGAGACGATCGCGGCGAGATGGTCGGCCTCGGTCCGTCCGAGGCCGTCCGACACGGCGATCAGCAGCCCGTCGGAGGAGACGGCGACCGCGTCGCGTACGCCGTCGGTGCTCTTGACGAAGTTGGCGAGCAGCCAGTTGAAGGTCTGGGAGTCGTGATGGGTGTCGACAGTGGTCACTTGGCGTCACCCTCGCTGTGTCCGGCGGACTTCTTGGCCTTCTCCTTCTCCTTCTCCACGCTGATGCCGCCGCGCATGTGGGCGCTGCGCAGGGTGGAGAGCATTCCGGAGACCTCCTCGGGGCTGCGGTCGGTGGTCGGTCCGGTGGGCGCCGGGCGGCTGGGCCGGTCCGTCTCGGTGACGGCCTCCGAGATCGCGCTGCGCTGGGGCCGCTTGACGAGTCCGTTGCGGGTACGGGAGGCGGAGGTGCCGCCCTTGGCGCCGGAGGCCTTGCTCTCGACGGGCTTCGCCCCGGCCGTGACGGTCACCGACTCCACGGCGTCCTCCTCGTTGCGCGGCGCGGGCAGCACCGGCTTGTCCGCAGCCTTGCCCTGTGGGGCCTCCGTCAGCAGCGCCGCGGGGATCAGCACCCGGGCGACCACACCAGCCGCCGGTGCCTCGCCGAGGCGTACCTCGATACCGCACTTGCGGGCGAGCGCGCCGACCACGAAGTGGCCCAGGAACCGGGTGGGTTCGGCCATGAAGCTGGCGGTTCCGGAGAGCCGTACGTTGGCCTCGGCGAGGGCCTGGTTGTCCATGCCGAAGCCGTGGTCGACGATCGCGACCAGATAGCCGGCGCTGGTGCGCCGCCCCTCGATCTCCACATCGGAGTCCGGCGGCGAGAAGCTCAGCGCGTTCTCCACCAACTCGGCCAGCAGATGGGCGATTTCGACGACCACGGAGCCGGTGACGAACGCGGGCTCGATCCGGCGCAGGGTGACCCGGCGGTACTCCTCCACCTCGGACAGCGCCGCGCGCAGCACGTCGTTGACGGCCAGCGGGGTGGACCAGGGGCGGGGGCTGGACTCTCCGGCGAGCACGAGGAGGCTTTCGGCGTTACGGCGCATACGGGTGGCCAGATGGTCGAGTTCGAAGAGGTTGGCGAGGGTCGCGGGGTCGGCGTCCTCGTGCTCCAGCTTGTTGATGAAGCTGATCTGACGGCGCACCAGGTTCTGGTTGCGACGGCCCAGGCTCACCAGCGAGTCGGTGGCGTTGCGCCGCAACACGGCCTGCTCGGTGGCGAGATCGAAGGCGGACCGCTGCACCCGGTCGAACGCCTCGGCCACCTCCCGCACTTCGGACCCGGCCCGGTCGGCGACGGCCAACGGCGCGGGCGGCTCCGGCGCCCGCCCGGACGACCCGTCCTGTACGGCGGCCACGGCCTGCGGCAGCCGGGTCCCGGCCACCTGCCGTGCCTGCTGGGCGAGTTCGACCAGCGGCGTGGAGACGGACCGTACGCAGTCGAGGGCCAGCGCGGCGAGCGCGGCGACCGTGCCGAGGGCGAGCAGCAGGAACAGCAGCAGATCGCGCTGGGCCGAACTCTCCAACTGGACGGCCCTGTTCTCCACATCGGTGCCGAGGGAGATCTGGACGTTCCGCATCCCGTTGATGGTGGAGGTCGTCGAGTCCCACCAGGCCATGGGCGGGATCGCGCTCGACTTCAGCTTCCCGGTGCCGTGCACCGCCTTGCTCTCGTACGCCAGCGCGCGCTCGGCGTCGGGCGTGGTCAGGGCGGTGTTCAGCCGCCGTTCCTGCACGGCCGTGGCCGACCGCGGGAAGGCGTCGAGGGCGGCGAGGCGCCCGGCACGGATCTCCATGAACCGGCTGTAGTCGGTGCCGCGGAACTTCCCGGCGCGCACCGAGCCGAGCACGATGGCGCGCTCCTCGCCGGTGAACTCCTTGGCGTTGCCGAGGACTTGGAGCGCCTGGTAGGCATCGCGCAGATTGCCGTCGTGGACGTCGCCGAGACCGAGGTCGAGCCGGTCGAGGACGGTGATCGTGGTGGTGAAGTAGTCGAAGGTGTCCTTCACCACGCCGGTGCCGTCGTCGGCGTCCTTGCGGATGCCGGCGAGACCGTCGAGCCGGCCGAGGGACTCGCGCACGGAACCGGCGGCCGAGTCCTCGCGCCCCTTCAGGGCCACGTCCAGCTGCTCGCGCGCGGCGTCGGTCGCCTTGCGCTGCGTGGGCAGTTTGGCGCTGAACTGCCGGACGCCGCCGACGTATCCGGTGGTGAGCCCGCGCTCCTTCTGCAGTTCGTGCACGAGTCCCTGGAGGGTGATTTCCAGGCGGGCGTTGTCGGCGGTCGCGGAGGCGTTGCGATAGGCGGAGATCTGGTCGGCGGCCGCGATACCGAGCAGGGCGAGCAGGACCGCGAGGGCGAGGATCAGAATCCTCAGCAGCCTGGTGCGGATGCTGGTGGTCGCTTTTGTTGTGACGTCCACTGAAGTGCCTTAAGTGGGTGGCGAGTTGATCGGGGCTGATCAGGGTTGATCGGGGATCGAACCCGAGGCAGAAATGGTTCTGCTCCCGCCCAACGACACTCACGGCGCACCGGTCACCGGATCATGTTTTTGTTTTACCGCGCCGAAACACGGGCCCTCCGGCCTCGCAGGTCGACAAGGGCCCTCAGAGCGGTCGTATACAACGGCGGTGACTGCCCGTCACGGTCAGCAGTCGCAGCACGAGGCGCATTCACAGCACTCACAGCACTCGCAGGCGTCACAGCACGAGCAGTCGCAGCTCGAACGACACCCCTCGCGCCGCCGCCCCGACCACGGTCCCTCGAACTCGTCGGCGCAGCACACCTTGCAGGTGCAGCAGAGGCCGAGGGCGGCGGCGCATCCGGCCAGGAAACCGCGCCCTTGGGGACGCGGGGGCTCACCGCCGAAGGGATTCCCTCCGTAGGGATTGCCGTCGTGGCGCGGGTCGCCCGGCAGGTAGGGGGTCTGCGGCGGTCCGAAGGCGGCCTGCGGCTCCGCCGCGCCCCCGAGCCCGAGCCCGCCCCCAAGCCCGTGCCCGTGCCCGCACGACTGGGTGCCGAAGGCCCGGTCCACCGAGCGGCTCAGTTCGTGCGCGAGCAGCAGATGCGCCAACTTGCCGTCGGTGAAGGACGTCTCCCGCAGCGCGAGGCGTATCCCGTGCAGCGCGTCGTCGGCGAGGCGGCGGGCCTCGGTGAGCGGAGTGCCGGTCGCGGTGAGCGGGTTCCAGGCGCCCGACGCGGCGTCGGCTTGCCTGTCCTCGACGGCGTCCAGGAGATGCGCGAGCCGGCCGAAGAGGCGGCCGGCCTCGGCGAGCGGTACGGCGTTGCCGGGCCGGCCGGCCAGGAGCGCGGTGTGCGCGAAGGCGGCGGCCGTGGCGGTCTCGGTCGGTTCGGTGACGGTCAGGATCGGGGTGCCGGGCCCGGCGAGCGCCTCGATGCCGAACTGCCGCTCCACGGCCTCGACGAGGACACCGGCGTCGAACCCGACGGCCGAGCCGGTCCGCGCCCCGGCCCGCCCCCAGCTCCCGGCCACCCGCCGCGCGGCCAGCGCCACCGGCCTGCGGGCCAGCAGCCCGTCCCCGTCGGCGACATGGTCCCGCACCTTGGCGGAGGCCAGCACCAGCGAGACGGCCGCCGCGAGCCGCGCCCCCTCGCCCTGGGCGACGGACGCGGTCCGCATCCCGCGCAACGGGCACGGCCCGGCCGTACGCCGCCAGCCGCCGCCCGCCCGCTCGACCTGAGCCTCTGTCAGGACCGAGAGGAGCAGACCGTCGTAATTGGTGACAACCCTCGCGAACTGACCGTGATCCCCGCGCAGCGCGAGACACAGCCCGCACAAATGCGCCATCCACTGGGCCTTGAGACTCTCACCGAGCCTGTGACTGCAAGGCCTGACCATTCCGAACACGACAACCCCCCGTGGCGTGAACGACATCTGACTGGGCATCCGGAGTTCGATATGGCAGCTGACCGGGCGTTGAGCAGCGACGTCGAATCGACCACCCCGTTCACCCGTACGCACCAGCCGTCACCCGGTCGCCGTGAAGAATCATATTTCACTCTCAGTCAGCAGCCCTGTCCAGCAACACCCTTGATACACGGGGGCCCTCGACGTATTGGCTGTGCACCAGTAGCGTCACAAACCCCCCGCGCGGCGTCTATCCACTTGGCGCGCGATCCGCATCATGGATGACCATAGGGATGCGGATAGCAATAAAGACCGCTGTGAGAGGAGGCGTCCATGGGATCGGTACGCAAGGCGAGTGCCTGGCTTGGGCTCGTTGACGACAACGATGACGAGCGCTACTACGACGACGACTACTCCGAAGGGACCGAGCAGCCCGGGGATGCCTGGGTCACGGATCCGCGGGTGAAGGTGGCCGAGGACGTCGCCGAGGTGAAGGGCCGGCGGATCGGCACGGTCACCCCGGACAGCTTCCGGGACGCCCGCGCCATCGGTGAGCTGTTCCGTGAAGGGGTTCCGGTGATCGTGAACCTCACGGCGATGGAGGCGACCGACGCCAAGCGCGTGGTCGACTTCGCGGCCGGCCTCACCTTCGGCCTGCGCGGCACCATCGAGCGGGTCGCGAACCGTGTCTTCCTGCTGACCCCCGCCAACACGGAGATCGTCAGCGGCGACCCCGCCGTGCGCCGTGAGGACGGATTCTTCAACCAGAGCTGAGGCAGGGCCGCTTACCGGCCCTGCCTCCCGCAGGGTTGTCCCCGGGCCGCCGGTCTACCGGAAGGCGTCGAGTCCGGTGAGCGCCTTGCCCAGCACGAGCTGGTGCATCTCGACGGTGCCCTCGTACGTGAGCACCGACTCCAGGTTCGTCGCGTGCCGCATCACCGGGTACTCCAGTGAGATCCCGTTGGCACCGAGGATCGTCCGTGCGGTACGGCAGATCTCGATGGCCTCCCGTACGTTGTTCAGCTTGCCGAAGCTGACCTGCTCGGGACGCAGGCGCCCGGCGTCCATGCGCCGCCCCAGATGATGGGCGAGCAGAATCCCCTTGTGCAGTTCGACCGCCATGTCGGCGAGCTTGGCCTGGGTGAGCTGGAAGCCGCCGATGGGCCGCCCGAACTGCTCCCGGGTCTTCGCGTACGCGACCGCGGACTCGAAGGAAGCGCGCGCCGCGCCCATCGCACCCCACACGATTCCGTAACGGGCGTGCGACAGACAGCTCAGCGGCCCCTTCAGCCCGACGACCTCGGGCAGTACGGCAGCGGCCGGCAACCGCACGGCGTCGAGGACGAGTTCACTGGTGACGGACGCGCGCAGTGACCACTTGTGCTTGATCTCGGGCGCGGAGAAGCCGGCACTGTCGGTGGGCACGACGAAGCCGCGGATGCCGTCGTCGGTCTGCGCCCATACGACGGCGACGCCGGCCACCGAGCCGTTCGTGATCCACATCTTCCGGCCGTTGAGCACCCAGTCGCCGCCGGCGTCGCGCTTGGCGTACGTCCGCATCGCGCCCGGGTCGGAACCGTGGTCGGGCTCGGTCAGCCCGAAGCAGCCGATGACGTCACCGGCGGCCATGTTCGGCAGCCAGGTCCGCTTCTGCTCCTCGCTGCCGAAGCGGTGGATCGCGTACATGGCGAGGGAGCCCTGCACGGACACGAGTGACCGGATCCCGGAGTCGGCGGCCTCCAACTCCAGGCAGGCGAGCCCGTATTGCACGGCGGAGGCCCCGGCGCACCCGTACCCGTCGAGCGACATCCCGAGCGCCCCGATCCCGCCCAACTCCCGCGCGAGCTCCCGGATTCCGGGCAACTCCCCCTTCTCGTACCACTCGGCGACATACGGCAACACCTTGTCGGCCGCCCAGGCCCGCACGGTGTCCCGGATCGCCAGGTCCTCGGGGTCGAGCAGGTCGTCGATGCCGAGGGGGTCGGTGGGGTCGAACGGGGGCAACTTCGGGGACACGGACATGACAGACACAGCCTCCGGCAACTAAAAACTATCACCGCTAGTTACGACAACGGGCTCGACGTTACGACGCCGGGTCGGGCACGTCCACCACTTCTCCCCCCCGCCCACCCGTTTACGGGCGACGGAGGGGTGAGCGTGTGGGGTGGGGGCTGAGCGCCGCGGGCGGCCGCGACTGCGTCCGAGCGCGCCCTCTCCGGCCCACCGCCCCGCAGGCGCCAACGGTGTGGCACCCCCACGGGACACGGTCACCTCTTGGATGCCCGTAAACGGGTGGGCGGGTGGGAAAGGTTTGGTCAGGCTGGGATTCGGGACTCTGCTACTTCCCTGGGGGCAGGCACCCCGACAGCCGCCGCAGGCACCTCGCACTGCATGATCCGGGGCAACCGCAACGCCATCACCGCGCCCAGCAGCAGCAAGCCCGCGCTGACGAGCAACGTGACGTGCAGGCCGTGGACGAAAGCGTCCCGTGCCGCGTGGCGCAGGGCCGCGCCACGTACCCCACCGAGCCGCCCGGCCACGTCGTACGCCTCGCCCAGTGAATGCCCCGCCGAGACCGACGCGGAGGTCGGCACCCCGGGCACGGACCGCAGCCCGGGAGCGTACGCCGCGTTCATCACGCTGCCGAGAAGCGCGATCCCGATCCCCGCCCCGAGCTGGTACGAGGTCTCGCCGATCGCCGCCGCGCCCCCCGCCTGCGCCGGCGGAGCCTCGCTCAGCATCGACTCGTACGCCCCGAAGAGGGTCATCTCCAGCCCGAACCCGAGCAGCAGGAACCCGAAGAGCAGCAGCCCGGCGTTGTCCCGCCCACCCATCGCGGTGAGCGCCAGCACCGAGACCGCGGTGAGGCAGAACCCGAAGCACACCATCCGGCGCGGCCCGAACCGCCGGAGCATCCGCGCCCCGAACAACCCCGCCGCCATCGCCGCGAACGTCAGCGGCAGGAGTCGTAGACCAGTCTGGAGAGGGGACAGACCCAGCACCAGTTGCAGGTACTGCGCCGCGATCAGTTCCAGGCCCACGAGCGCCAGCATCGCCAGCACGATGCAGCCGACGGACGTGCTGAACGCCGGCCTGCGGAACATCTTCAGGTCCACCAGCGGATGCGTACGGCGCCGTTGTCGTCGTACGAAGAGAACCAGCAGCACCGCGCCCACGAGCAGCGGGGCCACGGTCCAGCCGCTCTCCACGGCCTCCCCGCCACCGAGCCGCTTCACGCCGAAGACGACGCCGAAGAGACCGCCCGCGGCCATCAGCGCGCCGACGACGTCCCACGGGCCGTCGCGGTCGCCGCGGGACTCGGGGAGCAGGAGTCGGCCGATCGGCAGGCTGATCAGCATCAGGGGGATGTTGACGAGGAAGACCGAGCCCCACCAGAAGTGCTCCAGGAGGAAGCCGCCGAGGAGTGGGCCGATCGCCGCGCCGACCGCGGCCACCGCGCTCCACACGCCGATCGCCACCGCCCGCTCCCGCCGGTCGGGGAAGACCTGGCGGAGGATCGACAGCGTGGCCGGCATGATCATCGCGCCGCCGACGCCGAGCAGCGCCCGCGCGAGGATCAGGACCTGGGCGTCATGGGCGAGGGAGGCCAGCCCGGAGGCGATGCCGAAGAGGCCGTAGCCGAGGAGCAGGATGCGTCTGCGGCCCACGCGGTCGCCGAGCGTGCCGAAGAGGATGAGGAGCGAGGCGCAGACCAGCGGATAGACGTCGACGATCCAGAGCAGCTCTATCGCGCCGGGTTTGAGGTCCTCGGTGACGGCGGGCACCGCGACATGCAGCACGGTGGCGTCGAGCGCGACCAGCAGCAGGCTGACGCAGAGGACGACGAGGACGACCCAGCGGTTGGCACCGGCCCCGGCCGCCCGACGGCGCAGCGCTGCGGCGGCCGTGGTCGTCCTGGACATGTACTACCTCCCAGATGTTCCCTCGCGTTCGGCGGGGCTCACGGGGTGGGGACTCCCCGTGACTTCGGTCGGAGAGGAGCGGTGTCTCCGACCCGCGCAACGAAGGCGAGTGAGCCGTCAGAGTACGCGAGTTCACGCCAATGCCACGTGGTGGACCTCTCACACTCCCCGGAGAACACGTGTGGCGTACACCACTTACCTCCCTCTCGACCACGCCCCGCCTGGTCTTCCGGTTCCGTACGCCCTCGATAATCGGGCCCGTGACCGATCTCGCAGCACCTCTGCGCCGGGCGGCCCCGGCCCTCCTCGGGTACGCCACCGTCCGCGCCCTGGGCCTGGTGGTGCTCGCGGTGTGGAGCGCGGCGCGCGGCAAGAGCGCCCACACCTTGCTGACCGCCCGGTGGGACGCCCTCTGGTACACCCGGGTCGCCGACCTCGGTTACGGCTACGAGGTCCGCCTCCCGAACGGCGACGTCCACTCGAACCTCGCCTTCTTCCCGCTGTTGCCCTGGCTGGAACGGTTCATGCACGCGGTCTCCCCGCTGTCGTACGCCGACGGCGGTCTCGTGGTGAGCCTGCTCGCCTCGCTCGCGGCGGCCTGGGGGATCTTCGCGGTCACCGACCATGTCTACGGCCGTCGCGTGGGCGTCGCCGCCGTACTGCTGTGGGCCGTGCTGCCGGTCGGGATCGTGCAGTCGATGGCGTACAGCGAGTCGCTCTTCACCGCGCTCGCCGCCTGGTCGCTGTACGCCGTGCTGACGGGCCGCTGGCCGGCGGCCGGAGTCCTTGCCCTGTTCGCCGGTCTCACGCGGCCGGTGGGGCTCGCCGTGGTCGCCGCGGTGTGGGTCGCCGGCATCACCTCTTTCGTGCGGGACCGCAGCACGGCGCCCGCGCCCGGCGCGCGGGTCTGGCCGCGCGCCCTGGGCATGGCGCTCGCGCCTCTGGGCGCCGCCGGGTACGTCCTGTGGGTCGGCCATCGCACCGGCAAGGGCCCGCTGGGCTATCTCGACGTGCAGGCGGGCTGGCGCAACGGTTTCGACGGGGGCGCCGCTTTCGCCCGTTTCGTGGGCGACAAGTTCACGTCGTTCCCGTCGGCCCTGGCCGGGGTGGGGCTGATCGCCGGAGTCGGACTGGTGCTCTGGCTGTACGTCGTGGGCGTCCGACAGGGCCAGCCGCTGCCCCTCCTGGTGTACACAGGCGTCGTCACCGCGCTCGCGCTGTGCGCGTCGAGCTACTTCGGCTCGAAACCGCGCCTGCTGATGCCCGCCTTCGCCCTGTTGCTCCCCCTCGCGCTCGCCCTGGCACGACTGCGTACGTCCAGGTCAGCATGGGTGGTGGGCGGTGTCGCACTGGCATCGGCCGCGTACGGGGCGTTCTGGCTGAACGGCTCCGGTCCGCCATGATCCACTCGTCACGCTCCATGAGCGCCCGGCCAATTCCACCCCAGCATTTGGTGAACTAATTCATAAGGGCCATAAAACTCGACCCGGCATGATCAAAGGAATTGAAGGACGGAGCCGTCCGGGATTGCGGAATCCTCGGAAATAAACCTGGCCCTGAGAGCTTTCCCACATCACATCGTCATCACAAAGCCGCTGTTTCGACGGGGATCCACACTCACTCGCTGTAACGTCGATTGAGTGCGTACCGAACGAAACCTCACCCGTCTGGACCGGGTGTTCGCGAGGCTGGACCGTGAACCCGAACGGCCGGCCAACATCGATGTGCCGAAGATGAGCCGGCACAGGGTCGTGCTGTTTGCCGCGACCCTGGCCTTCTATCTGTCGATCGTATGGCTCGTCGTGACCACGTCCTGGCTGGTCCGGTTCGACTGGCAGGTCATGTTCTTCCGGCCGTACCAGCAGTGGGCGGGCATCCACTGGTTCGTCGACTACTACGTGGTCCTGGGCCAGCGCGGCCCCACCGCGGTGATGGTCGCGGCCTGGCTGGGCTGGCGCTCGTGGCGGCAGCACACACTGCGCCCACTGCTGACCCTGGGCACCCTGCTGCTGCTGCTGAACATCACGGTCGGCGCCGCCAAGCTCGGCATGGGCCGCCTCGGCCCGCACTACGCCACTGTCATCGGCTCGAACGAGATGGGCCTTGGCGGCGAT
The DNA here is from genome assembly GCF_044766845.1 of Streptomyces sp. NPDC101776. Lineage (NCBI taxonomy): Bacteria > Bacillati > Actinomycetota > Actinomycetes > Kitasatosporales > Streptomycetaceae > Streptomyces > Streptomyces sp. NPDC101776. The sequence goes on along the minus strand of NZ_JBIWMV010000009.1, from coordinate 52,248 downwards.
ATATTTCCCAGCGGCCACACCGCCAACGCGGTCGTGACCTGGGGAATCCTGGCGTATCTGGCCTCCACGCCGGCCGCCCGCCGGTGGCTGTCCGCCGCGTCCGCGGTGACCTCGCTCGGCGTCGGTCTCGCCACGGTCTACCTCGGCACGCACTGGCTGAGCGACGTACTGCTCGGCTGGGCCGCCGGTCTGCTGGTCCTGCTCGCCCTCCCCTGGTGCGAGCCGCTGATCGCGCGCGCCGAGACCTCGATCTTCGACCTGCGCGACCGCTGGCGCGCCCGTCGCGGCCGCAGGACGCCCGCACCGGTGCCCGCGTCCCCGGTCACCGCGCCGGTGCTGCTCAAGCCGCGCGCCTCCTCCGGCGACGAGGTCCCGGCGGCCCGCGAGACGGTCACCACGAGCCGTTCGGCCCGGCCGCCCGCCCATCTCGCCCCGAGCCCGCACACGGCCCGTTCGGAGCGCACCCCGGTCACCCCGATCGGCAGCCGCCGGCCGCCGCACCCGGACCGGGTCGCGCGCGGGACCACCGGCACGGCCGCCCCCCGCCCCGTACCGGGCGGCTGACCCGGCACGTACAGACCGCGGGGCCGGTACGCACCACCATCCCCGCACCGAGAAGGCCCCGGTTCCTTCAGCGGAACCAGGGCCTTCGTCATGGGTGCCCGACGGGTGCGCTCAGCCCTTCCAGGCGCGCGCCACCGTGCCGTCGGCGACCTCGAAGTTGAGCCGTCCCACGCGGAACTCCATGGTGATGATCGCCCCCGGCGGCAGCGACCGCACGGTCGACCACCCGCGCTCCCGTGCGAGCCGTTCGGCCTCTGCGGCGTCGAGGCCCACATAGCTGTTCGGACTGTCCTGGGGCTCTGCCGGTGGAGTCGGAATGGATGCCATGCCCGCCACGCTAGCCCCTCTCCCGCTTCATCCGTCCCTCTCCGGTCACACTTCTGTCACAGGATCAGGACGTGTGTTTTGTGCTGCCTCCCTCACACGTATGAGCGGTTCCGTACGCCTTCCGCAGGCATTCGAACGTAATTCCCGCATGTCGGTCCGGCTCGCCGAATAGCCCGGCGGAAAGCACCGCGAGAACCGGCCCGGCGCCCTCATTCCATTCCGATTCCATGCGCTACGGCGGGAGCTGACACCGCATAAGAGTTTCACCGTTCCGGCACAGAATCGCCGTGGGCCGCCCGGTCGTGCCGGTCCAGCGCCCGGGACAGCCGGTCCCGCGCCGCCCTGATCCTCTCGGTCAGCCCGACGGGCTCCACGACCTCGAACTCGAAGCCCGTCATCACCACGTGGACCACCATCACGTCGAGGTTCGGGGCGCCGGTCCGCAGCAGACAGGTGGTCGGCCCGTCCGCCTCCAGCGTCCCGGCGGACGGCGAGATCCGCTCGGCGGCCTCCTGGAGGGGCACGAGCAGCCGTACGACGGCATGCGTGGCGTACGCGCGCGTGGAGACCCCTTTCGAGACGTACGCGGCGAGGTCCTCGGCCGGGGGCGGGCGCGGGGTGAAGCGCGGCCCGTGCGGCGGCCGGGGCGTGATCCGGTCGACGCGGAAGGTGCGCCAGTCCTCGCGGTCCAGGTCCCAGGCGACCAGGTACCAGCGCCGCTCGGTGCACACCAGGCGGTGCGGTTCGACGGTGCGGCGGGTGGCGGCGCCGTCATGGCTCTCGTACGCGAAGCGCAGCCGCTCGGCGTCCCGGCACAGGGCCGCCAGTTCGGTCAGCACGGCCGGGTCGACGGCGGACGGCGGCGTGTTGTGCAGCATCGGCACGGTGAACGCGTTGAGGGCGCCCACCCGGCGGCGGAGCCTGCTCGGCAGGACCTGTTCGAGCTTGGTCAGGGCGCGTACGGAGGTCTCGCCGATGCCCTCGATGCCCTGCCCGGCGGCGGTGCGCAGACCGACCGCCACGGCGACCGCCTCGTCGTCGTCCAGCAGCAGCGGCGGCAACTCGGCGCCCGCGCCGAGCTGGTAGCCGCCGCCCGTACCGGGGCTGGCGTTGACGGGGTAGCCCAGCTCGCGCAGCCGGTCCACGTCCCGGCGCACGGTGCGCGGTGTGACCCCGAGCCGGTCGGCCAGGTCGGCGCCGGACCACTCGCGATGGGCCTGGAGCAGCGAGAGCAGTCGCAGGAGTCGTGCCGAGGTCTCCAACATGGTCACAGTCTGTGGCACGTGCCGTAGGGCAGTGATCAAGGGCGGTACGGCAGTTGGGGCACCTCGAAACAGGTGGCGTTCATGTCCCCCTGCGGGACCCACCCCCTGCCGTCCTGCCACCGGGCGACCGACAGACACGTCCTGCGTGTCCTCGGCGGTTCGGTGAGCCGCTCGAAGGAGACGGGAACCAGGAGGCCGTCGGCGGTGTAGTTCTCGCTCCGGTTCATGAAGCCGTCGACGCACGCACGCGTGACGCCCGTTTTCGCGCAGGCCTTTGCCGCGTCCGTGAACCACATCGCCGCCGCCCAGCCCTCCAACTGCCACTGGGAGTGCGTCTTCAGGCCTTTGGTCGCGTCCCGGAACTCCCGTACGGCCGCCTGCGAGGTGTCGTCGAAGTCGCGGCTGGACCCGGTCGCCCACAGCGCGTTGCGGCAGCGCGGGGAGTTTTTGTAGTCCTCCGGGACGGTGGATGTCCAATTCTGTACGTTCGTTACCTTGGCGACGACGTGCGCGCCGACCTGGTCCATCGCCGCGCACAACTGGGCGTTCCCGTGCGTGTCGAGGGCGTCGAAGACCAGGTCGGCGCCCTGCTGCTTCAAGTCCGCCGCAATGGCACGGAAGTTGGGCAGCGCGAAGTCGACCTGCTCGGTGACGACCTTGTAGCCCTCCGCCTTCAGCCCCTGCTCGACGAGCCGGGCGTAGGCGGCCGAGGCGGCCTGGTTGTACGACACGACGGCGGCGGTACGGGCCCCCTGCTCGCGCTTGAAGTACCGGTAGACCTCCGTGCCGCCGTACAGCTTCCCGCCCCAGCCCGGGGTGCCCGCGCGGGGCGCGAGGCTGCCGTAGACGCCGTACAGGTGCGGCCAGGTGTCGTAGGCGGCGCCGACGGGCTGGCCGCCGATGTCGGGCACGCGTGCGTGGGAGACGCGGGAGGCGCCGGCGTAGTCGAGGGCGGTGGTGGCGACCAGGGCGACGACCTTCTCCTCGTCGATCAGCTTGTGCACGCACTCGTTGTTGCCGACGCCGCTGCCGCCGTCGTCGCACAGGCGCACCTCGACCGGGTGCCCGTCGATGCCCCCGCGCGCGTCGAGGCGGTCGAAGTACGCCTTCGCGCCGTCGCGGGGGCCGGTGAAGGTGTCGCCGCCGACCGGGCTGGTCGCGCTGGTGATGATGCCGACCCGGATCGGTGTTCCGCCGTCGGTCGTGGGCGTACGGGTGTCGCCGTGCTCGAAGTCGCTCTCCGGGAGGCGGCTGCCGCAGGCCGTGCCCCCGAGGAGCAGCAGCACCGCGACAGCGGCCTCAGCAGCCCGCCCCGGGCGACTGCGAGGCATCGCCGCTCAACGCCACCAGCGCGCACAGGGTGTTGACGGACACCTTCCAGGTGCCGTCCTGCTCGACCGTCGTCCCGGAGGCGTCCGGCAGGGCGGTGGCACCGTTCAGGGTCAGGCTGTACGTCACGGTCGCCTTGTCCGGTGCGGTGAACTCGACCTTCTGGACGTCCGCCTGGACCTGCCCGCCGCGCTTGTCCCCGCTGAAGGCCTTGAGCACCGGGCCCATCTTGTCGCCGTTCTCCAGGACGGCCTGTTTGTCCTGGGTCGAGGTGGCCGGGTCGAAGAACTTCTTCCAGTTGGCCTTGATCTGCGTCGTGGCGGCGGCCGGGTCGGCGGGCGCGGTCGCCGGTGCGCTCGTGGTCTGTTCCACGGACGGGGTCGGCGGTGGTGCGCTGCCGCCGCCCCCGCTGTCGTCGCTGCACGCCGCCAGCGCCGGGCCGAGCGTGAGCACGAGCGCCAGGGCGGCCGTAACTACCGTGCCCCGCGCGTGCGTTGTGTTCCTTCGCCTGAGATCGCTCCCGAGAACCATCTGGCTCACCGCCGGGTGTCGGTCCGGGCCGTGCTCGCCCGGTGTTTTCAGGTCAGGTGTCAGAAGGCATAGTGCAAGCCATTGGCCGGCATGGACAGACACCTGACGTGTGGGAGCCGTAAATGCGGACAGCCCGACTGCGGACCGTGCACCCCGCCCTGTGGGCCGGCTGGGCCGCGCTCGCCGCCGGCGCGGTCCTGTGCGTGATCGGCTGGTACGGCGTCTCCGGCGAGCGCTACGCGGAACGCCAACTCCCCTACCTGGCCTCCTGCACGATCCCCGGCGCCGCCCTGATCGTCGCCGCCGCGATCCTGCTCACCCACGGCCGAAGCGCCCTCGCCGCCGCGCGCGTGGAGGAGTTGTACGCCCTTCTCGTGGCCGTCGAGGCCGACGACGCCGAGGAGTCCGCGCGGGCCGCCTTCACTCCCGTGGCGGTCAGCGGGGACCTGCTGATGGTGCCCGGCGGCACGTTGTGGCACCGCGCGGACTGCCCGTTGGTGGCCGGGAAGCCGGAAGCGGTGCCGGTGGACTCGAAGCTGGTGGCGAGCGGCGAGCTGAGCCCCTGCCCGATCTGCGAGCCCGCCGAAGCCGACGACTGATGTCCTCCCTGAGCTACGACCTCACTCTCGCCGGCCTCTCCGTCGGCAGCGCCGCCGCGCTCACCGGGATCGGCCTGATCGTGACGTACCGCGCGACCGGCGTCCTCAACTTCGCGCACGGCGCCGTCGCGATGGTGTGCGCGTACGCGCTGCGGCAGTGCGTGGTGGGGTGGGGCTGGCCGCTGTGGCTCGGCGCGGTGGTGACGCTGCTGTTCCTCGCGCCCGCCATCGGGGTGGCGCTGGAACGGTTCGTCTTCCGCCCGCTGTCGGTCCTGGGCGGCGATCCGGCGCGGACGCTGGTGGCGTCCATCGGGGTGTTCGTGCTGCTGGTCGGCGGGGCGGTGCTGGTGTGGGGGCAGGGGGCACGGGACGACGCGCCGGAGCTGGTGTCGGCCGATCCCTGGGGGCAGTTGGCGGTGGTGGTCGTACTCGCCGCCGGGGTCGGGGCGGTGATCCGCTGGACGCGGTTCGGGCGGGAGCTGCGGGCGGTGGTGGACGACCGGCGACTCGCGCTGCTGGGCGGGGTGGACGCGGACCGGGTGGCGGCGGCGGGCTGGGCGTTCGGTTCCTTCACGGCGGGCCTGACGGGCGTACTGCTCGCCCCGTACGTGCGTCTGGACCCGTACGGTCTGCCGCTGCTCGTCATGGAGGTGGTGGCGGTCTCGGTGGCCGCGCGGATGCGGAGTCTGCCGGTCGCGGTGGTGGTGGCGCTGGGGATCGGGGTCGGGCAGAGCCAGTTGACGCGGTTCCATCTGCCGGGCTGGAATGGGCAGTTGGTGCAGGCGGTGGGCGCGAACCTGTTCGTGGTCGCCCTGTTGGTCGCGGCGCTGGTGCTGCCGGGTGTCGGTACGAAGGACGCGCTCCCGCGTACGGCGACGGCTCGCGTCCCGACCCCTCCCGGCGCCTGGATCGTGGCGGCGGTGCTGTTCCTGCTCCCCCTCGGCTTCGCGGGCTCGGACCTGCACACCTCGGTCCAAGTACCGGCGCTGGGCGTGGTGTTGCTGTCCCTGGTGGTGGTCACCGGGCGCGGCGGACAGCTCTCGCTGGGGCAGGCGGCGTACGCGGGCCTGGGCGCCCTGTTCACCGCGCTACTGGCGGCGGGCCGCTTCCCGGGACTCCCCCGGCTCCCGGAACTTGCCGCACTCGCGACGGCTGTCCTTCTGGTCGCCCCCTTGGGCCTGCTGACGGGCTGGCCCGCGATCAGCCGCCAGGGCCTGTCCCTCGCCCTCGCGACCTTCGCGGTCGGCGTCGGGGTCAGCCGCTTCGTCTTCGCCCAGCCGTACGCCACGTCGGGCCTGTCCCTGGACCGCCCGTCCGGCTTCGAGGGGGACCGCGCGTACTACATCCTCGAACTCGCCCTCCTCGCCACTGCGTTGCCGGCCACCCACGCCCTGCGCCGGGGCCGCACGGGCCGCGCCCTCGCGGCGATGCGGGACCACGAGGCGGGCGCGTCCGCGGCGGGCGTCCAGGTCCCGTCCCTGAAACTCCTGGCCTTCGTCACGGGCGCCGCCCTGGCCGCGCTGGGCGGCGGCATGCTCGCCATGAGCCTGCGCGCCTTCGACCCCTCGGCCTACGACCCCGTCCGCGGCCTCCTCTGGTTCGCCGCGGTGACCGTCCTGGGCGCCGACAGCACCCTGGGCGCCCTGACGGCCGCGGCCCTCCTGGTCGGGCTGGACGCGGGGGCGCGCGGCGGAGTGGCGGCGGCCCTGATCGGCGTGCTGGCGGTGTGCGTGGGCCGCTTCCCCGGGGGACCTCACGAGGCGCTGCGCGGGGCGATGGAACGGCGAAGGGCACGGCTCACGCCGGTGGGGGTGGGGGTGCGGCGGAGGTTGCGGGCGGTAAGTGTGAGGGTCGCCTCAACGGGGTTGGTGTATGCGGGCGTTGCACACCGGCGGCAACTCGGCACCGGGCGGGCGTCCGGGGCACGGGACCTGCGGGGGCACACGGCCGGGCCCGGCCCATCAGGGCTTCGGGGCGAGACGGGCACAACAGCGGCCAGCGGTACCGGCGTTGCACATCCGACCGAGCCCGACGACGGGCGGCAGCAGGGCAACGTGGCGGAACCGGCACACGGGGACGCCGCGTCCGAGCGCAGGCGCCCGCCCAGGGAAGCGCCCCCTCCCAAGTCCGCGCCGGAGGCGACCCGTCTTCGCCCAGCCCCTCCACGGACACCCCCCGCCCCACCCGTCCTCACCGCCCATACCCTGTACGCCCGTTACGGCAGTTTCACCGTGCTCGACGGAGTCGATCTCGTTGTGCGGGCAGGGCAGGTCGCCGCTGTTGTCGGGCCCAACGGGGCCGGGAAAAGTACCCTGTTCCACTGTCTGGCCGGGACCGTGCGGCCCGTGCGGGGGCGGGTTCGGCTCGGGGGGCGGGACATCACGCGGCTGCCCGCGCATGCGCGTACCCGGCTCGGGGTCGCGCGGACCTTTCAACAGCTCGCCGTCTTCGCCTCGTTGACCGTCGCCGAGAACGTGCGCGTGGGTGCCGAGCAAGGGCGGGTCGCCGAACCGGCCGCCGTGGAGCGGGCGTTGCGGTTGTTCGGGCTCGACGGGGACGTGCGGTCGCTGCCCGCCGCCGGGCTGCCCACCGGGACGCTGCGCCGGGTCGAACTGGCGCGGGCGTTCGCCGGGAGTCCGCGGGTGCTGCTGCTCGACGAACCCGCCGCCGGTCTCGACACCGCCGAAGTGGCCGCGCTGACCGTGGTGTTGAGGGCGCTGGCCGCCGAGGGCACCGCCCTGCTCGTCGTGGAGCACGACCTCGATCTGGTCGCCGACCTCGCCGACGTGGTCCATGTGATGGCGGCGGGCCGCATCGTCGCCTCTGGTCCGCCCGACCGCGTCCTCGACACCCCGGCGGCGCGGGAGCGCCCCGCATGACCATCGCCCTTCGCCACGCACGCGTGCGCTACGGCCCTCTCGAAGCCCTGCACGGCGTCACCCTCGCCGCCCCCGCACGCGGGCTCACCGTCCTGCTGGGCCGCAACGGCTCCGGCCGTACGACCGCGCTGCGGGCCCTCGCCGGTACGGTCGCGCTGTCGGGCGGCGCGGTGGTGTGGGACGGCGCCGACGTGACCCGTATGCCCGCGTACGAAAGAGCGCGCCGGGGACTGTGCCTGGTGCCGGACCGGCAGGCCGTGTTCGGGTCCCTCACCGTGCGCGAGAACCTCGAACTCGCCGCGCGGGACCACTCCGTGGCCCTCGACGCCTACCCCCCGCTCCGCCAACTGCTCCCCCGGCGCGCCGGCACCCTGTCCGGCGGTGAGCAGCGCATGCTGGCCCTCTCCCGGGCCTTGGTGGCACGCGCGCGTGTCGTGCTCGTCGACGAACCGGCGCAGGGCATGTCGCCCGCGGTCGCGGCGCACACGTACGAACTGCTGGGCGGGCTGGACGCGTGTGTGGTCGTGGCCGAGCAGCGGTTGCCGCCCGTGCTGCGCGGGCGGGCCGCCCTCGTGTACGAACTGCGGCGCGGGGCCGTCGTGTTCAGCGGCGAGGCGGCCGAACGGGAGCGGTGACGGGCAGGCCCCCGCACGGTCGACGGACCGGGCGGGGGCACAGGGAGCGGTTCGGCTCAGAGGTCGAGCTGCTGCCCGGGGACGATCAGATCGGGGTCGGTGCCGATGACGGACCTGTTGGCGGCGTAGATCTTCCGCCAGGAGGTCCCGTGCTCGGCCGCGATGCCGCTGAGGGTGTCGCCCTCGCGGACGGTGTAGTCGCCGCGGGACGTGCCGCGTGAGGCGTCGTTCGTCCCGCGGGCCGACGTCTCCGCGGGCTTCGACGGGGTCGCCTTCTTCGTCGACTTCTTCTGTGTCGACCCGGTGGCCGACCTGGTCGACTTGGTGGTCTTCGTCGACTTCTCGGTCACCGTGCCCGAAGAGGCCGCGGGTGCGCTGCCGCCCGCTCCGGCCTTGGCCGAGCAGACCGGCCAGGCACCCCAGCCCTGGGCGTGCTGGACCTTGGTGGCGACGGCGATCTGCGCGGACCTGGAGGCCTGGTCCGCGGTGGCCGCGTAGGCCGAGCCGCCGTAGGCGCGCCAAGTGCCGGCGGAGAACTGGAGTCCTCCGTAGTAGCCGTTGCCGGTGTTGATGTGCCAGTTGCCGCCGCTCTCGCACTGGGCGATGCGGTCCCACACTCCGCTGTCGGCCGCCGCGGCGTTGCCGCTTGCGGCCAGCAGTCCGAGCGGGGCGAGCAGGGCCGCCCCGGCGAGAACCGCCGTCGTACGCGCTTGGCCCTTGTGCGGGGCCTTGGAAGCGTTGTCGCGAGTGTTAGTGGTATCGGCACATTCGGACATGTAGTTCCCTCTCCAACAACACGGGGTCCCCCAAGGCGGTTCGCGGCTCCCACGCATCCACGTGGTCCTCGCGCTCCTCCCCGTCCGCCGGAAGTGGTGCTGCTTGCTGGCTTGTTCGGCCGGCGGACGTACCCGAGCGGTGCTCGCTGCACACGGCGGAGGAATGTACGGAGGTCGGCGAGCCGGTGTCGACCAACTGCCCGTCTCCGCAGGCCAGTTGACTGTTACCGCGGGTATCGGCATTTTTCGGCCACCCACTACATTCGCTGATTTCACGATTTTTCGACCAGTTGCCGACACGTGCTGTGACCCGGTTCACGCGACCAACTCCCTTGACCTTTCACAGAGTTGACATGGAGTGTCCGATTCCGCACCGAACGTGACCGTCCTCGTCGATCGGTTCGATTCGGTTCCCTCTGGAGCGTGACTCCCGCCACAGATCTTCCGTTGTCCTCTTCATGAGCCCGGGACCCACCGGGCACCGCATTCCGAGGGAGCCACCCGTGCCGCGCATGCTCGACGTCAGCGACGACGTACGCGCCGAGATCGGCGACGAAGAAGCCGACCGGCTGCTCGCCGGAGACAACGCCCCGGGCAGTTACGACTGCACGTCGTGCCGCACCCAGGGCGACTCCGAACAGGAGCGCACCAGCACCGTCCTGTTCATCGGCGACGAGACCGCCGTCCTCGCGTTCGCCCACGCCACCTGTCTGCCCTCCCAGATCGTCCAGGTCACCGAGGAGCAACTGCAGGGCGCCGTCCGCTCGATCAGCGGGAACACGCACGCCCCGGCCGGCGGACCGGACAAGGCCGTACCCGAGCAGGCCGTGCTCGGGGTGACCAGCGGACTCGTCCTGATCTCAGGGGAGTTGCACCCCGCCCTGGTGGTCGAGCCGACCGCGCCCATCGTGCGGCCCGGCTCGACCGACATCGGGGACGACTTCCTGCCGCTGCTGATCGAGCAGGGCTTCATGCCGCTCAGCGAGATCACCACCGTGCCGCCGGTGCTGCACGGCTGGTCGGTGCTGCTCGCCGCCGGCCAACTGCACGCGGTGCTCCAGCCGAACAGCAACGGCGGTTCCCCGGTGGCCTGGTGGCAGGCGCACCAGCCGCTCCAGGTCACCGACAGCTGGCGGGCCGCCGCCAACAAGCACCAGCAGGTGCTGATGTTCGCGGCTCCGGTCGGCTCGATCGGCCGCCAGCCCCGCGAGGATCTGCTGCGCAGCGCCCTGGACAAGGCCGCGGCCAACGGCAAGCTGGTCGGCTCCGCGCTGCCGCTCGCGGGCACCTGAGCCGCATCCCTTCAGGTGACCCGTCGTTTGGACATACGTGCACGCATACGACGTTCCCCGCAGCCGGCCGTACCAGTCGATCCCGTCCTCGCGATCGGACCGGGACAGCTCCGGCGGCCCATCGGCCACGCCGATCTACGACCGGCTCTACTCGGAGTGGGTCAAGACCTTCCGCTCGCTGCCGGGTGACCGCAGCGGCGAGGAGGAGCTGGGCTTCACCGCCTTCGGGCACAGCCCGCACAGCACGGGCTCGTTCAGCGGCGGGAGTTCGTACAGCGCGTACAGCGCGGGGGCCTACAGCGCCCGGCAGCAGTCGCAGTGGCAGCGCGTCGGGCAACTCGGTCACATCGGGCAGCAGCAGCACGGTCACACCGGGATGCACCACATCCCGGCCCTGCCGCCCGGCCCACGCCGGGGAATCTGACGCGGCACGCACACGAGGAGGGCGGCCCCTGTTGACACAGGGGCCGCCCTCCTCGTCGTAGAAAGGCCGTGTCGTCGAACAGCCTTACGGTGACGGCTACTTCTTCTTGCCGCGCTTCTCGCGGACCCGGACCGAGATGTGGATCGGGGTGCCCTCGAAGGCGAACTCCTCGCGCAGGCGGCGCTCGATGAAGCGGCGGTAGCCCGCCTCGATGAAGCCGGAGGCGAAGAGGACGAAGCGCGGGGGCTTGGTGCCGGCCTGGGTGCCGAAGAGGATGCGGGGCTGCTTGCCGCCGCGGATCGGGTGCGGGTGGGCGGCGACGAGTTCGCCGAGGAAGGCGTTCAGACGGCCCGTCGGAACGCGGGTCTCCCAGCCGGCCAGCGCGGTCTCGATGCCCGGGACCAGCTTCTCCATGTGGCGGCCGGTGCGCGCCGAGACGTTCACCCGGGGCGCCCACGCGACCTGGGCGAGCTCGGTCTCGATCTCGCGCTCCAGGTAGTAGCGGCGCTCCTCGTCGAGGGTGTCCCACTTGTTGAAGGCGAGCACGATCGCGCGGCCCGCCTCGACGGCCATGGTGACGATGCGCTGGTCCTGCACCGAGATGGACTCGGAGGCGTCGATCAGGATGACCGCGACCTCCGCCTTCTCGACGGCGGCGGCGGTGCGCAGCGAGGCGTAGTAGTCGGCGCCCTGCTGGAGGTGGACGCGCTTGCGGATGCCCGCCGTGTCGACGAACTTCCAGGTGATACCGCCGAGTTCGATCAGTTCGTCGACCGGGTCACGGGTCGTCCCCGCGACCTCGTTGACGACGACGCGCTCCTCGCCCGCCACCCGGTTCAGCAGCGAGGACTTGCCGACGTTCGGGCGGCCGATCAGCGCGATACGGCGGGGCCCGCCGACCGCGGTGCCGAAGGTCTGCTCGGGCGCCTCCGGAAGGGCCTCCAGGACGGCGTCCAGCATGTCGCCGGTGCCGCGCCCGTGCAGCGCGGAGACCGGGTGCGGCTCGCCGAGCCCCAGGGACCACAGATAGGAGGCGTCGGACTCACCGCTCAGACCGTCGACCTTGTTGGCCGCCAGCACGACGGGCTTCCCGGCCTTGCGCAGCAGCCGTACGACCGCCTCGTCGGTGTCGGTGGCGCCGACCTTGGCGTCGACGACGAAGACGACCGCGTCGGCGGCCTCGATCGCGTACTCGGCCTGCGCGGCCACGGAGGCGTCGATGCCGAGGACGTCCTGCTCCCAGCCGCCGGTGTCGACGACCTTGAAGCGCCGCCCGGCCCATTCGGCCTCGTACGTCACACGGTCCCGCGTGACACCCGGCTTGTCCTCCACGACGGCTTCACGCCGCCCGATGATGCGGTTGACGAGAGTCGACTTGCCGACGTTCGGCCGGCCGACGACGGCGAGGACCGGCAGCGGACCGTGACCGGCTTCGCCGATGGCCCCTTCCACGTCCTCGATGTCGAAGCCCTCTACGGCGGCGAGCTCCATGAACGCTGCGTACTCGGTGGCCTCGGCCTCTCCGAGCTCCCCGTGCTCGTGCTCCTCGCCGGAGCCGTCGGGCTGGATCTGGTCGTTCATGAAGATCGGTACCTCGTTCATCGTGGTGATCGGTGGAACCCCCGGATTTCGGGTGATCCACTACTCAAGTGTCTCTCAGCGCCCGGTGAGGCGCCTGGCACTGTCCAGGTGGGCGGCCAGTTGCTTCTGGATCCGCTCGGTCGCCTCGTCCAGTGCCTTGCGCGTACGGCGGCCGGAGCCGTCGCCCGCGTCGAACGGGTCGCCGAAGACGACGTCGACGCGGGAGCGCAGCGGGGGCAGCGCCTTTATCAGCCGGCCGCGCTGCTCCGAGCTGCCCAGCACGGCCACCGGCACGATCGGGGCGCCGCCACGGACCGCGAAGTAGGCGAGCCCGGCGCGCAGCGCGGCGAAGTCGCCCTCACCACGGCTGCCCTCGGGGAAGATCCCGAGGACCCCGCCGTTCTTCAGGATGTCGAGCGCCCGGGTGACAGCCGTACGGTCGGCGGTCGAGCGGTCCACCTCCACCTGTCCGACGGCGCGCATGAAGGGCCCGAGCGGCCCGACGAACGCTTCCTTCTTGACGAGGAAGTGCGAGGCCCGTGGCGCCACACCGATGACCATCGGGCCGTCGAGGTTGTGCGAGTGGTTGACGGCGAGGATCACCGGGCCGGTGGCGGGAACCTTCCAGGAACCCAGCACGCGCGGCTTCCACAGCCCGTACATCAGGCCGACGCCGATGCGTCGCCCGACCTCGGCGCCGCGCTCCGTAGGTGCGGTCACTTCACTGCCCGCTTCTCCCCGACGAGGGTGACGACGCACTCGATGACCTGCTGGAGCGTGAGGTCGGAGGTGTCCACCTCGACCGCGTCGTCCGCCTTCGCGAGCGGCGAGGTCTTGCGCGAGGAGTCGGCTGCGTCACGCTTCAGCAGCGCCTCGCGGGTGGCCTGCACGTCGGCGCCCTTCAGCTCACCGCTGCGGCGGGCGGCCCGCGCCTCCGGGGACGCGGTGAGGAAGACCTTCAGGTCGGCGTCGGGCAGCACGGTCGTCCCGATGTCCCGCCCTTCGACGACGATCCCGTGCTCCGCGCCGGCGGCCAGCGACCGCTGCAACTCGGTGATCCGGGCCCGCACCTCGGGCACCGCGCTGACCGCGCTGACCTTGGAGGTGACCTCCTGCGTACGGATCGGGCCGGCCACGTCCACGCCGTCCACGCTGATCGTCGGGTTCGCCGGGTCGGTGCCCGAGACGATGTCCGCCTTGCCCGCCGCGTCGGCGATCGCGGTGGGGTCGGTGATGTCGATCCCGTTGCTCACCATCCACCAGGTGATCGCCCGGTACTGGGCCCCGGTGTCCAGATAGCTCAGCCCGAGCTGCGCGGCCACGGCCTTCGACGTGCTCGACTTGCCCGTGCCGGAGGGGCCGTCGATGGCGACAATCACTGCCGGGGCGGTCCGGGCGGCGCCGTTTTCCACGGGAGGACACCTTCCTGGTGCGGGGTGGTGAGCGGGGTGGGGATGCGAGTGCGCCCCGGACAAGGTTACTGGGTGCGCGTCACTCGTCCGGCCCCCGCTCTTCCGACGCCCACACCGACGCCCGGTGCCCACCCCCACGCCGCGCGCCTACTGCCGGATCGCCCAGCCCCGCTCCCGAAGCCCCGCCGTCAGCACAGGCGCAGCCCTCGGCTCCACCATCAACTGCACGAGACCCGCCTGCTGCCCCGTCGCGTGCTCGATCCGCACGTCCTCGATGTTGACCCCGGCCATCCCCGCGTCCGCGAAGATCCGGGCCAACTGCCCAGGCTGGTCGTCGATCAGCACAGCCACAACCTCGTACACCCGCGGAGCGGACCCGTGCTTGCCGGGCACACGGACCTGCCCCGCGTTGCCCCGGCGCAGCACGTCCTCGATACCGGCGGCACCCTCACCCCGCTTGACGTCGTCGGCGGACTGAAGCGCGCGCAACGCCCGCACCGTCTCCTCCAGATCCCCGGCGACATCGGTGAGCAGATCGGCGACCGGCCCGGGGTTCGCGGACAGAATGTCGATCCACATCCGGGGATCGGACGCGGCGATCCGGGTCACATCACGGATCCCCTGCCCGCACAGCCGTACGGCGGCCTCCTCCGCGTTCTCCAGCCGAGCGGCGACCATGCTGGACACGAGATGGGGCATGTGGGAGACCAGAGCCACCGCCCGGTCGTGGGCATCGGCATCCATGACGACCGGCACGGCACGGCAGTGCGAGACCAGCTCAAGGGCGAGGTTCAGCACCTCGGTGTCCGTGTCGCGGGTGGGCGTCAGCACCCAGGGCCGGCCCTCGAAGAGATCCCCGGTCGCGGCCAGCGGCCCCGACTTCTCGCGCCCGGACATGGGGTGCGAGCCGATGTACCTCGACATCACCGACGGGTCGAGGCCGAGCGCCTCCAGCTCCCGGCGCGGACCGCCCTTGACGCTGGCCACGTCGAGGTAGCCGCAGGCCGCCCCCCGGCGCATCGCGTCGGCGAGCACCCCGGCCACCAGCGCGGGCGGCGCGGCGACGATCGCGAGGTCGACGGGCCCGTCCGGCGCCTCGTCGGTGCCGGCGCCCAGCGCGGCGGCCGTACGGGCCTGCTCGGGGTCGTGGTCGGCGAGGTGCACGACGACACCGCGCGAGACGAGGGCGAGCGCGGCGGACGTACCGATGAGCCCGGTGCCGATGACGAGCGCGGTCCTCACTGGGCGATGTCCTTGCGCAGGGCGGCCGCCGCACCGAGGTACACGTGCGTGATGTCGGCGCGGGGCTTGTCGGACTCGATGTGCGCGAGGACGCGGACCACGCGGGGCATGGCACCGGCGATGTCCAGTTCCTGCGCGCAGATCAGCGGCACGTCCGCGAAGTCGCCGCCGAGCTTGCGGGCGGCGGCGGCCGGGAAGTCGCTGTGCAGATCGGGCGTCGCCGTGAACCAGACGCTGATCAGATCGTCGGCGGTGAGGCCGTTCCGCTCCAGGACGGCGGTGAGCAGCGCCCCGACCTGCTCGTCCATGTGGCCGGCCTCGTCCCTGTCCAGCTGGACGGCGCCCCGGACCGCTCGTACCGCCACGGCTCTGCTCCTCGCTGATGTACGGCTCTTGGTACATCCAGCCTAATCAGCCCGTCCGGTACCGGTGCGCGGCGCCCGCCCCCTGAGACGGGCCACAGGGACTGCTGCCGGACCGGTTCAAGGTTCTGGGCGCGTTGCTCGGGTCCTGCGTGGCCGTCCGCCGATCGGGGCCCGGCCTCGAACCCTGCCAATGTCACCCGAATCATCCCGTTCCGCTACTTGGGGTGAGATCATCACCGTATGCCTCTTTACCCACGGCCCCGAGTCCGCTGTCATGGGCTGGAAGCTCGCCTCGGGGGAGGACAGTAATGAAGCGTCCGGGACCACTGCTCACTCTTCTGGCGGGTCTGGTGTTGGGCCTGTTCATGCTGACGCTCAACGCGACGTCGGGGACGAAGACCGCGTCGTCCTCGTACAGCGACGCGTCACCGTCGGCGTCACCGAAGAAGTCGGCGAACCCGTCACCGACCCGGAAACCGACCGTCACCCCCAGCCCGACCCCGTCGAAGTCCCCGGTCGCGAACGCCAGTTACGCGGGCCGCACCGACGACGACACCGCCTCGGTCGCCGTGTCGATCCGGGACGGCAAGGCGGTCGCCTACTTCTGCGACGGCCGCTACAAGGAGGCCTGGCTCAGGGGCCCCGTCGAGGACGACGGCACCATGAAGCTCACCGCCCCGAACGGCGCCGTGCTCGACGGCAAGCTCCAGCAGGGCAAGAAGATCCTCGGCACCGTCAAGGACGAGGGACGGAAGTACGCGTTCACCGCCGACAAGGCCGTCAAGCCGTCGGGCCTGTGGCGCGCCACGGCCAAGGTGCGCGGCGCCAAGATCGACGGCGGCTGGATCGTGCTGCCGAACGGCCGCCAGACCGGCATCGTCACCCGCGACGGCAAGGCCGCCGCCGCACCCCGTATCGACCCGGAGACCGGCACGGTCACGGTCGACGGTCAGCAGCTCACGGCACAACCCGTCACCCCCTGACCCACCGTCCGCCTCAGGGAGCCGATCATGACCGTCGACCCGAACGCCGCCACCCAGGCCTACCCCCCGCGCCCGCCCGCCCGCCACCGCGACAGCCCCGCCCGCTATCTGATCCCGGCCCTGGTGGCCGGCGCGGTGGCCGTGGGACTCGGCGTCTACGGCAAGGTCCACGACCCGGCCGGCACCGCCTTCAACCTCGCCGGCTTCAGCAGCACGGGCGCGGTGAAGTCCTGGCTCGCGACGGCCGCCTTCTTCTTCGCCCTCGTCCAGGTCGTCTCGGCCTTCATGGTCTACGGCAGGCTGCCCGGCCCGAGCTGGTCGGCGACCCTGCACCGCTGGTCGGGGCGGATCGCGTTCCTGCTGGCGGTGCCGGTCGCCGTGCACTGCCTCTACGCGTTCGGCTATCAGACGTACTCGACACGCGTGATGTGGCACTCCCTCCTGGGGTGCGCGTTCTTCGGCGCGTTCAGTGCCAAGATGCTGCTGCTCCGCTCGGAGCGCCTGCCCGGCTGGCTGCTGCCGGTCGTCGGCGGACTGGTCTTCACCGCCCTCACGCTGCTCTGGCTGACCTCCGCGCTCTGGTTCTTCCGCACGGTCGGAGTGACGACATGACCCCTCTCGGAGTGACGACTTGACCACCGTCGCAGTGACCGCACGACGAACCCTTTCGGAGTGACCACATGACCGACAGCTCGACGCGCCGCACGGTCCTCGCCACGGGTGCGGCCACCGCTGCCGCCGCGCTCGCCGCGGGATGCAGCAAGTACGGCGACAGCAACGACTCCTCGGGCTCGTCGTCCGTACAGGCCTCCGGCGGCGAGGAGTTGGCGAAGACCTCCGACATCCCCGTCGGCGGCGGCAAGATCCTCAAGGCCCAGAAGATCGTGGTGACCCAGCCGAAGAAGGACGAGTTCAAGGCCTTCTCGGCGATCTGCACCCACCAGGGCTGCACGGTGAGCACCGTCGCGAACGGCACCATCGACTGCCCGTGCCACGGCAGCAAGTTCAAGATCGCGGACGGTTCGGTCGCGGGCGGCCCGGCGCCGAAGCCGTTGCCCGCGGAGCAGATCACCGTGGAGGGAAATTCGATCCGCCTGGCGTGAACTGCCGCGTACGCTCCCGGAATGCAACCCGAGTCCCTGGTCCGCGACCACACGATCTACGCCTGCGTGATGGGTTCGCGCGCCTTCGGCCTGGCGACGGACGCGAGCGACACGGACCGCCGGGGCGTCTTTCTCGCCCCCACTCCCCTCTTCTGGCGCTTCGAGAAGCCGCCGACGCATGTGGAGGGCCCGGCGGAGGAGCAGTTCAGCTGGGAGCTGGAGCGCTTCTGCGAACTGGCCCTGCGCGCGAACCCCAACATCCTGGAGTGCCTGCACTCCCCGCTCGTCGAGCACATCGACGACACCGGTCGCGAACTCCTCGCCCTGCGCGGCGCGTTCCTCTCCCGCCGGGTCCACGAGACGTTCACGCGCTACGCGTTGGGCCAGCGCAAGAAGCTGGAGGCCGACCTCCGCACGCACGGCGCCCCGCGCTGGAAACACGCGATGCATCTGCTCCGCCTGCTCACCAGCGCCCGCGACCTGCTCCGCACGGGCACCCTGACGCTCGACGTCGGCGACCGGCGCGCGGCCCTGCTGTCGGTCAAGCGCGGTGAAGTCCCTTGGCCGGAGGTCGAGTTGTGGATGACCCGCCTGGCGACGGAGACGGACGAGGCGGCCACTCACACACCGCTCCCGGCGGAGCCGGACCGGCGCCGCGTGGAGGACTTCCTGATCCGGGTCCGCCGCGCCTCAGCCCTCCAGGCGGATCCGTACGACGAACTCGTGCAGGGCGTCGTGGGCACTCGGGGCGTCCGGGAGGACTGACGCCTCCTGCGCCGCGTCCAGTTCGCCGTGCAGACGCTCGATGTCGGCCCGCACACGCGCGTGGTCGACCTCGGCATCCCCGTGCTCACGCTCGGCCTTCACCGCGATCAGCTCCGTGACGTACGGCGGAGCCTCGACCTCCCCCACGAGCGTGGGCAGATGGGCCTGCACCTCGCCGCTGCGCATGAGGTGAATGCCGGTGAGCAGCACACGGAACGTGTAGAGCAGCGGCTTGAGTTCGCCGGTCTTCTCGAACAGCCGCCACTGGGTTTCGGCGAAACCCCGGTAGTGGTGGGCGTGATGGCTGGTGAGAACGCCCGGCGCGAGAGCGGCCAGCTCCCGGTGGGCGTCGGTGGTGTGCACGACGAGCGGGGACAGCAACTGCTCCAGCACATAGCCGTTGCGCCGCAGCATCAGCCGTACGAACTTGCGCAGGTCGTGGGTGACGAGGTCCATCTCGACGCCGTCCCGCAACCACATCTTGGACCGTGTCTCGTCGGGCTCGCGCAGGCCGACGAGTTCGGCGGTCGGCAGCAGGTGCACACCCCGCAGGTCCACGTCCGAGTCACGGGACGGGAAACCGTAGAGGTGCGCGCCGGAGACGGTGGCGAAGAGGAGAAGGTCGGGCTGCTCCGCCACCACGGGCTTGAGGTCGATTTCGAGAACGTCGATCATCCCTCAAGCGTCCCAGAGGGCCCCGAGCGCCAACAGCTCACCCCGATACTCGATCCGCCCCGCCCACTCCCCCGGCCAGGCCCCCTCCCCCAGATGCGCCCCGGCGAACGCCCCCGCGAGACACGCGATCGAGTCCGAGTCACCGGATGTGCAGGCCGCCCGCCGTAGCGCGGTCACCGGTTCCTCCACGAACAGGAGGAAGCACAACAGGCCGGTCGCCAGGGCCTCTTCGGCGATCCAGCCCGCGCCGGTGGCCAGACACGGGTCGGTCTCCGGGGAGACGGTCCATACCGCGTCCTCCAGCCGCCCGAGTATGTCCAGGCACTCGTCCCAGCCCCGCGCGATGAAGTGCTCGGGCGTGGGGTCCTGGCTCCGCGTCCACAGGTCACCGAGCCAACGGTGGTGATAGCGGGTCCGGTTCTCCACGGCGTACGACCGCAGCAGCCCGACCAGCCCGGTCGGCTCGGCGCCCTGCGCGAGCAGTCGTACGGCATGCGCGGTGAGGTCGGACGCGGCGAGGGCGGTCGGGTGACCGTGGGTCAGCGCGGACTGCAACTGGGCGGCGCCGGACCGCTGTTCGTCGTTCAGACCGGGGACGAGCCCGACCGGCGCGACCCGCATGTTGGCCCCGCAGCCCTTCGAGCCGATCTGGCTGGCGTCCTGCCAGACCCGGTCCGGCCGCTCCAACAGGTCGCAGGCCGTGAGGCAAGTGCGCCCCGGAGCACGGTTGTTGTCCGGGGAGCGGTTCCACGCCACGAACTCCGCACGCACCGGCCCGGCCATTGCGTCGGGCCCAAGTACCGCCCGGTCCATGGCGGTTCGCAGCCCCCGCCCCAGCGCCAGTGTCATCTGCGTGTCGTCGGTGACGATCGCGGGCCTCGGCAGTCCCATCTCCCGCCAGGGGCCGCACTTGGCGAGGATGGAGGGCACGTCGTTGAACTCGGTCGGGAAACCGAGCGCGTCCCCGAGGGCGAGGCCCATCAGGGCTCCCGTGGCGGCACTCTTGCGGACACCGGTCGTGGTCATGCGGGGCTCCCTTCCGAGGCCGAGGCCGAGCCCAGGGACGGCCGGAGCAGCGGCGGGTACAGGGCGACAGCGGCGCCCGCGCGGTACAACGCCGCGGGTTTGCCGCGACCGCCGGTCAACTTGGCACCGCCCGGCACCGGTTCGACGAAACCCGGTGTCGCGAGCACCTTGCGGCGGAAGTTGGGGCGGTCCAACTCGGCGCCCCACACGGTCTCGTAAACCTGTTGCAGCTCCCCCAGCGTGAACTCGGGCGGACAGAAGGCGGTGGCGAGGGAGCTGTACTCCAGCTTGGCGCCCACCCGTTCGCGCGCGTCGGCCAGGATCCGGTCGTGGTCGAAGGCGAGCGGCCCGAGCGTGTCGTACGGCAGCCAGCGGGCCTGCGCCGCGTCGCTGCCCGCGCGCGGCTCGAGCGAAGCGAGGTGGGGGTCCCCCCGGACGGAGTCTGGGGGAGGGCCGGGCAGCAGCGCGGCGAAGGCGACGGTGACGACCCGCATACGGGGGTCGCGGTCGGGCTCGCTGTAGGTGCGCAGTTGCTCCAGGTGCAGCCCGGAGACCTCCGACAGGCCGGTCTCCTCGGCGAGTTCACGCCGGGCGGCCGTCTCCGCGGACTCGTCGGGCGCCACGAATCCACCGGGCAGTGCCCACTGTCCCGCGTACGGCTCCTGGCCGCGCTCGACGAGCAGCACGTGCAGGGCGCCCGCGCGGATCGTGAGGACGGCGAGGTCGGCGGTGACGGCGAAAGGTTCGAAGGCGTACTTGTCGTAGGCCGGTGTTGTGGTCATGGTGCTTCACCCCGTTAATAGTCAGTTCGACTATAAAGAGCGGCCGCAGCCCGGCACAACCCCCCGCACCCGACAAAAACGAAGCGGCCGGCCCCGGAGAACCCGGAACCGGCCGCACTCAACTCGCGCTTGTGGAGATCGACTTACCGGGCGACCTACAGATCGACTTCCTGCATCAGCATGCCGACCTCGGTGTTCGACAGCCGCCGCAGCCAGCCCGACTTCTGGTCGCCCAGGGTGATCGGACCGAAGGACACCCGCACCAGCTTGTCGACCGGGAACCCGGCCTCCGCGAGCATGCGCCGCACGATGTGCTTGCGGCCCTCGTGGAGAGTCACCTCGACGAGGTAGTTCTTGCCGGTCTGCTCGACGACCCGGAAGTGGTCCGCACGCGCGTACCCGTCCTCCAGTTGGATGCCGTCCTTGAGCTGCTTGCCCAGATCGCGCGGGATCGGGCCCACGATGTGCGCGAGGTAGGTCTTCTTCACGCCGTACTTGGGGTGGGTCAGCCGGTGCGCCAGCTCGCCGTGGTTGGTGAGCAGGATCACACCCTCGGTCTCGGTGTCGAGCCGCCCGACGTGGAAGAGGCGGGTCTCCCGGTTGGTGACGTAGTCGCCGAGGCACTGCCGGCCCTCGGGGTCCTCCATCGTCGCGACGACACCGGCGGGCTTGTTCAGCGAGAAGAACTGGTACGACTGCGTCGCCACCGTCAGCCCGTCGACCTTGATCTCGTCGTGCTCGGGGTCGACACGCAGCCCCTGCTCGACCACGATCTCGCCGTTGACCTCGACCCGGGACTGCTCGATCAGCTCCTCGCAGGAGCGCCGCGAGCCGTAGCCCGCGCGTGCGAGGACCTTCTGGAGGCGCTCGCCCTCCTGCTCGGCGCCCGGGAAGGTCTTGGGCGGCTTGATGTCCTTCTTGCCCGCGTACCGCTCCCGGTTGCGCTCCTCGGCCCGCGCGTCGTACTCACGCGAGGTCGCCGGCACCGAACGCCCGCGCCCGGTGCCCTGGCCCTGCTTGGGGCCGCCCTTGGCACCGCCGCGCGCGGCGGCACCGCGCCCGGACTTCGGGCCCTCGTGGGACGCCCCGGGGCCTACGTCGTAGCGGCGCTCCTCGGGACGGGGATTGGCGGCGCGCTTCGGCCGGTCGTCGCGCCCTCCCGCGCTGCCCGCGCCCCTCGGCTGCGAGCCGCCGCCACCGCTCCCGCGGGAGTTGCCCGCGCCGGAACCCCGGGAACTGCCACCTGCGCCGGAGCCACGGGAACTGCCACCAGCACCGGTTCCCCGGGAGCTGCCGCCCGCGCCGGAGCCACGGGAGCCGCCGCCTCCGCCGGAACCACGGGGATTGCCGCCCCCACCGGTCCCGCGGGGGTTGCCGCGCCCGCTGTTCCTGCCGCCACCACTACTGCCACTGCCACTGCTTCGCATCAAAGTTCCGTCGTCGTCGTTTCGTCTGCATCTGCATCCGGTGCATCCGGATCGAACGACGGGACCCCTTCCAGCGTCTCCGCCTCGATCGCCTCAGCCTCAGGGAGGAAGGGCGCGAGCTCCGGGAGCTCGTCCAGGCCGCGCAGGCCCATCCGCTCCAGAAAGTAGTTCGTCGTCACGTACAGGATCGCACCTGTTTCGGGTTCCGTGCCCGCCTCCTCGACGAGACCCCGCTGCAACAGGGTGCGCATCACACCGTCGCAGTTGACTCCGCGGACCATCGAGACCCTGCTGCGGCTGACCGGCTGGCGGTACGCGACGACCGCCAGGGTCTCCAGCGCCGCCTGGGTGAGCCGGGCCTGCTGACCGTCCAGGACGAAGCCCTCGACGGCCGGCGCGAACTCCGGGCGGGAGTAGAAACGCCAGCCCCCGGCGATCAGCCGCAGCTCGAAACCGCGCCCCTGGACGGTGTACTCGTCGGCCAGCTCGCGCAACGCGTCCGCGATCCGCCGTTTGGGCCGCTGGAGTATTTTCGCCAGGTGCTCCACGGTCGCGGGCTCGTCCACGACCATGAGGACGGCCTCCAGGGCAGGCTTGAGGTCGAGTTCCGCGACGGCGGACGGGCTCGCCGGTACGCCCGTGGTCTCCTCGCTCACGCCGACTCCTCCTTGGTCTCCTTGGGCGGCTCGGGCGGCCGGTCGAACTCGTCCGTCACCACCGGCTCGCCTTCCCCCTCCCCACCGGTCCAGCGCACGATCAGATCCCCGAGCGCGATCTCCTGGTCCAGCGCGACGGCCTTCTCCCGGTACAGCTCCAGCAGGGCCAGGAACCTCGCCACGACGGTCAGGGTGTCGTCGACGTCCTCGACCAGCGTGCGGAAACTGGCCTCGCCGAGCTCCCGCAGCCGTGCCACCACGATCCCGGCCTGCTCCTGCACGCTGACCAGCGGCGCGTGGATGTGGTCGACGTACACCTGCGGCCTGGGCCTGGGCTGCATCGCCTTGACGGCGAGCCGGGCGAAGCCCTCCGGGCCGATCCGGATGACGACCTCGGGCAGCAGCTCGGCGTGGTGCGGTTCGAGTCCGACGGTCCGGGGGTAGCGCCGGGCCTCCTCGTCGAGACGCCGGTTGAAGATGTCGGCGATCTGTTTGTACGCCCGGTACTGCAACAGCCGCGCGAACAGCAGGTCCCGGGCCTCCAGCAACGCCAGGTCGGCCTCGTCCTCGACCTCCGCGGCGGGCAGCAGTCGGGCCGCCTTCAGATCCAGCAGGGTCGCCGCGACGACGAGGAACTCGGTCGTCTGGTCCAGGTCCCAGTCGGGGCCCATCGCCCTGATGTGCGCCATGAACTCGTCGGTGACCTTGGACAGCGACACCTCGGTGACATCGAGCTTGTGCTTCGAGATCAACTGGAGGAGAAGATCGAACGGGCCCTCAAAATTGGCGAGCCGGACCTTGAACACACCATCGTCCGGAACCGAAGGATCAACCTCGGTTGACGACTCGCTCTCCGCAGGAGGCGAAACCTGCTCGACCGGCGGAGCCAGTGGCCCTTTCCCCAGCGCACGCCGACGTCCGGCAGGTGTGCCGGCGGCGGGAGCGTCGTTCGAGGTCATGGCCCTCGCAGGCTACCGCTACCGCCCGCGAAGCCGGCGTACGAGAATGCTCGCGTCCCCGCGGGACTCCAGATCGGCCAGGACGACGGCGACCGCCTCGCGCACGATCCGCCCGCGGTCGACCGCGAGGCCGTGCTCGCCCCGGAGCATCAGGCGTGCGTGCTCCAGGTCGATGAGTTCCTCGGCGGAGACGTACACGGTGATCTTCTCGTCGTGCCGCTCGCGCCCGGTGGGCCGGCGCTGGGCCTGCGCTCCCTGACGCTGCTTCCGGGGCTGGGCAGAACCTTCCTGCGCCCCCTGACGTCGCCCGGAGCCGTCCGCGGACCGGCTGCGGGACTCGCCGCCGTCCGCGTCCGCCGCCACATGCTCGGCGCCCTCGCCGTCACCGCCCTGGGCGGGTACGGAATGCGGGGCGTCCTCGCCGGCGGCGGCGCCGTCGCTCTCCCCCGCCGGAGCCGGCACCCGGGCCTCGCCGTTGGCCCGGCTCCTGGGGGTGGACGACTGAAGCGCCATCCCCCCTGTCGTACGGAACAGTTCGTCGGCCCCCGGCAGACTCACTCGGCGTGACACCGGGCGAGCACCTCCCTGGCGAGCTGGCGATAGGCGGCGGCACCGACGGAGTTGGAGGCGTACGTCGTGATCGGCTCACCGGCGACCGTGGTCTCCGGGAAGCGCACCGTGCGCCCGATGACCGTGTGGTAGACGTGATCGTCGAACGCCTCGACCACGCGCGCGAGCACCTCACGGCTGTGCACGGTACGGGAGTCGTACATCGTGGCGAGGATGCCGTCGAGTTCCAACTCCGGGTTGAGCCGCTCCTGGACCTTCTCGATGGTCTCCGTCAGCAGCGCGACTCCACGCAGCGCGAAGAACTCGCACTCCAGCGGCACGATCACCTTGTGAGCCGCCGTCAGGGCGTTCACGGTGAGCAGGCCGAGGGAGGGCTGACAGTCGATCACGATGTAGTCGTAGTCGGCCATCAGCGGCTTCAACGCCCGCTGCAGGGTGGACTCGCGCGCGACCTCGCTCACCAACTGCACTTCGGCGGCGGACAGGTCGATGTTGCTGGGCAGCAAGTCCATGTTCGGGACAGCTGTCTTGAGAAGCACCTCGTCGGCCGACATGCCCCGCTCCATGAGCAGGTTGTAGACGGTGAGGTCCAACTCCATGGGATTGACGCCGAGTCCGACCGACAGCGCGCCCTGCGGGTCGAAGTCGACGAGCAGTACACGTCGTCCGTACTCCGCGAGCGCGGCACCCAGGTTGATGGTCGACGTGGTCTTGCCGACGCCGCCCTTCTGGTTGCACATCGCGACGATCGTCGCGGGGCCGTGACTGGTCAGCGGACCCGGGATCGGGAAGTAGGGCAGCGGGCGTCCGGTCGGGCCCACGCGCTCACGGCGCTGGCGGGCCGCGTCGGGCGCGAGCGTGGCCGCGTACTCGGGATCGGGCTCGTATTCGGCGTCGGGGTCGTAGAAGTGCCCGTCGGGCAGTTCGTCGTAGTCGGCGAACTGGTTGCGGGGCGTGCCCCTTCCGTCGCCGGCCATGGCGTTCACGTGATGGCCATCCATGCTCTGGTGTGCTGGCTGGGTCACCCCTGGCTGCTGGTGACCTTGGTGGGCTGCGAAGGTGCGCACAGCAACGGAGCCGACAGCCTCGAACCCCGCGGGCTCCTGGCCCCTTGCAGCCGTTCCTGGTTGACCACCCCCGGGAGAAAATGTCGACTCATTCACAAGTCGTCTTACCTCCTTGGTGACCAGGGAATTTCTCGATAGGTCAGCGTGGCACCATGCCGACGTTCGGCGACTCTATGGCGTGTCGGGTGTTCGCAGCAACACAATCCGCCGGACCCGGCCCGATGTGTCGGCAATGAAACATCCCTCTGTCAAGGGCGTACGGCAGTCGCACGGCAGGTTTCACCGGTGCACGAATCGTCTCAAGGGTTATGTTCGGCGCGAGTTGGCCGATCGCCGCAAAGTGACCATACACACACTTCCGGCCGGACCTGTCGAGCAAGGTCCGGCCGGGCGCGCGGTGTTGACGACCTGTGTTGACGTATCGCCTTTTGCTGAACGGTGACTTAGTCGACAGAGTCAGCCGAGCAGGCTCTCCAGCTCGACATGCTCCAGTCCGTGCGCTTCGGCGACCTCGCGGTAAATCACCTTGCCGTCATGGGTGTTGAGACCCTTGGCGAGAGCAGGATCACGTCGCAGCGCCTCGACCCAGCCGCGGTTCGCGAGCTCCACGATGTACGGCAGCGTCGCGTTGGTGAGTGCGTAGGTCGACGTGTTGGGCACCGCGCCGGGCATGTTGGCGACGCAGTAGAAGACCGAGTCGTGGACCGGGAAGGTCGGCTCGGCGTGGGTCGTCGGGCGGGAGTCCTCGAAGCAGCCGCCCTGGTCGATCGCGATGTCGACAAGAACACTTCCGGGCTTCATGCGCGACACGAGTTCGTTGGTGACGAGCTTCGGTGCCTTGGCGCCCGGGATGAGCACCGCGCCGATGACGAGGTCGGCGTCCAGGACGGCCTTCTCCAGCTCGAAGGAGTTGGACATGATCGCCCGGACCTTGGTGCCGAAGACCTTGTCGGCCTCGCGGAGCTTGTTGATGTCGCGGTCGAGCAGCGTGACGTGGAAGCCCATGCCGACGGCGATCTGCGTGGCGTTCCAGCCGGAGACACCGCCGCCGATGACGACGGCCCGCGCGGGCTGGGTGCCGGGGACACCGCCGGGGAGCACACCGCGACCGCCGACCGAGCGCATCAGGTGGTAGGCGCCGACCTGCGGGGCCAGCCGGCCCGCGACCTCGGACATCGGGGCGAGCAGCGGCAGCGCGCGGCCGGGCAGCTCGACGGTCTCGTAGGCGATCGCGGTGGTGCCGGACTCGATGAGCGCGTCGGTGCACTCCTTGGAGGCGGCCAGGTGCAGGTACGTGAAGAGCGTCTGGTCCTTGCGGAGGCGGTGGTACTCCTCGGCGATGGGCTCCTTGACCTTGAGCAGCAGGTCGGCGGCGGCCCAGACCTCGTCGGCGGTGGCGAGGATCCGCGCGCCCGCCGCGACGTACTCGTCGTCCGGGATCGAGGAGCCGACGCCGGCGTTCTGCTCGATGAGGACCTGGTGGCCGTGGCGCACCAGTTCGTGCACGCCGGCGGGTGTGATGGCCACCCGGAACTCGTTGTTCTTGACCTCGCGGGGGATGCCGACCTTCACGTGGATCACGGTCCTTGGCTCAGAGGGTGTGGGGCAATACATCTCATACCCGGACATGCATGAGCGCACCGGGAGACCGCAGGAGAAGGTGCGGCAGAGCCAGTTTAATGAAGGCGTTCTCGGTGTCTAGCCTTTCAATGCATCAATCTTCAGTGGATGTACTACGGATTTCGCAGGCGTTAGCGTCATGTTCCAGGGATTCGGGGGCGGGATCGCCCTCCTGGAGCTCCTCGCCCAGCATCCGCTCGGCCGTCCCGCGGTGCAGCGCGGCGGACGCCGGGTCGGCGAGCCGGTCGAGGGTGTCGGCCAGCCGCAACTGCAACGCGGCCTGCAACCGGACGTCCTCCGCGCGGCGCGCCCACTCGACGGCCTCGTGGCAGGTGAGCAGCGACTCCTCGGGGCGACCGGCGTACTCCTGGACCCGGGCCAGCTCGCTCAACGCCCTTGCCTGGGCGGGCACATCACCGTTCTTGCGGTACCCGGCGACAGCCGCCCGCCAGTTCCTCAGCGCCTCGCCGTAGCGGCCCGCGTAGGTGTGCGCGGCGGCGATCCGGCCGTACAGCCGGGCGGCGTCCGCGCGCTCGTCCCGGGCCTGGCGCTGGGCCAGCGCGCGGCCGAACCAGTCGGCGGCCCGGTCGTGGTCGCCGAGCTCCTGGTGCGCGCCGCCTACGGATTCCATCGCGCGGCCGGTCGCATACGGGTCGTTCGCCTCGCGTCCGGCGTCCAGCGCGGCCCGGTAGCGGGCCAGTGCCTCGGTCGTACGGCCGGTCTGCGCGTCCAGATCGGCGAGGTTCAGCAGCGCGGCGGCCTGCTCGCGGGGCAGGTTCCGCCGCTCCGCCACGTCGAGGACGAGGCGGTGGATGCCGTAGAGCTCGGGGGCGGCGGCCTGGGTGCCGAAGTGGGCGACCATCGCGCGCACGAGCTGGGACATCAACCGGCGCGCCAGCGTGTCGAGTTCGCCGTCGGCGACCGCGAGGCGGGCGCAGGCCAGCAGGGCGGGCTGGCTGAGGCGCAGCCAGTCGGCGGCGGCCCGGGGGTTGGGGAAGCGCAGCGAGCTGGGCATGCCGAGGAGTTTTTCCTTGGCCTGGGGGCTGTCGGTCTCGGTGATGGCACGGCAGGACTGGAGCAGCCGTACGGTCCGCTCCAGCATGCGGGCGCGGGCCAGCTGGAGTTCGGCCGGGCGGTCCTGGGTCTCGGCGAGGGCGTGCAGGAGCGGCTGGAGGCAGCCGGGGACCTCGTACTGCGGCAGCGGGGAGTCCAGGGCCCGCAGCAGTCCCGCGGTGACGAAGTCGTCCAGGGTGGTGCGGGCGCCGTTGACCGAGCAGCCGGCCAGCGCGGAGGCGGTCTGCGGGTCGACCAGGCCGGCCGGGGCGAGGGAGAGCAGTCGCAGTATCCGGGCGGCGGGGCTGGGCAGCGAGCCGTGGACGAGCCCGAAGACGCGGCTCAGCGGGGTGCCCTCGTCGCTCTCGGCGTGCAGGTGCTTGGCGAGGTCGGCGACGGCCGCCTGCGGGCGGGCGGCGAGCCAGCCGCCGGCCAGGGTGAGCGCGGCGGGCTGGGTGCGGCAGACCTCGACCAGGCCCTCGGCGGCCAGCGGGTCGACGGTGACGCGGACCGCGCCGGTGTACCGGGTGAGCAGTTCCAGCGCGGACTTGGTGTCGAGGCCGCCCAGGGTGCAGGGGCGGACGTCGGCGATGCCGGTGAGCGGGCCGCCGGAGACGGCGACGACCAGGCAGTCCGGGGAGTCCGGCAGCAGCGCGTCGACCTGCTCGGCGTCGGCCGCGTCGTCGAGCAGGAGCAGCGCCCGCCGGTCGGTGAGGGCCGCGCGCAGGATGTCCGAGAGGTCGTCCTCGGAGGCGCCGGCCGGGGTCGGCAGCTCCAGGGCGGTGAGCAGCTCGCGGGCGGTGCGCTCGGTGGGGACGGGGGTGCCGTCGGGCTCGCTCAGCCGGGCCCGGAACACACCGGCGTCGTAACGGTCAGCGACCTGCCGGACGAGTTCCTCGGCGAGCGCGGTGCGGCCGGAGCCGGGCTTGCCGGCGATGAGGAGGACCCGGGCGCGGGGGGCCTTGCGGCCCGCGATCGTGTCCAGGCCCGCGCGCTCGATGTCGGCGCGCAGCTCCTTCAACTCTCTTGCCCGGCCCAGGAATTGGCCCTCGGCAGAAGTGTCCTCGGACAGCCTCACGCCGCCGGTGTCCACCGCCTGATCCGTCACGGGCCACACTCCCGTCCCACTGCACGCGCATAGCCCGCCGGGACTCCGGATCGGGTGATTCCAGAGCCTAGTTCACGCTCTGCGACGAACCGTGCGGAGCGCGGCGGGCACATCCCCCGATCGGATCAGCCGATCGTCACACCAAAGGTCCGACCGGGGGGAGGCTTGGGTTCAGGACTCGAAGGGACGAGCGGGCCACGGCGCCTCGGCGGGGCGCAGCGCCTCGACGCCGTCGCCGTGCCGGGCGGCGACCAGGCCGAGGACGCCGACGGCGAGGCAGTTGTTGTGCAGCTCGCCGGCGAGGACCCCGCGGACGAGGTCGTCGAGGGGCACACGCGCGTGCTCCATGTCGGCCTCCTCGTCCTCGACCTCGAAGCGCACTCCCTCGGCCTCGGAGAGATCCCGGGCCAGGAAGATGCGGATGGCCTCGTCGCAGCCGCCGGGCGTGGTGTAGACGTCGGTCAGCACCCGCCAGTCCCCGGCCTTGACGTGTGCCTCCTCGTACAGCTCGCGCTGGGCGGCGTGCAGCGGGTTCTCACCGGGGATGTCGAGCAGTCCGGCCGGGATCTCCCACAGCTTCTGCCGCACGGGGTGGCGGTACTGCCGGATGACGAGCACCCGGTCCTCCTCGTCGAGGGCGAGGACGGCCACGGAGCCGGGGTGGACCTGGTAGTCGCGGTGCACGACCGCGCCGCCGGGCATGACCACGTCGTCGGTGCGCACGGAGGTCTTGTTGCCGACGAAGGGGGTCGCGGTCGCCCGGATCTCCCACTCCTCCGGGGTGTCCTTGATCGTCATGCGCTGTCCCTCCACACGTACACGAAACACACGTACACGAATCACACTTGCCGGAACGTCACGTACAAAACGGCCGGGGTGCACACCTGTTGAAGGCGCGCACCCCGATCACCGTACAACCCTTGGGCTAATTGCCCGTCTTGCGCGCCACGGCCGCCTTGACCAGGCCCGCGAAGAGCGGGTGCGGCCGGGTCGGGCGGGAGCGCAGCTCGGGGTGGGCCTGGGTGGCGACGAGGTAAGGGTGGGCCTCGCGCGGGTACTCCACGTACTCCACGAGCTTGCCGTCCGGGGACGTGCCGGAGAACTGCAGTCCGGCCTTCTTCTCCAGCTCGGCGCGGTAGGCGTTGTTCACCTCGTAGCGGTGGCGGTGGCGCTCCTCGACGTACTCCTTGCCGTCGTAGACCTCGCGCACGATGGAGCCCTCGGCGAGCTTGGCCGGGTACATGCCCAGGCGCATGGTGCCGCCCATGTCGCCCTCGCCGGCGACGATGTCGAGCTGCTCGGCCATGGTGGAGATGACCGGGTGGCCGGTGGCCGCGTCGAACTCGGTGGAGTTGGCGTCCGCGATGCCGGCGAGGTTGCGCGCGGCCTCGATCACGATGCACTGGAGGCCCAGGCAGAGGCCGAGCAGCGGGATCTTGTGCTCGCGGGCGTACTGGATGGCGCCGACCTTGCCGGACACGCCGCGGTCGCCGAAGCCGCCGGGGATGCAGATCGCGTCCACGTCACCGAGCTGCTTGGCGGCGCCGGCCGGGGTCTTGCAGTCGTCCGAGGTGACCCACTTGATCTTCACCCGGGCCTTGTTGGCGAAGCCGCCGGCCCGCAGCGCCTCGGTGACCGAGAGATAGGCGTCGGGCAGGTCGATGTACTTGCCGACCAGCGCGAGGTTGATCTCGTGCACCGGGTTGTGGACGCGGTCGAGCAGGTCGTCCCAGGTCGTCCAGTCCACATCGCGGAACGGCAGGTCCAGCTTGCGGACGACATAGGCGTCCAGGCCCTCGGTGTGCACGGTCTTGGGGATGTCGTAGATCGAGCGCGCGTCGGGGCAGGCGACGACGGCTGCCTCGTCGACGTCGCACATCAGCGAGATCTTGCGCTTGATCGCGGTGGGCACCTCGCGGTCCGACCGGAGCACGATCGCGTCCGGCTGGATACCGATGTTCCGCAGGGCCGCGACCGAGTGCTGGGTGGGCTTGGTCTTCAGCTCGCCCGAGGGGCCGATGTACGGCAGGAGGGAGATGTGGACCACGAACACGTTGTCCCGGCCGACCTCGTGGCGGACCTGGCGGACCGTCTCCAGGAACGGCAGCGACTCGATGTCGCCGACCGTGCCGCCGACCTCGGTGATGACGACGTCGACCTCGTCGGTCGCCATGCGCCGGATGCGGTGCTTGATCTCGTTGGTGATGTGCGGGATGACCTGCACGGTGTCGCCCAGGTACTCGCCGCGCCGCTCCTTGGCGATCACCGTCGAGTAGACCTGGCCCGTAGTGACATTGGCGCTGCCGTCCAAGTCGCGGTCCAGGAAGCGCTCGTAGTGTCCGATGTCGAGGTCGGTCTCCGCGCCGTCGTTGGTGACGAACACCTCACCGTGCTGGAAGG
This sequence comes from Streptomyces sp. NPDC101776, assembly GCF_044766845.1. Taxonomy (NCBI): domain Bacteria; kingdom Bacillati; phylum Actinomycetota; class Actinomycetes; order Kitasatosporales; family Streptomycetaceae; genus Streptomyces; species Streptomyces sp. NPDC101776. The sequence continues at coordinate 20,833 of NZ_JBIWMV010000009.1, read as the reverse complement.
GGTTCATCGTGCCGGGGTCGACGTTCAGATACGGGTCGAGCTTCTGCATCACGACGCGCAGGCCCCGCGCCTTGAGGAGCATGCCGAGGCTGGAGGCGGTGAGGCCCTTGCCGAGCGAGGAGGCGACACCCCCGGTGACGAAGATGTGCTTGGTCGTCGTGGTGTTGCTGTTTCGGGCTGTGCTATTTCGAAACGAAGCGGGCGGCATGGCCAAGAGGGGGCTCCCGTGGTCGCGGTCTGGGGTGCGGTGCGGCTGCCCGCCCGGTGAACCCGGGTTTTTCTGGAGGAGCCGTCGCTGCGGTTCGGGGGTTTCCTGCCCACCGGTCCACGGGCTACCAGGGTATCAGCGCCCGGAGGAGATGGCTTCCGGCCACGCTCCGCGCTCACCTCGACACACACGCGGCTCACGTCGACCCGGACGCGCCCTGGTTACCTGCTTCTCACCCGTTGCTCACCCGTTCGGCCCAGGTCCGTTGGCGAGAGCGGCACACAGATCATCTACGTGCGTCGTATCCTGCTCGGACACTCGCTGCCGAGCCGGTCCGGAACACGGCACCACCCCCGCCCGTACATCCGGAACAACGAGAGCTCGTCAGTTCGTTGAGCAACGACCCCCATTTGCTTCATGGCTCAACGACGCACTACAAACGATCCCTTGACCGCACACAGCGACCGCCCCTTTTTCGTGGGGCGACGTGGCCGTTCGACTGGAGTTGCACGTGGCCGGGCGCATCGAAGATTACGCACTCATCGGAGACATGCAGACCGCGGCATTGGTCTGCGTGGACGGCACAGTGGACTGGCTGTGCCTGCCCCGCTTCGACTCGCATGCCGTCTTCGCCGGTCTGCTGGGCACGGAGGAACACGGGTTCTGGCGGCTGGGCCCCGCCCACGCCTCCGATGCCCCGCCGCCCAAGGCGGCCCGGCGCGGCTACCGCGGCGACTCGCTGATCCTGGAGTCCGAGTGGGACACCCCGCGAGGCACGGTCCGCGTGACCGATTTCATGCCCCCTCGCGACGGCGCCCCCCAGCTGATCCGCATCGTGGAGGGCATCTCCGGCCGCGTCCCGATGCGCTCGACCCTCCGCATGCGTTTCTCCTACGGCCGGGTCACCCCGTGGGTGCACAAGCACGAGGGCCGCACGGTGGCCGTCGCGGGCCCCGACTCCGTGTGGTTCGACACATCGGCGGAGACCTACGGCAAGCAGCTCACGACCTACGCGGACTTCACCGTCGCGCCGGGTGACCGCATCGCGTTCACGATCTCGTGGGAGCCCTCGCACAAGCAGCCCCCGGCCCTCCCCGAGCCGGAGCAGTCCCTGGTGGCGACCGAGGAGTTCTGGCGCGACTGGGTCGACCAGTGCACGTACCACGGCCCCTACCGCGAGGCCGTGGTCCGCTCCCTGATCACGCTCAAGGCCCTCACGTACGCCCCGACCGGCGGCATCGTCGCCGCGCCCACCACCTCCCTCCCGGAGGAGATCGGCGGCGTCCGCAACTGGGACTACCGCTACACCTGGCTCCGCGACGCGGCCATCACCCTCTCCTCCCTCCTGCGCACCGGCTACCGCGAGGAGGCCCGCGCCTGGCGCGAGTGGCTCCTGCGCGCGGTGGCCGGCGACCCGGAGAACCTGCAGATCATGTACGGCATCGCCGGCGAGCGCGAGCTCGGCGAGGCGGAGCTGGACTGGCTGCCGGGCTACGAGAACTCGGGCCCGGTGCGAGTCGGCAACGGCGCGGCGCACCAGCTCCAGCTGGACGTCTACGGCGAGGTCACCGAGGCCCTGCACCTGGCCCACATGACGGGCCTGGCCCGCAACGACTACGCGTCCCTCCTCCAACTCAAGCTGATCCGCTACCTGGAGAAGCACTGGGACGAGCCCGACGAGGGCATCTGGGAGGTGCGCGGCCCGCGCCGCCACTTCGTGCACTCGAAGGTGATGGCCTGGGTCGCGGTCGACCGCACGATCAAGCTGATCGAGTCGGGCGACGCGGACGGCCCGCTGGAGAAGTGGCGCGAACTGCGCGACGACATCCACCGGGACGTGTGCGAGCGCGGCTACGACAAGGAGCGCAACACCTTCACGCAGTCGTACGGCTCGAAGGAGTTGGACGCCTCGCTGCTGCTCATCCCGCAGATGGGCTTCCTGCCCCCGGACGACAAGCGCGTGATCGGCACGATCGAGGCGATCCAGCGCGAGCTGTCCACCCCGGACGGCTTCATCCTGCGCTACCCGACCTCGGGCGAGGACGAGGGCGTCGACGGCCTCCCCGGCGACGAGGGCGCGTTCCTGGCCTGCTCGTTCTGGATGGCGGACGACCTCGCGATGATCGGCCGCGTGGACGAGGCCCGCAAGCTCTTCGAGAAGCTCCTCTCGCTCCGCAACGACCTGGGCCTCCTCGCCGAGGAGTGGGACCCGCGCCTGCAACGCCAGGTCGGCAACTTCCCGCAGGCCTTCAGCCACGTCCCGCTGATCGACACGGCGCTACGGCTGACGGCTTCGGGGGCCTACGGCGGCTGAGCCCGTCGGCGTACGCGAAACGGGCCCGCCGGATCGGAGGACGATCCGGCGGGCCCGTCCCGTACTGCTCCGGGTCCCGGCGGGGAACGGGAAGCCGCCCCACGACACCCCGCCCTCGACCGTCAGGGACGGCCGGGTGAACCCACAGCGCGACTGCCGGGCCGAGCGCGCCTACGCTGGAAGCATCACATATGCCCCTTTCTGGAAGGGGACGGCCATGGCCTCCCTCTCTACGGCGGGCGCGGCCCTTGTCGCGTTGCGCGAGGATCTGGTCGGCGACGTGTTCGCCCCGGGGGATCAGGGTTACGACGACGCCCGTCTCGTCTTCAACGCGATGATCGACCGGCGTCCCGCCGTGATCGCCCAGTGCGTGGACGAGGCCGACGTCGTACGGGCCGTGCGTTTCGGGCGCAAGCTGGACCTGCCGATCGCGGTGCGCGGCGGCGGGCACAGTGTCGCGGGCATGGCGGTGGGCGACGGGGCGCTCGTCGTGGACCTGCGCCATATGCGCGCGGTGACCGTGCACCCGGCGGCCCGGGCGGTACGGATCGCCGGCGGGGCCACCATGAGCGAACTGGACGCCGCGACCCAGGAACACGGCCTCGCCACCACCGGCGGCCGGGTGTCCACGACCGGGGTCGGCGGCTTCGTCCTGGGCGGCGGCAGCGGCTGGCTGGACCGCGCCTTCGGACTCGCCGTCGACAACCTGCTCGGCGTCGACCTGGTGACCGCCGACGCGCGCGTGGTGCACGCGAGCGCCGAGGAGAACCCGGAACTGTTCTGGGCCCTGCACGGCGGCGGCGGGAACTTCGGCATCGCCACCGCGCTCACCCTGAGACTGCACGAACTGCCCCGGTTCTCCGTCGCGTTGATGATGTACGACCCCGAGCACGGCCCGGAGGTGGTCCGCACCTACCGCGAGATCATCGAGACCGGCCCGCAGGAGGCGAGCGGCGGAGTCATCTATCTCACCGGCCCGCCCGAGGAGTTCGTGCCCGAGCACCTGGTCGGCACACGGCTGTGCGGCGCTCTGCTCACCTACGCCGGGGCCGAGGAGGATCTGCGCAAGCTGGCCCAGCCGCTGCTGGCCCTGCCGCACGAGGTCGAGGTCGTCGCCGCGCTGCCGTATCCCCGGTTCCAGACGATGCTCGACGATCCGCCGAACCTGCGGAACTACTGGTCGGCCGAGTATCTGACGGGCGCGCCCGACGAGCTCACGGACGTGTACTGCGCGCTCGGCGAGAGCATGCCGGTCCCCACGGGCACCCAGCACGTGCTGTTCCCGCTGGGCGGCGCGATCGCCTCCGGCCCTTCCGAATTCCCGGTGCCGTACCGGGACGCGCCCTGGGCCGTGCACCCCTTCGGCATCTGGGAGGACCCGGCCGACGACGAACGCTGCATCGCGTGGGTCAAGGACGTCCGCGCCCGGGTCCGGCCCTGGAGCACCGGAGCGGTCTACCTCAACTTCGTCGGCGACGAGGGCACGGACCGCGTGACGGCGGGCCTGGGCGCCGAGAACACCCGGCGGCTCGCGGCGGTGAAGCGGGAGTACGACCCCGACAACGTTTTCCGCTTCAACCACAACATCGCGCCGGCCTAGGCCGAGATGTGCGGAGGGCATCCGCGCAGGTAGCGTCCGCTTCATGGACAGCCGTACGGACAGCACATTCGACAGCCAGGGCGCCGGTATCACCGTTCAGCGGGCGCTGGAGCTGCCCGGGCTGCGCAGCGGGCTGCCGGAGATCCTGGCGGGCGCCGACCGGCTCCAGCGGACCGTGCGGTGGGTGCACGCGGGCGAGGTCCCGAACATCGCCTCCCTCCTCAAGGGCGGCGAACTCCTCCTGACCACGGGCTACGGCCTCGGCACGCGCCCGGCGGAGCAGCGCGCGTTCGTCCGCACCCTGGCCGACCGCGGCATCGCGGCCCTGGTCGTCGAACTCGGCCCGCGTTTCACCCGGCTGCCCGCCACCCTCGTCGAGACGGCCCGGGCGACCGGTCTCCCGCTGGTCCAGCTGCACCGCGAGGTCCCGTTCGTCGCGGTCACCGAGGAGATCCACACCGAGATCGTCAACGGCCACTACGCGCTGCTCCAGCAGGCCGAAGAGGTCCACCGCCGCTGTACCCAGGCGCTGCTCGGCGGCGGTGGAATCCCCCAAGTCCTGGGCATCCTGGCCGACTTCAGCGGCAACCCGGTCTTCCTGGAGACCCCGGACGGCCAACTCCTGTACGCGGCGGGGTCCGGACCCGAGGGCGCCGACCCGCTCCAGGTGTGGGAGGGGCTGCGCGGCCCGCACAAGGACGCCTCGCCGTCCGCCGGTTCGGTCGTGGTGGACGTGCCCGGAGGCGGTCCCGGTACGTGTTCGGTGCGGGCGCGGATCGTGCTGCTTCCGGTGCGGGCGCCGCTCGCCCCCGTGCACCGCATCGCCGCCGAACGGGCCGCGGGCATCCTCGCCGTGGTCCTGATGCAGGCCCGCCAGGAGGAGGAACTGGCGGCGCGCGGACGCGGCGACTTCCTGACCGACCTCGCCGAGGGCCGCATCGCCGCCGAGGACGCCCCGGCCCAGGCCCGCGTACTGGGCTTCAAGCCCGGCACCAGCCCGCTGCTGCCGGTGGTGATGCGCCTCGGCGACGCGCTGGCCGCACCCGGCGGCGGCTGGGCGGTCCTGGCCCGCGCGGTCGCGGAGGAGCTGGCCTCGGTCGGTGTCCCGGTCCTGCTGGGCGTACGACCGGTGGAGGGCCGCGTCCCACTCCTCCTCGGCCTGCGCTCGGAGTCGGAGCGGTCGGCGGTCGCGGACCGGGTGGCGGCGGCGCTGCGGGCGGGAGTTGAGCGGGCGGGGATGCAACGGCCGGGCGCGCAGCCGCCGATCGTGGTCGTCGGGGTGGCCGGCGGCTGGGCGGCGGCCTCGGCGGGACTGCGGCACGCGGCCGAGACGGCGACGGCGGCCCAGGGCCTGTCCGACCGCCCCTGGTACGACGCCCGGCGCCTGGACATCGAACTGCTGCTGTGGCGGCTGCGCGACCATCCCGACCTGGCGGCCTTCGTGGACCGCGCGATCGGCCCGCTCCGCGACCACGACAACCGCTCGAAACCGCCCCTGCTGCCCACGCTGGAAACGTACTTGGCGCACGCGGGCCGCAAGGCGGAGACGGCCCGCGAACTGCATCTCAACCGGCAGACCCTCTACAACAGGCTCGCCCGCATCGGGGAGTTGCTCGGCACGGACCTCGAAGACCCGCAGACGGTACTGGCGTTGAGCCTGGCGCTGCGGGCGCGCAGACTCGTGCCCTGAGTCCGTGGGCCGCTACGAGTTCTTCGCCGCCCGGGCCCGACGGGCCGCGACCGTCGTCCGGCTCGCGCACGCGTCGGAGCACAACCGCCGTGTCCGATTCCGCGACTGGTCCACGAAATAGTCGCCTCATCAGGCCGCGGCGCAGCGCCCCGGCGTCACCGCCCGATCCCCGGCCTCGATCAGGGCGAGCTGGGCGACGATCAGCCGACCGGCCCAGCGCTCGGCCGGAGTGCCGTTGCGACTGAAGTGGATGTGCCGGCCGGCGTTGTGGTCGGACAGGTGCGTCTCGGGCGGACAGTCGCGCGGCAGGCGGTGCACGGCCCCGGGAGCCGCGCCGACCGACTGCGCCAGCGCCGTGCGCACGAGGTCCGGCAGCTCGCCGTAGGCGCCGCCCGTCTCAGGTCAGCGGCAGGGGCTGGGTCAACTCGTCGTAGACGCTCAGCACTTGGGCGACGGTCTCGTCCTCGGTGGGCCAGGTGGCCGCCTGCCGGGCACCCTTCTCCCGCAGCAGTTCCCGGCGTTCGGGGTCGCGCAGCAGTCCGGTGACGGCGTCGGCGAGGGCCTTCGCGTCGCCGTAGGGCACGAGTGCGGCGGCGTCGCCGACGAGTTCGGGGATGCCGCCGACGGCGGTCGCGACGAGCGGCACGCGGGCGTGCAGGGCCTCCTGGGCGATCACCGAGCGGGACTCCCAACTGCTGGGCAGGAGTGCGAGATCGGCGGCGGCGAGGAGTTCGCCGACGTCGTCGCGCCGGCCGATGAGCCGGACCGGCAGCTCCTCGTCCTCGATCCGCCGCTGCAACTCGCCCCGCAGCGGCCCCTCCCCCGCGATCACGAGCAACGGCGTCGGATCGAGCCGGCACCAGCCGCGGGAGGCGTCCAGGAGCGTGTCGTAGCCGCGCTGCCGGTCGAGCGAGCCGACGGCGATGAGCAACGGGCGGTCGGCGACACCGAGTTCGGCCCGCAGCTTGGGGCTCAGCCGGTCGGGGTCCTCGTGGTCCACGGCGGCGCGGCGCGGCCCCGGCAGTGCGACGGCGGCGAGCCGGGCGTCCCGGGCGCCCGTCCGCCGCGCCCGGTCGACCAGATCGGACGTCGCCCCGAGGACGACGACGGCGGCCTTCACGACCCGCCGCTCCAGCAGCCGCAGCAGATGGGCCCGCGCTCCCTCGGCATGGGCGCGGTTGTGCCACGTCACGACGAGCGGGGTGCGGCGGCCGCTGAGCGCGAGGACGGCGCGGAAGGAGGCGTGCAGCCCGTGCGCGTGCACCAGGTCGGCGTCCGCGCAGGCGGCCCGCAGCGCCGCCACGGACGCGGGGTCGCTGCTGCGCGGCACGTGCACGTGTTCGGCACCGGCACCCGTGAAGTCGTAGGTGTGATCGGCCTCGGTGGGGGCGCACACCGTCACCCGCACGCCCCGTGCGACGAGCCCGGAGGCCAGGGAGCGCACATGCGCGCTGCTGGCGGCATCGCCCCCGCCGAGCACCTGCACGGTGCGCAGCGGCGACTGGCCGTGCGGTGAGTGGCTGCTCACGGGGGTCACGTGGCCGGGGCTCCTGGTTCGGCGACGGGCGGTCACGAAGAAAGTACAGAAGGATCGGACGGAGGGGGTGTACCGCACGCTTCCTACGCGTTCCGTCCCAAGGATGCCAGCACGTACGGGTGTTCCGACAACGCCTCAGGAGTCGGGGGCCGTACGGGTGGGCAACACGGGCGGGGCATGTCACCCGTACGAGTGAAGGCGTACGCCTCCTTCACACCGAGCGTGCGAACTCGCTCACCTGATCGCCGTGGACAGCCGCGGCCACGACAGCGGCGGCATGCGCCACGAGCCCGGCCCGTCCGTTGACCTCACTGTCCCGGAGGGCGGAGAGATGAGCCCGGAGACCCCGCCGTGGGTTACCCGCTCCAGCGCCATCGCCGTACCCACCGCACACACCCGGCGGCCGGCCGAACGCGCGCTGTGGCAAGGGCGGTTCCGGCGACGACGGCCGGAACCGCGTACAGATCGACGGTCCGGCCGACGTGGTTCTTCCGCTCCCAGGGATCGCCAACTCCCTTGCCGCGCAAGGCGACCGAAGCGCTCAGCCGTCCGCGCGTGCCGTCGCCAGCAACTCCTCCGCGTGTGCGCGGGCCGTCTCCGAGTCCTCCTGGCCGGCCAGCATCCGGGACAACTCCCTTACGCGGTCCTCGCCTTCGAGGACCTTCACACCGGAGCGGGTGACGGACCCGTCGTTGGTCTTCTCGACCAGCAACTGCCGGTCGGCGAAGGCGGCGACCTGGGGAAGGTGGGTGACGACCACGACCTGCGCGGTCTTCGCGAGCTTCGCGAGCCGCCGCCCGATCTCGACGGCCGCCTTGCCGCCGACACCGGCGTCGACCTCGTCGAAGAGATACGTCGGTACGGGATCGGTCCCCGCGAACACGACCTCCACCGCGAGCATCACGCGCGACAGCTCACCGCCGGACGCGCCCTTGGCGATGGGCCGCGGCGGAGCACCGGGATGCGGGGCGAGCAGCAACTCGACCTCGTCGACGCCCGACGGGCCGTAGGCGACCGCACGACCCCCGACCTCGACGCCCTCCGGGTCCTCGGCCTGCCGGATCTCGAACGACACACGCGCGTGCGGCATCGCGAGGGACGCGAGCTCGGCGGTGACGGCCGCGGCGAACCGCGCGGCGGCCTCGGTCCGGGCGTCGGTCAACGCCTGCGCCAGACCGCCCAGTTCACCCCGCAGCGCGTCCCGCTCGGCGGTCAGCTCGTCGATCCGCTCGTCGTCGCCGTCGAGTTCGGTCAGCCGCGAAGCCCCCTGCTCGGCGTACGCGAGCACGGCCGCGATGTCCTTGCCGTACTTCCGGGTGAGCGCGTTGAGGGCGGCCCGCCGCTCCTCGACGGCGGCCAGCCGCAGCGGATCGGCGTCCAGGTCGTCGGCGTAGCCCGCCAACTCCCCCGCCACATCGCCCAACAGGATGCCGATCTCCCCGATCCGGTCGGTGAGCGAGGCCAGTTCGGGGTCGTGCGACCGTACGGCCTCCAGCGCCCGCTGCGCACCCGCGACGAGGGTCGCCGCGTCGATGCCCTCGGGGTCCTCGGGGTTGCCGGCGAGCGCGGCATGCGCGGCCGTGGCGGCGGACGCCAACGCCTCGGCGTGCCCGAGCCGTTCGGCCTCGGCGGCGAGTTCCACGTCCTCCCCGGCGCGAGGTTCCACACCGGCGATCTCGTCGAGCCCGTACCGCAGCATGTCGGCTTCCTGGGCCCGCTCACGCGCACGCGTGGTGATCTCGTCCAGCTCGACGGCGACGGCCCGCAGCCGCCGGTACGCCTCGCCGTACTTGGCCAACGGCCCGGTGACGGCGTCCCCGGCGTACCGGTCGAGCGCCTGCCGCTGCCGGGACTGCTTGAGCAACCCCTGCTGATCGGTCTGCCCATGCACGGCGACCAGCTCGTCGGCCAGTTCGGCGAGCACCCCCACCGGCACGGACCGCCCGCCCAGATGCGCCCGGGACCGCCCCTCGGCGGAAACGGTACGGCTGATCAGCAGCGTCCCGTCCTCCAGTTCGGCACCGGCCTCCTCGGCCCGCAGCAGGGCGGAGCCGCCCGGAGGGACGGAGATCCGCCCCTCCACCACCGCGTTCTTCGCCCCGATCCGCACCAGCGCCGGGTCCGCCCGCCCTCCGAGCAACAACCCGAGACTGGTGACGACCATGGTCTTGCCCGCACCCGTCTCACCCGTCACAGCGGTGAACCCCGGCGACAGCTCGACGACAGCGTCGTCGATGACTCCGAGCGACCGTATCCGCATCTCTTCCAGCACGGTGAAGACCTTACGAGGTAGGGCGGGACAAGCGCGAGGCACCCTGTCACCCGGGGGAGTGTCCCGACCCGCTTTTTAGGGGCGCGGGGCTGTGTCTATTTGCGGCTCCGCCGCGTGGGCGCGCTCAGCCCTCACTCAGCCGCGCTTAATGAGGCGCCCCCCGCCACCCCGAAACAGGCAACGCGAACTTCGCAACAAGTCGATCCGTGAACGACGCATGATGCAGCCGAGCAAGCCGCACAGGCACAGCCCCCCGCCTCACCTCGACCCGAGCCCCCGCAGGCAGCTCAACAGTCCGCCGCCCGTCACACCACAAAACCCCCGGGGGGATGTGCGGCAACACCTCAACGGCCAACACAGAATCCGGCGAGGTCACCAACGGCTTCGCGAACAACGCATGCGCACTGATCGGCACCATCAACAACGCCTCGACCTCGGGCCACACCACAGGCCCACCCGCGGAGAAGGCGTAGGCGGTAGACCCGGTGGGCGTCGCACAAACGATCCCATCACACCCGAACCCGGTCACCGGGCGCCCATCGATCTCCAGCACGACTTCCAGCAGCTTCTCGGCGCCGGCCTTCTGCACCGCCGCCTCGTTCAACGCCCAGTCCGTGTGCACGATGTTCCCGTTCTTGTGCACGACGACATCGACGGTCATCCGCTCCTCGACCTCGTACGCCCGGGTGACCACCCGGTCCACGACCTTGTCGAGATCGTCCCGCTCGGCCTCCGCGAGGAACCCCACGCTGCCGAGGTTGACGCCGAGCATCGGCACCCCCGACGCCCGCGCGAACTCCGCGCCGCGCAGCAGCGTGCCGTCACCGCCGAGGACGATGAGCAGCTCGCAGCCCTCAAGGCACTGCGGGGTGGCCTCGGTGACCGTCTCCACCTCGTCGGGGAGCGGCAGGTCGCGTGCCTCGTACTCCAGGACGCGCACTCCGATACCGGACTGCAGCAGCCCCTTCACGACCAGCTCGGCGCTCCGGATGGCCGCAGGGCGACCCGTGTGCGCGAGCAGGAAAACAGTACGAGCTCGGTTCTGTGTCAACGCGGCCCCTCCGCCACTGCACGGTCAACATCGGCCGGGTCCAGCTCGGGTGCGCCGGCCCGCAGCCACAGAAAGTACTCGACATTCCCGGACGGCCCGGGCAGCGGGCTGGCGGTGACGCCTTCCACCCCGAGCCCCGACTCGGCCGCCCGCCGGGCGACTCCGCGCACGGCCTCGGCCCGGAGCTCGGGGCTGCGCACGACGCCCCCGCTCCCCAGCCGTTCCTTCCCCACCTCGAACTGCGGCTTGACCATCATCACCAGGTCCGCGTCCGGCTTCGTGCACCGCGCCAGGGCGGGCAGCACCAGCCCGAGCGGGATGAAGGACAGATCCCCCACGACTAGATCCACAGGCTCCCCATCGATCGCTTCAAGCGTCAACTCGCGTACGTTCGTACGGTCCTTGACGGTGACGCGTTCATCGCTCTGCAGAGACCACGCGAGTTGTCCGTACCCGACGTCCACGGCGACGACCTGCGTGGCACCCGCCCGCAGCAGCACATCGGTGAAGCCTCCGGTGGACGCGCCGGCGTCCAGCGCCCGCCGTCCCTCGACCACGAGCCCCCGCGGCACGAAGACCTCCAGCGCGCCCGCGAGTTTGTGGCCACCGCGCGACACGTAGTCGGGGTCCCCGTCGTCCGCTACGACGACGATGGCGGCCGCGGTCTCCACCTGGGTGGCCGGCTTGGTCGCGACCGTCTTGCCCACGGTGACCCGGCCGGCGGCGATCAACTGGCTCGCGTGCTCCCGCGACCGCGCGAGCTTCCGTCGGACCAGCTCGGCGTCGAGACGTCGGCGTGCCACTCCTGCCACGTTCGGTTCAGCTCCTGTTGGTGTACGGCAATCGATGGGGGTGATCCGAAGGATCTCATTGAGGGGCGGTGGTCGGGTGACGGGTGGGAGCCGGAGGTCCCGGGCGGGCGTCGAGCGCGGTGAGCGCGTCGCGCAGCCCCCGGTGTACATCCTCGTACACCTCGACATGTCCGTCCGTGGCGAGGTGGTCGGTGTCGGCCAGCCGCCCGAGCTGGGCGTCGACGTCGGCGTTGCCGCTCGGGGTGCGGTCCACGTTCAGGGGCGCGGGGGCGGCGGGGTCGTACGCGGGCTCCGCCTCTGGAACAGCCTCGGCCGCCGTCCCGGCCTCGGCCTCGGGAACTGAGTCGCTCATGCCCAGACGCTACCCCGACGGCCTGGGGTACCGTCGATCACGATGGCAACGATCGAAGAGTGCCGCGTCGCACTCGAGAAGCTCTCCGACAACATGCAGAAGGCCGACGGGAATGTCCGCGCAGCGGCGGCCATGGACCGTTCGGTCAGCTGCCGGATCACCGACCTCGACACCACGTTCGTCGGCCGGCTCACCGGCGGCCGCATCGTGGTGGACGAGACCGTGCAGGGCCTTCCGGCGGAGAAGGCCCAGATCAGGCTGACCATGGCCGGCGACGACCTGGTGGCCATGGTCGACGGCGGCCTGAACTTCGCGAAGGCCTGGGGCTCGGGCCGGGTGAAGCTGGAGGCCAACGTCTTCGACCTGTTCCGCCTCAGGAAGCTTCTGTAGTTCACGAAGCTTCTGCGGCGGCCACCTTGTCGAGGTCGGTCCGCGCCTGCGTACGTGCCTTGCGCGCGGCCGGCACCACCAGCGGCGTCCCCGTCTCCGGGTCGTCGATGACCTGGCAGCGCAGCCCGAAGACCTCCTCGACCAGTTCGGCCGTGACGATGTCGCCCGGGGCACCCTGCGCGATCACCGAGCCCTCCCGCAGCGCGATGAGGTGGGTGGCGTACCGGGCCGCGTGGTTGAGGTCGTGCAGCACCGCGACCAGCGTGCGGCCCTGCTCCTCGTGCAGCTCGGCGCACAGGTCGAGGACGTCGATCTGGTGCTGGATGTCCAGGTAGGTGGTCGGCTCGTCGAGCAGCAGCAGGGGTGTCTGCTGGGCGAGCGCCATCGCGATCCACACCCGCTGCCGCTGCCCGCCGGACAGTTCGTCGACATAGCGATCGGCCAGCTCGGCGACACCGGTCTGCGCCATCGACTCCTGTACGACCCGCTCGTCCTCCTGGGACCACTGGCGCAGGATGCCCTGGTGCGGGTACCGGCCGCGGCCCACGAGGTCGCCGACGGTGATCCCGTCGGGCGCGATGGACGACTGCGGGAGCAGGCCCAGGATGCGCGCGACCTTCTTCGCCTGCATCGACTGGATGACCTGCCCGTCGAGCAGCACCCGGCCCTCGCTCGGCTTCAGCATCCTCGACAGGGCGCGCAGCAGCGTGGACTTGCCGCACGCGTTCGGGCCGACGATCACCGTGAAGGAGTTGTCGGGTATCTCCACCGACAGCTCGCGTGCGATGACACGCTGGTCGTAGGCGAGGGTGACGTGCTCGGCGGACAGGCGGTTCACGGCGCTCCTTCGGTTGGCCTCGTTCGCCGAGGTGTTCGTATCCGCGTTCTTCTCCGCGGTCATATCCGGCCCGCCTTGCGCTCGGTGACCAGCAGCCACAGCAGGTAGACCCCGCCGAGGACTCCGGTGACCACGCCCACGGGCAACTGGTCGGCGCCGAAGGCCCGTTGGGAGGCCCAGTCGGCGGTGACCAGCAGGGTGGCGCCCATGCACAGCGAGGGCACCAGGTTGGGACCCGGCGAGCGGGTCAGGCGCCGGGCGAGCTGCGGCGACGTAAGCGCGACGAAGCCGACCGGTCCGGCGGCGGCGGTCGCGGCCGCGGTGAGCAGCACGGCGGCCACCATCAGCAGCAGCCGGACGCGCTCGACGCGCACGCCCAGGGCGTACGACACGTCGTCGCCCATCTCCATCATCCGCAGCCCGCGCGCGTTCACGAGGACGAGCGGCAGCAGGACGGCGCACAGTGCCAGGAGCGGCCAGACCTGGGTCCAGTCACGGCCGTTGAGGGAACCGGTCATCCACACGACCGCGCGGGCCGCGTCGACGAGATCGGCCTTGGTGAGCAGATAGCCGTTGACGGCGGTTGCCACGGCCGAGACGCCGATGCCGACCAGGACGAGCCGGTACCCGTGCACCCCCTGCTTCCAGGCGAGCAGATAGATCGCGACCCCGGTCACCAGACCGCCGACGAGCGAGCCGAGGGTGACGGCGGTCGCGCTGCCCGAGAACAGCACGATCATGACGAGCGCCCCGGCCGTCGACCCCTGCGAGAGGCCCAGCACGTCCGGACTCCCCAGCGGATTACGGGAGATGGACTGGAACAGCGCACCCCCGAGCCCGAGCGAGGCGCCGACCAGCAGCCCGACGAGGACGCGCGGCAGCCGCAACTCGTTGACGATGAACTCCTGGCCCGCGTCACCGCCCCCGAACAGCGTCTTGAGGACGTCACCGGCCGGGATCGGGAAGTCACCGGTGCCGATCAGTACGACACTCGCGGCGAGCGCGCAGACGAGGAGGAGGACGACGACCGCGAAGGCACGGAGGTCGAGGCGGAAGGAGAGACCACCGGTCCGTACGGCCCGGTCACGGGAGGCCCGCAGTGGGGGAGCCTGCACAGCCGGGCCGTCCTCCGCCGTCGTACGAGAGAGATTCACAGCTGAGTCGTCCTTCGGCGCCGTACGAGGTAGATGAAGACCGGACCGCCGATGACCGCGGTGACGATGCCGACCTGAAGCTCCGCGGGCCGCGCGATCAGCCGGCCGAGCACGTCGGCACCGAGCAGCAGCACGGGCGACAGGACCGTGGCGTACGGCAGGATCCAGCGCAGGTCGGGGCCGGTGAAGGAGCGCACCACGTGCGGCACCATCAGGCCGACGAACACGATCGGGCCGCAGGCGGCGGTCGCCGCGCCGCACAGCACGGTCGCGGAGAGCATGGCGAGCGCCCGGGTCCGGTTGAGGTTGGCGCCGAGGGCGCGGGCGGTGTCGTCGCCCATCGCCACCGCGTTCAGCGGCCGGGCGAGCAGCAGGGAGATCACCGTGCCGACCGCGAGGAACGGCGCGACCTGGGTGATCGTCGAGCCGGTGGCCGAGGCCAGTGAACCGACCGTCCAGAAGCGCATCCTGGAGAGCGCCGCGTCGTCCATGATCATGACGGCCTGGAGATAGCCGTAGAGCGCGGCGCTGATCGCGGTGCCGGCGAGCGCGAGGCGCACGGGCGTGGCACCCCGGCTGCCGCCCAGGAACCAGACCAGCGCCCCGACCACCGCCGCGCCCGCGAAGGCGAACCAGACGTAGCCGCTCAGTGACGTGACACCGAAGTACGTGATGGCGGTGACGACCGCGGCCGAGGCGCCGGCGTTGATGCCGAGCAGTCCGGGGTCCGCGAGCGGGTTGCGGGTGAGCGCCTGGAGGACGGCGCCGGACAGCCCGAGCGCGGCACCGGCGAGCAGCCCGAGGAGCGTACGGGAGATCCGGTCGCCGACCACGACGTCCGTGTACGTCCCCGAATCATGGAACAGGCCGTGCCACACATCCCCCAACGGCAGCGATTTCGCGCCGATCGCGATGCTCGCCAGGGAGACGAGCACCAGGAGCGCCACGGAGGCGAAGAGCCCAAGGACACGTATCGCCCGGCGGGTTGGGGGCGCGGGGGCGGACTCCGCGCGCTGTTCTGGGGGACTGTCGACCAACACGAGGTTAGGTTAGCCTACCCTCGCATTCCGCCTGGAAGGTGTGGCCCCTGAGCGCCCTGTTCACAGCCCCAGTCTCGCCAGCGCCTTCTCCCCGTCCAGCGCGCAGGAGCCGTCCCCCGCCGCCGTCCAGGCCGCCGCACAGAGCGCCCGGAGCCCGTCCAAGGGCTCGCCCTCACCGTCGAGTTCCAGCCGGTCACGGCCCGCCGTCGCGGTCCAACCCCCGCACCGGAAGCCGTCTCCCGCCCCGGTGACCTCGGGCTGACCGGTCAGCATGCCCCGCAGATCGGCGTCGACGTACGTCGGACGGTGCTGCGGCGGCGCGGCCAGCAACTGGGCGCCGTCGGTCACACCGGTCAGGACGAGCAGCGAGTCGACCTCCCCGTTGAACGCCCCCTCGATGTCCGTGTCCAGCCGGTCCCCCACAACCAACGGCCGCTCTGCGCCCGTCCGCAGGATCGTCTCCTTGTGCATCGGCGGCAACGGCTTCCCCGCCACCTGCGGCTCGGCCCCGGTCGCTATCCGTACGACCTCCACCGCCGCGCCGTTGCCCGGCGCGATACCGCGCGCGCCCGGGATCGTCAGGTCGGTGTTGGACGCGAACCACGGCACCCCGCGCGCGATCGCGTAACAGGCCTCCGCGAACCGCGACCACACCAGGTCGGGCCCGCCGTACCCCTGCACGACCGCCACCGGCTCGTCGTCGGCCGAGTCGACAGGCTCCAGCCCGCGCTCGCGCAGCGCGACCCGCAGCCCCTCCCCGCCGATCACCAGCACGCGAGAGCCGGCCGGCACCTGCTCGCTGATCAGCCGGGCGACGGCCTGCGCGGAGGTGATGACGTCATCGGCCCCCGTCGGAATCCCCAGCTCGGTGAGATGCTCGGCAACGGCATCCGGCGTCCGCAGCGCGTTGTTGGTGACATAGGCGAGCCGCATCCCGCCCGCGCGCGCGGTGGCGAGCGAGTCGACCGCGTGGGCGATCGCGTTGCCCCCCGCGTACACCACCCCGTCGAGGTCGAGCAGCGCCGTGTCGTACGCCTCGCTCAGGGCCCGGCCACTGCCCTCGGGACTCGTCCTGACGCTCTGGCTCATTCCACATCGCTCCTCGTTCGATCGCTTTCACCCGATCATCCCGCACGCCACTGACACACGTACGATGCCGGGATGAACACCGCAGGTCACTCGGAAGCAACGGAGCGCCGAGGCCTGGAACTCACCCCGTTCCGAGGCCTCCGCTACGACCCCGACCTGGTCGGCAGCCTGGCCGCCGTGACGTCCCCACCGTACGACGTCGTCGTACGCCCCGACGGTCTGCACCATCTCCAGAACTCCGACCCGCACAACATCGTCCGGCTGATCCTCCCGCAGGCCACCACCGTCGGCGCCCGCAACGAACAGGCCGCCGACACCCTGCACCGCTGGCTCTCCGAGGGGGTCCTCACCACCGACCCCGAGCCGGGCCTGTACGTCTACGAACAGAGCGACGGCAACGGACTGTTGCAGCGCGGCGTCATCGGCGCGCTGCGTCTGTCGGACCCGTCGGAGGGCGTGGTCCTGCCGCACGAGGACGTCATGCCGCACGTGATCGCGGACCGCGCGGCCCTCATGCGCGCCACCTCCGCGAACCTGGAACCCCTGCTCCTGACCTACCGGGGCAACGGCTCACCGGCCGACACGACGACGGTCGTCGAGCGCATCGCCGAGGACCCCGCCCTCCTCTCGACCACTACGGAGGACGGCTACAGCCACCGGCTCTGGTCGGTCACCGACCCCGCCGACCTGGCCCGCATCCAGACGGACCTCGCCCACCACCAGGCCCTGATCGCCGACGGCCATCACCGCTGGGCGACCTACCGACGTCTACGCGCGGAGCACCCCTCCCCCAGCCCCTGGGACTACGGCCTGGTCCTCCTCGTCGACACGACCCGCTACCCGCTCCGCGTCCGCGCGATCCACCGCCTTCTGCACGGACTCCCGGTGGCCGAGGCGCTGTCGTCCCTGGACGGCCTCTTCCGCGTGCGACACCTGGAAGTACCCCTCCCCGAAGCCCTGGAGGTCCTGGCCGACGCGGCCTGCGCGGGCAACGCCTTCCTCCTCGCCGGCGACGGCGCCTTCCACCTGGTCGACCACCCGGACCCGGACCTCCTGGCCCGTACGATCCCGGCCGACCGCCCCGCCGCCTGGCGCACCCTGGACGCCACGGTCCTGCACGCCACTCTCCTGGACCATGTCTGGCTCATCCCCGAGGATGACCCGACGCGCATCGCCTACATCCACGACACCGCCGCCACGGTCCGCAAGGCCGAACGCGACGGCGGTACGGCCGTGTTGATGCACCCCGTCCGCGAGGAGGTCGTACGCGACCTGGCCCTCCAGGGCGTCACGATGCCCCGCAAGTCGACGTCCTTCGGCCCGAAACCGGCGTCGGGGCTGGTGCTGCGCGCGCTGGACGTCTGAGACGCCACCACCACCGACTCCGGAAACGGGAAAGGGCGGGATCCCGGTACCGGGATCCCGCCCTTGTCACTGACGTGCGGTGTCGTCAGTCCTTGTCGTCTTCTTCTTTGACGACGACTTCCTTGGCAACGTCTTCTGTGACGACGTCTTCTGTGACGACGTCTTCTGTGACGACGTCTTCCTCGGCCTCGACCTCGGCTTCGGCTTCGGCAACGACGTCTTCGATGTCGTCGTCCTCGTCGTCCTCGTCGTCGAAGTCGGCTTCCGCCTCGTCGGCCACGGAGGCCTCCTGGGGCTCGGCCACGTCGTCGCGCTCGTCGTCATCGTCCTCGTCCTCGACGAACGCGTCGACGAACTCGACACCGTCCATCTCGGCGAGCCGGTCCGACGCGTCCGTGCTGCCGTCCTTGTCGGACTCCACGGCCTTGGCGAACCACTCCCGCGCCTCGCCCTCACGGCCGGCGGCGAGCAGGGCGTCGGCGTAGGCGTACCGCAGTCGCGCGGTCCACGGCTGCACGGTGTTCGAGGCCAACTCGGGGCTCTGCAAGGTGACGATGGCCGCGTCGAGCTGGTCCATGTCACGCCGGGCACCGGCCGCGACGAGCCGCATCTCCACCTGCCCGGCCTTGTCGAGCTTGTGCACCTCGGGGGCCCCGGCCATCTCCAGCGCCTTCTCCGGCCGCCCGAGCCCACGCTCGCAGTCGGCCATCACGGGCCACAGATCCACGCTGCCGGTCATCCGCCGCGCGGCCCGGAACTCGGCCAGCGCCTCGCTGTACTTCTGGTTCGCGTACGCGGCGAACCCGGCCGCCTCACGTACGGCGGCGACGCGCGACGCCAGTCGCAGGGCGATCTTGGAGTAGGCGTAGGCGCTCTCGGGGTCCTCGTCGATGAGCCGGGCGACCATCACCAGGTTCTTGGCAACATCCTCCGCGAGCCCCTTCGGCAAGCTCAACAGCTCCTGCCGTACGTCCTTGTCGATCTCCTCGCCCGTGACATCCTCGGGGATCGGCAGCCGCTTGATCGGCTCACGGTCGCGGTCACGCTCGTCCCGGAACCGGCTGCCGCCACCACGGCGGTCGTCGCCCCGACGGTCATCACGCCGGTCGTCACGGCGGGGGTAACCACCTCGGTCGTCGTCACGCCGGAACGCGGGACGCTCGCCACGGCTGTCGTCCCGACGGAACCCTCCGCGATCGCCGCCACGGTCATCGCGACGGGGGCCGGCAGGACGGTCGTCACGGCGAGGGCCGGCGGGCCGGTCATCACGACGCGGCGCCGAGGAACGGTCGTCCCGCCCACGGAACCCACCACGGTCGCCACGGTCGTCGTCGCGGCGGAAGGCCGGACGCTCGCCCCGGTTGTCACGGTCGTCGCGACGGAACGGCGGACGCTCACCACGGTTGTCGTCCCGACGGAAGGGCGGACGCTCACCACCACGGTCATCACGACGCGGACCGGCAGGACGGTCGTCACGGCGGGGGTAACTGCCACGGTCACCACGGTCGTCGTCACGCCGGAACGCGGGACGGTCGCCGTCGCGGCGGTCGTCCCTACGGTCATCACGACGGAAGGGCGGACGCTCGCCACCCCGGTTGTCGCTCCGGTCGTCGCGCCGGAACGGCGGACGCTCACCACGGTTGTCGTCCCGACGGAAACCACCGGGACGGCTTCCGCGATCGCCGCCACGGTCATCGCGACGGGGGCCGGCAGGACGGTCGTCACGGCGGGGACCGGCGGGCCGGTCATCACGACGCGGCGCCGAGGAACGGTCGTCCCGCCCACGGAACCCACCCCGATCGCCACCGCCACCACTACTGGCACCGCTACCGCCACGGTCGTCGCGGCGGGGGTAGCTGCCACGGTCACCACGGTCGTCGTCACGCCGGAAGGCCGGACGCTCACCCCGGTTGTCACGGTCGTCGCGACGGAACGGCGGACGCTCACCGCGACTGTCATCACGCCGGAAACCACCACCGGCACCGCGGTTGTCGTCCCGTCGGAAGGGCGGACGCTCGCCACGGCTGTCGTCACGCCGGAAACCACCACCGGCACCGCGGTTGTCGTCCCGTCGGAAGGGCGGACGCTCGCCACGGCTGTCGTCACGCCGGAAACCACCACCGGCACC
>NZ_JBIWMV010000009.1:0-898 GCF_044766845.1 Streptomyces sp. NPDC101776 | reverse complement strand
GCACCGCGGTTGTCGTCGCGACGCTCACCCCGGTTGTCCCTCCGGTCGTCACGGCGGAACGCGGGCCGCTCGCCACGGTTGTCGTCACGACGGAAACCACCGGGACGGCTTCCGCGATCGCCGTCACGGTCATCGCGACGGGGGCCGGCCGGACGGTCGTCACGACGCGGCGCCGAGGAACGGTCGTCCCGCCCACGGAACCCACCCCGATCGCCACCGCCACCACTACTGGCACCGCTACCGCCACGGTCGTCGCGGCGGGGGGCACCGCCACGGTTGTCGTCACGCCGGCCGTAGCCACCGCGATCGCCGCTACCGCCGCGGTCGTTCCCACGATCGCGATCGTTGTTGCTACGGCTCGGGCTGCCGCGGTACCCGCCACGGTCGCCGCGGTCACCACTGTCCCGTCGCCGCTCCTCGCGCTCCGGTCGGTCCTCGGGAGAGTTGGTGGACATCGGTGACTCCTGTCTTCGGTACCGCAAGTCATTCTCGCGCAGCCAGCTACTCGGCGCGCTCTGGGCTGTGTTTCTGGAAGTTTCTGGAAAAACAAAAGGACCCCTGGTCCCAGCGTGAACGCTGGGACCAGGGGTCCTCCAAAGATTGTTCGGCGGCGTCCTACTCTCCCACAGGGTCCCCCCTGCAGTACCATCGGCGCTGTAAGGCTTAGCTTCCGGGTTCGAAATGTAACCGGGCGTTTCCCTCACGCTATGACCACCGAAACCCTAATGGTTTCGAGCGAACAAGCACACTTTTCTGTTGTGTGGTTCGAGCTCTAGCCGACAACTGTTCGTTGTCTCAGAACTAACACAGTGGACGCGAGCAACTGAGGACAAGCCCTCGGCCTATTAGTACCGGTCACCTCCACCCATTACTGGGCTTCCAGATCCGGCCTATCAAC
>NZ_JBIWMV010000008.1:365946-381017 GCF_044766845.1 Streptomyces sp. NPDC101776 | reverse complement strand
AGCCCCACGCCATGAGCCCGGGAAGACCGTGAAACGAGCCGAAACCCTCACCGAACACATCCGCCTGAAACGGCAGCGAGGATAAATACCAAGCTCAGGCGCTGTGGTACTCCTGGAGTTCCTCTGTGTGGCGGTTCGTGAAGCGGCTGACCAGTCGGTCGGCCTCGCGCTGCGGGAGGACGATGCCGTACGTGTCCTCGACGTTGCCCCGGAACTGGCCCGAAGTCGGGTAGCTGCCGTCTATCGACTTCTTGAAGACCTGGTAATAGTCCTCCTCGGTCGGCTCCGTACCGCCGCCCTCGCCCAGCTCACGAGTACGGCCGGGGCCCGCCGGGATCGGGAACGTGCCGGTGTCCTCCGGAGAGGGCTCCGGCTCCGGCTGCTGCTCCTCGTACCGCTGCTGCTGTTGCGGGAACTGCTGTTGTTCCTGGAACTGCTGCTGCTGGAACCGCCGTTGCCGTGCGAACTGCTGCTGTTCCTGCTCGTACTGCTGGAACTGCTCGGCCTGCGGCTCCTCCTCGTACCAACCGGAATACCCGGGCTCCGGTTCGTACGTCGGGTCGTAGTCGCCCTGGTACGCGACGGTCTGCGGGTCCCGCGAGTGCAGCCACGGGTTCTGCGGCTCGGCCTGCTGCTGCGGCGGCTCGGGGGCCCGGTTCACCTCGGCGGCGGGCAGCTGTTCCCGGGCCGGCGCCGGACTCTGCTGGACCGCGATTTCCGGCTCGCGGGCCGGCTCCAACTCCGGGGCGGGGGGCAGCAGTACGGGCTCGATGCCCGCCGCGGCCAGACCCGAGGGGGCCGTCTGCGCGAGCGGGACGCCGTAGCGGGCCAGGCGCAGCGGCATGATCGACTCCACCGGGGCCTTGCGGCGCCAGGCGCGGCCGAAGCGGGAGTGCAGGCGGGCCTGGTAGACGAGGCGGTCCTGCTCCAGCTTGATGACCTGCTCGTAGGAGCGCAGCTCCCACAGCTTCATCCGGCGCCAGAGCAGGAACGTCGGGATGGGCGAGAGCAGCCAGCGGGTGAGGCGGACGCCCTCCATGTGCTTGTCGGCCGTGATGTCGGCGATCCGGCCGATCGCGTGCCGGGCCGCCTCGACGGAGACCACGAACAGGATCGGGATCACCGCGTGCATGCCGACACCGAGCGGGTCGGGCCAGGCGGCGGCGCCGTTGAACGCGATCGTCGCGACCGTCAGCAGCCACGCCGTCTGGCGCAGCAGCGGGAAGGGGATCCTGATCCAGGTCAGGAGCAGGTCGAGGGCGAGCAGGACGCAGATGCCCGCGTCGATGCCGATCGGGAAGACGTACGCGAAGTTCCCGAAGCCCTTCTTCAGGGCGAGTTCGCGTACGGCGGCGTACGAACCGGCGAAGCCGATACCGGCGATGACCACCGCACCGGAGACGACCACGCCGATGAGCACCCGGTGCATACGTGTGAGCTGAATGGGCGCGGACACCCGGACTCCCCTCCCCTTACATGTTGTTGCGCGCAACAGGGTGGCACATGTGTGCGGCGTCCTGGGTGCCGGTCTGTCAGGAGCCCGGTCCCGAAAGGGGCCGGGCTCCGTCAAAACGCTTCATTGACCTGCGAGTTGAGGCCGGAACGCATCTGTGATGTGACGGTCAGCTCTTCTTGGTGCCCGAGGGTGACGGAGAGGCGCTCGCGGTCTTGGAGGCGGAGGGGGACGGGGACGCCTTCTTGGCCGGGGAAGAGGACGATGCGGAGGGGGACTTGGGGGTCGTGCCCGTGTCCGCGCCGGTGCCGTTGGCCGACGTCACCGCCGCCACGGCCTCCTTCACGGCCTTCTCCGCCGCCTTCGTCAACGTGTCCGCGTTCGGTGCCTTGTCGCCCGCGAGACCCGCGCCGTTGTAGTCGATCGTGACGACCACGTTCTCGACCCGTGCCACCACCGTCTGCTGCTTGAAGGCGCCTTCCTTCTTCTTCAGGTCGTAGCGCACCGCCGTGGCCTCGGCGCCCGCGCCCGCGACCGGCTCCGACTTGGCGTTCTTCGCGCCGGTGACGGACTGCGCCTCCCGCACCTGCTTCGCGAAGTACTCCTGCGCCAGCTTGCCGCCCTCGCCCTGCGTCTGCGAGGAGTCGAACCGCAGCAACGACACGTTCAGCCAGCGGAACTGCGAGCCCTTGACGCCGTTGTTGTCCAGGCTCGTCCAGGAGCAACTGCCGCGCGACGCCGTGTCGCTCGACGTACCCTCCTTGCCCGACTTGGCGCCCTTCGGCACCAGCTCGGTCAACGTCTTCGCCGACAGCACCGCACACGGCTCGGGCAGCTTGCGGTACGCCGCCGCCTGCACGGTCGGCGCGGCGGTCGCGTCGGCGGAGGTCGTCGCGCCGAGGCCCGAGGTGTCCTTGCCCGCGCCGTCGTCCGAACCGGAGTCGGAGGAGCAGCCGGCCGCGATCAGCATCACCGGGACCGCGGCCGCGCCGACAAGGACGCGGTGGAGACGCTTCGCTCGCCGGCGGTCACTGAGGTCTCGCTGTGCTGGTTGATGCATGGTTCCTTCACTCATGACGCTCGTGGTTCCTGCCGTCGGATCGGGTCCGAGGGGCCACGGTACGCGGTGAGTCAGCTGTGCGGTTTCCGTTCACGGGCTTTGCGCGACCCCGCGAAAGGCGTCCCCCGAGGCCCTAACCGTTGAGCGCGTCGGCCAGCTGCGCGGCCAGTTTCCGCGCCCTGTCCTGCATGTTCTGGCTGTCCGGCACGACACCGACCGTCGCCGGCTGCTCCTCGTACTCGATGGTCACAATCACGTTGGACGTGCGAAACACCACAGTCACCGTGCGCTGCTGGGCCGTTGAACCCGAACTGCTCAACGTGTCGTCGAGGAACGCCTCGTCGCCGAGATCGGAGAGGGCGCGGGGTTCGAGACCGGTGGGGGAGGCGGTGGCGGAAGCCGAGGTCGAGGTCGAGGCGGATGAGGATGAGGAGGGGGTGGCGGAGGCGGAGGGCGTCGTGGAGCCCGACGCCGCGTCGGACGCGGACGCCGACTCCGACGCGGAGTCCGACGCCGTGGCGCTCGCCGTCGGCTCCGGCAGATCCGCCGCCGTCTCCTTCGTCGCGAAGATGGTCTGTGCCTCGGCGGCGTCGCTCACCGCGTTGTCGTACGACACCACCCGCTCGAAGTCGACCAGCAGATGGTCGGTCGCGTCCGTGGACTCCACCTTCCAACGGCAGCCCACCTTGCGGTCCGTGTCGAACGTCAGCGTCGCGTCGCCCGCGTACGCCGTCTCGCGCTGATCCGCGTCCGCGATCTGCTTGATGCCGGGGAGCAGGGTGTCCAGCGTGCCGTGGCCGACCGCGCCGCAGGGTTCCGGGAGCGTGCGGTACTTGCCCGGCTGGGCCACCGCCGTCGCCGTACCGGCCTCCCCCGGGTTCGCGTCGTCCGTCGTACCGCTGTCGGCCGAGCCGCTCGTGCAGCCCGCCAGCAGCGCCACCAGGAGCGCGGCGGTGCCGGGTACGTAGGCCTTCCGCTGCACGGTCGGGCTCCTCTCGACGACGATCAAGGGTCCTGGACGATGATCAAGGGTCCTGCCAGTGTCCCCGCCGGTTAATCGCTTGCCGCACCGGGGGACCCCCTGGAGACAATGTGTATCGCACGCACAGCCGTGAATGCCGGTCCGGTATCCCTTTCGTCGACCTTGGCACCGGTTTTGCGATTTTAGACTTCTGTTGTTTTCCGGGGGAATGAGGACGAAATGTCGTATGTAGAGATACCGGGCGCGAAGGTGCCGATCCGCATGTGGGCCGACCCCGCGTCGGTCGAGGAGGGGGCGCTCCAGCAGCTCCGCAACGTGGCGACCCTGCCGTGGATCAAGGGCCTGGCGGTCATGCCGGACGTCCACTACGGGAAGGGCGCGACGGTCGGCTCGGTCATCGCGATGCAGGGTGCGGTCTGCCCCGCGGCGGTGGGGGTCGACATCGGCTGCGGCATGTCGGCGGTGAAGACGTCACTCACGGCGAACGATCTTCCCGGCGATCTGTCGCGGCTGCGGTCGAAGATCGAGGAGGCGATTCCGGTGGGGCGGGGGATGCACGACAGCCCCGTTGAGCCGGGGCGGTTCCACGGTCTGGCCACCGGCGGGTGGGACGGGTTCTGGGGGCGGTTCGAGGGCGTCGCGGATGCGGTGAAGTTCCGGGAGGAGCGGGCCGCGAAGCAGATGGGCACACTTGGCGGAGGAAACCACTTTTGCGAGGTCTGCATCGATGAGTCCGGTTCGGTGTGGCTCATGCTGCACTCCGGTTCCCGGAACATCGGCAAGGAACTGGCCGAGCACCACATCGGCACCGCCCAGAAGCTCCCGCACAACCAGGGCCTGGTCGACCGTGACCTCGCCGTCTTCATCGCGGACACCCCGCAGATGGCGGCGTACCGCAACGACCTGTTCTGGGCGCAGGAGTACGCGAAGTACAACCGCACGATCATGATGGCGCTCCTGAAGGACGTGGTCCGCAAGGAGTTCAAGAAGGCGAAGCCGACCTTCGAGCAGGAGATCTCGTGCCATCACAACTACGTGAGTGAGGAGCGGTACGAGGGAATGGACCTGCTGGTCACCCGTAAGGGGGCGATCCGCGCCGGCTCCGGCGACTTCGGGATCATCCCGGGCTCGATGGGCACCGGTTCGTACATCGTGAAGGGCCTCGGCAACGAGAAGTCCTTCAACTCCGCCTCGCACGGCGCCGGTCGGCGCATGAGCCGTAACGCGGCCAAGCGCCGCTTCTCGGTGAAGGACCTGGAGGAGCAGACGCGGGGCGTGGAGTGCCGTAAGGACTCCGGTGTCGTGGACGAGATCCCGGGCGCGTACAAGCCGATCGAGCAGGTCATCGATCAGCAGCGGGACCTCGTGGAGGTCGTGGCGAAGCTGAAGCAGGTCGTGTGCGTGAAGGGTTGAGCCCTGAAATCCTTCTGAGATCGCTGTGAATTCGAGGCCCATTGCTGTGGATTTCCGCAGCCGCCGCACGTCAAATGCATGCTCCATTCGTGAAAGCATTGTTTGCGTGCGGCCCTTATTGCTGGCCTCGAATTTCGCTGTGATGCTGCCCGGGTGTTAATCCCGTCCCACCCGCAGCGTCTCGGAGGACAGCACATGATGGAGTCGTACCGGAATCAGGGCGAGTTGAGTCGGCGGACCGTCGTGGCCGCGGGGGCGGCGACCGCGCTCGCGGCGACCGTGGTCGGTGGGGCCGGTTCCGCGCGGGCCGCCGCGAAGGCGGTGGGCGGGCTGAAGGCGGGGGTCGGGAAGGCCGCGTTCACGCCCGCCGCCTCGCTGCTGCCGCTGGACAACTTCACCGCCGTGCACGACGACCTCCATGTGCGGGTCCTGCTGGTGGAGTCGGGGTCCCGGCGTATCGCGCTGGCCGTGCTGGATCTGACCTCGATCAGCGCGGAGGCGATCGCGCTGATGCGCACGGCCATTACCGCGGCCAGTGGTGTCGCCGCCGCGGACATCATGGTCACCGTCACGCACTGCTTCTCCGCGCCGCATGTGCAGCCGAGTTCGTCCTCGGTGGGGGCGGCGGCCTACGTCCAGAACATCGTCGCCGCGACCAAGAGCGCGGTCGCCGACGCCGTCGGGAGCCTGCAGGACGCCCAAGTCGGCTACGGCAGTGGGAAGTCCGACGTCAACGTCAACCGCAACGTCCTCACCGCCGACGGCTACTGGCTCGGCGTCAATGAGCAACTGCCGTCCGACAAGGGCGTGTACGTCGCCCGCTTCAACGACCTCGACGGCAACCCGATCGCCGTGCTGACCAACTACAACGTGCAGTCCTGCGTGATGCAGGACTCGGTCATGGCCGACGGCACCCTGCCGATCACCGCCGACCTCGCGGGGGCGGCCGTGGCGCACGTCGAGACGCAGTACCCCGGTGCCGTCGGCTTCTGGCTGGTCGGGGCGTGCGGGGACCAGTTCCCGGCGTATCGCGCGAAGCGTTACACGATCGACAAGGACAAGGGCTGGACCTACGGCACCGATCTGCACGACGCCGGTTTCGCGCTGCTGACCGCGCAGGGCGAGCGGCTCGGGAACGAGATCGTGCGGGTGGCGCAGGGCATCCGAAAGTACGAGAGCGGCAAGGGAGTTGTGGTGCGGCTGGTCACCGACGGCATCACCACGACGCAGGTCCAGGGGCCGCAGGCCAGCGCGCCCACCAGGACCGTCACCTTCACCCCAACCGGCACCGCCCAGGTACCGCTCTGGGTCTTCCAGGTCGGCAAGGGCGTCTTCGCGGGTGTGGAACCGGAGTTGTCCACGACCACCGCGAACGCGATCCGCGAGAATTCGTCGTTCTCCAGCACTTTCGTCATGTCGATGTTCGAGGGCGGCGCCAAGAACATGCCCGACAAGTGGAATTTCGACCACGTCACCTACGAGGCGGTCGACGGCTTCTACATCCAGGGCACCGCGGAGAAAGCAGCCACCCGTATCGGACGCATCATCAAGTCCCTGAACTGAGGTGTGGAAAATGACGACAAGGCGCGCATTCTTAGCCCGGGTCGCGGGGGTGGGGACATCGGCGGTCGTCACCGGCGCGGCCCTCGCTGACCAGGGCAGGGACGGGCCGTACGCCATCGTCGAGCTCTCCCCGGACGACGACGGTGCCCTGTTGGGGAGGCCTGGCCAACGCGCACGGCGTCGAGCACAAGTCCACCTGGCCGATCGCCTGCGCCATCGAGCACGCGGGAGTGGATCTTCCGGCAGCGGAAATAGGCCCGCATCGCCAAGTCCCTGAACCGATGCGCGGGGACACCTACTTGTTCGGCGCGTGTGTCACCGCGTAGATCATCACGAACGCGACGATGTGGATGCCGAAGAGGAAGTAGCCGAGGAAATACCAGACTTTGCGTTCGTTTCTGGTCTCCTCGGCCAGGCGGCGCTGTTCCAGGGCCTCTTGGGAGTTGTCCGGGTTGCCCTCTCGGTCGGGCATCAGACCTCCCGGTGGACCTTCGTGTTCGAGGCCTGGGCGCGGGGGCGGACCACGAGGAGGTCGATGTTGACATGGCTGGGGCGGGTGACCGCCCAGGTGATCGTGTCGGCCACGTCGTCGGCGGTGAGGGGCTCGGCGACGCCCGCGTAGACCTTCGCCGCCTTCTCCGCGTCGCCGCCGAACCGGGTCAGCGCGAACTCGTCCGTCTTGACCATGCCGGGCGCGACCTCGATGACCCGGACCGGCGTGCCGACGATCTCCAGGCGCAGTGTCTCGGCGAGGACGTGGGCGCCGTGCTTGGCGGCGACATAGCCCGCGCCGCCCTCGTACGTGCCGTGGCCGGCGGTGGAGGAGACGACCACGACCGTGCCGTCGCCGCTCGCGGTGAGCGCGGGGAGCAGGGCCTGGGTGATGTTCAGGGTGCCGAGGACGTTCGTCTCGTACATCGTGCGCCAGTCGGCGGGGTCGCCGGTCGCGACCGGGTCGGCGCCGAGCGCGCCGCCCGCGTTGTTGACGAGCACGCCGATCGTCTTGAAGGCGGTCGCGAACTCGTCGACGGCGGTGCGGTCGGTGACGTCGAGTTCGTAGGCCGTCGCCTGGTGGCCCGCCTTGTTGATCTCCTCGGCGAGCGCCTCGATGCGGTCCTTGCGGCGGGCGGTGAGGACGACGCGGTAACCGGCCGCGGCGAGCTGCCGGGCGGTGGCCCCGCCGATGCCGCCGCTCGCCCCGGTGACGACCGCGATACGGGAGGCGGCGGAAGGTGCGGCGGTGGCCATGGGCTGCTCCTGGGGACGGATCGAGGGGATCGTACGTACGACTCCGTACGACTCCCCCCAGGATAGGGGGGTCCGGCGGGGGCCCGGCGGGGGCTCAGTTCCCGCGCGGTGCCCACATGATCACGGCCATTCCGGCCAGGCAGATCAGGGCGCCCGTGAGGTCCCAGCGGTCGGGCCGGTAGCCGTCCGCGACCGCGCCCCAGGCCAGTGAACCGGCGACGAAGATCCCGCCGTAGGCCGCGAGGATGCGGCCGAAGTGGGCGTCGGGCTGGAAGGTGGCGACGAAGCCATAGACGCCGAGGGCCATGACCCCGCCGACGGCCCACAGCCAGCCGCGGTGTTCGCGCACCCCCTGCCAGACCAGCCAGGCGCCGCCGATCTCGAAGACGGCGGCGACGACGAAGAGGGCTGCGGAGCGGAGGACGAGCATGGCCGCCATCCCATCACGCGGGCTGTCACCTGATGGACGGCGCCTGTCGTGCGCTCCACGTGGGATACATCCGTACGACCGCAGCGGCGGTGTACGGGGTGCACGGGCGAACCGAGGAGTGGACGGCATGCGAGTAGTACGGGTAGTGCGGGTCGGCGTCGTGGCGGGTGCGGCGCTCGCGGCGATGGGCGCGGCCCCCGGTGTGCCGGCTCCGGAGGCGGATCTCGCCTACCACGGCTCCGCCGTCATGACCGAGGGCCGCGTCGACGTCCGGCTCACTCCGCGCAACCACGGGCCGTCGGCGGTGCCCGACGCGACCGTACGGCTGCGCTGGTCGAAGCCGCTCGCGGACCGGCAGACGCTGCCGGAGGGGTGTGCGCGGTCGGGGGAGCGGGTCGTGGTGTGCCGGACGGGGGCGCTGGCCGCGGACGAGGCGGGCGAGCGCATCGAGCTGGGGGTACGGCTGCGGGACACGTCCTCGGAGGTGCTGCTGGAGCTGGACACGGTGTGGGGCGGCGGCGCGGTGGACGGGAACCGGGCCAACGACCAGCAGCGGGTGCTCGTCCTGGACACCGGTGACACCTACTACTTCTGACGCAGCCGCCACTGGTGACACCTGCTGCTTCTGAGCCACGCCCGTAGTACCCCTGAGCCACACTCCCGGCCGCGTCGTACGATCTCGATCTCCGTACGGCACAGGCAACGAGGGGTAACGACATGTCCGGGAACGCGCGGGCGCGGCTGCTGGACGAGTTGTCCACCGTCTCGCGCCGGTACATGGCGTCGTACGCCCTGTTCAACCAGGCCGTCGCCGACCGGCTCGGGCTGCACCCCACCGATCTGCAGTGTCTGAACCTGCTCACGCTGGAGGCCGGGCCCGTGACCACGGGCCGGGTCGCCGAGCTGACCGGGCTGACGACCGGGTCGGCGACGCGGCTGGTGGACCGGCTGGAGCGGGCGGGGTACGTCGTCCGGGAGCGGGACGCGGAGGACCGGCGGCGGGTGCTGGTGGCGACCGTCCCGGAGAAGATCACCGAGTTCGGGCGCATGTGGAACCGGCTGGGCGGCGGCTGGTTCACCCTCTTCGACGACCTCGACGACGCCGAACTCGCCGTGATCGTCGGGCACATGAGGCGGACGGTGGAGTTCAGCGGCCGGCAGATCGCGCGGTTGCGGGCGGGGGAGGTCTAGCGCCGGGGCACGGTCGGCGCGCCTGGTCCCCGAGCGGTCCTCAGGGGGAGCCTCCACCTTGCGTCTCCACCCGGATTTCCACCCGTGGGTCCGGGAGCTTTTCCGGCGTCGGCGGGAGAGTCGGTCTCAGGAAAACGCGCGGCGGACACACCGCCGGAGACCGAGGAGTGCGACGTCATGACGGACATGGAGCAGGCGCTGACGATCAGCGGGGGCATCTTCGCGGTGATGATGCTGACGCAGTACGGGCGCCGGAAGTACGACCTGCACAAGGTGCTGATGCCGATCGGCACGGTGTCGGCGGTCGGCTACTTCTATCTGAAGGGGATGCCCACCCAGCACGTCGACATCGTGGTCTATCTGGTGGGCGCCGCGATCGGGCTGGCCTGCGGGGTCGTCGCCACGTTCACGACCGGCGTGGAGCGCGACCCGGCCTCGGGCGAGGTCCACACCCGGTGCGGCGCGGGGTTCGTGGCGATCTGGACGGCGGTGGTCGGCCTGCGCGTCGCCTTCATCTACCTCGCCGAGCACAACACCGGGTTCCGCGACCACCTCGGC
Organism: Streptomyces sp. NPDC101776; assembly: GCF_044766845.1. Taxonomy (NCBI): domain Bacteria; kingdom Bacillati; phylum Actinomycetota; class Actinomycetes; order Kitasatosporales; family Streptomycetaceae; genus Streptomyces; species Streptomyces sp. NPDC101776. The sequence continues at coordinate 371,119 of NZ_JBIWMV010000008.1, read as the reverse complement.
ACGTTCATGGCGGAGCACCAGATAGTGCAGGACGCCATCGCGCCGTTCTTCGTCATCATGGCGCTGGCCATGGTCCTCACCCGGGTGTTCGTGCTGCTGGCCCGCGTCCGGATGCTGCCGTCGGCCGGTGCCCGCGGCGAGGCCCTCACCCAGGGGTCTTCACCAGTCCGTGGATGAACGCGTACTTCACGGCATGCGCCCGGTCCCGCAGATGCGCCTTGGAGAAGAGGTTGTTGATATGCGTCTTCACCGTGGCCTCGCTGACCACCAGCCGCTCGGCGATCCCCCGGTTGGTGAACCCCTCGCCGATCAGCGTGAGGACCTCGACCTCCCGGGGCGTGAGATCAGGGGCGAGTCCCGTGCCCGGGCGCTCGACGGGGGCGCCGCCCCGCGCGGCGGCGGCGACGAGCCGGTCCCGTACGGCGGGGTCGAGCACGGACTGCCCGGCCGCCGCGGCCCGCACCGCGCGGGTGATGTCCTGCCGGCCGGACTCCTTGGTGAGGTAGCCGCGGGCACCGGCACCGAGCGCGGCGAGGATGTACCCCTCGTCGGCGAAGGTGGTCAGCACGACGACGGCGACCCGCGGGAAGCGCTCGGTGATCAGCCGGGTGGCCTCGACCCCGTCCATCCGCGGCATGTTGAGATCCATCAGGACCACATCGGGCGCGTGCTCCTCGGCGGCCCGCACGGCCTCCCCGCCGTCCTTCGCCGTGGCCACGACCTCCACGCCGGGCTGCAGATCCAGTACGGTCGCCAGCGCCTCACGGACCGCGGTCTGGTCGTCGGCCACAACCACCCTGACAACAGGCTGCTGTTCGCCCTGCCGCTCGTCGCTCATCCCGGGATCACCACGCGCACTCGCCAGCCTCCACTGTCGTCGCCGTCCACGATCGGCCCGGCCGAGACCGTGCCGCCCACCAGGTCGAGGCGCTCGCGCATCCCGACCAGCCCCATCCCGCTCCCGGCGCCGGCCAGTGGCCGCGAGCCTTCCGGCGGCGCGGAGTTGACCACTTCGAAGACGGTCGCCTCCGGCTGCCGTGCCCGGTACTCCAGGCGCATACGGACCGGAGCGCCGGGCGCGTACTTGTGCGCGTTGGTCAGCGCCTCCTGGGCGCAGCGCACGATCACCTGGGCGAGGCGGACGGGCAGTTCACGCGGTGGCCCGTCGACGGTCAGCGTACCGGCGTCGGATGCGGAGGCGAGCAGGGACCGCAGCGTCTCCACCAGCGGCAGCGCGTCCTCGCGCAGATCGCCGACCGTGCGCTGCACCTCGGTCAGCCCCGACCGCACCAGGCTCTGCGCCCGCTGGGCCGCCTGCCGGGCGCGTTCGATGTCACCGGACTCCAACAGGGCGTCGGTGACCTCCAGTTGCATGTTCACCCCGGCCAGCGAGTGGGCCAGTACGTCGTGCACGTCCCGGGCGATCCGGGCCCGCTCGGCGAGCGCCTCGGCCCGCGCCTCGGCCCGTGCGGCCAGCTCGGCCTGCTCGGCGGCGGCCCGTGCGGAGCGCAGCGCGTCGGTGTGGGCGCGGTTGGAGATACCGACCAGCACACTGACCCCGGTGAAGGCGCCCACGATCCACGAGGTGCCGTGGGCGCCCCACGGCAGCAGCAGCACTCCCGCGCACAGGGCGCTGGTGGCCGCCGCGAAGGGCAGTGAGCGGCGGCTGTCGAGGCGGTATCCGGCGTGGCCGGTGGCGAAGTACGCGAACAGGGTCGAGGCCCCGGAGCGGTCCAGGCCCATCAGCGCGGCGGCCCCCGCCGACCAGACGCACAGCACCGCGAGCTGCGCACCCGGTGAGAAGTGGCCTTCGGGGATGAGCCGGGTGCACAGCAGCAGCGACACGAGGACGAGCAGACACAGCACGGCGAGCCCGGTACCGGACGTCCCGGTGGGGCGCACGGTGACCGCGCCGACGGTGACGGCGGCCACGGTGCCGAAGACCTGGATGGGGTTGTTGTCCGCCGTGGACCAGCGGACCAGGGCCTGAGCTCGGTTCATCAGGTCTCACTCCCCGCTGTTGTCCGACCGCTGCGAAAGCTACCAGCGGGCGGACGGCCCCGTGGGCGGCGGTTGGTGGAGCCGGTCAGCGACGACGGTCAGCGCCCGCCCTGCGCGCCGTGCGCACCCTGTCCGCCCGGCGCACCCCGCGCACTCTGCGCACTCTGCGCGTACGCCGTCGGTGTCACCCCGACCGTCGTCGTGAAGTCCCGGATCAGGTGGGCCTGGTCGGCGTAACCGAGGTCGGCGGCGAGGGCCGCCCAGTCGACGGGTTCCTCGGCGCCGGCCCGCTCCAGGGCCTCGTGGATGCGGTAGCGCAGGATGACCCTCCCCCAGAGGGGGGACCCCCAGGGGCCGACGCCGACGTACGCGGCGAAGAGGCGTTGCAGCAGTCGTACGGACAGGCCCTCGGTGTGGGCGAAGTCGGTGACGCGGCGGATCGTGCGGTCGGTGCGGATGCGGTCGACCAGGGTGGTCGCGAGTTCGGCCTGCGGGTCGGGGCGGGGGCCGAGGGCGAGCAGGAAGGCGTCCAGGGCGGCGACGCGGGCGCTCTCGTCGGCGGGATCGAGGACGACGGCGGGGTCGGTGTCCGGGAACACCTCGGGCTGCCGCACCCGCGCCCCCGTCCACTCCGACACGGGCCGGTCAGGGGCGACGGCACGGAAGGCGCCGGGCCGGAACTTGATCCCGCAGACCCGCCCCCGCCCCTCCAGCTTCTGGGCGAAGAGCCCGTGCGGGATGCCGGCGACCTCGACGAAGGCGTCCTCGCCGGCGAGCCGCTGAAAGACGATGTGCACGGCCGGGTGCGGGACGACATGGGAGACGTAGGGCTCGGTCAGGTCCCAGTCGATGAGCCAGTAGTGCTCGATGTACGGGCGGAGGGGCTCGGCGGGTTCGGGGCGGCGGAAGCGGACGCGGGTGAGGAGTTCGGCGGGGTCGACGATTCCGCGGGTGTCGTCGGCTTCCCCTTCTCCGGAGGCGCTACGGCGTGGGGCGGCCATGGGGGGATCGTAGGACGGGCCACTGACAGCGGGTGGACGGCCGCGTCGCCGGTACTTGGAAGCCGTGTCCCCGGTGCCTGGAATATGTGCGGCGGGGTGACCGTTGAGGGGTATAGTTGAATAATCAACAACCTGGAGGGTGAACGACCATGCAGTTCGGGATCTTCAGCGTCGGCGACGTCACACCGGACCCGACCACCGGACGGACGCCGACCGAGCGTGAGCGCATCAAGGCCATGGTCGCCATCGCGCTGAAGGCCGAGGAGGTCGGACTCGACGTCTTCGCCACGGGTGAGCACCACAACCCCCCGTTCGTCCCCTCGTCCCCGACGACGATGCTCGGCTACATCGCCGCGCGGACCGAGAAGCTCATCCTCTCCACCTCCACCACCCTCATCACCACCAACGACCCGGTGAAGATCGCGGAGGACTTCGCGATGCTCCAGCACCTCGCCGACGGCCGGGTCGACGTGATGACGGGCCGCGGCAACACCGGCCCGGTCTACCCCTGGTTCGGGCAGGACATCCGCCAGGGCATCAACCTCGCCATCGAGAACTACGCCCTGCTGCGCCGCCTGTGGCGCGAGGACGTAGTGAACTGGGAGGGCAAGTTCCGCACCGCGCTCCAGGGCTTCACCTCCACGCCCCGCCCGCTGGACGACGTACCGCCGTTCGTCTGGCACGGCTCGATCCGCAGCCCCGAGATCGCCGAGCAGGCCGCCTTCTACGGCGACGGCTTCTTCCACAACAACATCTTCTGGCCGGCCGACCACACCAAGCAGATGGTCGAGCTGTACCGGGAGCGGTACGCGCACTACGGCCACGGCACGGCGGAGCAGGCGATCGTCGGCCTCGGCGGCCAGGTCTTCATGCGCAAGAACTCCCAGGAAGCGGTGCGCGAGTTCCGCCCGTACTTCGACAACGCGCCGGTCTACGGCCACGGGCCCTCCCTGGAGGACTTCACCGACCAGACCCCGCTGACCGTCGGCTCGCCGCAAGAGGTCATCGAGAAGACCTTGGCCTTCCGCGACTACGCCGGTGACTACCAGCGCCAGCTCTTCCTGCTCGACCACGCCGGTCTGCCGCTCAAGACGGTCCTGGAGCAGCTCGACCTGCTGGGCGAGGAGGTCGTACCGGTGCTGCGCAAGGAGTTCGCGGTGAACCGCCCGGCGGACGTGCCGGAGGCGCCGACCCACGAGTCGCTGAAGGCGGCCAAGGCCGCCGCAGCGGAAGGGGTGACCGTCGCATGAAGCTCGTAGTCGTCTCGGCGGGCCTGAGTGTGCCCTCCTCCACGAGGCTGCTGGCCGACCGCCTGGCGGCGGCGGTGGACCGCAAGGTCCCCGCCGACATCCAGGTGGTGGAGCTGCGCGACCTCGCCGTGGAGATAGCGCACAACTTCACCAACGGCTTCCCCGGCCGTTCCCTCGCCGCCGCGCTGGACGCGGTGACGGAGGCGGACGGGCTGATCGCGGTCACGCCGGTGTTCTCGGCGTCGTACAGCGGACTCTTCAAGTCCTTCTTCGACGTCCTGGACAAGGACGCGCTGGCCGGAAAGCCGGTCCTCATCGCCGCGACCGGCGGCAGCGCGCGCCACTCGCTGGTACTGGACCACGCCCTCCGCCCGCTCTTCGCCCACCTCCGCGCCGTCGTCGTCCCCACCGGGGTCTACGCCGCCTCGGAGGACTGGGGCGCGGAGGGCCTGCCGGACCGGATCGAGCGGGCGGCGGAGGAGCTGACGGCCCTGACGCGGGGCCTGTCCACACCCCACAAGGAGAAGAAGCAGCCGGAACTGACGGTCGTACCGTTCGCGGAGCAGCTGGCGGCGCTTTCGGCTTCGCCGGGCGCGTGAGGTTCGGGCGCACCTTTCATCGCAGGCCGGCAATGGTCAGCAGGTCCGGTGCTTGAGGAGGAGGTTCTGCCGTCCCGAACCCCCACCCACCCGGTGGGGGCGCGCCTTCTCGCTCGGACTGGCGGTCTCTGGCTCGTCCGGCGCCTTTCCAGCACAGGCCGTCCATATCCAGCCCGTCCGGCGTTTGAGGACGAGGCCCCTTCAGGGCCGAAGGGGGGTCTGGGGGCGCAGCCCCCAGGCGCGTCGGCTGGCCCCCCCCCCCCCCCCCCCCGGGGGGGGCGGGGGGGGGGGGGCCCCGGGGGGGGGGGCCCCCGGGGTGGCC
>NZ_JBIWMV010000008.1:94927-365936 GCF_044766845.1 Streptomyces sp. NPDC101776 | reverse complement strand
GCCCCACCCCCCCCGGCCCCCCCCCCCGGGGGGGGGGCGGCGGGGGGGGCCCCCCCCCGCGGGGGGGGGCGCGCCGGGCCCCGCGCCCGGGGGGGGGGGGGGGGGGGGCGCCCCCCCCCCCCCCCCCCGCGCGTCGGCTCCCGCCCCGCCCACCCGACCGTGAGAAGACGGTAGGAGCTGGGCCCAGGTTGCGTCCGCCTCGGTGAGAGCCCGGTAAAAAGGGTGATCGTAGACCTGCCCCCACCGGCCAACCGCCGGAGGCCTTGGCACACTGGGTACCGTGCCCCAGACTGTGCTGCTCGCCGAAGACGACCGTGCCATCCGTCATGCCCTGGAGCGGGCCCTGACCCTGGAGGGCTACCAGGTGACCGCGGTCGCCGACGGTGTCGAGGCGCTCGCGCAGGCCCACCGCACCCCACCGGACGTGCTGCTCCTCGACGTGATGATGCCCGGCATCGACGGCCTCCAGGTCTGCCGGGTGCTGCGCGCCGAGGGCGACCGCACCCCGATCCTCATGCTGACCGCCCTCGTGGAGACGGCCGACCGTATCGCGGGCCTGGACGCGGGCGCCGACGACTACGTGGTGAAGCCGTTCGACGTGGAGGAGGTCTTCGCGAGGCTGCGCGCCCTGCTCCGCCGCACCAGCCCGGTCCCGGCGAACGGCGTCCCCGGCACCGCGGGTCCCTCCGACGTACTACGGGACGGCCCGCACGCGCCATCGGCGTTCTCCCCCTCGGCCACCGCCTCCGACAAGCAGATCACCGCGGCCGGCCTCCGCATGGACCTCCAGGCCCGCCGCGTCTGGCGCGGGGAGCGCGAACTGGAGCTGACCCGGACCGAGTTCGAGCTCCTCGAACTGCTCGTGCGCAACGCGGGCATCGTCCTTGACCACTCCACGATCTACGACCGCATCTGGGGCTACGACTTCGGCCCCGGCTCCAAGAACCTCGCCGTCTACGTCGGCTACCTGCGCCGCAAGCTCGACGAGCCCGGCGCGCCGCAGCTGATCCACACGGTGCGTGGCGTGGGTTACGTGCTGCGGGAGGACTGAGTGGGCCGCCTGCGGCGGTTCGTGGCCACCAGGCGACCCAGACTGGTTTCACTCCGCACCACGTTCGTCCTGTCCTTCGCCGCGGTGACCGCGGCCGTCACTCTCCTCGTCGGCGTGCTGTCGTACGGCGCGGCGGCCCGGCTGGTCCGGGTCGACCAGGAGTCCGTGTTCGACCAGGTCGTCCAGGATCTGCAGGACGAGGTGCGGACGCACCAGATGACGACCGAGGACTTCTCCTCCTCCGCGCCCGGCCACGACATCGTGCGGCCCGCCCGGACGGACGTCCAGGTGCTCGGGCGGGACGGCGGTGTCCTCGACAGCGGCAGCCCGGCGCTGCCCGTCACCGGTGACGACCGGGCGATCGCGGGCGACCGGGTGGCCGGGAAGACGGTGGAGCACAAGGACGTCGCCGTCGGCGAGGACGTGTACCGCATCGCGACCGTCTCGCTCGGCGCCGGGCGGGGCGCGGTGCAGGTCGCGCAGGAGTTCAGCGACACGGAGGATCTGCTGCGGGCCCTGCAGCAGCGGACGTTCGTGCTGATGGCGGCGGTGGTGGTGCTCGCCGGTCTGTGCGGCTGGTGGCTGGCCCGGCGGATCACGCGTCGCCTGATCATCCTCACCGCGGCGGCCGAGGACGTGGCCCGCACCCGACGCCTCGGCGTCCAGGTCCCCGTCACCGGCTACGACGAGGTGGGCCGCCTCGGCCGCGCGTTCGACCGGATGCTCGGCCGCCTCGCGCAGTCGGAGGAGGACCAGCGCCGCCTGATCCAGGACGCGGGCCATGAACTCCGCACCCCGCTGACCTCGCTCCGTACGAACATCTCGCTGCTCCGCCGCATGGACGAACTGCCGCCCGGCACCCGCGAGGAACTGGTCGCGGACCTGAGCCAGGAGGCCCGCGAACTCACCGACCTGGTCAACGAGTTGGTGGATCTGGCGGCGGGCCAGTCCGACACCGAACCGCCCCAGCAGGTGGACCTGGCCGACATCGCGGAGGACGTGGCGGGCCTGGCCCGCCGACGCACCGGCCGCGACATCACCGTCCGCGCGAGCGGCGACACGACGACCGACGGCCGCCCCGGCATGCTCCAGCGCGCGATCTCCAACCTGGTCGAGAACGCGGCCAAGTTCGACCGCGCGGGCCAGACCCCCATCGAGATCTCCGTCTCCGGTCCCGCCCGCCCCGGCACAGTCCGCGTCGAAGTCCTCGACCGAGGTCCCGGAGTCTCCGAGAGCGACCTCTTCCGCATCTTCGACCGCTTCTACCGCGCGGCGGACGCCCGTTCACTCCCCGGCTCGGGCCTCGGCCTGTCGATCGTCCGCGAGGTGGCCCTGGCGCACGGGGGAGCGCCGTTCGCGCTACGGCGGGAGGGCGGCGGCTCGGTGATCGGCTTCACGGTGGGTGGTGTGGTGGGGCCGGGGGCCGGGGCGCGCGGCCGGGGCTGACCGACGGCAGCCCCGGCGGGTCGTCCGGTACGTCAGTTGCCGGTCCGCCCGAAGCAGCGCTCCAGTTCGTTCAGGTCGTAGAACTTGCTGCCCTTGGAGGCGGGACGGCAGCCGGCCTTGAAGGCGGTCTCCTTCTCGTTGTAGAGCATGCGGACGAGGTAGGTGCCGCCCTTGCGGAAGACGTCCCACTGGATGTTCGAGCCGAGCGGGGCCACGGCCGCGCCGCGCCACGGGTTGCTCGCGTAGGTGTACGGCTGCTTGACCGTGACGCCCTTCGTGCTGCCCGGCAGGCCCATCAGCGCGGCCAGCGGGATGATCTCCTCGGCGTGGGTGAACCGGAGTTCGGCGCCCAGGTCGCTCGTGCCGTCGCGCCTGGCCTCGACCTTCTTGAAGAAGTCGTCGAGCAGGACACCGGCCATCTTGTACGTGATGTCGCTGTCCGCGAAGCCCGGCCCCTTCTCGTAGAAGTCCTCGGTGTCGGAGATGTACCCGAACCAGTCGGCGTCGGCCGCCGAGATGTACCGGTCCATGCCCCAGCCCTTGCCGCCCGGGCTCTCCCCGCTCATCGCGGGCGCGATGGCGTACAGGTTGTAGACGGCGGTGGCGGCCTCGACGTCCGTGCCGATCGACGCGAACTCGCCCGCCGTGATCCGGTCCACGAACGCCGGCTTGAAGAGCTTCCTCAGTACGTCACGGGCGGCGCGGTGGGTCTTCGGCTGGTCCGTGATGGTCTTCAGCGTCGTCGCGAGCCGCTGGTCGTTGGCGATGTAGTCGCGGTAGGCGGCGCCGCCGGCGGCCTTGTGGAAGTAGAGGAGGTCCTTGTCGGTACGGGTCGCGCCGATGAGGGAGGTGAGGTCGGGGTCGGTCTTGGCGAGGGCGGCGCCGTAGAGGTTGGCGCTGTCGACGGCCCGGCCCTGCCCCGAACTGACGACGTCGATGGGCTCCTTGTCCTTCGCGATCGTCGCGAAGAGACTCGGCAGCCGCTTCTCCATCCGGGTGGCGGTGGCCTGGATCTCCGCCTTGCCGCGCGCGCTGAGGTCGCCGTACCCGACGGTGCTCATGGCGGCTTCGAGGGCCTGCGCCTTCGGCCCGAACTCCCGCCCCTTCGCGGTGAGTTGGCCTTCGGCCTGGGCCTTGTTCCAGAGCGCGAGGATCAGGTCGCCGTCCGAGCTGTCGGTCGCGGAACGGGACCCGTGCCGGGACACGTTCTCGGTGAAGACGGGGGTGAAGCCGGCCGGGGCCTTCTGGTACGAGCGGGAGTTCTGCTCCGGTGCGTACACGGCCTTCGTGCCGTAGCTGTCGGTGTGGGCGTTGCCGCTGCCGGGGGCGGCCTGGGCGGCGAACGGGGTGGCCAGCAGCGCGGCCACGCCGAGGATCACGGCGGGGGTGACACGTCTCATGAGCTGCATGTTTCGCGGGGGACGTGAACGCCGGGTGCACGTGGGGTGACTCCGGGGACTCCACTCGCGGGTGTCCGGGGGCGGGACGAGACCCTACGGCCGTACCGCGCCCTCGGCCGGGGCGAACAGGTGGGCCATCGCCTGCCAGAGGGGCATGACGCGGGGCGTGGAGCGGGGGCTCCGCGGGGCGGGGGCGCCGGCCGACGGCTGGGCGGTGCGGGCGTTCTTCGTGGGGGAGGTGGTGGCGGTGTGAGACATGTCGGTTCCCTTCCGGCGAGTTGTGGACCTTGACGTCGGCCTTGGGCTTGGCCTTGACGTTGGTTTTGGCCTTGTCCTTGTGAGATCAACGATCCCGCGTGCGGGCTGCCACCACGAGGGGGTGGGCTGCCCGGTCGGGGGTGGGGCTGGCTCCACCATCACCATCACCATGACCATCCTGGCCATGGACGACCGGCCCGCCGTGCAGAATGCACCGCATGTTCGGACCCGCACCGCTCCAACGTCTGTCCCTGCCCGAGGAGTTCGCCCTGCTGTCGTACGGGGAGAACGGCAGGGTGCCCAGCCCGGCCCAGACGGCGGCCGGTTGCGCGGCCGCGGAACTGGGTGAACTCGCCCTGCGGAGACGGTTGTTGATCAGGCCGAGGAAGACCAGAAAACTAGGACTCGAGATCTACCAGCTCCGCGGCGAGATCGAACTCTCGGCCAACACGCCCCACACCGGCCTGACTTGGGCAGACGACCTGCTCGTCGCGTTAGGGACCCGCACCGCCGGCCTCGCCCCCCGACCCCTCACGGTGACCCGCTGGCTCCGAGAACGCGGCAGGCAAGCACTCGCCCTGCACACGGGCGTACTCACCGAGCGAGGCGTACTGCGCCACAGACCCGGCACCGTCCTCACCAGAACACGCCACCACCCGGATCCCGCACTGCGCGCCGCCCTGCTCAACGGCGTCCGTGCCGTCCGTTCCGAACAGGTGCCGCTCGACGAACACATGCTGTTCCTCTGCGACTTGCTGGACGGCGCCGGTCTCACGAAGGACTTCGGCCTCACCCTGACCCGCCCGCAACGCCTCGAACGCGCCCGTGGCGTCGGCGCCGTGGGAGCCTTCCCGGAAACCCTGCGCGACACGAGCACCGTGCTGGGCTTCTCGCTGCCGGCCAGGCAGGGCAGGACGATCACGATCGGCGACTGACGACCGTCGCCGACGCCGGGATCCAGCAGCCGGGATCCAGCCGCCGAAATTCATGGGGTGGTCCGATCGCTCGCCGCCTAGGGTCTGCCGCATGACTCTCGCCCATGACTACGCCCCTGACCATGACGACGACGCGGCCGGAGACCGTCCCGCGCTGGTACTGCTGCACTCCGCGGTGTGCGACCGGGGGATGTGGGATCCGCAGTGGCCGGACCTGGTCAACTCCGGCTATCGGGTGGTGCGTTGTGACTTCCGGGGGTTCGGCGAATCGCCTTTGCCGGACCGGCGGCACAACGACGCCGAGGACGTACTCGACCTGCTGGACAGCCTCGGTGTCGAGCGGGCGGTGCTGATCGGCTCGTCGTACGGCGGAGAGGTCGCCGTGGAGATCGCGGCACGGCGTCCGGATCGGGTCGCCGCCATGGTGCTGCTGTGTGCCGGGGTGCCGGGCCACCAACCCACCGATGAACTGCGGGAGTTCGGGGACCGGGAGGACGAGCTGATCGAGGCGGGCGATGTCGAGGGGGCCGTAGAACTGAACGTGGACACCTGGCTGGGGCCGGACGCCGACGCGGTGGTCCGGGAGCGGGTGCGGGGGATGCAGCGGCGGGCCTTCGAGGTGCAGCTCGCCGCTCCCGAAGGGGCCGGGCGGAAGAGGGTGGAGGTCGACCTGGCGGCCGTAGAGGCACCCTGTCTCGCGGTCTCGGGTGGCCGCGACCTGGCGGATTTCCGACAGATCGCGGCCCGGCTACCGGAGTTGCTGGCCGACGCCCGGCACCTCGAACTGCCGTGGGCCGGCCATCTCCCCGGCCTGGAACGGCCCGCCGAGGTGACGGCCCTGCTGAACGGTTTCCTGCGCGAGACGGTTCCGGTTGCCGGCTGAGCGGGCCGGCCGGTGCGGGTCAGGCGTTTTTCTGGGCCGGCTGGTGCGTCAGGCGTTCTTGCGGGTCGGCCGGAGCGTCAGGCGTCCTTTCGGGCCACCCCGCCGTAGATGCCGATCGGTGCGGCGCCGGGGGCGGGAGTCTCCTCGGGGCGCCAGTGGGTGACGCGCACCAGGCCCGGGTCCACGAGGGTGAAGTCGCCGAAGAAGTCCAGGACTTGGGCGTGGGTGCGGAGGTTGAGGGTGGCGGTGGCCCGGTTGTAGACGGACGCCGCGTCGTGGCGGCCGTCCTCGTGGATGTCGCCCGTGGCGTGCGACAGGACGAGATAGGAACCGGCGGGCAGCGCGTCGCGCAGGGTGGCGACGATGCCGTACGGATCCCCGTCGTCGGGCAGGAAGTGCACGACGGCGACCAGCAGCACCGCCACCGGCCGGTCGAAGTCGATGGCCTTGCGGACCTCGGGGTGGTCGAGGATCGCGCGGGGATCGCGCAGGTCGGCCAGGATGACCGAGGTGTCGGTGTCCTCCATGAGGGCCATCGAGTGGGTGCTGACGATCGGGTCGTTGTCGACGTAGACGATCCGCGTGTCCGGGGCGATGGCGTGCGCGATCTGGTGCACGTTCGGCTCGGTGGGCAGTCCGGTGCCGATGTCGAGGATCTGTCGTACCCCGCCCTCTTCGACGACATGGCGGACGGCTCGGTGCATGAAGCGCCGGTTGGCGCGCACTCCCTCCCGCACCTCCGGCGCCGCCTTGATGAACTGCTCGGCGGCCTCGCGGTCGACCTCGTAGTTGTCCTTGCCGCCCAGGAAGTAGTCGTACATCCGGGCCGGGTGGGGCTTGCTGGTGTCGATGATCAGTGGCTGGGCGCCACTGGCGTCGCCGCTGGGAGAGGTCATGAGGCCAGGCTCCGTCTTGGTGAGTGGCTGTCAGATCATCATCCTGACATGCCCGACGCCTAACGCAGGGCCGCACCCGGCAATAGGGGGCGCGGGGCTGACCGCCTGGGCGAAGAGGGCGCGGACGGCGCGCCGTGCCCCGGGAAGGCCACCGCCCCGCGGACCGCGACCAACCGCCCGGCCTCGCCTTCCACATCCTGGGCGACGACCGGCGGCTGACCACCCACTACCGCGTCGTGCTCTGATCCCGCGCCCTGCGCCCTGCGCACCGCGCCCCGCGCCTCACGTCTCCCGTCCCTCCCCTACCCGTCCCGGAGGCGATGGGGTCCCCCCCTACGCCGTCCTCGGATTCCTGGTGGCGATCCTTCCCCTGATCACCACGCCCGGAGCGAGCCTGGCCCTGCTGATCCAGCACGTCTCCGACAGGGGCCGCCGCCAGGCCCTTCCCGATCATTCGAGGAGATCACCGGGCGTCAGTCGAGAAGCCGGATCTCGATGGCCAGGGGGCCGAGGGCTTCCTTCTCGGGTGGGTAGATGGGCCGGATGCCGGCGAGTTGAGCGTCCCGGGCAGCGGCGGGGTTGACGTGCGAGGGGCCTTCCCCGTCGAGGAGGGCCTCGAAGCCGGCGTACTCGGTCACCCGCCTGACCTCGACCTCGCAGGTCTCGTCCGTGCCCTTGATACGGAACCGGATGACGTCACCGGCGGCAAGGTCGGTGAGGTGCGGGTGGGCGACCCGGACCTCGATGGTCTTGGTGCCGGCGGCGACGAGGTCGAAGTACCGGCGGTAGAGGCTGAGTTCGCGGACGCGCGGGGTGGTGTTGCTCATGGGGCGGGATGCTCCCGAGTGGTTGTCGGCGTGGCGATCGGGCGGCCGAGAGCAGCGGAAGTCGTCTGTACCTCCGGGCTTTTGGAGTGGGACGACTGCATCACGTACCGGGAAATGTGCCGACGCCTACGAGCGTCTCCGGGGCGCCGGCTTCGACAGCCGACGGTGGTGGTCCCTCAGGCGCCCCTCAATCGCCCTGCCCCCCTGCCCCCCTGCCCCCCTGCCCCCCTGCCCCCCTGCCCCCCTGCCCCCCTGCCCCCCTGCCCCCCTGCCCCCCTGCCCCCCTGCCCCCCTGACGCCTTGACGCCCCCTCCCGGCACCAAAAAGGGCGAGGCCCGAAGACCCCGCCCATCACCCACGAACCCGAACCCCCAGCTCACGGCCAGACAAGGCAATAAGGCTGATGCCCCGCCTCATGCAGCCGATGGCTGAAGTCCTGCCACTCGTGCAGCGAATGGGAGGGGCGGGGCGGTGACCTGGGGTTTCGCGGGGAAATGTGCGTTGACCTGGGAAAACTCCTCTTCGTAGTTCTCACGAGTCAACGCTGTTTCCCAGGCTCATGTGCCCTGGATGTGCCCTCCGGGGCAGATGCCCGGCATCGCCAGCCATCCGTACGCGTCTCTGTGCTTGTTGAGCGGGAGGGAGGCGACACTGCCCCTGGGTCGTGTCCCGCGTCGTGGTGTAAGGGATCAAGCCTTACTCGTTCCGGTACGAGGCCCCTGACGATCGCCGGAAGGCGGCAGCCCGCGAGGCGCCCAGCTGAGGCGCATTGAACCCCCGGTCCGGCGGAGCCACCCTCCCCGACCTGCGGATTCCGGGCCCTTGATCCGCTACACCACCCAGCGGGACACCATCCTGCCCCTGTGATGGCACGCCCGAGAAACCGGCATCGGTTCGCTCCTCGTGCCGGCGGGCAGGGAGCGCCTCGGCGTCGGCGTGTGTGCCGCTGGACGGTCGGCTGGTGGTAGCTCTACTCGTACGCCCAGGCCCGTCCTGTTCGCCGGTGCTTCCATGGAGATGGGGTCGTGTTTCTCTGTGCTCCTTGCAGGATGCGAACCAGCGACACCCGCTTTCGGAGTGGGATCGAATGGGTGATGCGGAGACCGTACGGATCGCCAACGAGCAGAAGCCCTCCCGCCCGCTGGACGGAAGTACTCCTGCTTGGCGTTTGCGAGAGGGGTTTACAGAAAGTGCAGGTTCAAGCATGAGGGCAATGCGTCAGCACCCCGAATGCGATTAATTCCCGTTGCGATGTGGAGATCTCGCAGGTCGGGCAGTTGAGCCAACGGTGCAATGTCGATGTCGCCTTCTGCAGCCATGTCTCCCGTGAACTCGCATGAGATTAGCCGAGGAAAGGCTTCGGCTAGTCGATGGACGGCCGCTTGGATGACTCGTTCCCCGCCACCGCCGCTGAGAGACAGGCTGGTGACATTAGTCAGAACTGTGTCTGGGGGAAGGGCCTCGAATGACGCGGCACATGCGCTGAGATCGGTTAGCGATGGCAGGCCGCAAACCTCCCTCCAGTCATCGGCTGAGGCCGGGCTGGACGCACGGTTGAGTCCGAGTTCCACGAGGTGGGAAAGACTACTGAGTCCTTGGAGCCTTCGCAGCGGCCTTGCACCGTCTGACACGCGCAGGCCGCGCAGCGGAGCGCGGGTCGGAAGATATTCCGCGGACCAGCCCAGGCTGGGCGGGCCGCTGATCACCAGTGATTCCAGGTTCTGCAAGCATGAAACCGGTCGCAGGTCGATGCTGGAACCGGCTGCAGTGATGTCCAGGTACTGAATGGGGAGTCCGCTAATTGCGGAAATATCCTCCAGGTTCGGGCAATTGTTGATGATGAGCGATGTCAATGTCAATTGCTGAGCCAGGAATTCCAAATTAGGCGTCTCGACGTTCGATAGCGTGAGTTGCGCGAACGCGTGGTGAGAGGCGTACGAGGCCAGTGCCCCCAGGGACACGTCCCTTCTGATATCCAGAATCTCAGGCTCCAGCTCTAGACGCCTTAGGTGATGCAGTTGGTCGTCGGACTGGATGGTATACGTGAGGGCGTTCGAATCCAGGCGTGCGATGATCTCCTCGGCGTACCGGGCACTGTCGAAGCGAGGCCAGGCCCAAAGGAGTTGGGCACGGACTGGGAGAAAGAGATGATCAACGAACTGGGACAGAAACCCGATAGCGGCCTCGGATTTGACATTGGAAGCTGCGATGGCCACGTGATAGGCAGCCACCCCGTCATCGAGTACCTCGGGGCCGGGTAGAAGGCGGAGGATCAAGGGCCCGACTTCCGCCAGGGCGTGAGCCTCTTCCTCGTTGCCCGGGGGAATCAGGGTGACGGTGCGCTGTTCGACGTCTTCGCGTACGGAAGGTTCGAGGGACGTCGCGTATTCCAGACAGGCCGCAGCGAGTAGGTAGACGCGGGCCTGGATCCGTTTGTCAGAGGCGCGGTCGCCCAAGTCAACGAGTTCCCGGAAGATCGTGACGCGATCCCGGGGACGGGCGAGAGCAACCGCCATGCGGATGACGTCCTCCCACTGATCGTCCGCCGCGTGCTCGACGAGGAGTCCGAAGTCGGCCTCGTCGACAGCTGCCCGAGCGCCGAGGAAGTCCTGGAACGTGCGGTGGACGAAGTCCACCGTGTCGGGAGCAGGTTCACGAAGGAGGCCGCTCCGCTGGAGAAAGTGTTCGAAGACGGTCGGTGCATCACCCAAGGCAGCTACTTCGGGGACTGCGGGCAGAGCCCGACTGATGATGTCCTCTGCGCGGGAACGGTCCATCTCGGTACGGCCATTCTTGATCAGCCAGTAGGCGAGTCGCTGGAGGAGATCGAGCTGTGGCTCCTCGCGGAGTTCGGGGCCCGCCATGTCCCGTTCCCTGTCGCGTCGACTGAGCAGCATGGAGAGCGCAGCATCGTAGAGGTCCTTGCGGCCGTGCGGGAGATAGCCTCGTCGGTCGCGATGGAGGGCGCAGATGAGCCCGCACATCAGAGGATTCGTGGCCAGGCGTCCGAGGGCGGGCTCGGTTCTGACGGCAGCGAGGAGCTGACCCTGGTACTTGTCGAGGTCGGCAGTGTCGTCGGCATCGGTCCGTGCGGCATCGTGCCATTGAGTGATGAAAGTGGCGACGGCTGCGGGGCCCATGGGAGACAACGACAGCTCGATGAAACCGTCTTCGGCTAGCCAGTCCTGGCCTACGGCCGATGGGCGGGAGGTAATCAGCCACCGATTGTCGCCGTCGTACGTTTCGATTAGTTCCAGCAACCACCTTCGGGTCCGCTCGCGTTCCCGCTCGGGGATCTCGTCAATGCCGTCGATGAGGATCAGGCCGCGTCCAGCGACGAGGACCCGGTGCTCCCAGCCGTCGGGCTGAGTGCCGGCGAGCGGGCAGCTAGTGGCGGAGAGAAAGTCCTTGGGTGCTGGGAGGCGTTCGCCGTGGCGGGTGAGCGCACGGAGCGGTAGAACGAAAGGGATCCGGTCATAGAGGTAATCCATGCGATCGGGGAGGTCCTGGCCAGCAGCCGCAACAGCCAGCCACTGGGCGAGTGTCGTCTTGCCTGAACCGGCTTCGCCGCGGAGGAGAACACGGTGGTTGGCTGCCAGGGCTTGGTCCGCGGGCTGGGTTGCGAACGAGTCGCGGATAGAGTTGTAGGTGAGCCACAGCGTGTCGGCATCCGTCGCGCCGTCCTGGTTGGGCGCAGTCCGTTCGAAGATCGACAGGAGGCTGTCGAGGAATCCTTGAGACTCATCAGCGACAGACGTAGAGAGATCGTCTATGGCACGATGCGCTGGCAGTGAGGCGAGGAAGGAGCGCCGGCGGGACGGGAGAAGAGCCGTGGGATCGAGGCCCCGAGCGCTAGCGTGGGCCCATGCCGTTGCTCTCCGCCAGAGCCCCGACACCGGTGACGCCTCCAGATTTAAATACGCCACGGCCAAAGGCCATCGTCTCGGGGAATTGTTGAGGTCGATTCCGTAGATCGTGAGCTTGCCGTGCTTCTTGGCCACATACGTCAGGTACGCCTGCTCGAATGCGCCATCCTCGCCACCGGGCCGCGGGTTGCGGCGGATCAACTCGTCGACCTTGGCGATGAGTTCGTTGACGGCCTGCGACTGCTCGATCATGGTGCGGGCGACGAAGGTGGAGCGCTGCGTGAAGAAGTGAAGGATGTGGAGGCACGCGGTTTCAAGCAGGCTCTCGTAGAAGTGTGTGGCGTCGGCTGTGAGATGACGCTCGGGACTGTCACTCGCGCGACGCAGCTCACGGGCCAATGCAGAGTGACCAAGGCGTACGGCTTCGAGGTCGGTGAGGGTCAGGTCGCCGAGGGCGTGGAGGGTGGTGGCCAGGGCATCGGTGACGGCCTGCTGTTCGTTATTAGGGACGGGGCGTTCGCCGGTGCGTAGGGCTTGCCTCACTAGCTTGGCGGCGAGATCGCGGACGTCGGACTCGGTAAGCGCGCGCTTCTCGCCCCTGAAGGATACGTAGCTGGAGATGCGGATCGGCTTGTCAACAAGGCCAGCTCCGGGACCTTCGATGACGAAGAGTTTCTTGACGAGAGGCCCCATTACGGCCGAGGCGAGTCGCGTGCCGATGGCTGTGGGTTCCACGCTTACCCCCGTAGATCCGTACCGATGCTCTCGGATCCTAAGGCGCCCGGGGCCTCGGCCCAACCAACTTCGGTGATGGGCCTCTGGGCGATTTCGAGCATGGTGGCTTACTCGTCACAGGGGCGTGGGAGTCCGGTGCGTACGAACTGCGACCCTGCTCGACGGTCCAAGCGGGGGCTACACGCCCAGCTGTTCGAAGAGGGTCGGTGGTCGTAGGGGCCGGTCAGTGGGTAGGGCAGATCATCACAGTGAGAACCGGTGAGGCCGGTGACGGTTGGCTCTGTCCGATGTCCTCGTACCCCCACGACTCGTAAAGCTCGTGCACCTTTCCGTCCCCAGCCGCCGAGTTGACCATAAGCGTGACGTACGGCTCGTCGCGTGCGGTGAGGAAGGCGTCATGGATACGGCGGGCTGTCCCGGTCTTCCGCCAGGTCGGCCGGACGCCGATCTCCTTCAGGGCCACGGCCGGGCGCTCGGTGTACTTCTCCGCCGGCGCCGGAGTAGTGCGCTGCCAGTACCGGTCGCCGTGCTCGATGGTGTTGCCGTAGGCGTAGCCGACCGGATGTCCGTCCGCGTACGCGAGGACAGCAACGAACCCCGGCTCGGTGGCGTGCCGGTCCAGGCGCTCGCCGAACGCGGTGACCGCGTAGTTCGGCAGGTGCAGCAGCGGGGCGCGTACCTCGGCGTACACGTCGAGGAGGTCGCCGCGGACGGTGTCGAGGGTGGTGAAGGTGCGCAGTTCGATGGCGGGCGCCGTGGTCATGCGGCCATCCTCCAGGTGGCGGCGTGCTCAGTCCACGTCTGCACGGTGGCACTGCCCGGCGCGGTGGCACGCAGCGCTGCGCCGAACTCTTGGAGCATGCGCGTGACTCGGGCGTGCTGGGTGGCTGCGTCGGCGGGGACCTTCATCGCGGTGGTCGTCGCGGCTTCGGGAGCGCCCTGGGCGAGTTGGGCGTGGGCGAGTCGGGTCGTGGTGATGGCGCGAGACCGGGCCATGTGGGGCCGGAGGGCAGACAGGCAGCGGTGGGCGTGGAATTCGGCGGTCGGGTAGTCGCCGAGTGCCAAGTACGCGGACAGGGCCAAGTGGTCCAGTTCGGCCTGGTCGTAGAAGGCGAGCATCCACACCGGGCGGTAGTCGGCGGGGTCGGCGCGCAGCATGGCGTCCTGGGCCTGTTCGAAGGCTCGGCGGGTGCCGGTGGGATCCTGTGCCGCGCCGTGGATGGCTCCCTGGCGGGCCAGGCCGAGAGACGCGAACAAGGGGTCGCGGCGGGTGAGGTGGAGATTGCGGGCGACATCGTTGGCGGCGAACGCGTCCGCGGGGCGGCCCATGTGCCGGTACATGGTGCCCGCGTGGCTCCAGATGCGGAACTTGATCGCCTGGTCTCCGGACATCTCGGCGAGGGCCTGGGCCTCGCGCATGTGCGCCTTCGCGTCGTCGTAGCGGCGGCCGTCGATAGCGGCCCACATCGCCGAAGATCGGAAGGCGGCTGCGGAGGCGTAGAGGTTGCTGCGTACGCGCTGGGTGGCGCTGCCGGCGTTCTGGAGGTTGAGCGCCTCGTCGGCGAGGGCGGCGGCCCGGTGCTCGATGCCGAGTTGGCCGCCGTGACGGTGGTCGCTGGCGATGAGTTCGGCGAAGCGCTTCTGCAGGCGGTCGACGTCACTCATGCCGATACGGCGAGGGGAGGTGGTGCCGGGCGCGGCTGCTGCGGCGGCAGCCGCCGCGATGCCGCCGACGAGGGTACGGCGCTTCATATCGGGGTCCTCCTGCTGCGGTGGGGCTGGGGTGGGCCGAGCCCGGCCCCATGGCACGAACCCTAGAGCGACGGCGGGCAGACCGCTGACGTCCTCAAGTGCCTTACGGGTAGCCGATTTGGGCCACTTGACCCGGCCCGCTTTCCAGGCCCGGACCGACGAGCCGTCGAGGCCGCCAGGTCTCCCGGTCAGTCGCTCTAAAGCCCTGTTCACCGTGTCAGCAAGGCTGTTGGAGCTGTAGCCGTGTTCGGCCATCCACGCTTCGAGAACGGTGTTGCGCGTGGTGTCCATGTCCGCACGGTAGCTCTCACGTCCCCGCACCCGCCAGGTAAACGAAAGGTCAAATCGCCCTAGGCGGCTCCGTCGGGAGCCCGGTTGATCGCCCTAACCAACCGGCTGTGAAAGGGAGTTGTGTTGTTGCTGGTTGCCCGTCACTCATGTGACGGGCGGCTGTTGACCGGCCCGGGCCGCTCCTGACACCTGCCGAGGGGGCGAGCCGGGCGCCGAGACAACACGAAGGCCCCACGCCCAATGACGAGTCTCAGTACGCCAGTTCAGGCCGCCCCCACCGGCCACCCCGCCTACAGCCAGACCTTTCCGTGCGAGCCGTGCACGGCCGAGATCGGCCGCAAGCTCGTTCGTGACGCCCTCGGTGTATGGCACCTCGACCACCTCGCCGACCGCGCCGCGCTGATCATCTCGGAACTGATCGCGAACGCCGTCAGGCACACCTCGTGCCACTCGATCCGCCTGATGGTCGGGCGGCCGAGCACGGAACGGATACGGGTCGGGGTGGTGGACCGGGCGCCTTCGCGCCTGCCTGTTCTTGGTCCGCCTGCCGATGACGACGAGTCAGGGCGTGGCCTGCTCCTCATCGACACCGTCGCCGACCGCTGGGGCTATGACCTGCACAGCTCGGGCAAGCGCCCGTGGGGCAAAGAGGTCTGGGCCGAACTCCTCATCGAGGGCGGCGAGTGAGCACCCTGGCCGCGTTGACCCAGCCTCTGCCGGACATCGCCCGCCTCCGGGCCCGCCAGCAGATGGCGATGGAGTGCGCCCACTGTGCCCGGTACCTGGGTGCGAGCGGCCGGGTCCTGGGCGACGTGCGCCATCTGGGTCTGCCGTTTCGGCTCTGGGGCTGCGCACCCGACTGCCAGACGGCCGGCTGACCAGACTCCCGCCTCCGGTCGTGCGGTTCTGTGCCGTGCAGCCGGAGGCGGGTGCCACCGCAACATCACAACGATTCAGAGGAGTTGGCATGACGCGCAGCACCGTAGTACCGAGCACCACCCTGGTGAGCCACCAGACGCTGGGGGCCACGGACGGGTTCGACCTCGATGTCTCCCTCGTCGAGATCGCCGACCCGGCGGGCCTGGTCAACCTGACCGACGACAACTGCGGTTCCACCTGTGGCGCCTGCACCACCAACGTCGCCTGACCCGAGGTTTCGGGCCTCTCCGGTCCGGTGCCGTCGCGCTCTACGGCGTGACGGCACCGGCCGCCCGTCCGTCCCTCGCTCAAGGAGGTAGTGGTGGCTGCTCCGCCCTCAGCGTTCCGAACCGGAACGACCGCTCTCGTACGAGCCGTTGCCCGGCCGACACTGTCGTGCCCGCCGTTGCCTGACCTCGACGATCGCTCGTCCAACGGATCGGCTGTCTGTATCGCGTGGCTGCGCACGGTCTGGTCGGACGGCGATGTCGTTGAAGCCCTGCAACACGCCAGCCCAGTCCTGGCTGCACAGGTTCGGGGCGTGTGCACCTCCGAGAGACCGTCCCCGCGCGACGTGCGGCGCACGGCGCTGTCCGTGGCCCGTTATTTGCTGCGGTCCGAGCACCGGGCAACACCATTCGGCTTGTTCGCCGGCGTGGCCACCGCGCAGTTCGGTCCGCAGGCGCGAGCAGGTTGGGGCGTGGAGCATGCGGTCGTCGGCCGCGCCGGGGCGGAGTGGCTGGACGTCGTGATCGAGCAGTTGGAGTCGTGCCCGGACCTGCTCGAACGGTTGCCTGTCGTCGTCAACAACACCGTGATCAGCCGAGGAGACCGGCTCATTGTGCCGTTCCAGCCCGACGTCCAGGACGATCGGCCCCGCGCGGTCGAGGCGTCCGTGGCCCTGACCGACCCTGTGCGCGCGGTCCTTGCCGCGACACGGGCGCCGATCCGCTTCGGCGCGCTTCTGGACAAACTCAGGGCAGAGTTCCCGGAGGCCGGGCGCGTGAAGTCGCTCGGTCTGCTGGGGGAGTTGATCCGGCGGCGGGTGTTGGTCACGAGTCTGCACGCCCCGAGTACCGAGACCGACGTACTCGGGTATCTGCTTGACCAGCTCGACGCAATCGACGCCGAAACCGTCGCCCCGCTCGCGGAGGCAGTCCGCGAGCTGCGCGCTGTTCGCGCGGGCTTGGAGGAGTGCGCCACGCAGGGTGGCAGGGACAGCGTCGCGGATCAGATGCGGGAACTCGTGCCTGGGCTGCGCCGTCACCCCGTTGCCTTCGACTTGCGACTGGACGCGCAGATCGTTCTGCCGCACGCCGTAGCCCGAGAGATCGAGCGCGCGGCCCTCGTCCTGACCCGGGTAAGTACCCGCCCGTACGGGACCGCCGCGTGGAACGCGTACCACCAGCGGTTCTACGAGCGGTACGGCATCGGCACGATGGTGCCGCTCGCGGAGGTCGTCGCGGACAGCGGCATCGGCTATCCCGACGGCTACCCGGGAACTCCGGCTGGTGCGCGCCGGCCTCGCGTCTCCGCCCGGGATGACGTCCTCGTACGGCTCGCGCAGGCCGTCGTGCTCGACGGGCGCGACGAGGTGCTTCTCACCGATGAGCTCGTTGCGGCCCTGGACACCGGCCCAGAAGAGCCCAGGTTGCCACCGCACTTGGAGATCGGAGTGCGAGTGCACGCGGCCGACCTGCGGGAGTTGCAGCGCGGACAGTTCAGGCTGGAGGTCGTGAGCGTGTCCCGCGGCGCTGGCATCTCTACAGGCCGGTTCCTCAGCGTTCTGGTCCCCGGCGACCGTCAGGCCCTGGCCGCGGAGCTTGCCGATCTCCCAGGCGCGGACGGCAACACCGTGCCCGCACAGCTCTCGTTCCCGCCGCTGCTCCCCGAGAGCGCCCACATCACCCGCGCCCCGCAGATCCTGCCCACCGTGATCAGCCTGCAAGAACACCGTGCTCCCGGCGACGAGGTCCTCACCCCCGAGGACTTGACAGTGGCGTGCGACGGCCGCCGTATGTACCTGGCCGCCCCCGAGCGCGGCCAGCGCATCGAGGCCGTCGGGATGCACGCGCTGAACCTCCGCACGCACACTCCGCCCCTGGCGCGGTTCCTCACCGAGCTGTCCCGCGCCCAGTGCGCGCAGGTCACCGTGTTCGACTGGGGAGCCGCAGGGGCGATGCCGTTTCTGCCGCGTCTGCGGTACGGGCGCACGGTGCTGGCCCCGGCCCGGTGGCGCCTGGGAGCACCTGAACTGCCCAGTCGTACACGCCCTCAGGCCGAGTGGGACGCCGCGCTCACCGACTGGCGGGCCGGACGGCGGCTCCCTCGGCGGGTCTTTCTGGTCGAGGACGACCGGCAGTTGTTCCTCGATCTCGACCAGGCCGGCCACCGGGCGCTGTTACGCCAGCATCTCGACCGTACTCACCTGGCCGTGCTCGTCGAGGCCCCGGAACCCGATGCATTTGGCTGGTGCGATGGCCGTGCCCACGAGGTAGTGGTGCCTCTCAAGGCGACCCGGCCGCCGACGTGGCCACCCTTGCCCGCTCCTACCCGGGCCCGCGCCCTCTCACCGGTCCAGGTTCAGACACCGGCCGCTTCATCTGTGCTCCTGGCCACCCTGTACGGAGACTCCCGCCGCCAAGACACCTTGCTCTCCCGTCACTTGCCCGAACTCCTCGAACGGCTCGGCGGCCCGCCGTGGTGGTTCATCCGCTTCCGGGATCCCGAACAGCACTTGCGCCTGCGCATCGAGCTCCCCGCTCCGGAGGCATTCGCCGAGACGACCCGGACAGTGAGCGCATGGGCCGACGAGCTGCGCGGCGCCGGTCTGCTGGCCGATCTGCGTTATCCAACCTCCTACCGGGAGATGGGCCGTTGGGGCTCCGGTGCCGCATGGGACGCGGCCGAGGAAGTGTTCCGGGCGGACTCGCGCGCAGTCCTGGCCCAGCTCTCCCAGCCACGGCGTCCACATGAGCGCACGCTGGTGGCCGCACACTCCATCGCCATCGCCTCCGCGTTCCTCGGCAGCACCCAAGCCGGGACGCGCTGGTTGATCGACCACATCCCGCCCAGATCCCCCGCGCCAGTACCTCGTCCGCAGTTCACCGACGTCGTACGTCTCGCCGACCCTCGCGACGACTGGGCGACCCTGCGCGCAACCCCCGGAGGAGCAGCCATCGTGTCGGCGTGGGCCGACCGCGATGCAGCGCTCGCCGCCTACCGGCCACACCTGCCCGGCCCGGACACCAAAGGCATCGCCATCGACGACGTCCTGACCTCCCTGCTGCACGTTCACTTCGTACGGCACGTCGCAGTGAACTTCCCCGAGGAAGAGGTCTGCCTCTATCTCGCCCGCGCCGCTGCCCTGGCCTGGACAGCACGAGTCACTGGGAGGACGTCGTGACCACCCACACCGCGTTCGACCTGGCAGCAGCCGTCGCCGACCAGCTCGCCGACCCCCACACGGCACACCTTGGGCCGGCGACCGCCCATCGGCAGCACCTCGCCCACGGCCTTCCCGGCATTGCGCTCCTGCACATCGAGCGGGCCGCGGCCGGATTGGGCCCCTGGCAGCGCGCCCACGACTGGCTCGCCGCCGCCTCCCGCGAGCCGTTCACCAGCGGCCCCGACAGCCACCCCTTCTACGGAGCGCCCGCCTTCGCCCACGCCCTGGCCCGCGCCGCCGATCACCTGCCCGGCGCCTACCAGCGCGCCCTCGACACTCTCGACCACCAGATGATCACCGATGTGAACCTTCGCCTCGACGCCGCGCACCACCGCATCGACGCCGAACTCCTCCCGGCGCTCGCAGAGTTCGACACCATCCGTGGCCTGACCGGCTACGGCGCCTATCTCCTGCGCCGCGACCCCGGCGCCACCGTTCTCCGCGCCGTCCTCGACTACTGCGTACGCCTCACTCAACCGATCACCCACGACGGCGAGTTTCTCCCCGGCTGGTGGACGGCCACGGGACCCTCAGGCCGCCCGGATGACCGATTCCCCGGCGGCCACGCCAACAACGGCATGGCACACGGCATCGGAGGCGTGCTCGCACTGCTGGCGCTCGCCGCGCGGCGCGGCACTCTCGTCAGCGGCCACGCCGCAGCACTGGGACGGATGCTGGGCTGGCTGGACCGCTGGCGAGAGGACACCGGCCGAGGACCGAGGTGGCCGTACTGGATCACCCGAAGTGAGCTGCGCACAGGCCGACTTGGCCCGTCCGCACTCGGGCGGCCGTCATGGTGCTACGGCACCGCCGGTCTCGCCCGCGCCCAGCAACTTGCCGCGCTCGCCCTCGGCGAGACCAGACGCCAGATCGACGCGGAGAACGCGCTCGTGGCCGCCCTCACCGATCCCGACCAGTTGAAGGCCATCACGGACAACGGCCTGTGCCACGGTTTCGCCGGCCTCGCCCACATCGCCGCCCGCGCGGCCGACGACGCCCACCCCTCGACCGTCGGACGGCTCCGCGCTGCAATCCCCCTGCTCCTGGCCGTAGTTCACCCGCCGGGAACCGACCCCGCGCACACCGCCGCGACGCTCATACGGGACGAGGAGCGAGGCCCCGGTTTCCTCGACGGCGCCGCCGGTATCGCCCTGGCCGTCCTCGCGCCCAGCACCACCAAACCACCCCAATCCGCCTGGGACGCCTGCCTCCTCGTCGCCTGACCGCATCGACCGAAGGACCTCCGCATGCCCCCGGATCGCCCCAACCGCTGGCAGCAACACAACATCACCTTCGCCGACCGCGAGAGCGCCCAGCGCGCGATCGCCGAACGCCTCACCCCCGTACTACTTGCGGCTGAAGCGGACGGCCATCTCACCGGCTGGTGGTTCATGAACAAGCAACCCTGGCCGCTGCGATACGTCGCCGATGAGCCCTCGCCCATCGTCGAAGCGCTGCTGAGCGATCTCGTCGACGACGGCACGGTCGTGTCGTGGCTGCCCTGCGTCTACGAGCCCGAGACCGACGCCTTCGGCGGACCCAAGTCCATGGATATCGCCCACGACCTGTTCCACCAAGACAGCCGCCATCTGCTCACCTACCAGCTCGGCCCGGAGCATCTGGGCCGTCGGGAGACCACCGTGCTGCTGGCGAGCGCGATGATGCGGGCGGCCGGCCTGGACTGGTTCGAGCAGGGTGATGTGTGGGCGAAGGTCGCCGCTCTCCGACCGACCGCCACTCCTCCGCCCCTCGGGCATGTCGCTGAACTAGCGCCCGCAATGCGGAAGTTGATGACCGCCGAAGCCCACGGACTGTGCCGCCCTGACGGTCCTCTCGCCTGGCACGACGACTGGGTCTCCGCCTTCGAGAGGGCGGGCGCCGTACTCGCTTCCCTCGCCGCGAATGCCGGACTTACCCGCGGTCTGCGGGCCGTCATCGCCCACCACGTGATCTTCCACGCCAACCGTGCCGGTCTCCTCCGGGACGACCAGAGCGCACTGTCCAACATCGCACGAGAGGTAGTCATGGGAACGAGTGACAACACCGCGTCGCCCGGCGCGGCAAACGCCGGCGTCGATAGCGTCAGCGCGGTGAACACCGACACGATCACCACCCCCGCGGCGGACGCCGAGCGCCTCCGCAACGCCCTGGTCGACCAGCTCCGCGCGGAGGGTCACGCCCGCACGACCGCCGTCGAGACCGCGTTGCGGACCGTGCCCCGCCACGTGTTCGTGCCCGACGCGTCACTCGAAGACGCCTATGCCAACGCACCGGTGCACATCAAGTACGACACCGACGGCACATCGATCTCCTGTGCCTCCCAACCGGGCGTCGTCGCCCTCATGCTCGACCAACTCGACGTCCACCCTGGCGAGCGCGTCCTCGAACTCGGCGCCGGTACCGGCTACAACGCTGGCTTGCTCGCCCACCTGGTCGGCGAGAGCGGACACGTGACCACGCTCGACGTCGACGACGACCTCGTGGACGGCGCCCGCACACACCTCGCCGCCGCCGGGATCACCAACGTCGAGGCCGTAACCCGCGACGGAGCACTCGGCTACGCCGAGGGAGCACCGTACGACCGGATCATCGCCACCGTCGGCGCCCACGGCGTACCGCACGCCTGGCTGCAGCAACTCGCCCCCGGCGGACGGCTCCTCGTCCCCCAGCGCCTCAAGGGCACGGTCTCCCGCTCCATCGCCTACGAGCAGCGCGACGGCCGATGGGTCTCCCTCGGCAGCGAGATGAACACCTTCATGCCGCTCAGGCGGGGCATCGCCGACGACGACCGCCGAGCCATCCCCCTCAGCACCGACGGCACCGTACGGCTCCAGGCCCCCGCCGGGCAGAACATCAACGCCGAAGCTCTCACTGGTGTCTTGGACCAGCCGCGTACCGAGGAATGGACCGGCATGACGGTCCAGGCCATGGAGTCGCCGGAGTGGATGGAACTGTTCGTCACCTGTTCCCTCCCCTCCGGCCTGATCCGAATGCTGTTCCCTCAGAGCGCCAAGGGCGCCATGCTCACCGAAGACCCCTACCCCTCCTCCACCGCCATCGTCGACAAGGGCGCCGTCACCTACCTGGCGCGGCGCCCGTCGAAGGAGAAGACCCCCGAGGGCGGCAAGCTCTGGGAGTTCGGGGTCATCGGCCACGGCCCCGGCAGCGACGAGCTGGCCGCGAAGGTCGCCGACGCCATCCGCACCTGGGACCGTGAATACCGCCGCCGCGAGGCCAAGTTCGAGATCCAGCCCCTCGACGCCCCCGCCATCGAGCAGTGCCCCGGCCTCTTCGCTCTCGACACCCCTCTGAACCGCATCGTCGTCGACTGGCAGTGACGCCCTGCACGTAGCGGAAGGTGGCCGCCGGCGTACGACTGGCGGCCACCGTCTCCTCACCATTTCTCACTCACGCCAGGGGGAGTCCATGGACCCGCACGGACCCATAGCCCAGCGATTCCCGCTCGTCGCCCGATTCCGGCCCGCCTGCCTGCCTCTGCCTCAGCGCGTACGCGCCCTCGTCGACCTGGCCGACACTGCAGTGAAGAAGACCGACCAGGGCCTCGCATCGGCCGTCTACAACCAGGCCGCGCTCATCGCCTCCGACCTTGACCTCCCCGACCTCGCACGAGAGATGTGCCACCAGCACGCCGCCGCCTACCTCGACGCCTGCCCACTGCCCGGCATGAGTGCAATTCGAGGGCTGGAACCGGTCGTCAACCTCGCCCGCCTCCAGATCCGTGCAGGCCACGGCGACGGCGGACGTCAACAACTGCTCGACCTGTACGCAGCCGTCGAGGCGGGCGCAGGGGCTCGGTTCGAGGACGTCGTTGTACCGGCGGACCTCACTGCGACCGACGAGGACCGCCAGGAAGTCCGGGCGTGGCTGTGGCGCGTGCTCCTCGCCGACGGCACGCGGACCCTCACCACCGAGGGGCGTTGGGCCGAGGCGCTGACACACATCGAAGTTCACCGTGGCGTGGGCAAGCGAATGCTCGATGGGCGCCAAGTCGCCTTACTGGCCGGCCTCGTTGAGGGTGACACGGGACGAGCCAGTGCTCTCCTCGCAGCCACGACACCCGGCGATCCATGGGAGCAATCCGTCACCACAAGCCTGTCCCTCCTGTGCCGCCGAGACGCCGGGCAACCGTTCGACGGTCACCTGGCGAGCCTGGTGACGACCTACTCCGAGCGGAAGAGCGAACCCGGGATGACCGTCTTCGACACCCGGCTCGGACTTACCATCCTCGACGCGATCGGTTCCGCCGAGGCGCCCGCCGCTCACCGCATCGTCGACGACCTCCACCGCAGGACGACGGACGCCGAAGACGGTTACGCGGCCCGCGAGAACTTGGCGCACCCTCTGTTCACCACGATCGCGACAGACCAGCAAGCCCAGGACTGCCGCGCACTCGTGCGTGCCTGTGCCCTTGGAGCAGGGACCATCCCGGACGACCTGCAAGCAGAACTGAGGGCGGCTCTGCGCGTCAGCGACAGGACGATCCGGGGAAGCCTCACACGCCCCTCCGAGCTCGGACGTGCAACCCCTATGGAGAGAGCCTGATGGACGTACAGCCTGTCGAGCCGTTGCTCCAGATCGTGGTCTGCGCGGCCGGTGTCGCCGCCGACGTCGGCAAGCTGATCACCGCGGCACAGGGACGGCACTGGGACGTCGGCGTCGTTACCACCCCGCAAGGACTCGGCTTCCTCGACGTGGAGGCGGTCGAGGAACAGACCGGCCACCCCATCCGCTCGGCCTGGCGAACACCGGACCAACCGCGCCCGACCCGACCCGCGGATGCGATCGCGGTCGCCCCGGCCAGCTTCAACACCGTCAACAAATGGGCCGCCGGGATCTCCGACAATCTCGCGCTGGGCATCCTGTGCGAAGCACCCGCCATGGGTGTACCGGTCGCAGTGCTGCCGTACCTGAACTCGGCCCAGGCCGCCCACCCTGCGTACCGCCAGAGCCTGGAACGGCTGTGTGGGATGGGCGTCCTGATCGACTCGTACGAGCCTCACCGGCCGAAGGCCGGCGGTGGGGTCGACCGTTACCGCTGGGAGGAAGTGCTGGAACTTCTCGCTCCCCAGTTGTCCGCGCGGGCGTAATCAGCGCCGCTGCCCCTTCGAGGACTTCGGAGACGAAGCCGACGGGGGTATGTGGGGCGGAGCAGTAGAACGTTCCCCGGTACGCCGGGTATTGGCTGCCTGGGCTCGTGGGCTGGGTGCGTGGCGTTGGCCCAGGCGACGGACTCGCCAGGTCAGGGCGCGGGCCGGGCTGCGTGCATCGTCCAGGGTTCGTTGGTCGAGGGCCTGGTCCAGGACGGTGGCCGCGTTGTGGCCTGTGGCCTCTGCCTCGGCGAGCACGGCGGCGAGGGCGTTCCAGGCAGGGTCGTTGAGAATGCGCTCGGCATGCTCGGGGACCGCTTGCAGCAGATGGTGGGCGAACCGGTGTTGAGTCTGCGGGCTGGGTGCCCGGCTGGCGAGGCCGGCGAGGACGGGTTCGGCGATTTGGGCGTACGCGGTCTGAAGGTGGATGAGGGTCTGTTCGGCCGCTGCCTGCTGTTGGGCGTGCTGGCGGGTGCGGTGCCAGTGCATGGCGTAGGCGACCGCGGTGAGCGCGACGTCCAGGAGCATCGCCAGCCCGGCACCATCGCCATGCTGTGCGGGGTCCTTCCAGATCGCCTGGACACTGCGACGCAGGACGCGGGCGCTGGCGTGGTCGGCGGCGATGCGAGAACGGGTGGCGCGCTCGAAGGCGACGGCGGCTCGTTCGAGTTCGGCCCGCGCTGCGGTCGGGGCCGTGAGCGGGAGCAGGTCGAGTGCTCCGCCGAGCGCGGCCAACTGGCCCTGGGCGGCTTCGTCGTCGGCGTGGGCCAGGTGGTGGGGGATGCGTTCGGTGGCGGCGGTGGCCTGGTGCCAGGGGTTGCCCGGCCGGACGGCCATTGGTTCGGGGCTGGTGGTGGCCAGGCGTTGGCGGATCTGGGGCAGGGAGAGGTCGCCGGCGAGGGTGGAACCCGCGTAGAACACGGGCTCGCCCTTGTCGTTGGTGTCGCCGGGCAGGGCGAAGTTGCAGCCGAGCGCGTCGCCGGAAGGGCCGAGCTTGAGGCGCACGGTCACACCCGTCGCCTCCAGCAAGGTGAAGAACTCGGCCTCGGTGGAGGCGGCGGCCAATGCGCGGCGGACACGCAGGCGCAGGATCTCGCGGGATGTGGCGTCGTGGCCCAGGCGCCTGGCCTTGAAGACTTCCTTGCTGGTGGGGCGTTTGGCAGCGGTGCCGTCGCCGGGCTTCAACCGGCGGAGCCCGTAGTCGATTTCGATCTGGCGGGCTTCCTTCTGAACGGCACGGATGTCGTGGTCGCGTTTGGGTCGTCGGCCGTCCTGGCGGACGAGGGTGGCGGCGATGTGGATGTGGTCGTCGGCGTGCCGTACTGCCACCCAGCGGCATGCTTCCGCATCCCCGGTGGGGGCGATGCCGGCGACTGCCACGATCCGCCGGGCGATCTCCGCCCACTGGGCGTCGGTCAGGATCGGGTCCTCGGGAGCGGCGCGGACCGGACAGTGCCAGACGGTCGTCTTGGGTGCCCGGCGGCCCAGCATGGCCACCGGCTGGTCGAGCTGAGTGTGGAGCTGCTGCTCCACTTCCTTGGGATCGCGGTGCGGGCTTCGGCCGGGGTCGGGGGCGAAGCCGTTCCAGGACGCCACCAGGTGCGGGTCGACGTGTTCGTTGGCGGTGCCTTCGCCGAAGAGGTAGGCGATGAGACGGCGGGTGTCGCCCTGGCCGAGGATGATCTTGGGTATCACTGGCTCACCGACCTTCCACGACTTGGGCGACTGCGGTGTCGACGGTGGCGATGGCCGCTTCGATGCGTTCCAGGAGGCGGTGGACGGTGTCGGGCTGGGGCCAGGCGCCGTCCTTGTGGAGGTGCCAGGTGAGCTGGTTGAGGTTGTTGCCGACGCCGCCGAGCTGTCTGTTGGCGGCCATCAATGCCTTGACCGTGGCGCGGTAGTCGGCGACTGCGGCCGTGGGGTCATCGGCGCGGGCGGCGGCCAGGGATGCCTCGGCGACGTAACCTCCGACCGGCATCCGGCTGATGCCGGCGGAGCGTGCGATTTCAGCGAACTCGCTGTTGCTGTAACGGGGATGGACACGACGCTCACGCAGACGCGACTGACGCAATCGGCGACGCGGCACGGACGGCTGCACAGCGCGCGACGACTTGGTCTCGTCCCCTTCCTCGGTCGGTCCCCCCGGGCCGGCCGACTCCGGCGCTGCGCCGGACGCCTCCGTCCCCCTCGGGGCGGGGGCCGGGTAAGGACTCCTTACCCGACAACTTGCTGCGCTGTTGAGGTCGGTGGTCATCTCCTGCTGAGGGGTGAGGATTTCGCGGTACGGGTCGTGCATGGGGGGTCTCCGGGGGATTGCTTGGGTGTCGGGCACTTCGCTGCGCGCGGCTCCCCTGTCCCCGTGCTCGGCTGCACGGGGACACGGGGACACGGGGTGAACCCGGGAGGCGGGGCGGTCGGCGCGAACGCAGGGGTCAGGCGGCCCTTGCGGGGGACGTGTCGAGTTCCCTCTGCTGCTGGGAAGCGGCTTCGTCGAGTTCGGCCTGAAGGAGGTCCTTGAGCCTGTCCGCCTCCGTCCTGCCGATGGTCAAGTCCCTGCTACGGAAGGTGGCTTCGATGTGGCGGCGTGAGGCACGTCCTTTGCGTCCCAGTGGCGCAATACGCGCGAGGGCGAGCCTTTCGGGAGAGATTTCGCTGTGCTCGCGATCCTGCGGTTCGGTGGAGGACTGCGAGCCCTCAGCCACTTCGGCGGTGTCCGGAGCCACATCGGCAGCATCTCGCGCCACGTTGGCTGGGCCATGAGCAGCGGCATGGCGGTGGACGACGATGTAGAGGTGAACCGCGCCGGCTAGGGCGAGCGGGGCGATGGCGGACAGGCCGCCGACGGTGAAGTCGTCGAGATGGAGGCCATCGCCTTGGCGGGTCTGCTGGTTGAGGCGGACGGCATGGAGGGCGTTGGCCCAGATGCTGGTGATGGTGGCGATCCCGACGAGTGCCCACACGTACAAGCGGGAGTGCAGCGGGGCGTTGCGCAGGATGAGAAGGGCGCCGACGCCGATGGCGATGAACCCGTCGATCACGAGGGGGAAGGCGTAGGTGAGCAGTCCGCGCACGTGGATCGCGACGGCCATCTGACGCAGTGCGTCGTAGGAGAGCGCGAAGCCGATCGTGCCGAGCAGGACGATGCCGAGCTGGATCGCGGCGGTTCCAGGTATCGCGGCGGGCGTGGTGGCGGTGGACGAAGGCACGCGGGGTACTCCAGGCAGGGAACGGTCGGCGGCCACGATCGCGGGGTGACCACTGAGAGGTGCGGCGACTCGTCGCACCCGTCGCATGCCTGGTCAGAGCAGGTACGGGAGCACAGCGTGGTACGGGAGGACCCGTCACAGCTACGCGACCCGTCACGGGGCTGACCTGGGATGCGACGCGTGTGACGGGTGTTTACGGGTGTATGGCCTCCCCGTGGCGAGCGCTCTCGTCACCACAGGTCGATGTCGGCTCCTCGGGGCAGTAGCGAGCCCAGGCGTCGGTGAATTGCAGGTGCGCGAAGCCCCTGGCCTGCCGTCCGCCCTCGAAGCGGAGAACGGCTGCCTGGATGCCGAAGTCCTTGAGCAGGATCCCCAAGTGGCGTGAGGTCAGTCCCGTGTTGCGGTACTCCGCCCACGGGGCCTCCTGGTCCTTGAGGAGTTCCTCCAGCAGGTCCCGGGTGCGCATGATGTCGGGATCGCCGAAGCGCGCGAAGACGCGGCGGATGTCCCGCAGCAGGCGGGTTTTAAGGTTCGACTCGTCGTCCTGGCCCACCTCGGCCGCACACATGACCACGCACGCTTCGCGGGCCCGCTCCGGCCAGGAGCCGCCTGCCAGTTCGGCGACGATCACTAGCGGCTCCCAGGTGTCCGCCGCACGGTCCTGTACTGGCATCGGGGGCACCAGGTCGGCGGCGGTGTCGAGCAGTGGGCGAAGCCACGCGGCGAGCCGGTCGCGCACT
Source organism: Streptomyces sp. NPDC101776 (assembly GCF_044766845.1). Classification (NCBI taxonomy): domain Bacteria; kingdom Bacillati; phylum Actinomycetota; class Actinomycetes; order Kitasatosporales; family Streptomycetaceae; genus Streptomyces; species Streptomyces sp. NPDC101776. Next base: position 338,176 of record NZ_JBIWMV010000008.1, on the reverse strand, counting down.
TCGTGCAGGGCGGGGATGTCCCGGCGGGAGCGGAACTGCTCCACCCGCTCGCCGCCCTTGCGGCGCTGCATGCGGATCACCACCGCCCGATCCATGATCGTGTCCGGCAGATCCCCGATCCCGGCCAGCGCAGCCATGGCGAAGGTGGGGAACGCCTGCGGCTTGTGCTCCGGCCCGGAGATCCGCAGCGCGGGCCGGTTGCGCTGATGACCGGCGTTCAGCAGACCGCGCAACTCCTCGTTCTTCTCAGCCGCTTTGATGCTGCCGAAGATGGTGTCGGCCTCGTCCACCAGCAGCGTCGGCGGGTCGTCGCCGATGGCGCGGAAGACCACCGCCGGGCTGGTGTTCACGGTGATCAGTGGCTCGTGCACCGTCTCCGTGATCACATCCAGCAGGCGGGACTTGCCGCACCGCTTCGCTGGCCCGACCACCGCCAGGCGCGGCGCGTGCTGCAGTGCGGGCTGGATATGCGCTGCCGCAATCCACAAGGTCACCGCCGTCAGAGCCTCGCTGCTCGGCAAGATCACGTACCGCGCGATGGCTTCCCGCAGCTCGTCCAGCAGCTCCGCCCCGTCTGCGGCCTGCTGCGCTTCCGCGTCCTCGGTTGACGAGGGCTCGGGGTCGGGGTGTGGGCCCTGTCCGGGGGCGGCGACGGACGGCCAGGCGGGCGTCGAGAGTGCGGTGGGGGCGGTGGGAGACGTAGGTTCGTCCACAGGCGTTCCTCCCTGGTGGGCCGGACGGGCAAGGCCCGGCCCACCGGATCGATCATTCAAGGGTGATGGGGCAGGGACTTCGCGGCTCTCGGCGGTGGCTCGACGAGGGCCGTTTCGCTGTCCCGAATGGGCGGCTTCAGACGGCGAGGTCGTACGCGGACCGGGCGTTCAGCCAGGCGTCCACCTCGGACCAGCGGTAGCGCAGGTGACGGCCGACCTTGTGCACGTTGGGGCCGATACCCCGGTACTTCCACTGATAGAGGGTCTTCACCGGCACGCCGAGGTAGGCGGCGACTTCCTGCGGGCTGGCGAGCGGGCCGCGCCTGGCAGCCTCGGCGGTGGCAGGGGCGTTGGTGATGCGGGAAGAGGAATTCGGCACAGGGCTCCTTTTCGGTCTTGGACATCGTGCTTGGACAACACAGCCACACCCCAGGCGGAAAGGTCCAGAGTTGGTTCTGAAACTCTCCAGCACTTTTCGGTGTGACCGGGTGATTCCAAAACGGTAAGGGTGGATCCCCGGTTGCCGAAATCGCTTCTGCCGCCGCCGTAATTCCCGCGTCGAAACAGTCAGCCGAGTGTGCGTCCACGGGCGTCGCCACAGCTCACATGTGCCGGAGAGCTGTCATGAGGGCTACGGCTCTCCCTCTGGACGGTCAGATGCAAACTTACCTAAATCCCCCATTTCGCGTGCGTGAAGGGAAGTTGGCACGACGCTTCGTGGGAATGGTTCGGGATAGGCCGTGAATTGCTGAGACGAACGCCACTCTGCCTCGAACGACTTCTGTAGAGTTTAAGAACCAACTCTTGCCATAATGCCCGGCTGCAAGTTACAGCTATCTGTCATGGCATCCCGACCTGTCGAAATCGGCCCCGCCGGCCTCCACTCCGCCCGCGCTATCGAGTGCATCCGCCTCGCGCGCTGCCTGACCCAGCACCAGCTCGCCGCCCGCTGCACCGCAATAGGCCGCCCGATGACCAACACCGCCCTCAGCCGCACCGAACGCGCCCGCCGACGCTGCGACATCGACGACCTCGTCACGATCGCTGCGGCTCTCGGTATCGCGCCGGTGGCCTTGCTGCCGTTGTGGGCCGCTCACGGTCCCGCGTCCCGCTTCGGTGGGTCCCTCGACGACATCCAGGGGGGCCTTCTTGGCTGACGTGTACGACCGCTGGCACAAGTCCCACCCCAAGGCCACCGACGCCGAGTGCGGCGACCACAAGAGCCGTACGAAGCGGATGGTCCCCACCGCCGATCACGGCACCGGCAAGCGCTGGCAGGTCCGTTACCGCGACCTGGACGGGCAACAGCGCAAGGAGAACTTCGACACGAAGGCCGCGGCCGACAACCGCGCCGCCGAAGTCGACGTCGAGATCCGGCGCGGCTCCTACGTCGTCCCCGCCGAGACGAAGCAGACGCTCGGGGCCTACGCGCAGAAGTGGCTCGACGCGAACTCCGTCGGCCCGACGACGGCCCTCCGCTACGAGGCGACCGTCCGCAACCACATCGTCGAGCACCTCGGCCGACGCGAGCTCCGATCCCTCAACCAGCCCTCGATCATTCAGGGTTGGATCCGCACGCTCCAGGACAGCGGCCTGGAGGTGTCCACGATCGAGGGCATCTTCGACATCCTCTCCAGCATCCTCGGCGCTGCCGTGGAGGACGGTCTGCTGCCGAAGAACCCCTGCAAGGCGAAGTCGGTCAAGCTGCCGACCGCGACCAAGAAGAAGATCATCCCTTGGTCGCTGGAGCGGGTCCGCGCGGTCATCGCCGGACTCCCGAAGCGCTTCCAGGCAGGCGGCAAGCTCGCCTTCGGCTGCGGCCTGCGCCAGGGCGAGGTGTTCGGCTTCGCAGTCGAGGACATCGACTTCAAGGGCGGCTGGATCCACATCAACCGCCAGGTGCGGCTGGTCGGTACGAAGCCTGTCTTCGCCCTACCTAAGGGCAACAAGATTCGGTCAGTGCCCCTGCCGGCCCAACTTGCCGCCGCCCTCAAGGCCCACATGAAGGAGTTCCCACCCGTCGCCGTCACGCTGCCCTGGGCCAAGCCGGACAGCGAACCGAAGACCTTCCGCCTCCTCTTCGTCGACGAGAAGAGCCGGGCCTACAACCGCAGCGTCTTCAACATGGGCGCCTGGAAGCTCGCCCTGGCCGCCGCCGGCGTGATCCCTCCGCGTGAACGTGGCGCGCGCTACCTCCAAGCGGCCCCGGAAGACGGCATGCACGCCCTCCGGCACGCCTACGCCTCCGTGCTCCTGGACGCGGGGGAGAGCATCAAGGCGCTCTCCGAGTACCTCGGTCACTCGGACCCGGGCTTCACGCTGCGGACGTACACGCACCTGCTGCCGTCCAGCGAGACCCGAACCCGCAAGGCGATCGACGACGCCTTCACGGAAACGGGAGCCGAGGCGGAAGGCGACGGCGATCCGTGCGCCGACCAGGGCACATCAGCACCCTCAGCGAAACCAATGTGCCCTCAATGTGCCCTGGCCGCCTGAGAGCCCCTCCGGGGACATGAAAAAGGCGAGGCCCGAAGACCCCGCCCGAATCCCACGAAACACCAGGTCACGGCCAAACAAGGCAATAAGGCTGATGCCCCGCCTCATGCAACCGGTGGCTGAAGTCCTGCCACTCGTGCAGCAGTTGGTACACATTGAAGGCGTCCCGAGGCCCGCCCCGGTCCGGCACCGTCGACCAGATGAACGCCGCCGCGCCGACCGCCTCCTCGCCGATTCCCCGAAGGGGGTCGACGACCGTCATCGGGAGTTTGACGACCGCGTAGTCGGGGTGCAGGACCACCAGTTCGAGCGGGGGCACCTTGTTCAGCGGGACGCCCTCGATGCCGGTGAGGACCATCGCGGCCATCGTCTCCGGCTTGATCTTGGTGAACATGCCGTTCATCCCGAGCTCGTCGCCGCCGAGTTCCTCGGGGCGCATCGAGATCGGGACGCGGGCCGCCGTCGCGCCGTCCGGCGCGCCGAAGTATTTGTACGTCACCCCCACCCGACCACCATTCCTGCTCCCCGCCCGCAACTGATCGATCCGACGTTCGATACGTCGCTCGTTCCGATCCGACTCACCAGAACCCGAACCCGAACCAGAACCCAAACGTGAGGCGGGACCCAGACCCGAGGCCGAACCTGGACCCGAGCTTGGACTGGGAATTGAACCCGAACCCGAACCCGAAGCCAATCCCGAACCCAAGCCCGTCCCCGAAGTCGACCCCGGACCGGAACCCATTCCCGACCCCGAGCCAGAACCCATCCCCGAACCCGAGCCAGAACCTGACCCCGAAGACCCCGAACCGGAACCCATTCCCGACCCCGAACCAGAACCCATCCCCGAACCCGAGCCAGAACCTGACCCCGAAGACCCCGAACCCGAGCCCATCCCGGACCCCGGCCCACCCTGCCGCGCCTCTGCCGCTTCCTCCGCGTCGCGCCGGTGCTTCCCCCGTTGAGCACGCCGAGGACCCAGGTCGTCAGTCCCCTCGCCCAGCCCGCCACCGCGATGCATATCTCCACCCGACTGCTTTTCTGGGACGCGTGGCCCCGCCGCGCAACCCGATCATCGTGTCAGTGACCTCCCCCACGGCCGCCCGCCGAAACGTGCGCTGAAACACCTGTCCGCAGGATCTGCGCAAGCCCTGAACACCGCGCGCCCGACCGGACGCCCGCATGAGCTGTGTGTATCCGTGTGTATCAGGTGCCAGTCTCGCAGACGGGTGGGGGCCCCTGCCCGGTCTCCCGCCGCCTACCCTGTGGAGGTCACCGAGTCGCCGGAGCCCACGAAGCACAAGAAGTCCCAGAAGCGCGAGAAGTACCGGAAGGGCAGCAAGTCCCGGAAGTGCGATAAGCGCCAGCAATCCCTCACGAGTCCGAGAAGCCGTAGAAGCCGTAGAAGTCGGAGAAGTCGCAGGTCATGACCGAAACGCCAAGCGGAGGGCCGAGCGGAGCGCCGCGCGCCCTGCCCTATCCATACGAAGCGCCCGTCTCGGAGGCTCTCTTCGACCGTGCGTCGGTCGTCACACCGGGCGGAGTGAACTCCCCGGTGCGCGCCTTCCGCGCCGTCGGCGGCACGCCCCGGTTCATGGTCTCCGGCGACGGCCCCTATCTGACCGACGCCGACGGGCGCGAGTACGTCGACCTCGTCTGCTCCTGGGGCCCGATGATCCTCGGGCACTCCCAGCCCGACGTGATCGCCGCCGTGCACGACGCCGTCTCGCGCGGCACCTCCTTCGGTACCCCCGGTGAGGGCGAGGTCGCGCTCGCCGAGGAGATCGTCGCCCGCGTCGAGCCCGTGCAGCAGGTACGGCTCGTCAGCAGCGGCACCGAGGCGACCATGTCCGCGATCAGGCTCGCCCGTGGGTTCACCGGGCGGCCCAAGGTGATCAAGTTCGCCGGGTGTTACCACGGTCACGTCGACGCGCTCCTCGCCGCCGCCGGCTCCGGTGTCGCCACCTTCGCGCTGCCCGACACCCCCGGAGTCACCGGCGCCCAGGCCGCCGACACGATCGTCCTGCCGTACAACGATCTCGAAGCCGTCAACGAGGCCTTCCACCGGCATCCCGGTGAGATCGCGTGCGTGATCACCGAGGCCTCGCCCGGGAACATGGGGGTCGTGCCGCCGGCGGCCGGGTTCAACCAGGGGCTCAAGGACGCCTGCGGCAAGAACGGCGCCCTCTTCATCTCCGACGAGGTGATGACCGGGTTCCGGACCAGCAAGGCAGGGTGGTTCGGGATCGACGGGGTCGTCCCCGATCTCATGACCTTCGGCAAGGTGATGGGCGGCGGCTTCCCCGCCGCCGCGTTCGGCGGGCGCGCCGACATCATGGCGCACCTCGCCCCCGCCGGGCCCGTCTACCAGGCCGGCACCCTCTCCGGGAACCCCGTCGCCACCGCCGCCGGCCTCGCCCAGCTCCGGCTCCTCGACGACGCGGCCTACGACACGATCGACGCCGTATCGGCACAGATCCAGTCGCTCGTCACCGAGGCGCTCAGCAAGGAAGGTGTCGCGCACCGGCTGCAGAACGCCTCCAACATGTTCTCCGTGTTCTTCACGGACCGCAGCGTGCGCAACTACGAGGACGCCAAGGCGCAGGAGTCGTACCGCTTCACCGCCTTCTTCCACTCGATGCTGGCGAGCGGGGTCTATCTGCCGCCCTCGTCCTTCGAGTCCTGGTTCGTGTCCACGGCCCACGACGAACGGGCCATCCAGCGGATCGCCGACGCCCTCCCGGCGGCGGCCCGAGCGGCGGCGGAGGCCACCGAATGAGCAGCAGCGCCACCAGTGACATCACCGTCGTGCACGTGATGCGGCACGGCGAAGTCGCCAACCCCGAAGGGGTGTTGTACGGCCGGCTCCCCGGCTACCACCTCTCCGAACTCGGGCGGCGGATGGCCGACCGGGTCGCCGAGCACCTCTCCTCCCGCGATGTCACGCATGTCGTCGCCTCCCCGCTGGAGCGCGCGCAGGAGACCGCCACGCCGATCGCCAAGGCGCACGGGCTCGACCTCGCGACCGACGGGCGGCTCATCGAGGCCGACAACGTCTTCCAGGGCAAGACCTTCGGGGTCGGCGACGGCGCGCTGAAGAAGCCGGACAACTGGAAGTACCTCGTCAATCCGTTCAAGCCGTCCTGGGGCGAGCCCTACGTCGACCAGGTGGTGCGGATGATGGCGGCGCTGGACGCCGCCAAGGACGCCGCCCGCGGTCACGAGGCCGTGCTGGTGAGTCATCAACTGCCAATCTGGATCGTGCGGTCCTATGTCGAGCGGCGCCGGCTGTGGCACGACCCGCGCAAGCGGCAGTGCACCCTCGCGTCCCTGACGACCTTCACCTACCGCGGCGACAAGATCGTGTCCGTCGGCTACACCGAGCCGGCCCGTGATCTCGTCCCGGCCCATCTCCTCGCCGGCGCGAAGCCGGTCAAGGGGAAGGACAAAGCGTTCGGAGCCTGACAAAAAAGACGAGTTGACCACTCGTCAGGGGCGGGTGCCGTGACAGCTCTGTGACATTTGTTTCGCAACCCACATGGTTCCCGGCGAACTTTCTCGACCGTCGCGTCCTCTCACAGGTAGACCACAGAGGACGCGACGGATGGGGAAGCAATGCGGAGTCTCACTCGACGGGGAGCGCTCGGAGTCGGTGCGGGCGCCGCGGCGGCCGTAGGACTCGCGGGATGCGGCACACTCGGCTCGGACGGGTCGAACGGGTCGAGCCCCACCGGCGGTTCGGGCAAGGGGCACTCCGGTGGCCCCAAGAAGTCCCTGGAGCCCCGCGCCAAGCCCATCGGTGACGGCTCCACGTCCTTCACCGGCGCCCAGCCCAAGCAGCCCGCGAAGCCCGTGGCGTTGGAGCCCGGGCAGACCCCGCCGCAGTTCGTGATCTTCTCCTGGGACGGCGCGGGCGAGGTGGGCAACGGTCTGTTCCCCCGCTTCCTCGACCTCGCCAAGCAGCACGGCGCGAGCATGACCTTCTTCCTCTCCGGCATCTATCTGCTGCCCGAGTCCAAGAAGCGCCAGTACAACCCGCCGAACAACGCGCGAGGCGCCTCCGACATCGGCTACCTCACCGACGAACACGTCAAGGCGACCCTGACCAACGTCCGCCGCGCGTGGCTGGAGGGCCACGAGATAGGCACCCACTTCAACGGCCACTTCTGCTCCGGCTACGGCACCGTCGGCAACTGGACGCCGAAGCAGTGGCGCAGCGAGATAGACCAGGCCAAGGCCTTCGTGAAGGAGTGGCGCACCAACACCGGCTGGCACGACCTGCCGTCGCTGCCCTTCGACTACGAGAAGGAACTCGTCGGCGGCCGTACGCCCTGTCTCCTCGGCCAGGACAACCTGCTGCCCACCGCCCGCTCCCTCGGCTGGCGCTACGACGCCTCCTCGCCCGGCGGCCGCCAGGTCTGGCCCGTGAAGCGCAACGGCGTGTGGGACTACCCCCTCCAGGCCGTCCCCTTCCCCGGGCACAGCTTCGAGGTCCTCTCGATGGACTACAACATGCTGGCCAACCAGTCGGTCAACTCCACCAACGCGCCCGCCTACAACTACCCGGGCTGGCGTACCCAGGCCGCGCAGGCCTACATCTCCGGCTTCCAGCGCGCGTACGAGTCGAACCGCGCCCCCTTCTTCATCGGCAACCACTTCGAGCACTGGAACGGCGGCATCTACATGGACGCCGTGGAGCAGGCCTTCAAGCACATAGCCCAGTTGAAGGAGAAGGGCGAGGACGTACGGCTCGTCTCCTTCAAGCAGTTCACCGACTGGATCGACGTACAGAAGCCCGAGGTGCTGGCCAAGCTGCGCACCCTCGATGTCGGCCAGGCCCCGGCCGGCGGCTGGAAGTCCTTCCTGGCCGCGAGCCCGACCGCCTCCGCCACGGCCTCCGGAGACGCCGCCTGAAATGCGGTTTTCCGCCCGCGGGGCGCCCTTGAGGGGGGCGCGCAAGATCCTCAGAACGGGCATGCGAAACTTTTCACATGAGTGCCGCCAGTCGCGCCCGTAGCCGCGCCGTCCTGTCGACCGCCGGCGTTGCCGTCGCCGCGTTGGTGCTTTCCGCGTGCAGCTCCGGAGGTACCTCCGGAGGCTCCGGCAACACCAACTTCATCACCGGCTCCGACGGCATCGCGACCGTCAAGAAGGGCGACCGCCAGGCCGCCCCCGACCTGTCCGGCAAGACCATCGACGGCAAGACGCTCGACACCGCCGACTACAAGGGCAAGGTCCTCGTCGTCAACGTGTGGGGCTCCTGGTGCTCCCCGTGCCGCGCCGAGGCGGACAACCTGGTCCAGGTCGCCAAGGCCACCGCGGACAAGGACGTCCAGTTCGTGGGCCTCAACACCCGTGACACCAGCACCGGTCCGGCCGTCGCCTTCGAGAAGAAGTACGAGGTCCCGTACCCGAGCCTCTACGACCCGACGGGCCGGCTGATGCTCCGCTTCAAGAAGGGCACCCTCAACCCGCAGGCCATCCCCTCCACGATCGTCATCGACCGGGACGGGAAGATCGCGGCACGCGCACTCCAGGCACTCAGCGAGGACAAGCTGCGCGAGATGCTCGACCCGGTCATCGCGGAGAAGTGAGCTGACGTGCTGCTCGCCGCCGCTGCCCTGCCGGGCCAGAACCAGACGGTCTACAGCGGGGCCCTGTTGCTGGCCGTGCCGATCGCCGTACTGGGTGGGCTCGTCTCCTTCTTCTCCCCGTGTGTGCTGCCCCTGGTCCCGGGCTATCTCTCCTACGTCACGGGGGTCAGCGGCACCGACCTGGGCGACGCCCGGCGCGGCCGGATGGTCGCGGGTGCCTCACTGTTCGTCCTCGGCTTCACCGTTGTGTTCGTCTCCGGCGGGGCCCTGTTCGGCTACTTCGGCCAGACCCTCCAGGAGAACAAGGGCACCCTGTCCAAGGTGCTGGGCGTGCTCATGATCCTCATGGGTGTCTTCTTCATGGGGATGATGCCCTGGCTGACCCAGCGTGAGTTCCGCTTCCACAAGCGGCCCACGACCGGGTTGATAGGGGCTCCGCTGCTGGGCGCGTTGTTCGGCATCGGCTGGACTCCGTGCATCGGCCCGACCCTGGCTTCGGTGCAGGCCCTCTCCCTCAGCGAGGCGAGTGCCGGTCGCGGCGCCATACTCACCGTCGCGTACTGTCTCGGCCTGGGTGTCCCCTTCGTCCTCACCGCGGTCGCGTTCCGCAAGGCCCTCGGCGCCTTCGGCTGGGTCAAGCGCCACTATGTCTGGGTGATGCGCGTCGGCGGCACCATGATGATCGTGACCGGCGTGCTGCTGCTCACCGGCGCGTGGGACGCGCTGGTGCAGGACATGCAGGGCTGGTCCGACGGCTTCACTGTAGGGATCTGATCGATGAGCAAGACGTCCACGGAAGCGCCCGAGAACCCGGCGGCTGAGGACCAGGACCTCGGCGCCGCCGGCTCCCAGCTCTCCACGGCCCCCGTCGAGACCGCCATGCCCGGCTCCTTCGGCGGCAACCGCGCCCCCGGCCTGACCGGCTGGCTCGCCTGGACCGGCCGCGAAGTGCTCGGCTGGGCCCGCTGGTTCTGGCGGCAGCTGACCTCGATGCGGGTCGCGCTGATGCTGCTGTTCCTGCTCTCGCTCGGCGCGGTCCCCGGCTCGCTGATCCCGCAGTCCGGCACCGACGCGCTGAAGGTCTCCGAGTTCCAGGACGCGCACAAGACGCTCGGGCCGATCTACCAGAAGCTCGGCCTCTTCCACGTCTACGGCTCGGCCTGGTTCGGCGCGATCTACATCCTCCTGTTCGTCTCCCTCATCGGCTGCATCATCCCGCGCACCTGGCAGTTCGTCGGCCAGCTCCGCGGCCGGCCGCCGGGCGCCCCCAAACGCCTCAACCGCCTTCCCGCGTACGCCACTTGGCGCACCGACGCCGAGCCCGAGCTGGTCCGGGAAGTCGCCCTAGCGACCCTGAGGAAGCGCCGCTTCCGCGCCCATGTCGCCGGGGACGCCGTAGCCGCCGAGAAGGGCTATCTCCGCGAGACCGGCAACCTCCTCTTCCACATCGCGCTGATCGTGATGCTGATCGCCTTCGCCTGGGGCCAGCTCTTCAAGTCCGAGGGCGACAAACTGATCGTCGAGGGCGACGGCTTCTCCAACACCCTCACGCAGTACGACGACTTCAAGTCCGGGAACCTGTTCAGCGACGACGACCTCGTGCCCTTCAGCTTCAACCTGAAGAACTTCGTCGGCACCTACGAGCGCACCGGCCCCAATCGCGGCACCCCGAGCACCTTCCAGGCCGACATCACCTACAGCCTCGGCGCCTACGGCAAGTCCCAGAAGCACACCATCAAGGTCAACGAGCCGCTGGAGATCGGCGACTCGAAGGTCTATCTCGTCAGCCACGGCTACGCCCCCGTCGTCACCGTCCGGGACGGCAAGGGCAAGGTGGTCCTCCACCAGGCCGTACCGATGCTGCCGATCGACTCCAACATCACCTCGCAGGGCGCGATCAAGGTCCTCGACGGCTACAAGAACGCCCAGGGCGTCGCCGAACAGCTCGGCTTCGCGGCCCTGTTCGTGCCGACGTACGGCAAGGGCAGCGGCACGATGTTCTCCCAGTACCCCGGGCTCGACTACCCGGTGCTCAACGTGACCGGCTACCACGGCGACCTCGGCGTCAACTCGGGCATCCCGCAGAACGTGTACCAGCTCGAGACCAAGAACCTGAAGCAGTTCAAGACCGCCAAGGGCGCCATCCTCAAGGCCCAGTTGCTCCCCGGCGAGACGATGACGCTGCCGAACGGCGCGGGCTCGATCACCTTCGACAAGCAGATCAAGGAGTGGGCGGGCTTCCAGGTCGTCCAACAGCCCGGCACCACCTGGGCGCTGGCAGGCGCGCTCACCGCGATCCTCGGCCTGGCCGGCTCCCTGTTCATCCAGCGCCGCCGTGTCTGGGTACGCGCGACCACCACCCCCGACGGCACCACCCTCGTCGAAATGGCCGGCCTCGGCCGCAGCGAGTCCGCAAAACTCCCCGAGGAACTCGGCGACCTGGCAGCACTCGTACACGACCGGGCCCCGACGAAGCCCGACGCCGACCTGAAGACCGACGGCGTCCCGAAGCCCCCCGCCGCCCCGAAGCCCCACCACGACCCGAACACCCCCACCCCCACCCCCACCCCCACCCCCACCCCCAACCCTGACGCCGACACCCACGACTCCGACTCCGGCGTCGAACCGCCCGTACCCGCCGAAGGGGCTGAGAAGTGACTCTCGCCGCCGCAACCGACCTCGTCTCCGCGACCGATGTCGCCTCCGTGACCAATCTGGCCACCGCGACCAACGAGCACCTGGCCAACCTCAGCAACACGCTGATCTACTCCTCGATGGCCGTCTACACGCTGGCCTTCCTGGCGTACATCGCCGAATGGACCTTCGGCAGCCGCAGCAAGATCGGCCGTACGGCCGCCGCGCTGACCGGTGCCGGGGCGAAGAAGGCGGACGCGCCCGCCGTGACCGTGCAGAACGCCGGCGGCACCACCGTGCTGGAGCGGCCGAAGGTCGTCGTCCGGGCCGCGTCCGGTTCGCGGGATGTGCCGGACGGTCCCGGCGCGCACGGCGGGGACGAACAGGGCGACCTCTACGGCCGTATCGCCGTGTCCCTCACGGTGCTCGCGTTCCTCGTCGAGCTGAGCGGTGTCATCGCCCGCGCGGCCTCGGTGGAGCGGGCGCCCTGGGGCAACATGTACGAGTTCAACATCACCTTCTCCACGGTCGCCGTCGGCGTGTATCTGACGCTGCTGCTGCTCAAGAAGAACGTGCGCTGGCTCGGCCTGTTCCTGGTCACGACGGTCCTCCTCGATCTCGGCATCGCCGTCACCGTCTTGTACACCGCCAGCGACCAATTGGTTCCCGCCCTCCACTCGTACTGGCTGTACATCCACGTCTCGACGGCGATCATCTGCGGCGCGGTCTTCTACGTGGGTGCCGTCGGCACGCTGCTCTACCTCTTCAAGGACTCGTACGAGAGCAAGTTGGCGGGCGGCGGCAAGCCCGGCGCCTTCGCCACCTCCGTGATGGAGCGGCTGCCCGCCTCCGCGAACCTCGACAAGTTCTCCTACCGCGTCAACGCGGCCGTCTTCCCGCTCTGGACGTTCACGATCATCGCGGGCTCGATCTGGGCCGAGTCGGCCTGGGGCCGCTACTGGGGCTGGGACCCGAAGGAGACCTGGGCGTTCATCACCTGGGTCGCCTACGCCTGCTACCTGCACGCCCGCGCCACGGCCGGCTGGAAGGGCCGCAAGGCCGCCTACCTGGCCCTGATCGCCTTCGGCTGCTGGATCTTCAACTACTACGGCGTCAACATCTTCGTCGGCGGCAAGCACTCCTACGCCGGCGTGTAAGCCACAACTCCCGTACGGCGAAGGCCGGTTCCATGTGACACAGGTCACCGGAACCGGCCTTCGCCGTACGGACAGATGGAAGGGTGTGGACAAGGCCGTTCAGGCCGGAGGCAGGCACTCCTTCGACGGCGGCCGTCCCTCCGGCCAGGCGATCTTCACGAAGCGGGCGGCGCCCTTCGGGGTGAGTTCCACGATCGGTACGGCCTTGTCGTACGGGTTGCCGTGGACGTCCAGGCAGATCCAGCCGCTCGCCCCGCTCACCCGCAACGAGCCCTTCACCTGCGGCCATTGGAGGCCGACGTCGGACAGCGGCGGGATCTTCTGCTGGTCGGGGGTGGCCTCGCGGATGCCGTGGACGGCGAGTTGCATCGCGTCGTAGGCGATGATCGCCTGGCCGTCGTCGAGGGAGAGCGGGCCGAGCGGGCCGACCGGCCGGGTCCTCGCGGCGGCCAGCAGGGTGTCGAGGTCCTGGGTGTCCTGGGCCGAACCGCCGGTCGCCGGGGCGTTCTTGAGCCAGGCGTCCGGGTGGGCGAGGGCGGTGAAGCGGACGGAGACGCCGTGCCGGAGGGCGTTGGTGTCGAGCTTGTCGTCGGCGGTCAGGTACGAGCCCTCATCGCCGGTGAGCACCGTGAACGTCCGTGACTGGCAGCCGCGGCGGCCCAACGCGTTGATGAACTGGCGCAGTTGGGTGTGCCGTCCGGCGAAGAACACCGTGTCCAGCGGCGCGTCCGTGTCGCAGACGAGGTCGGTGATCTGCCGGAAGGTGTTGGGCGTGCTGCCCTCCTGGCTGCGGTCGGCGGGCGGGGTGAACGGCCAGGAACCGTACGGCGAGCCCTTCAGCAGGGTGGTGAAGGCCTGTTGGAGCGTCTTCGTGTACGGGTCGCCGGGCTTGTCGTAGACGAGCAGCGCGCGGTCGGCCGTCACCTTGGCGAAGGAGGCGAGCGCGCGCGCCTCGTCGGTGTTGGTGGGGGAGACGCGGGCGAGCCCGGGGTAAGGGTCCTTGCCGCGCTGCCCGTTGGCGAGGTCGTCGGCGGTGATGGACGAGCCGACCACCGGGATGCCGAGCCGGGTCAGCTCCGCCACGGCCTTCTTGTTGTTGTCGGTGCTCATCCCTATGCCGGTGACCGCCCGCAGCCGGTCGGACGACGTCGTCATCGTCACGATCCGGTCGACCGTCCGCTCCCAGTAGACGCCGGTGGCACCCGGGTTGGCGAGCGCCAGCCGGATGTACGGGGTCTCGCCGTTGTTGTCGTGGTTGGCGCGGTACTGCGCGAGATACGCGCCCTGCAACTCGTGCCCCACGTCGTTCAGGGTGTCCGCGTCGGTCGCGGTGAACGGCTCGTAGAGCGCGACGGTGACGTACGTACCCGCCTTCAGGGAGCTGTTCTCGCGGGCCACCGCCCGGATGGTGTCGGCGAACCGGCGCTGCCCGAAGTCGAACGCCGAGGCCGACACCCCCACGCACTCGCCGCTGTCCTCGGGCCGGGCCACCCCGGCCGCGCAGGAGCGGTCCTCGCGCAGGACGGTACGGAGCAGCACGACCAGGCCGAAGACCAGCGCGGCGGCGACCACGAGAGCCGTGTAGCGGTAGATCGGGATCGTCCGGATCCGCTGGACCAGTTCGCGTATCCACGGTCTCATCGCGGGCCCCCGTTCCGTTCGTCGCCGGCCGGCACTCGCAACGGGCGTCCGGCCAGGGCCTGTTCGGGCCACTGCTGGGCGGCCCGCCACAGCGGTTCGCTGCCCGCGGGCCAGATGTTCGACAGCTGCTCCAGATCGAAGTGCATCCGGCCCGCGACCTCCTCGTCCGGCAGCACCAGCGGGTCCGTCACCTGCCACACCGCGTGCAGCAGCCGCCGTACCGTCAGATGCAGGGCCGCGTCCACGCCGGCCGGGGGGTCCTCCTCGGCGTCCGTGCGGGCGAGCGCGACCGCCTTGCGGTGGTCGCCGGGGGCGCCGATGTCCCGGCCGTGCGGATCGTGCGCGTGGTAGTAGGGCGCGGCGGTGACGAACAGCAGCGTCTCCAGCCAGGCGTACGGCGTGATGGTGCGGAAGGTGTTCCGCAGGTACGCCACCGCGTCCGCCGTGTCGCCCAGGGCGAGTTCGTGGTGCAGGCGGTAGCGGGCGCGGGCCGGGGTGTCCGGGTTGCCGGGCAGGCCGTCGTAGTGCGCGAGCAGGGAGCGGTGCACGGCCCGCCAGCGGCCGTGGTCGGCGTCGTCGAGGTGCAGCCGCAGCAGGAGCAGGGTGCGCAGGAAGGGGTCGCCGACGAAGTAGCCCTCGGCCGGGGGCAGTCCCTCGGCGGTGAGCTGGGTGCGCAGCCGGTTCACCCCGGCCGCGCCGAAACTGTCGCCCAGCCGTGCCTCGGCCAGCGCCCGCGCCGAGTCACCGTCGTGCGCGGTGGCGAGCACGGCCAGCTCCTCCGCGAGTCCCGGCGGCACCAGCCGGTCGAGCAACTCCCGGTAGCCGGGCCGCCGATCGCTCTCCGTGTCCCCCTCCGGCTTGAGCCCGGCGGTCAGCAACTCGCCCGGACTGACGGCCCCCACGGGCCGGTTCTGCCGTACGGCCTGCCCGAGCACCGCCGCCCCCAGCGGACTGCCGGCCGTCAACCGATGGATGGCGTACGGCAGTTGGGGCGGCACCTCGACACGCGTGGCGTCGCCGTCGGCGGCGCACACATCGGCGATGACGCGCCGCGCCTCCTCCGGGGTCAGCGGCGGCAGAGTCACCAACAGGGCCCGCGACGAAGGAGAGTTGCCCGGTGTCCAGCCGCTCGCGCGGGCCACCTCCGGCAGCGGATGCCGTACGGCGTCCGGCAGTTCGGGATGGCCGTGGCCGCGCAGACCGGCGAAGAAGACCACCTGGTCGCCGCTGTTGCCGTCGACCCGCTCCCTCAGTACGGCCTTCATCAGCCCCGGACCGGGCCCCGACTGCACGTTGTCCACGAGCACGACGGGCCGCCCGACCCGGCGCATCCGCTCCCACCGGCGCCGGTAGGTGTCGCCGAGGTCGGCGAGCAGCGCCCGCAGCAGCCAGCGTTCGGCGTCCGCGCGGGAGGTGCCGTCGGCGCGGAAGTCCCGGGCGATCTCGATCAGCCCGCGCCTGGCCTCGCCGCTCGCCCCGGGATAGTCGCGGTACCAGTCCGCGCCCGCCTTCAGCAGCCCGTTCGGCGTCCACACCAGGTCGAAGAGGGTGTCCAGGGTCGCCTCGATGACGGCCTGGCCCACCGGCCCCGTACCCGACAGATTGGCGATGAGCCGGGAGGCGACCTTGGTGGCCCAGCCGTGCGCGATCACCGACCAGCGCCGCGCCGGGTCGCTCAGCAGCAGGATCCGCCGGGCCTCCTCGCGGGCACTGTCCTCGTCCCGGGCACCCCAGCCGGTGGCGCAGACGGCGAGAAGGCCCGCCTCCAGGCGCGGGAAGTCGATGCTCCCGGCGCCGTGCACCACCGGCTCCCTGAGCTGTTCCGCGATCGTCGTCAGCGCCTGCCACACCGGCGACCAGGTCGCGGCGGGCCGCCCGTCCGGCAGCCGCATGAGCCGGTCGGCCTCGCAGTCGATCAGCGCGACCGGCGTGTGCCCGCGGTACGCGGTCCGCAGCTCGGCCAGCGCCATGCTCTTGCCGTGCCCGCGCGCGCCCGCGAGCACCACGAACGGCGGTTCCGGGTGCTCGGTCGGCGAGGTGAGCAGCTCGTACGGGCGTAGGCCGATCAGCCGCGCGGCGAGACCGGGCGGCTGTGCCTCGAGCAGCGCCGCGCGCCCATGCAGCCCTCTCCCCACCGCATCTCCCCCTGAGCGGTCGCCCGGCACTGCAACTGGTTCTATCAACACCAGGGTAAATAGGGGGAGTTGGTTCGGACTAGACCGAGTGGTGTCCGTTGGGTTACGAAAATGTCGGATCGGCGGACTTTCGAGTGCCGGACTCAGTCGACGGTGATCGAGTCCAGCTTCTCCCGCAGATAGACATGCGAGTCGACGGCGTCGTAGGCCACCCGCCCCACCGGCGCGGGCACGGACTCCACGAGCGTGCCCGGGGTGCACTCGCCGAAGTAGACGAGCGACATCAGCTCCTCGGCGGGCGCGTCGGCGGGCGGCGGCAGCACGCGGTGCCGACCGGACCGCCACCGGTCCCCGGTCCAACGGGCCATCAGATCACCGATGTTGATGGTGAACGCCGCGGCGTCGAACGGCGCGTCCTCCCACCCGCCCTCATCGGTGAAGACCTGCAATCCACCCTTCCCGGCCTGCCGGTCCAGGATCGTCACGGTCCCGAAGTCGGTGTGCGGCCCGATCCGGAACTGCCCCGGCTCCGGCTCTCCGACGACCTCCGTCCCCGGGTACCAGTTGATGTTGAACCCGTACGTCGGATGGTCCATGTGCCGCGAGAAGAAGTCGGGTCCGAGCCCGAGCGCGACCCCGAGCAGCGACAACAGCTGCTTCTCCAACTCGCCCATCCGGTCCAGGTACTCCTCACAGAGCACCTGCAACTCGGGCACCTCGTCCGGCCACACATTGGGCGCGTACCACTCCGCGTTGATCACCGGGTCCGCGAAGGGCCGGTGGGTGGCGAAGGTCAGCGACTCCTTCAGATCGGGCGGGGTCTCGGTCCCCTCCGAGTACCCGTTGGCCTCGGCCCCGGGCCCGAGCCACCCGCGCCCACCGACCTTGGCGGAGTACGGCTCCTTCACGCCGACCGGCAACGCGAAGAAGGAACGGGCGGCCTCCCGGATCCGGGACCGCAGCGCCGGGTCGACCCCGTGCCCCGTGACGAGCAGGAACCCGGCCGTCTGGAGGGCCTCGTCGACGGTACGGGCGATGTCCTTGCGGGTCTCCTCGTCCCCGTCGATCCAGGGACGCAGATCGATCGTGGGAATGCGGGGTGGGGTCTGGGGCTCAGTCACCGATGTCCTCGTTCCAGAGTGCCGGGTTGTTCTTGATGAAGTCGCGCATCAGCGAGGTGCACTCGGCGTCGTCGAGCAGGACGATCTCCACCCCGTGCTCGGCGAGCCAGTCGTGCCCGCCGTGGAAGGTGACGGCCTCGCCGACGACGACCCGCGAGATACCGAACTGCCGCACCAGGCCCGAGCAGTACCAGCACGGCGAGAGGGTCGTGACCATGGTCGTCCCGCGGTACGAGCGCTGCCGTCCCGCCGCCCGGAACGCGGCCGTCTCCGCGTGCATCGAGGGGTCGTCGTCCTGGACGCGCCGGTTGTGGCCGCGCCCCAGCAGGGTGCCGTCGGCGCCGTAGAGCGCGGCGCCGATCGGGATGCCGCCCTCGGCGAGCCCGGCGCGGGCCTCCGCGACGGCGGTGGCGAGCCAGGTCCGTGCCTGTGCCTGATCGATGCGGTTCATGGCTCCCACTCTCCAGTGGCCGAAACACGAGGGCAACGTGCGGAAAGTACTCTCCCCGCAACCCTTAACCGGACGAACTGTCCGCGCCTCTGGAGGTTCCCGTGCCCGCACTCACCCTCCGTGAGGTCCTGGCCCTCGACCCGGTCCGCGCCACCGAGCCCGAACTCCTCGCCGGCGAGGCCGCCCTCGACCGCCCCGTGCGCTGGGTCCACTCCAGCGAGGTCTACGAGGGCGCGAACTTCCTCGACGGCGGCGAACTCCTCCTCACCAACGGTTTCGGCCTCACCGACACGGACGCCGAGATCCGCCGCCGCTACGTCCGCGAACTGGCGGCGCGCGGCGCGTCCGGCCTCGCGGTCGAGATCGGCCGCTCCCTCCCGACGATGCCGCCGGAGGTCACGGACGAGGCCCGCCGCCTGGGCCTTCCCCTCCTGGCCCTCCACCGGGTCGTCCCCTTCGTCCGGATCACCGAGGCCGCCAACCGGGCGATCGTGGCCCGGGGCCTGTCCGGCCGTTCCGTCGTACGACCGTGGGGCGACGACCACACGGCCGCGCTCCTGGCCGACCTCGCCGACCGGGCCGCGCTGAACCAGCCCGAGGTCGAGGCGCGGGCGGCACTGGCCGGCTTCCACCCCGGCCCCGGCGCCCGTCTGATCGGCGTCTCGGTACACGGCGCCGCTCGGGATGCGACGGCCGTGGACCGGGCGGTACGGCTGCTGGGCGGGGCGAGCGCGCTGCGGGCGGCGTTCCCGGGCGACGTACTGACGCTCCTTGCACTACCGGGTTCCGTCTCCGGCGACCCCATCCGTACCGTCCAGGAGGCCTTCCGTACGGCCGCCGACCCCGGGCTGACCGTCGCGGTCGGCCACGCGGTAGAGGCGGGCAGCGGCTGGCTCCGCTGGAGCGACACACTACGGGCGGCCCGTACGACACTGGAGCTGGCGCTGACGGTCCCGGCCGCCGAACCCGCCCTGCCCGACGGCCCGTTGGTGACCTCGGCGCGGGCACTGGCGCTGGAACGGGAGCTGACCCGCGGCGGCATCGACACCAACCGCGACCGCCTGGCCCGCCTGGTCCAGCACGCGCTGGGCCCACTGCTGGCCTGGGAGGCGGCGCACCCCAGCGACCTGGTCCGAACGCTGGAGGTACACCTGCGCCACGGCTGCTCCCCGACCCGCACGGCAGCCCTCCTCCACATCGGCCGCCAGTCCCTCTACCAACGCCTGGAGCGCATCGAGTCGTTGCTCGGCCTGGAGATCGACGACCCGGATCTGCTGGGGGAGTTGCTGGCGGCGGTGTGCGCGCATCGGGTGGTACGGGGGATGGGGGCGACTCAGGTACGGGGCTTGCGGACGGTGGCGTAGAAACAGCCACCCCCGCCGGTCAGCCGGGATTCGCGGCGACCGAGCGCCAGATCCGCTCCGGCAGTACGCGCGCGGCCTCGTCGAGGTCGAGTTCGACGTCGTCGATGCCGGAGAGCCAGCGGCGGATCACACCGACCAGCGGCCCCAGGACGAGCGACTCGATGAGAGGAAGCGGCAGCGGAGCCAACTCACCGGAATCGACGTGGGTTTGGATCCACAGCCCGAACACCGAGAGCCGGGCCTCCTGGGAGTCGCGCAGTTCCCTGGCCTGGGTCATGTTCCGCTGGTCGGTTCTCGCGGAGTGCAACAGCAGGGCGGCGTCCCGGTGTTCGCGGGCGAAGGCGAGATACGTCCGTACGATCGCGCGGATGCCCGTGCGGGCGGTCCGGGTCGCCTGGAGCGCGATCACCAACTCGCCCAGCAACCGGCTCAACCACCGTTCCGCCAGCGCGTCGAACAGGCCGTCCAGGCTGCCGAAATGGTGGTACAGGCTGCCGAGGCTGACCCCGCTGGCCTTGGTCACCGCGCTGACGGTGAGGCCCTGTTCACCCTGCTCCGCGAACAGGCGCAGCGCGGCGTCGAGGATCAGGTCTGCGGTGACCTCGCCGCGTTGTTGCTTGGGGCTCATGCGGGACAGCGTATGGGGGACCGGTTCTAGAGTGAATTTCTAGAGCAGATTTCTGGAACCCTCTTCCGGTCTGATCACCTCCCGGTCCAGACTTGCTGCTAGCCGGGCCCGCGTCCATCAGTCTCGGGGGATACGGATGGCCGCGGGCCCGGCGCCTGACGTGAACCGGTGCATAGGATCGCCGTCATGCCCCTGCGTCCTGTTCAGGTGAATATCAAGGCGGTCGACGGCTCGGCGCTCGGCCGGTTCTGGGCGGAGGCGCTCGGCTGGGATGCGGTCAGCCCCGGCGTGACGACCTACGTCGGCCCCGCCGGCGGCCTCGTCTGGCCCGAACCGCTCGGCCTCGGCATCGACTTCGTCCCCGTTCCCGAACCCAAGATGTTGAGCAAGAACCGCCTGCACCTCGACCTTGCCACCACCTCTACGACCCACCAGGCGGAGCTGATCGCGCGCCTACGGTCCCTCGGTGCGAGCCCCGTCGACGCAGGCCAGGTCGATGTCCCGTGGACTGTCCTCGCCGACCCGGAGGGCAACGAGTTCTGTGTGCTCGAACCTCGGGAGATCTACCTGGACACCGGGCCGATCGCCGCCGTGGTGATCGACTGCGTGGATCCGCGGGCGATGGCCCGGTTCTGGGGCGAGGCGACGGACTGGACCGTGCGTGAACTGGCCGACGACCACGCGTCGTTGCGCTCGCCCAAGGGTGTCGGCCCGTACCTGGAATTCCTCCGCACACCTGACGCCAAAACCGTGCCGGACCGTATTCACCTCGACCTGATGCCGTATCCCGGTGACGACAAGGCGGCGGAGGTCGACCGGCTCCGTGCTCTGGGCGCAACCGATCTCGATGTCGGCCAGGGTGATGTTCCGTGGACGTGCTTGACGGATCCGGAAGCCCACGAGTTCTGCGTTCTGACGTTGTCGTGACGCGGGGCCTTGTTGGTGCCCCGCCAGTTGGAATGTGAACGTTGGGCCACTCGCTTCTTTGTGAGTGTCGGGATTGTGTGAGCCGAGTAAAGGGCGCTCCCTGCGGTCGCGTCGGCTGCGCCGATTTCGCTGCGCTCCACCCTTGACTCGGCTCACACAATCCCGTTTGAGAAGCGAGCGAGCGGCCCGGAGGAATGGGTGGCCGACCTGTGAATGCCCTTGCCTGTGCTGCGTTGTGGCCCGGTGTGGAGGAGGCGCGCTGGCGTCTCGCCTGCACGCCGGGTCGGCTTAGCGGCCAACGCCGAGTGGGGGCTTCCGAGGCGGGACGGGAGCATGACGGCATTCGGTGCCTGCGGTGTGCGGGGACGCGTCTGCGTCTCGCCTGCACGCCGGGTCGGCTCAGCGGCCAACGCCCGGTGGGGACTTCCGGGGCGACGAGAACGGGACGAGAACGAGACGACATTCGGGGCCTGCGGCGCGTGGGGACGTGTTCGCGTCTCGCCTGCACGCCGGGCGGGCGGTTTAGCGGCTGGCAGTGGGTGGGGGGCTTTCGTGCGAGATTCTGGTTCTGCGTGCGTGTAGGGGTGGGCTGGTGTCTTGCTGGTATGCCGGGTCGGCTTGGCGGCTTTCGCCTGGTGGGGACTTCCGTCGGAAGCCTCCGGGGCGGGCGGAAGCTTTCAGGTCGGCAGGGAGGTTCCAGGTCAGCCAGCCAGCCAGCCAGCCAGCCAGCCAGCCGGTCATGGTCAGTCAGTTGGTCGGTTCTGGGGATGGCCTGGCCGGCGGCAGGTCCTCGTCTGCCGATCGGCCTCCCTGTCGGGGTGTCGGTCCGCAGAAGGGTGACAGTCCGGGGAGGAGTGTCACCCTTCCCTGACTCGGTAGCCCCCGCCCCGGGTCTTCCGTCCTGCCCTGCCGACCCTAGTCCTCTCTGGAAGCTGGGGTCTTTTCTAACCGGTCAAGGTGCATGACGGTGGTTAGTTTTACCCCCAGCCTCCAGCACCCACCCATCTCCACCCGTCTCCCCTCACCGGCCGGTAGTCGCTGAGCCGGCCCGATGTGCAAGGCGGACTGTCGGCGCACGCCTGCGGGCCGCAGGTCTTGGGTCTCCTGTTCCGGAAGTCCCCACTCGCCGTTGGCCGCTGGGCCGGCCCGGCGTGCTGGTGAGACGCGAGTGCGCCCCTGCGCGTCGCAGGTCCGGAGTCTCGTACGGAAGTCCCCGCCGGGCGTTGGCCGCTGAGTCGGCCCGGCGTGCAGGCGAGACGGCAGCGCGAACCCTCCACACCGGCCCGCAACGCAGTACAGGCAAGGGCATTCACAGGTCGGCCACCCATTCCTCTGGGCTGCTCGCTCGCTTCTGGAACGGGGTGGAGCGGGTCGTGTCAAGGGTGGAGCGGAGCGGAATCGGCGTAGCCGACGCGA
Organism: Streptomyces sp. NPDC101776; assembly: GCF_044766845.1. Lineage (NCBI taxonomy): Bacteria > Bacillati > Actinomycetota > Actinomycetes > Kitasatosporales > Streptomycetaceae > Streptomyces > Streptomyces sp. NPDC101776. The sequence continues at coordinate 315,902 of NZ_JBIWMV010000008.1, read as the reverse complement.
CCGTAGGGAGCGCCCTTTACTCGGGCCGTGGAAGCCCGACACTGGCTGAGAAGCGAGTGGCCCAACGGTCACGTATGAACAGGCGCTCACTAAAACACCGGCTCCAACACCGCGTAGTCCGCGAAGCAACGGTGATAGCGAGTGTGCCGAGTCTCCTGTGTGTGCTTCCGCTGCCACTCCTCGACCTCGCCCGGGTTGCCGTACGGCCCGGACGTCGCGTCGCAGTCGTCCTCGTCGCCGGACACGCAACGGGCTTCGTACTCCGGTTCCGCGCCAGGGTCCTGCGCGATCGCGTACGGCACGAACCGGAAGATCCGCCGGTGTTGGATCTCGTGGTCCCGGTGCTGGTGCCGACGGAGGAGGACGTTCGCGTCGGTCTCGGCGGTGCCGTCGTTGCGGGCGCGGGCGTCGGCCCGGAGGGAGGCGAGGTCGGCGCAGGCCGGACAGTCGGGGATGGGGGAGGGGGGCGTGGTGATGTCGTACGGGACGGAATTCCCCACCCAGGAACGGGAGTTGGCGGCCTTTACGCTCGCGATCAGCCGTTCCTGGGGTGTAGCAGGACGTACGGCTTCCGGTGCAGCCTCCCACTCCCGGCCGCCGCCGACCGGGCGAAGCATCGTGTAGGGGCCTGCCTTGCCTCGGTATTCACCCACCCTGTTCGTACTGATGTCGTAGACGAGTGTTCCTTGTTCGATCTGATTCGCGATCGGCTCAACCATGTTCACTCCGGGGCCACTTCATCACTCTGGGTGTATTGAGAGTCGCCCAGGGGAACGGTGCGTATCAACGCTTGGCGCGTGCCATTGGGCCATTGCCACGGAGGGGAGGTCGGTTCTGTGTCCTATCGCAATGCGGAGGCCACGGGCGGAGTCAGCAACGCGGCGTTGTTCGGAGATCTGTTACGCCACTATCGCGAGGCCGTGTTGCTGACTCAGGAGGCGCTGGGGAGGCAGATCCCCTGCGACCGTTCGCACGTGGCGAAGGTGGAGGCGGGGACACGGGTCCCACAGGAGTCGTTCGTCAAGAAGTGCGACGAACTCCTCGGCACGGGTGGGGTGTTGCTGCGCATGTGGCGCCACATCGACTGGTACCCCGAGGTGCAGCATCCCGATTGGTTCGAGAAGCGCGCCGAGATGGATGCCCAGGCGGTTGCGTTGCGGGAGTATCAGGAGCGCGTCATTCCCGGCATGTTGCAGACTCCGGCCTACGCGCATGCCCTGTTCTCCCGGATCGCCAGCGGCGACGAGGTGGATGAGCGCGTCCGGGCCAGGCTGAGCCGCCAACCGCGCTTCTTCGGTGAGGACGGCCCTCTATACGTCGCCGTCCTGGACGAGAGCTGCCTGCGTAACGCGGTGGGGAGTCCGGAGGTCATGCGGGGCCAATGTGCGCACCTGCTGGCTGTCGGGCGGCGCCCCAACATCCGTATCCAGGTGGCTCCTGCGGCTCTCTTCGGGCTCCTTCGCCCCAGTGGTTCGATGTCGTTGATCAAGCTGCCTGACGGGCATGAATGGGTGTACTCGGAGTCGCTGGACCGGGGGCATTTCAACGACGATCCGGCCGTTTTCGCGGGCCATAGTCAGGCCTATGATGTGCTCAGGGCGGACATCCCGTCGGCCCGCGAATCCGCCGCTCTGATCAGCGACGTGATGGAGGGTTACGAGCACCATGGACAGGCACGAACTCGGCGCGGTGACCTGGATCAAGAGCAGCTACAGCGACAGCAACGGCGGCAACTGCGTCGAAATCGCCCTCGCTTTCCCCGCCGTGGTGCCGGTGCGTGACAGCAAGGTCTCCGAGGGCACGGTGCTGATGGTGCCGCGTTCTGCGTGGTCTGCATTCACGGAGGCGCTGCGATGACCTGGATCAAGAGCAGCTACAGCGACAGCAACGGTGGCGACTGCGTCGAAATCGCCCTCGCTTTCCCCGCCGTGGTGCCGGTGCGTGACAGCAAGGCCTCCGAGGGCCCGGTGCTGATGCTCACCCGCTCTGCCTGGTCAGCTTTCGTCTCGACCATCCGCGAAAACACCTTCGACCGCTGACCAGGCCCGGCGTAACGCCCCTAATCTTTTAGGGGCGCGGGGAACTGCGCGACCAGCCCCCACCGGCCCGCAGCGAGCAACCAACCCTCAGCCCCCCACCTTCAGCAACAACTTCCCCGTACTCGTGCGCGTCCCCATCACCCGGTGTGCTTCCGCCGCCCCCTCCAGCCCGAACTCCACAGTCACCGGCAACGACAGCACCCCGTCGACCACAGTCGCGAACGCCTGCCCGGTCAGGATTCGTAGCGCCGCCGGGTCCGTCGTCGCCAGGGTGAGGATAGAGAACCCGGACACCGACAACGCACCGGGATACAAATCAAGTTGGCCCACCCGCCACGGCTCCGCCGAACTCGCGTTGCCGAAAGAGACCAGGCGGCCGAAGGTAGCAAGGGAAGCCAGGCCGGCGCGCAGCGTCTCGCCGCCGACCGGGTCAAGGACGAGATCCACCCCGCGCCCACCCGTCGCGGCCCGCACCGCCGTCGCGAACTCCCCCACGAACACCTCGTCGTAGCCGTACCCGCGCGCGAACTCCCCCTTCGCCGCACTCGACACGACCCCGTGCACGGAACCCGCCCCGGCAGCCCGCGCCAACTGCCCCACCACCGTGCCGATTCCGCCCGCCGCACCCTGCACGAGGATCGTCTCGCCGGGTTGCAGTCGGCCGACCGTGTGGACGAGGGCGTAGGCGGTCGGGAGGACGGTCGGGAGGGTGGCGGCCGTGCGGAGGTCGACGCCGGCGGGGAGCGGGAAGACGGTCACCGCGTCGGCGACGACCACGTCCGCGTACGCGCCGCCCGCTGTCAGGGCGGCCACCTCCTGGCCCACGGTGAGACCCTCGACGCCGGCGCCGATCTCCCGTACGCGTCCCGAGGCCTCAAGTCCCGGTACGAAAGGGAGACTTGGCACCCGGTACCCCTCGCCCCGCGCCTTGAGGTCGGCGAAGTTCACCCCGGTGTACGCCACGTCGATGGTGACTTGGCCGGGGCCCGGTCGAGGGATCTCCGTCTCCACGACCTTCAGGACCTCGGGGCCGCCGTACTCCTGGATCTCCACCGCGCGCATGCCGGACTCCCCGCTCGACTGTTCAATGAAAAGCGAACACTCGCGAGTGTATGGTTTTCGTCGAACACTCGGCAAGCGGGAGCATGAGGCGGAGGCGGAGGGCGGGCATGACGCAGCGAACCGGCAGCGGCGGCAGCACGGGCAGTCACCGTGCCGCCCCCGAACACACCCACCCCGACGACGTCCCCGTAGGGACCGCCCTCGCCGCCCTCGCCGACCCCGTACGCCTCACCCTCGTAAGGGAGTTGGCGGGGTCGGCGGACTGGACCCGAACCTGCGGCAGCTTCGACGTGCCGGTGGGCAAGGCCGCGCTGAGCCATCACTTCGCCGTGCTGCGCGGTGCCGGGGTCGTGGAGCAGCGGGACGAGGGGCCCAAGCGGGTCAATCGGCTGCGGCGGGACGAGTTCAGTGCGCGGTTTCCGGGGCTGCTGGAACTCGTCCTGCGAGACGCCTGAGCACCACATACAGCACCGCGCTCAGCACGAACCCCACGATCGGCGTGCTGTCGCCGAAGGACGGCCAGTGCTTCGGGACGTAGCCGACGTAGTCCTCCTGGTTGGAGAAGAGGGGGACCGAGACCGCGACGCCGATCAACAGGGCTGCCAGGCCCGGCCAGTTGGTGAAGGTGGGGTCGGTGAGGCGGGGGGCCAGGTCTTCGGTGGGCGTGCGGGACTGGAACCAGCGTTCCACCAGGACCACGCCGAGCCAGGGTGCCACCCAGTACGCGATCACCAGCAGGAACGCCTCGTACGCCGAACCCGCGTCGGACAGTGACGCCCACGCCGCCGCCGTACCGGCCACGCCCGACACCACCACCAGGACGCTGCGGTTGAGCCACGCGGGGAGCTTCAGGCCCAGCGCGGTGAGGGAGATCGCGCCGGAGTAGACGTTCAGGGCGTTCGCCGAGATCGCGCCGAGGATGATCGCGATCAGTACCAAGTCGGCGAGCCAGGACGGGAGATGGCCGGTGAAGGCCGCCGTGGGCGTTGCGTCCTTGGGGGCCAGCAGCGTTGCCGAGGCCGCGCCCATCACCGCCACGAAGGTGACGGACACGAACAGGCCGACCGCCGGGTAGAGGACCGTCCTGAACTTGTTCGCCGTACGGGGGAGATAGCGCGCGTAGTCCGTGGCGTACGGGTTCCAGCCCGCCGCGTAGCCCCAGGCCGCGCTGAACGCGAGGAGGAAGCCGCCTATGCCGCCGCCCGTGCCGCCCGCGCCCAGGTGCGCGTCCTTGAAGGTCCACACGCCGGCCAGCAGGAAGATCACCGCCAGCGCCGGGAACGCGTACTTCTCGAAGGTGTGCACGAAGTTGTGGCCGATGAAGCCGATGAGGATCTCGGCCACGACCACGAGCAGCAGGGACGGGAGGGGGCGCAGGCCGGTGAGCGTGTTGAGCGCGAACGCCGCGCTCACGCTGTTCACCGCGAACCAACCGACGCCCGCCACAAGGCCGTTGGCCGCCGACGGAATGATGTTGCCGCGGAAACCGAAGGAGAAGCGGCCGATCACCATCTGCGGGACGCCGAAGCGCGGGCCGTCCAGGGAGAGGAAGCCCTGCGTGATCGCGCCGAGGGCGGTGCCCAGGACGATCGCCGCGGTCGCCTGCCAGAAGCTCAGGCCGAAGAAGAGAACCGCGATCACGCCGATGTAGACGGTCGCGAACTCGATGTTGGGGGAGGCCCAGGTCCAGAGGAGCTGGAGCGGGCTGCCGTGGCGTTCGGCATCGGGGATCGGTTCGGCACCGGCCGTCTCTACGGCGATGACCTTGTCACCGTATTCGGGGGCGAGGGTGCCGGTCGATTCGGCGGGAGCAGTCGTCATGCGAGGTAAGTGTCCGGTTCCTGCCGGTCCGGGCCCAGAGGCGCAATGTCCGCATCGGGGCGCTCGGCGGCGTACAACCTGCACGTATCCCTGGGTCCCGCGGGACTACTGCTCCGTCTTCGGGTCCGGCTTGGGGTCGTCCTTGTTCAGGGACTTCAGGAACTCGGGGTTGTCGTCCGGCGCGATCCACCGGCCCTGCGCGCCCTGCGCCCCGGCCGGCTCGCGCCGCGGCCTGCCCGCGATCAGCCAGGCGATCGGGCCCACCAGCACCTCGCCGAAGAGCAGGATGACGAACACCCACGCCAGCTTCGGCATGCCCCGTACGTCCTCCTCGGGCGTGTTCAGGCAGTCCACGAAGGCGTAGATCCACAGAGCCAGGACCAGCAGGAAGGGCAGATACCTGAGCATGGCGGCGAGATTCTCCTGAGTGGTGGGACGGCCCCGGTGACGGGGTCAGGTTAGCGGGTGGCAGATACTTGGACACATGGCTTACGACGATCTTCGCTCCCTGCTCAGGGCACTGGAGCGCGAGGGCGACCTCAAGCGCATCAAGGCCGAGGTGGACCCGTATCTGGAGGTCGGGGAGATCGTCGACCGGGTCCAGAAGGCCGGTGGGCCCGCGCTTCTCTTCGAGAATGTGCGTGGCGCGAGCATGCCGCTCGCCATGAACGTCTTCGGGACCGACCGGCGGCTGCTGAAAGCGCTGGGGCTGAAGTCGTACGGCGATATCTCGGACAAGATCGGCGGGCTGCTGCGGCCCGAGCTGCCGCAGGGGTTCGTGGGGGTGCGGGACGCCTTCGGGAAGCTGGGGTCGATGACCCATGTGCCGCCGAGGAAGGTCAAGGACGCGCCGGTGCAGGAGGTGGTTCTGGAGGGCGACGACGTCGACCTCGATCTGCTGCCCGCGCTGTTCACCTGGCCGCAGGACGGTGGGTCCTTCTTCAATCTGGGGCTGACTCATACGAAGGACCCGGAGAGCGGGATCCGCAATCTCGGGCTCTATCGGCTCCAGCGGCACGACAAGCGCACCATCGGCATGCACTGGCAGATCCACAAGGACAGCCGGAACCACTACCAGGTCGCGGCCCGGCGCGGGGAGCGGCTGCCCGTCGCGATCGCCTTCGGGTGTCCGCCCGCCGTGACGTACGCTTCCACCGCGCCCCTTCCCGGTGACATCGACGAGTACCTGTTCGCCGGGTTCATCGCGGGGAAGCGGATCGAGATGGTCGACTGCAAGACCGTGCCGTTGCAGGTGCCGGCGCAGGCCGAGGTCGTCATCGAGGGGTGGCTGGAGCCCGGCGAGATGCTGCCGGAGGGGCCGTTCGGGGACCACACGGGGTTCTATACGCCCCAGGAGCCCTTCCCGGCGCTGACCATCGACTGCGTCACGATGCGGAAGCGGCCGTTGCTTCAGTCGATCGTCGTAGGGCGGCCTCCGACGGAGGACGGACCGCTGGGACGGGCGACGGAGCGGTTCTTCCTGCCGCTGCTGAAGATCATCGTGCCGGACATCGTGGACTACCACCTGCCCGAAGCGGGCGGATTCCACAACTGCGCGATCGTCTCCATCGACAAGAAGTACCCGAAGCACGCGCAGAAGGTGATGCACGCGGTCTGGGGTGCGCACATGATGTCCCTGACCAAGCTGATCGTGGTCGTCGACGCTGATTGCGACGTCCACGATCTGCACGAGGTCGCGTGGCGGGCGCTGGGCAACACGGACTACGCCCGGGACCTGTCGGTCGTGGAAGGACCCGTCGATCATCTCGACCATGCCTCCTACCAGCAGTTCTGGGGTGGCAAGGCGGGGATCGACGCGACGAGGAAGTGGCCCGAGGAGGGCTACACGCGGGACGGCGGCTGGCCCGAGATGGTCCTGTCCGACCCGGAGACGGCGGCGAAGGTCGACCGCCGGTGGAAGGAGTACGGACTTTCGTGAGCAGCGCATCAGCCGCGATCCCGCAGCCGGGGCGCACCAAGGCGTTCCTACGCCTCGTCATGATCGAGCACTCCGTGTTCGCCCTGCCCTTCGCCTATATCGCGGCGCTGACCGCGATGTTCCGGCTGGACGGGAACATCCACTGGGGGCGGCTGCTGCTGGTCACCATCTGCATGGTGGGCCTGCGGACCTTCGCGATGGCGGTGAACCGGATCATCGACCGGGAGATCGACGCCCGTAACCCGCGCACCGCGCACCGGGAGTTGGTCACCGGCGCGATGACGGTCAAGCACGCGTGGACGGGCGCGCTCGTCGCGCTGGTCGTGTTCCTCGGCTCGGCGGCTCTCCTCAACCCCCTCTGCCTGGCGCTGGCCCCCATCGCGGTGATCCCGATGGTGGTCTATCCCTACGGCAAGCGGTTCACGAACTTCCCGCAGGCCATCCTCGGTCTCGCCCAGGCGATGGGCCCGGTCGGCGGCTGGCTGGCGATCACCGGCGAGTGGTCCTGGGACGCGGTGATCCTCGGTCTCGCCGTCGGCATCTGGATCGGCGGCTTCGACCTGATCTACGCCTGCCAGGACATCGAGACCGACCGTGAGATCGGTGTGATGTCGGTGCCGGCGCGCTTCGGCATCCCGGCGTCCATCTGGGGCGCGCGGGTCTGCCACGCGATCACCACGGCCCTCCTCGCCTGGTACGGCGCGGCGACCGGCGCGGGCGCCTTCTACTGGTTCGGGCTGCTGATCGTCGCGGGCGCGTTCCTGTACGAGCACTCGATCGTCCGGCCGCATGACCTTTCCCGGCTGAACAGGGCGTTCTTCAGCGTCAACGGGTTCATCGGGATCGCCCTGTTCGTGTGTGCGCTACTCGATCTCTTGGTTCGGGGTCTGACGGTCTGAGCGGGCGCTGAGCGCGTCACGCGTACGCGTGTCGGTGCGGGGGCCCTTACGCGCTCAGCGCGCCGCGCTGCTCGACGGGAGTGCGCCGCCGGAACACGAACGCCGCCCCCATCCCCGCCGCCAGCCCGATCAGGTGGGCCTGCCAGCTGACCCCCGACTGCGTGGGCGCGAGCCCGAACAGGATCGACGTGCCCCAGACCGCGCCGATGAGCAGGCCGACGGCGATGCCCAGGGGGCGGCGCTCGACGAAGCCGGTGATCAGCAGGAAGCCGAAGAGGCCGAAGATCAGGCCGGAGGCGCCCGCCGTGTTGGTGTGGGCCGGGGATATGAGCCACACGCCCAGACCGTCCGCGACGATGATCAGCGCGCTGACCGCGGCGAACCGCCGGATCCCGCCCAGCGCGGCGAGGAAGCCGAACACCAGCAACGGCACACTGTTCGCCGCCACATGCGCGAAGCCGAAGTGGATGAACGCCGCCGGCACGATGTCCAGCAGCTCGGACGGCTCGCGCGGGACGATCCCGAGGCTGTCGAGGGCGTGGCCGGACACCACGTCCACCACTTCGAGCAGCCACAACAGCGCGACCCAGCCCACCATCAGCTTGGCCGCGGCCTTCGCACGGTCACCCTGCGACCACTCCGACTGCATACCGGACATGGCACCCCCCACGGTCCACTCGCGGTCCACTCGTCCCCACAGAAGAACGCCCCGGCACCCTTGACCGGTTCCCGTCCCGCGACGCCAGCTAGGCTCGGTGTCGTGAACCCAGTCAAGCCAGGAGAGACGCCGCGTACGCCTTGGATCGTAGGGGTGTCCGGCGCTTCCGGCACCCCATACGCGGCTGCCGTGCTGCGCGCGCTCCTCGACGCCGGCGAGAGTGTCGACCTCGTGGTGTCCAGGGCGTCCCGGCTCACGCTCCTCGACGAGACGGGGATCTCGTTCCGGGACGCGCACTGGCAGGACGACCTGCGCGAATGGCTGGCCCGCGGCGCCGACGGCAAGCCCGGCACCTTCCGGCCCGCCATCGACACCGACGCCGTACGGCACTGGAGCGCGGGCGACCTCGCGGCGGGGCCGTCCTCGGGGTCGTACCCCTCGAAGGGGATGATCGTCGTGCCCGCGTCGACCGCCTGTGTCGCGGGGGTCGCCCTCGGGCTGAGCAAGGACCTGTTGCAGCGGGCGGCGAGCGTGACCCTCAAGGAGCGCCGCCCCCTGGTGGTCGCCGTACGCGAGACGCCGTTGAACGGGCAGACGCTGCGGCACCTCGTGACCCTGGACGACCTGGGTGCCGCCGTGGTGCCGGCCTCACCCGGGTTCTACGCCGGAGCCACCCACATCCAGGACCTGGTGGACTTCGTCGCCGGGCGGGTCCTGGACTCGGCGGGCGTCGCACACGAGCTGTACCGGCGGTGGACGGGCGACCTCGGGGACGCCCGCGCCATCAACTGACGTACGGCATCGGCACATTCAGCTTCATTCACTTCATCCTCATCGTCATCACCGGAAGGCAATCGATCGCATGGACGCGGTGGACAGGCAGCTCATCCAGGCCCTGAGAGAGAACGGCCGGGCCTCCTACGCGGAGCTGGGGCGCCTCGTCGGCCTGTCGGGACCCAGTGTCACCGACCGCATCAACCGGCTGGAGGCGGCCGGTGTCATCACCGGCTACCGCGCGACCGTCGACTCGGCCTCCCTCGGCCTCGGCGTCATCGCCCTGATCGGCATCTCGCTCTCCGACGCCGCCGACCACGAGGACGTGGCGCGCCGGATGAAGGACCTCAGCGAGATCGAGGACTGCTGGTTCATCGCGGGCGAGGACTCGTTCATGCTCAAGGTGCGGGCACCGGACGTGGACGGCCTGGAGAAGACCATCCGGCGGCTCAGCGGGACCAAGGGCGTCTCCCGTACCCGTACCACGATCGTGCTCTCCACGAAGTGGGAGAACCGGGTCGGAGAGCTGCCGGAAGAGTCGTAGAGGTCTAGGCGTACCGTTGAGCAAGCTGTCTTAGGAAGAGGTATGGGCATGGATGTCGGGCTCAAGCGCGAGCTGGAGCAGAAGGTCCGCTCCGGTGAGCGGCTGTCCCGCGAGGACGGCATCGCGCTGTACGAGTCGGACGACCTGGCCTGGCTGGGCGGGCTGGCGCACGAGGTGCGGACGCGGAAGAACGGCGATGTCGTCCACTTCAACGTCAACCGCCACCTCAACATGACCAACGTGTGCACCGCGTCCTGCGCGTACTGCTCGTTCCAGCGCAAGCCGGGCGAGAAGGACGCGTACACGATGCGCATCGAGGAGGCCGTCCGCCTCGCCAAGGCGATGGAGGGCGAGAACCTCACCGAGCTGCACATCGTCAACGGCCTGCACCCGAACCTGCCGTGGCGCTACTACCCGCGCTCCCTGAGCGAGCTGAAGAAGGCCCTCCCGGAGGTCTCGCTGAAGGCCTTCACGGCCACGGAGATCCATCACTTCGAGACGATCTCCGGGCTGAGCGCGAGTGAGATCCTCGACGAGTTGATCGACGCGGGCCTCGAATCCCTCACCGGCGGCGGCGCGGAGATCTTCGACTGGGAGGTCCGCCAGCACATCGTGGACCACCGCACGCACTGGGAGGACTGGTCGCGCATCCACCGGCTGGCCCACGAGAAGGGTCTCAAGACCCCGTGCACCATGCTCTACGGCCATATCGAGGAGCCGCGTCACCGCGTGGACCACGTGCTGCGGCTGCGTGAACTCCAGGACGAGACCGGCGGTTTCCAGGTCTTCATCCCGCTGCGCTACCAGCACGACTTCGTGGACATGAAGGACGGGAAGGTACGGAATCGTCTGCAAGCGCGGACGCAGATGGCCACCGGCGCCGAGGCGTTGAAGACCTTCGCGGTCTCGCGGCTGCTGTTCGACAACGTCCCGCACGTCAAGGTCTTCTGGGTCATGCACGGCGTCCAGACCGCCCAACTGGCCCTCCAGCACGGCGCGGACGACATGGACGGCTCGGTCGTCGAGTACAAGATCACGCACGACGCCGACAACTACGGCACCCCGAACAAGCTCACCCGCGACGACCTCCTCGACCTGATCCGCGACGCCGGTTTCCAGCCGGTCGAGCGGAACACGCGCTACGAGATCATCCGCGAGTACGACGGTCCGGACCCGGCGCGGCGCGAGTCCCCGCAGCCGATGCGAGTGTGAGAACGGCACGATGGCACTGACGTTTGAACTGGACCCTCCGATATCCCCCGCCCTGCGCGAGGGCCTCCTCACCCTCTGGGCGGACGTCACCAACGCGGGCGGCTCGGTCGGATTCGTGGCGCCGATCACGGTGGACGACGTCCGGCCCGAGCTGGTGAAGCACTTCGTGGCGATGGTGGAGGGCCGCATCCGGCTGCTGGTCGGCCGGGACGAGACGGGCGAGGTGGCCGCGACGGCGTTCATCTCGTTCAACACGCACCGCCTGATGCGGCACTGGGTGTGGCTCTACACGGTGATGGTCCACCCCCGCCACCAGGGCCGGGGCTACGGCCGCGACCTGCTCGCCGCCGCCGAGGAAGCGGCCCGCGGCCTCGACGGAGTCGACGCGATCCGCCTCACCTGCCGGGGCGGCCACGGTCTGGAGCGGTTCTACGGCTCCTGCGGCTACAAGGAGGTCGGCCGGGTGCCCGGCGCGATCCGGGTCGCGCCGGGGGACGACCGGGACGACATCTTCATGCTGCTGCCGCTGTTGTGACCCCCCTACAAGATCGGGTGCGGCACCGTGCTTCACTGGTTGGTGCCCCTGTTTGGAATCGGAAGAGTGGATTGAGATGTTCCGCTACACGCTGATGCGCGCCGGGGTCTTCGCGGGTTGCCTCGGAGTTGTCTGGGGCCTCGTCTACCTCGGCGTCTTCCCGCGCGGCTTCGGCGAGTCCAACGGCATGTGGATCGTCCTGCTGGCGCTGGTGATCTCGGCGCCGATCAGCTTCGTGGTGCTGCGCGGGGTGCGGGACCGGGCTTCCCTGCAGATCGTCGAGCGGGTCGACCGGATGAAGGCCAACCTGGACGCCAACCGCAGCCAGGAGGACGAGACGGTCGACGCCGCCCAGCCGACGTCCCACCCGCAGGGCCAGACTTCCTGACCCCTGGGCCGAACTACCCTTGGCCCCATGGGTGCCGTGAAGACCAAACGGATGCCGCGTGCGGTCCGTGAGCAGCAGATGCTCGACGCCGCCGTGCAGACCTTCGGGCAGCGCGGTTACATGGCCGCGTCGATGGACGAGATCGCCGAACTCGCGGGCGTGTCCAAGCCGTTGGTGTATCTCTACCTGAACTCGAAGGAAGACCTGTTCACCGCGTGCATCCGGCGCGAGGGCCAGGCGCTCACCGAGTCGGTACGGGCCGGCGTGGACACCGGTTCGACGGCCGACCGCCAACTCTGGGACGGGCTGCGGGCGTTCTTCACGCACACCGCGCAACACCCGGACGGCTGGGCTGTGTTGCACCTCCAGGCCCGCACCCACGGCGAGCCCTTCGCGGCCGAGGTGGCGGCGATGCGCGCCGAACTCGTCGCGTTCGTCACCCAGTTGATCGCGGTCACCGCCCGTGAGGCCCACCGCGACCCCGACCTCGCCGAGCGTGAAGTGGCCGGTCTCGCCGAGGCGTTGGTCGGTGCCGCCGAGTCCCTCGCCGCCTGGTCCAACGTGACGCCGGGCGCCACCGCCAAGCAGGCGGCGGCCACCCTGATGAACTTCGCGTGGGCGGGCCTCGGCAACCTGATGGAGGGGCGGCCCTGGACGCCGCCCAGCGACACCGAGGGCCGCTAGTACCGGGTACGGCGCTCCTTACACCGCTCCCCATCTGCGCAGCGTCGGCGCGACCCGTTGATACCCCACCCGGTACACGGCCTTGGCGCCACGCCGGGCCGCTCCTCGTACGGCCCTCTTCATCCGGCCCGAACCACTCGCGCGCGGCGGGGTGTTCAGCGGGCGGCCCTTCTCGTCGAAGCCGTTGCGGGTCAGGAGGCCGACCAGGTAGATGCCGGCGCGCTCCGGTGTGTAGTAGGGGCGCAGCGTCGGCAGCGGTCCCGCGGCGCGCAGCGCGGCCACGCGGGCGCGGGCGGCGGCGTAGGGGTCGCTCTTGCCGATGCCCTGCGCGGCGGCCCAGGCGGGATCGGGCGACGGCAGGGCGCCGGCGTCGAGTTCGTCCCAGGAGGCCAGGCAGCCGGAGTGGATGAAGTAGTGGTTGCCGTGCGCCTCGCGGACGCCGAAGTCGGTGAGGACCGCCGTGGGGATGCCCCGCTGCATCGACTCCAGCGCGGCGGTGGAGCTGACGGTCACCAGCAGGTCGGTGCGGTCGAGGACCTCGCCCATGTTGCCGTAGACCAACTGGAGGTTGGCGGGGGCGGGTCGGGCCAGGTTCTGGACGAGGAGCTGGTAGGGGTCCGCCTCGACGTGGGTGGTGTGTTCGCCGGGGAGGCTGCGCAGCTTCATCAGGACCTGGCGGTCGGGGTGGCGCCGGGCGTGGGCGGCGGCCCGCTCCAGGAGCCGCAGCCGGTCCTGCCTGCTCTTGGGCACGGAGGGCTGGACGGCGAAGGTGAGGGTGAACGGCCGGTCGGTGGACGGCCGGTATGGCGCGCCGCCGAGGAACGGCAGCGCGCACTCCACCACCGAGTCCGGGTCGACCCCGACGCTCGCGAACGCGGCGCCGAACCGGCGTGCGTCGTAGGCGGAGTTGGCGAGGACGAGGTCGCTGCCGCCGCGGGTCAGCAGTCCGTCGATCATCTTCTCGTAGACGACGCCGACGTATCCGGTGACGGTGATCGGCCGGTGCTCGCGGCCCGCCCAGGCGAGGCCGAGGCTGTGGGTGAGGGCGAGGACCGTGCCGCCGGAGACGGCCATGACGACGATGTCCGCGTCGGCCAGATCCGTGTTGTCGACGAGTTCGGCCGCGGGGAGTTCGCGCGCGGTGTCGGGTTCGATGCCGATCTCGGCGAGCTGCCGCTCGGTGGGCGTCGACCGGCCGCGCAGGAAGTACGCGTCGAGGGCGTGCCCGGGAGCGATCCGCCGGGCCACGGACGCACCCCACTTCCAGCGGGTGTCCGAGTCTGCGAGTACGGCGATGCGTCTGGGGGGCATGGCTCAGGGCCCTTCCTGGCGGGGGTCCGGCGGAGGAGCCGAGGCTAGGAAGGGTGGCTGAGCGGTTTCTGGGAGATGGCTGGCAGGTGGCTGGGGCTGCCTGGGATTCTCCTACGAGGGATTCTTCAACTCGTCCTGCCGGTTGGGGAGTTCGCCATTCACCGATGGGCCGCGGTCATGGACTGTTTTCCTGATGTTCACGCGTGTTCACGAAACCAACGGGCGTATCCAGCCATCCACATGCACTCGCCCGGTGCCGTCCCGCAGCTCGAACCGGCCGCCCTCCGCCGCGTACTCCACCACCCCCGGCAACAGCACCGGCGCCCTGAACTCCGCCCGCACATACGCCGATTCGGGCGTTCCGTGCGCCGCCAGGCACCGTGCCACCGTCCACATGCCGTGCGCGATGGCCCGGGGGAAGCCGAAGAGGCGGGCGGTGAGCGGGTAGAGGTGGATGGGGTTGCGGTCGCCGGACGCGGCACCGTAGCGCCGGCCGACGTCCTCGCCGAGCCGCCACTCGGCGACGGTGGGCAACGGGGCCTGGGCGTCCGGGACTTCGGGCGCCCGCACGTCGGGGCGGTGGTGCCGGGCGAGGTAGGTGCTCCGCGACTCCCATACGGGCTTGCCCGCGCCCCCGGCCGCTCCCGCGCCCCCGGCCGCTCCCGCGCCCCCGACCCGCATCTCCGTCATGACCGTCGCCTCCGTGCCGCGTCGGTGCGGGGTCAACTCGTCGACGTAGACCGTGAGTTCGTACTCGCCCGTGGCCGGTACCGCCGTATGCCGGGTGATCTCCACCGAGGTGTGGACCAGGCCGAGGAGGGGGAGCGGGAAGGCCCGGCAGCTCATCAGGCGCATGGCGAGGGGGAAGCCGAGGACGTGCGGATAGGTGATGGGGAGGGCGTCGTCGCCGGTGGGGAAGCCGCAGACGCGTTCGTAGGCGGCCAGCCGGGCCAGGTCGACGCGGACGCCGGGCAGGACGAGGCGGGTGCGGGGGAACTGGGCGTCGGGGCCGGGCCGCTTGAAGGGGGAGAGGAGGGCGCCGCGGAGGAGGAGCGGGGTGAGTGCGGGGGTGTCGGTGAGCGGCGGATAGGGGTTGGCCATGTCCCACTCCCGGGTGGTCTCCTGGGCGGCTCTTTTCGGCTTACTTCGCAGTAAGGTTACCGTAGGTAAGGCCAAGTGGGGCGAGCCGGACGACTCATGGCGGGTGCATGAGTGACGCTCAGGAGACGCACGGTCGACGTAGAGCTGACAAAGCGTCGCGAACCCGCCGAGGTTGCACAGGCCCGGCCCGGTACCACCCCCGAAACCGCACGAACTCCCCACGAGAGCCCCGTACGATCTGCGACCTGACCCGAGGTAACACCCCGGCTGCGGGCCGGGATGAACACCTCGGTACGCACCATGCGTACCTAATGCAGCAGAGCGGTACAAGCTGCACGCCACAGGAGCTGCCATGTCCCTCGCGTACCCGTCCAGCCATGATTACGACGGCGCGCCCGTACTAGTCGAGCCCGAGATCCGGCGGCTCGACGGAGTGGTGCGGGAGGTGTCCGTACCGCCGCTGGTGCCGCCGGCGACGCACGGCTCGCTCGCCGACGTGCCGTTCGAGAACGCGGCGGTGGCGCCCGACCACCTGGTCCTCAGCAGGCAGGCGGAGGACGGGAGTTGGGCGGATGTGACGGCGGCGGAGTTCGCCGATCAGGTGCAGGCCGTCGCCAAGGGGCTGATCGCGGAGGGGCTCGCGCCGGGCGACCGGATCGCGGTCATGGCGCGGACGTCGTACGAGTGGACGCTCCTCGACTTCGCCGCGTGGGCGGCGGGCCTGGTCACCGTCCCCATCTACCCCACCTCCTCCCTGTTCCAGATCCGGTGGATCCTCCAGGACACCGGCGCGGTCGCGATGGCCGCCGAGACGGTCGCGCAGGCGTCCTCGCTCGGCCCGGAGACGCCCCGGCTGCCCGACCTGCGCCACATGTGGGTCTTCGAGAAGGGCCATCTGGACCGGCTGGCCGAGCTGGGCCGGACCGTCCCGGACCAGGAAGTCGCCGTACGGCGTGGGGTGTTGCTGCCCGACACGCTCGCCACCGTCATCTACACCTCGGGCACCACGGGCCGCCCCAAGGGCTGCGCGATCAGCCACGGCAACTTCCTCGCGGAGATCGACAACGCGATCGAACTCCTCTACCCCGTCTTCAAGAACAAGCCGAACGAGGAGCCCTCCACGCTCCTCTTCCTGCCCTACTCCCATGTGTTCGGCCGGATGGTCGCGATCGCGTGCGTCCGCGCCCGGGTCCGCCTCGGCCACGCCGCGAGCCTCAAGTCGGAAGACCTGCTCGCCGACTTGGCCAGCTTCCAGCCGACCTTCCTGCTGGCCATCCCGTACATGCTGGAGAAGGTCTTCAACAACGCGCGGGCGAAGGCGGAGAAGGGCGGCCGCGGCAAGGTCTTCGACCGCGCCACGAACGTGGCCTGCCGCTACGGCGAGGCGCAGGAGGCCGGCCAGTCCGGCAAGGGATCAGGCCCGAGCCGCCCGCTCAAGACCGCCCGCACCTTCTACGACCCGCTCGTCTACCGCAAGATCCGCAACGCCCTCGGCGGCAAGCTCCGTTACGTCATCTGCGGCGGCTCCCCGCTGGGCCGCCGCCTCGCCGCGTTCTACGCCGGCGCGGGCATCGAGATCTTCGAGGGCTACGGCCTGACCGAGACGACGGCGGCGGCCACCTGCACACCCCCGCTCAAACCCCGTCTGGGCACGGTGGGCTGGCCGATGCCCGGCACCCGGGTGCGGATCGCGCAGGACGGCGAGATCCTCCTCCACGGCAGCCAGGTCTTCCGGGGCTACTGGGACCCGCACGGCGACGGGGTGATCCCCGCGTCCCCCGACGGCTGGCTCGCGACCGGCGACATCGGCCGCCTCGACGACGAGGGCTACCTCACCATCACCGGCCGCAAGAAGGAGATCCTGATCACTGCGGGCGGCAAGAAGGTGGCCCCGGCCCCGCTGGAGAACTGGCTCCGCTCCCACCCGCTGATCGCCCAGTGCATGGTCGTCGGCGACCGCCGCCCCTACGTCGCCGCCCTCATCACCCTCGACCTCGACGGCATCACCCACTGGCGCCAGATGAACGGCAAACACCCGGTCCCGGTCGAACTCCTCATCAACGACGAGGAGTTGATCGCGGTCCTGCAACGCGCCGTCGACGACGCCAACAAACTCGTCTCCCGCCCCGAGTCCATCCGCCGCTTCACCATCCTCCCGGTCGACTTCACCGAGATGGCGGGCCATCTGACCCCCTCGATGAAGCTCCGACGCGAGGTCGTCATGCGGGACTTCGCGCGGGACATCGAGGAGTTGTACGCGAACTAAGCGCCGTTCGGGTCGATTTGGTGTTTTGGTGCGGGCCTGGTTATTGACTTCACAAGACCCCCGCGCGACATTCCCAGCCCATTTCCTCGTCGGGCTGGAGCCGCCATGACGCCGAGTACGGACGATCGCGCTCAACTTCCTGGTCGTAGACGTGTGTTGGCGGGTGGTGCGGTTGCCGCGCTCGGTGTGGTCGGTGGGGTGGGGGAGTACTCGGCGCGGGCCGCCGATCTTCCGCTGCTCGGTACCTACGATGTCGTGGTGGTCGGGGCGGGGGCGGCCGGGATGACGGCCGCGCTGACCGCCGCCAAGCAGGGGCTCAGCTGTGTGGTGGTGGAGAAGGCGCCGACGTTCGGGGGGTCGGCGGCCCGTTCGGGGGCCGGGATCTGGATTCCGAACAATCCCGTGATCCTGGCGGCGGGGGTGCCGGACACGCCGGCGAAGGCCGCCGCCTACCTCGCCGCCGTCGTCGGCACCGATGTGCCCGCCGACCGTCGGCAGTCGTTCCTCGCCCACGGGCCCGCCATGATCTCCTTCGTGATGGCGAACAGCCCGCTGCGGTTCCGCTGGATGGAGGGATACAGCGACTACTACCCGGAGTTGACGGGCGGCCTGCCCAACGGCCGTTCCATAGAGCCCGATCAGCTCGACGGGAACATCCTCGGCGCCGAACTCGCCCATCTCAACCCGCCGTACATGGCCGTCCCGAGCGGCATGGTCGTCTTCAGCGCCGACTACAAGTGGCTCGCCCTGTCCGCGGTCAGTGTCAAGGGCGCCGCCGTCGCCACCGAGTGTCTGGCCCGGGGCACCAAGGCGGCCCTGCTCGGGCAGAAGCCGCTCACCATGGGGCAGTCCCTCGCCGCCGGGCTGCGCGCCGGACTCCAGTCCGCGCAGGTGCCGGTGTGGCTCAACACCCCGCTCACCGACCTCTATTTGGAGAACGGCACGGTCACCGGAGCCGTCGTCACGAGCGGCGGGACCGCCGGCCTCGTGCGCGCCCGGCGCGGGGTCGTGGTCGGCTCCGGCGGCTTCGAGCACAACGCGGCCATGCGCGCCCAGTACCAGCGCCAGCCCATCGGCACGGACTGGACCGTCGGCGCGAAGGAGAACACCGGCGACGGCATCCGGGCGGGCCAACGCGCGGGCGCGGACCTGGCGTTGATGGACGACGCCTGGTGGGGACCCACCATCCCGCTCCCCGGCTCGCCCTACTTCTGCCTCGCCGAACGCACCCTCCCCGGCGGTCTGTTGATCAACCGGGCCGGTTCCCGCTTCGTCAACGAGGCCGCGCCGTACAGCGATGTCGTCCACATCATGTACGACCGCGACGGCACCGCCCCCGACATCCCGGCCTGGCTGATCGTCGACCAGAACTACCGCAACCGGTACCTCTTCAAGGACGTCCTCCCGACCTTCACCTTCCCCGACGACTGGTACAACTCGGGTGCCGCGTACAAGGCGTGGACGCTGGACTCCCTGGCCTCGTCCATCGGGGTCCCGGCGGCGGCCCTGCGCTCCACGGTCAGCCGCTTCAACTCCCTTGCGGCGAGCGGCAAGGACACCGACTTCGGGCGCGGCGCCAGCGCGTACGACCACTACTACACGGACCCCTCGATCCTCCCCAACTCCTGCCTCGCCCCGCTCTGGCTGCCCCCGTACTACGCCTTCCGCATCGTCCCCGGCGACCTCGGCACCAAGGGCGGCATGCGGACGGACGCACGGGCGCGGGTGCTGCGGGCGGACGGTTCGGTGATCCCCGGTCTGTACGCGGCCGGGAACGCGAGCGCGGCGGTGATGGGGCACAGCTACGCGGGCGCGGGCTCGACGATCGGTCCGGCGATGACGTTCGGGTATGTGGCGGCGCTGGATCTGGCGGGGGCGCTGTAGCCGTCGTAGGGCCGCTGCCCCGGCCGCCCCGGTCTGGTCATCGTGCGGTCAAGGGATGGCCAGGCCGGGACCAAGCAGCCGTATGCATTGCGCATGCAACGGGCTCGGAGGGCTGACATAGCCGGATTTGGGCCCTGGGCCGGTGGCTACTGTGATGGCGCGAACACGTTCACAGCGACCACGACGGCCTGCGACGGCCTACGACGACTTACGGGGAAGAGGAGACGGCGGTGGGGGAGCCGAACCGTTCACGCCTTCTTGACTACGCGCAGGGACCGGGACCGGCGGCGACGGGGGTGCCCGAGGCGCGCCGGTCGAGTCTGCTCGACTACGCGGAGGCGGCGCCGCCTCCGCGTCCGGCGGCGGACGGACGGCCCGGACCCCGGCCCGGTGTCCCGCCGTACGAGACGCCCGTCTTCGTGCCGGCGCATCCGCGGTACGTCGACGCGGTGGACGAGGAGGGGCGGGGGGTGCGGGTGCCGTTCATCGCGTACGAACTCTTCACACATCCCACCGGTGGGACCGTGGCTTTCTCCTTCACCTCTCTGGAGAAGCTGGTCGACGCGCTGGGGGACGCTCAGCCGTGGGTCGCCACCTCGCTCGGGCCGTTGGCCGAGGGACTGAGTGAGCGGGGAGCGAGCGTGTTGCTGGATCCGCGGGTCGCGGCCGGGCAGCGGAACTGGGGGCCGGCCGAACTGGCCGCCTACGCACGGGAGGTGCGCTGATGCCTGCCGACTTCAAGGCGGTCCTGAGCGATCTGACCTCGATGGCCTCGATGTTCCACGACCAGGCCACGGACTACCGGAAGCTTCACGACCAGGTGGCCCCGCCCGTGGTGAGTGGCGGGGACGCTGGGCTAGACGACGCCATCAAGGAGGTCGCCGATCTCATCGTCGCTCTCCACATCGGCTTCGCCGACCGGCTGGACGACCGGGGTGACAAGGTCGCCTACGCCCGCGACTCCTTCCACCGGCACGACGTCGATGTCCACGGCGTGTTCGACGACCTGATGGCGGGATGAGGGGCCGATGACCGACAGTTGGGTGGGCGGCGACATCGGCGGGCTCCGCACGATGGCCACGACGTACAAGAACGCCAAGGACAGACTCGACGATGTCATCAGTCCGCTCACGCGCGCGGTGGACGCCCTGGTCGACGACGCGGGCTGGAAGGGCGAATCGGCGGAGGCCTTCCGCGCCACGTACACCGAGGACGCGGTGACGGCCGGTGCCTTCGCCGGTCTGGTGCACTCCGCCGGAGAGATCCTCGACACCCTCGCCGAGGCGCTGTCCGCATGCGAGACGGCGCTGCAGAACGCCGAACACGTCGCCACGGGCAAGGGCGTCCCGATGGGGGACAAGGGTGTGCCGTCGGCCATGGTCACGGCGAATCCGCCCAGCGCGGCGGACCAGAAGACGATCTCCGCGATGACCGAGTACGACACGGTCCGCAAGGAGGTCCTGCACACCGCCCAGCAGGCCCGGCTGGTGGCCGCGGACCGGCTCGGGGAGCTGTACGAGCAGGTGACCGCGCCGGTGTCGACCGGTGACAAGGTCACCTTGGCGGACTATCTGCGGGGCCTGTACGCGTTCGATGCCGAGGACACCCGGGCCGACGGTGCCAAGGCCCGCACCGAGATCGACGACGCCAAGTCCGAGGCGCAGGCCGCCAAGAAGGAACTCCGCGCGGAGCGCAGGACGTTCCAGAAGGCGGGCCGCGCACTGCCCAAGGATCTTCCGGCCAAGGGGGCCTACGCCGACGCGGTCGCCAAGGTGCGGTCCTTGGAGGACGACATAGCCGCCGCGGACAACGGCAGTACGAAGTTGCCGTACGACCGTGTCCTCAACGTCAAACTCGGCGATGCGGCGGACGCGCTGCGCACGGGCGAGAGCCTGGACAAGCTGCCGGACTTCCTCAAGGAGATCCCGGTCCTGGACGTCGCCGCGGCCGGTGCCTGCGGGCTGCTGGAGGCATCCGACGACCATGACAAGGGGTGGTCCTGGCAGCACTCGGTCGCCGTGGACGGTGGCGCCAACGTGGCCGGGCTGGTCACCGGTGCGGCCATCACGGCAGGCTTGGTGGCCGCCGCGCCCTTCGAAGCTCCCGCGATCGTCGTGGCCGGAGTGGGCGGCGCGATCGTCGTCGGGGCGACCGGTGTCATCGACCACGCGTTCCACGAGCACTGGAGCGAGGACATCCACGACCACGGGGTGGTCGGCGGTGTGCTGCACGGCGCGGGCAATGTCATGACAGACACGGGGCATGACTTCGTACGACTGAAGGATGACGTCTGGCATGGCATCAAAAGCATCTTCTGAGGTCCCTGCCTCCGGATCCCCGGCCCGGATCCCTGCTCTGCCGGGACTCGGCACCACCTGGTACGAGCGCGGCACGCGCTACTGGCTGCGCCGTGCTTCCGGGGCCCTTCTCTGGTTCCTCGTGCTGGCCTTCTTCTGCTACATCGCGCTCGTTCTCTACGGCAGCTTCCGCGCCAGCCTGCCGTCGACGGTGCGCACGGTGTGGGACTGGGCGCAGGTGGCCCTGTCCTTCGTAGCCCTGGTGTGGGGGTGGCGGGTACAGCGCCGGGACCACCACAAGAAGCTGCTCGACCCGCCGTCGCCCGACAGAGCCCGCCGGGCCAAACGGGACGAGACCCGCCGCTCCACCGGGCTGGCCGTCGCGGGCCGCGTCCTTCTGCTGGTCGCGGCACCGGTCGCCCCGGCTTTCGCGGCGGGCTGCGTCGGCTGGGTGCTCGCCGCGTTCACCGTCCGCGAGTACCCGAGCGAGGTCGGCGCCCGCCAGGCCCTAGAACACAGCCGCACTTTTGTGGGCGGTCAGAAACGCCTGCGGTGACGACTCCCTGAGTTTCTCGTCCGCCTCACGGACCGTCCGTGATCGGAGTGCGAAGCCCGCCGCCTCCAGTAGCTCGGCCATCCGCTCCGGCCGTCGGCGTTCGAAGTCCAGGCGTACCGGGTGGCCGAAGGGCTGGTCGAGGGTGAGGGGCTGGTCGCCGGTCTGGAAGGCGAGGAGCAGGTGGCCGCCCGGGGCCAGGACGCGGTGGAACTCCGTGAAGAGGGACGGGAGTCGGTCCGCAGGGGTGTGGATGGACGAGTACCAGGAGACGGCCCCCGCGAGCGCCCCGTCGGGGATGTCCAGGTCCAGCATCGAGCCCTGCCGGAAGCGCAGTCCCGGGTTCTCGCGGCGGGCGATCGCGAGCATCGACCCGGACAGGTCGAGGCCGAAGACGTCCAGGCCGAGGGAGGCGAGGTGTGCGGTCGTCCGGCCGGGGCCGCAGCCGAGGTCGGCCACCTGCCCGCCGCCGTCACGGGTCACCAGCTCGGCGAACGCGGCCCGCACCGTCCAGTCGCGTGGCCGGCCACCGGACTCACCCGCGAACATCTCCGCGTAGTCCTCGGCGATCGCGTCGTAGAAGATCCGGGTGGTGGTCACGAAGTCGGCCTCGCCGGCGGGTGTCGGTGTCATGGGCGGGGACCCTAGCGGCGGCCACTGACAACCGACCGGGCCGACCCCCACCGACAACCCGCCCGACCGCCGGGGGCAAAGGCAGGAGCCCCGTCGCCTTGCGGCGCGGGGCTCCTTGGGTCTTGCTATCCGTTCCGGATCAAAGCACCAGGCTCAGAGACCGAATGACTGCGATCGGGTGACTCAGACGGGGGTGACGTTCTCCGCCTGCGGGCCCTTCGGACCCTGGGTCACGTCGAAGGAGACCTGCTGGTTCTCCTCCAGCGAACGGAAGCCGCTCGCGTTGATCGCGGAGTAGTGAACGAAGACATCGGGGCCTCCGCCTTCTTGGGCGATGAAGCCAAAGCCCTTTTCGGCGTTGAACCACTTCACGGTTCCGGTAGCCATAAGCCCTCCTTGGGCCCAAAGGGTTGCCCTGCTCCAGAACCCTGCAAGTGTGAAAACAAGTCCCGCACTACTGCATACGTCTGAAAACGACAAGAGCCCGCGGTTACATGCTCCGCAGGCTCTGTACTGCAAGGGAAACCAAACTGCAACTTGCGGCGAGCCTAGCACTCGGGCAGCCGAAAGCAATAGAGGCCAAGATCACATCACCCGGACGTTTGAAGATCGCCAGGGGCTTGACTGTGGGGCCGAAGTATGGAGCGTACCGCATGAGGTCTAGCCTCACGTCGTGGACAATTCTCGCACCCGGCCGCGCGTCGGCCACATCCAGTTCCTGAACTGCCTGCCCCTGTACTGGGGGCTCGCGAGAACAGGCACGCTTCTCGACTTCGAGCTGACCAAGGACACCCCGGAGAAGCTCAGCGAGCAGTTGGTGCAGGGAGACCTCGACATCGGGCCGATCACGCTCGTCGAGTTCCTCCGCAACGCGGACGACCTGGTCGCCTTCCCCGACATCGCCGTCGGCTGCGACGGCCCGGTCATGTCCTGCGTGATCGTCTCGCAGGTCCCGCTGGACCAGTTGGACGGCCGCAGGGTCGCGCTCGGCTCGACCTCGCGGACCTCCGTCCGCCTCGCCCAGCTCCTCCTCGCCGAGCGCTACGGCGTCCAGCCCGACTACTACACCTGCCCGCCCGACCTGAGCCTGATGATGCAGGACGCCGAGGCCGCCGTACTCATCGGAGACGCGGCGCTGCGCGCCAACCTCGTCGACGGGCCGCGCTTCGGGCTCGAAGTGCACGACCTCGGCTCGCTCTGGAAGGAGTGGACCGGGCTGCCGTTCGTCTTCGCCGTGTGGGCCGCCCGCCGCGACTACCTGGAGCGCGAGCCCGTCATCACGCGCAAGGTCCACGAGGCCTTCCTCGCCTCCCGCAACCTCTCCCTGGAGGAGGTCGGCAAGGTCGCCGAACAGGCCGCCCGCTGGGAGGACTTCGACGAGGAGGTCCTGGAGCGGTACTTCACCACCCTCGACTTCAGCCTCGGCGCACCCCAGTTGGCCGCGGTCGCCGAGTTCGCCCGCCGCGTCGGTCCTACGACCGGCTTCCCGGCCGACGTGAACGTGGAACTGCTCCAGCCGTAAGAGACGTAGTAGCCGTAGAAGACAGCGGACGGTTCTGCTCCGGCCGTCCTCACCGGTGGGGTGTCGCGCACTACCCTGCTGGAAGTCGTACGGGGGAGGGGTGGACGGCATGCAGCCGCTCGGAGACGACGAACCCAGGGTCGTGGGGCCCTACCGGCTGCTCGGCCGGCTCGGTGCCGGCGGGATGGGCCGGGTCTATCTCGGGCGCAGCGCGGGCGGCCGTACGGTCGCGGTCAAGATCGTGCATCCGCACTTCGCGCTCGACGAGGAGTTCCGCGCCCGCTTCCGCCGCGAGGTCGACGCCGCGCGCCGGGTGGGCGGCGCCTGGACGGCCCCCGTCCTGGACGCGGACCCCGAAGCCGCCGTGCCGTGGGTCGCCACGGCGTACGCGGCCGGTCCGTCGCTCTCCGGCGCCGTCGCGGACGGCGGGCCGCTGCCGACGGCCACCGTACGGGCGCTGGGCGCGGGGCTGGCCGAAGCGCTGACGGCCGTCCACGAACTGGGGCTGGTGCACCGGGACGTGAAGCCGTCCAACGTGCTCCTCACCCTCGACGGGCCGCTCCTCATCGACTTCGGGATCGCCCGCGCCACGGACGGCACCGCCTCCCTCACCTCGACCGGCGTCTCCGTCGGCTCGCCCGGCTACATGGCCCCCGAGCAGATCCTCGGGAAGGGCGCGACCGGGGCGTCGGACGTCTTCTCCCTGGGCGCCGTGCTGGCGTACGCGGCCACCGGCGAATCCCCCTTCCCCGGTGACTCCTCGGCCGCCCTCCTCTACAAGGTCGTCCACGAAGAGCCCCAACTGGGGGAGATGGACGGTGAGTTGCGGGAGCTCGCCCTCGCCTGTCTCGCCAAGGACCCTGCTGCCAGGCCGACTCCGGGTGAGGTGGCGCGGCGGCTCGCTCCGGACGGGGCCGCCCGGCTGGTGGCGGGCGGGTGGCTGCCGGGGGCGTTGGTGGAGCAGGTCAGCCGAAGTGCCGTACAGCTGTTGAACCTTGAGGCCGCGGGAGTGGCCGAAGGGGTGCCTTCGGGGCCCGTGGCGTTCAGCGGTCCCTCGCTGGGCGGTGGTGGTTCCGGAGCCTTCGGGCCGCCGCCGGTGATGCCGGTGGCGGCGCCCACCGCACCGCCCTTCGTGGTGCCCGAACCCCGTGACGCGCTCCCGCACGACACACTGCCCCCGGACGCGGGACGCCGCTCCGGGAAGGTCTCCTTCTCCCTCGGGGCCACGGCGGCTCCGGGGGCCGACAAGCGTGGCCGCAAGGTCAGTTGCGCGCTCGTGGTGGTCGTCGCGGGGTTCGCCGCGGTGGTGCTGGGGCCGCTCGCGCTGTACTCCTGGCTGCCGGGCGACAGCGACAGGAACTCGGACACCTCCGCGGGCTCGGCCAACGAGCCGACGACGAGCAAGGCCCCGAGCAGCGCGCCGGGCGCCACACCGAGCAGTACGTCGACCAGCACGTCGACCGGCGTGCCGAGCCCCGCGCCGAGCACCGCCGACGGCACCCCGCTCCCGTCCGTCCCCGCCGTCTACCTCGGCACCTGGGAGGGCGAGGGCACCGCACTCGGCGGCACGCTCCCGGACGGGACCTTCCGGATCACGGTCGCCAAGGCGGCCGTGGGACAGCAGGTGGGCATCCTCCGGCAGACCGACCAGCTCGGCGGGGTCTGCGACGACGTACTGACCCTGAAGCGGGTGACGAAGACCCAGCTCGTCGCGTCGGCCGCGGGCGCGAAGACCAACCGTGACGTGTGCAACCAGGCGGCCCACACCGTCACCCTCACCCCCGTCGGCGACGACCTCAAGTACGTGTCGGACAGCTCGGCCGAGGGCTCGCCGACCGCGCGCATGTCGAAGGTCGAGTAGGGACCGGGGCCGCCGAGTGGACTACGACCATCTCCTGATCGCCCTCGCGGGGGTGTGGGGCGCCGGTGCGGGAGCGGTGGTGGCGCGGGTCGGGCGGCGCGGTGCCGGTACCGCTCTCCTCGTGGTGCTGGTGTGCGTCGCCCTCGCCGTCGCCACCGGAATCAGACCCGAGGTGGGGGTGTGGCTGCTGCTCGCGCCCGCAGCCGTGCTGTCCGCACGGTCCGCCGCCGACCTGGCGCTCCCCGCCGCGGGCGTCGCCCTCGCCCTCCTCGGCGTCGTGACCCTCCTGCCCGAGCACGCCGGACACTGGAGGACCGCGCTGCTCGGGGCCCTGGCGCTGGGTGCCGGGTACTTCGCGCTGTCGCGCCTGGACCCGGGCGGCGGTGGGCTGGGCGTCGGGGAGGCGAAGGTCGGGGTCGCGGCGGGGGTCGTCCTCGGGTGGTACGGGTGGCCGACGGTGATGCTGGGGGCGTTCGCGGGGTTCGCGCTCAGGGGGTTGTACGGGGGTGTCCTGGCCCGGAGGGGGAAGGCCGCGGCCCCTTTTGGGCCGTTTCTGCTCGCCGGTGCCTTCCTCGGGCTGCTGGTCGGGGCGTACACGGCCTGAGGTCGGAGCGCACGTGGCCCGAGGTCGGGACGCGCTTGACCTGAGGGCGGGGCGAGAAATCCGCTGGCGTAGGCTGACAAGGTCCGCAAGTAACCCTTGCCCGCCCGCGACCCTTGACGAAAGGGACCTCCCGGTGACCGAGAAGGCCGAGCTTCAGTCCGTCCTCGACCGTGCCGCCGAGGGCGGGCGCATCACCCCCGAAGAGGCGCTCGACCTCTACCGCGACGCCCCGCTGCACGCGCTCGGCGCCGCCGCCGACGCCGTACGCAAGCGGCGGTACGCGGGTACGGAGCACATCGCGACGTACATCATCGAGCGGAACATCAACTACACGAACGTGTGCGTCACGGCGTGCAAGTTCTGCGCGTTCTACGCCGCCCCCAAGGACACCGCCAAGGGCTGGACGCGGGACCTCGACGACATCCTGCGCCGGTGCGCGGAGACCGTCGAACTCGGCGGTACGCAGATCATGTTCCAGGGCGGACACCACCCGGACTTCGGCGTCGAGTACTACGAGACGCACTTCGCCGCGATCAAGGCCGCGTACCCCCAGCTGGTCATCCACTCCCTCGGCGCGTCCGAGGTCGAGCACATGGCCCGTATCTCGAAGGTCTCCGTCGAGGAGGCCATCTCGCGCATCCACGCGGCCGGTCTCGACTCCTTCGCCGGCGCCGGAGCGGAACTCCTCCCCGCGCGCCCCCGCAAGGCGATCGCGCCCCTCAAGGAGTCCGGCGAGCGCTGGCTGGAGATCATGGAGGCGGCGCACAACCTGGGCGTCGAATCCACGTCCACGATGCTCATGGGCACCGGCGAGACCAACGCCGAGCGCATCGAGCACCTGCGGATGATCCGTGACGTCCAGGACCGTACGGGCGGCTTCCGGGCCTTCATCCCGTACACCTACCAGCCCGAGAACAACCACCTGAAGGGCCGCACGCAGGCCACGCTCTTCGAGTACCTGCGCATGATCGCCATCGCCCGGCTCTTCATGGACAACATCGCCCACATCCAGGGCAGTTGGCTCACCACCGGCAAGGAGGTCGGCCAACTCTCCCTGCACTACGGCGCGGACGACCTCGGCTCGATCATGCTGGAGGAGAACGTCGTCTCCAGCGCCGGCGCCAAGCACCGCTCCAACCGCCTGGAGATCATCGACCTGATCCGCAAGGCGGGCCGCGTCCCCGCCCAACGGACCACCACCTACGAGCACATCGTCGTCCACGACGACCCGGCGAACGACCCCGTCGACGAGCGGGTCATGTCCCACATCTCGTCCACGGCGATCGAAGGCGGCACGGCCCACCCGGAGTTGAAGCTCCTGTCGGCCAACTGACCTGCCCGTGCTGACGATTCACACGGCGGACGAGGGCGGGTCCGTCGCCGTCGAGGGTTCCCGGATCGCGGGCACCGGGACGCTGCCGGAACTTCAGCAGCGCTTTCCCGGTGCACGGGTGCGGAGTTGGCCGGGCGTCCTGGGCCCGGCCCGCATTCACGAGGGCCCCCTCCCGGCCGCCCCGAGCCCACGCGAGCGCATCCACGCCGTACTGAAAACGGGTGCGACGGCTGTCCTCGCGGAACACGTCGACTCACCCGAACTTCGCTCCGCGGCGGAGCGGAACGACGTCCTGGTCCTGTCCGGCCCACGTGCCCTTGTGGATCCAGGCCGAGCCGACCTCGCCGTATTCGACGAGACCGGCATGTGCATCGCAACGGTGTGCGCGGGCCGGCTACTTCACAGACGCCGCTAGGAGAGTCTCCCTAGGGGCGCGGGGAGCTGCGCGACCAGCCACATACGACCGTCACCCGGCAATGCACCGTCACCCGGCAAACGCTTCCCCGAACGCCCCCGAACTCTGGCTCACCCCACTGCAATCGGTAGCCGCATCGTCGTCGGACGACCCGCTCTCACACTGCTGATCCCGAAACGTCGACCACATCGACACCCACGCGACCTGCTTCGACTCCGCGAACGTCCGCACCTGCGCCGCATCCGAGAGGGAGAACGTCTCCCCGGAAACATCGTTGACGCCGATCATCGAGGTCAACGCCATCCCCTGCCACGCCCCCGCATCGGACAACCCGAACACCTTCTTCAACTGGGTGTGCGTGGCCGTGGCCGACGTGATCGCATAGTCCCCCATGTCCCCGGTGTACGACTCGCCGTAGTTCATCGTCATGATGTTGACCGTGGAGACGGCGACCGCGTTGTCGTTCGCTGATTCCAGCAACGCCAGGCTGTCGGAGTCGAGCCCGGACGGCATCACCGGCAGTGTGAAGGACACCTTGAGGTCGGTGCGTTCCTTCTGGAGCAGGGCTATCGCCTTGGAACGCAGGGCGACCGACGTCGAGTCGGTGAGGGCGTCGCCCTCGATGTCGAAGTCGGCCTGGGTCGAACCGGCCGCGTCCAGCGCCTCGCCGTACGCCTTCGCGAGAGCGGTCGCGCTGGTACAGGTCTCCGCCAGCTCCTTGCCGGAGGCCCCGCCGAAGGAGACCCGGACGGTCGCGCCGGACGTCTTGAGCGCCGAGATCCTGGACGCCACGGCCGAGTTGTCGATCGCGGTCGTGCCGTTCCACTCCGGCGTACACGTGCTGCCCTTGGCGATGGCGAAAGCGAGGTTGTACGCCGACGGCGACCCCGTGCTGTCCGTGTCGGCGGCGGTCGTGACGCTGACGTACGGGGCGTAGGACGTGCTCGACGACGTGGCCGAGGGTGTCGGAGAGGCGCTTTCGGAGGGGCTCGTACTCGCTTCCCGGGTCGCTGACGGGGCCGCGTCCGACGAGTCATCAGAGCTCGAGGAGCACCCGGTGACCGTGAGGGCAAACAAGCAGGTGAGCCCGGCCGCCGGTTTCAGGAAACTCCTCATTGAGCATGCACCCTTTCCGCGTGGGGACGGTGATTTCTGTCTCAGGATGGAAACAGAGTCGGTTTCCGAAGCCTAAATGAAGCACATGGGGCTGTGTCTCACGAAGACAGAGAAAGCATAGGAAACCCACGGGTATCGAGACGCGAAACGGTCAAGTCGGGCGACGAAGCGGAATATTGACGACACTACCGACACCGGCCGCTCATATGGCATTTCCTGGTTTCTCTAAGGGAAGGCACAGGTTCCGGAGTTTTTCTGGGCGGGCTCACAAGAGAATCAGAGTTTTGGTCACATAAAGGCGGCCTAATGTCTGGGGAATGCAATCCGAGTCCGCCATCGATAACCACGCCCCTGCGCGCGGTCGCCGCCGCAAAGCCGGCAACGGGTCCGCAGAAGGTCCCGTGTTCGTCGACAACTCCGGCCGCCGGTCCAAGGTGCTGCGCCGGATCGGCCTCCTCATGGGCACCGTCTGCCTCGGGTACGCGTTCGTACTCGGCATGGCGTTCATGGGCTGGGGCATGTCCATCAACCCCTCCTCGCTGCTGCCGTTCGGCGGCGGCCAGGCCGGTTCGGCTCCCGGCGGTGGCTACGGCCCCAACGGCGGCAGAGGCGGCGTAGCGCCCTCCGGTGTTCCGACCGGCGCCCCGACCGACATCCCCTCGGGCACCCCCACGGGTGCGGCCCCGTCCTCCTCAGCCACCGCACACTGACCGGAGCGCCACCGCAGCCATGACTACGACGACTCCTTCGCGTGGGCGCCGGCGCGCCCCCACTCGGATGGAGCGCGCGGCCGGAAAGGCCGCCGCCCTCCAGCGCCCCCGAGTGATTCTCGCCCTGCTGCTTCTCCTCGGCCTCACCTGCGTGATGCTGCTCGACGGCTACCTGCGCGCGGAAGTCGGCGGCGACCAGCGCGTCCGGGACGGCGCGAGCGCCGGCAAGGTCCCCGACAAGGTCCTCAACGGCGGCCCGATCCTGACCTTCCGGGGCGGCAAGCCGGTCACCCAGACCATCCCGAAGAAGACCATCGTCCTCACCTTCGACGACGGCCCGAACCCCACCTACACGCCGACCGTCCTGAAGATCCTCAAGAAGTACGACGTGCCGGCCACGTTCTTCCTGGTGGGCTCGATGGTCTCGCGCTACCCGGACATCGTGAAGCAGATGGTCGAGCAGGGCGAAGAGGTGGGCATCCACACCTTCACCCACGTCGATCTCTCCTACCAGAGCGACGCCCGGATCAAGCGGGAGATGGAACAGACGCAGCTGGCGCTCGCGGGCGCGGCCGGGATCACCACCACGCTGTTCCGCGCGCCGTACTCCTCGGAGACGGACGCCATCGACAACTACAGCTACCCCGTCTACAAGAAGCTCGGCGCCTCCGGCTACACCAGCGTCTTCGTCGACACCGACAGCGACGACTGGAAGCAGCCCGGGGTCGCGAAGATCATCAAGTGGGCCACGCCGTCCGGGACTTCGGGTTCCTCGGTGCTCTTCCACGACGCGGGCGGGGTGCGCTCGCAGACGATGAAGGCGCTCCCCACGTACATCGAGAAGATGAAGGCGAAGGGCTACACGTTCACCACGGTGAGCGGCGCCATCGCCAAGAACACCGCCGCCGAGCGGGCGAGCGGGACCGGGACCGGTACAGGAGCGGGCGCGGGTGCGGCCGCCGGGACGAGCACCGGCACGGTCGAGGCGGGCGCACAGCCCTCCGCGGCACCTTCCGCGGCGTCGTCCGGCGCACCCGGCAACACCGGCGCCAACGGCACGACCCCGGTCGACTCGGCCGTCGGCGGCGCGGGAACGGCGGGCGGTACCGGTAACGGCACCAACCGCAACGGCAACCGGCAGACCTCGATCCTCCAGGGCGCCCACCGCGAGGCCACCGGCATGACCCTCTACGAGGGCAAGTCGCTCATCTACGCCGTTGCGGTCGCCGAGTGGGTGGTGCCGGGACTCGCGGCGGGCCTCACCGTCGTCGGCGTCGCCGTGATGAGCCGCTTCGGGATGATGCTGATCCTCGCCCGGCGCCACTACAGACAGCGCAACAAACGCCGGTTCAGCTGGGGTCCGACCGTCACCCGCCCGGTGACGGTGATCGTCCCGGCGTACAACGAGAAGGAGTGCATCGCCAACACCCTTGAGTCGCTGGCGAAGAGCACCCACCCGATCGAGGTCATCGTCGTCGACGACGGCTCCTCGGACGGCACCTCCGAGATCGCCCGCGAGGCGGCCCGCTCCTTCGGCATGACGAACGTCCGGGTCATCCGCCAGGAGAACGCGGGCAAGCCCGCCGCCCTCAACAACGGTGTGCGCAGCGCGAGTTACGACATCGTCGTGATGATGGACGGCGACACCGTCTTCGAACCCGACACCGTACGACAGCTCGTGCAGCCCTTCGCCGACCCGGAGGTCGGCGCGGTCGCGGGCAACGCCAAGGTCGGCAACCGCAACACGGTCATCGGCGCCTGGCAGCACATCGAGTACGTGATGGGCTTCAACCTCGACCGCCGCATGTACGACCTGCTGCGCTGCATGCCCACCATCCCGGGCGCGATCGGCGCGTTCCGCCGCGAGGCGGTGCTCCAGGTCGGCGGCATGAGCGAGGACACCCTCGCCGAGGACACGGACATCACCATCGCCATGCACCGCGAGGGCTGGCGGGTCGTCTACCAGGAGCACGCCAGGGCCTGGACCGAGGCCCCGGCCTCTCTCAAGCAACTCTGGTCGCAGCGCTACCGCTGGTCCTACGGCACCATGCAGGCCCTGTGGAAGCACCGCAAGTCCCTTACGGACAAGGGTCCTTCGGGTCGCTTCGGCCGGGTCGGGATGCCCCTGGTGGTGATCTTCCAGATCATCACGCCGGTCTTCGCCCCGCTGATCGACGTCTTCACCGTCTACTCGATGATCTTCGTCGACTTCTGGGCGTCCCTCGCGATGTGGTTCGCGGTCCTCGGCATCCAACTCCTGTGCGCGGCCTACGCGTTCAGGCTGGACAAGGAGAAGTACCGCTATCTGCTGATGATGCCGCTCCAGCAACTGGCCTACCGCCAGATGATGTACCTCGTCCTCATCCACTCCTCCATCACCGCCCTGACCGGCGGCCGGCTGCGCTGGCAGAAACTCAAGCGCACCGGCGAGGTCGGCACACCGGCGGGGGCGAGCTGATGAGCTGGGAGCAGCAACCGGGATACGGGGGTGGGTACGGCACGCCCCAGCAACCTCAGTACCCCCAACAGCCGTACGGCTACGACGGCTACGGCCAGCCCCACCCCTACGGCCAGCCGCAGCAGCCGTACCCGTACCAGCAACCGCAGCAGCCGTACCAGCAGCCGTACCAGCAGCAACAGCCGTGCCAGCAGCAACAGCCGCCGTATCCGCAGCAGTACACGGCGACGGACTACGGGCAGGGCGCCGGGACGCCCGCCGTGGACGAGACGGCGACGCTGCCTCCGGTGGGGCCGGAGACGGAACCCGAGCCGGAGCCGGTGGCCGAGT
Organism: Streptomyces sp. NPDC101776; assembly: GCF_044766845.1. NCBI lineage: Bacteria > Bacillati > Actinomycetota > Actinomycetes > Kitasatosporales > Streptomycetaceae > Streptomyces > Streptomyces sp. NPDC101776. The sequence continues at coordinate 282,953 of NZ_JBIWMV010000008.1, read as the reverse complement.
CCGAGCCGATGGTCGAGGAGGCCGCGCCCGCGCCCAAACCGGCGGGCCGGGACCGGTACTTCGACACCCTGCGGGCCGTCGCGCTGATCCGGGTCGTGACGTACCACACCTTCGGGTGGGCCTGGTGCGGGATGGTGTTCCCCTCGATGGGGATCATGTTCGGGCTGGCCGGGACGCTGATGGCGAAGTCGCTGGAGCGGCCCGCGTTCAAGGTGGTCAAGAGCCGGATGCGGAGGCTGCTGCCGCCGTTCTGGTTCTGGGGCTTCTTCGTGCTCGTGGCGATGATGATCCACGACTGGATGCCGGGCTGGCAGATCGTGTTCTGGGTGGTGCCGGTCGGGGATCCGCCGGGCAACGCCTGGGGTCTCCAGGCCTGGGAGATCCTCTGGTACCTGCGGACGTACCTCTGGTTCGTGCTGCTCTCGCCGGCGCTGCTGTGGATCTTCCGCAAGGCACCGATCCCGGTGCTGCTGCTGACCCTGGTGCCGATCGTGGTCCTGAAGTTCGTGTGGGCGGGGCCGGACAACCGCTTCGGCAACGCGCTCTGGGACCTGTCCACGTACCTCTTCTGCTGGGTCCTCGGCTTCGCGCACCGCGACGGGGTGCTCCAGAGGCTGAAGCCGTTCCTGGTGGTGACCCTGTCGGTCGCCGCGATCGTCTTCGGCGGCTGGTACGCCTTCACGCACCAGGCCGAGGCCGGCACCTACGACCTGGACGAGAACCCGCTCGCCCAGACCTACTGGTCCGCCGGATACGTCATGCTGCTGATGTGGGCCAAGGCCTACTTCAACATCGACTTCGCCTGGCTGACCCGCTTCAAGCGGCTCGACCGGATCGTCACGATCTTCAACTCGCGGGCCGTGACGATCTATCTGTGGCACGAGATCGCGCTGGTGCTCGCGGTGCCGCTGACCGACCAGTTCTGGAAGGTGCCCGCCTTCGAGAAGTGGCTGCCGCTGGGGAGCCAGTGGTTCATGTTCGGCATCGGCTGGATTCTCATCGCGCTCTTCATCGTGCTGTGCGGCTGGGTGGAGGACGTGGCGGCGAAGAAGAAACCGAGGCTGCTGCCGTCGTGAGGTTCTGTTTCGACGCGGGTGTTATGGGCCGGGCGCCTTCGGGGTGCCCGGCCCGTACTGCCACAATGGGCCCGTGACCCGCGCATCCCTGGACAAGCAGCCGCACGAAGTCGCCTCGATGTTCGACGACGTGGCGGAACGGTACGACCTCACCAACGACGTGCTGTCGCTCGGCCAGGACCGCCGATGGCGCAAGGAGGTCACGAAGGCGGTCGACGCCCGCCCCGCGCAGAAGATCCTGGACCTGGCCGCCGGTACGGCGACGTCCTCGCTCCCCTTTGCCCAGAGCGGCGCCTATGTCGTCCCCTGCGACTTCTCCCTCGGCATGCTCCAGGTCGGCAAGAAGCGCCACCCCTGGCTGCCGCTCACGGCCGGCGACGCCACCAGGTTGCCCTTCAAGGACGACACGTTCGACGCCGTGACCATCTCCTTCGGGCTGCGGAACGTGCAGGACACGGACGCCGCGCTGCGCGAGCTGTACCGGGTGACCAAGCCCGGCGGCCGGGTGGTGATCTGCGAGTTCTCGCACCCGACCTGGGCGCCCTTCCGCACGGTCTACACCGAGTACCTGATGCGCGCGCTGCCGCCGGTCGCCCGGTCCGTGTCCTCGAACCCGGACGCGTACGTCTATCTCGCCGAGTCCATCCGTGCCTGGCCCGACCAGCCCGCGCTGGCCGAGCGGCTGCGCGGGGCCGGCTGGTCGAAGGTCGCCTACCGCAATCTGAGCGGCGGGATCGTCGCCCTGCACCGCGGCTTCAAGGGAACCGGGGAACTCTGAGGGTCCGGCGGCTCCGCTAGCCGATCACCGACGCGAAGAACGCGTCGCCCGGCGGCTCGTCCAGCTCGCGCTGCATCCCCCCGCTCGGCGGCCGGGGCACGCGGGGCTCGCGCATACCGCCCCCGCCGTCCCCCTCACCGAAGTCGAACCACACGTAGACCATGGAGTCCCGCGGCACCTCGGCATCGGGCTGCGGATACTGCCGTACGACGTAGTCGACGACGGCGAGATGGAAGTCGGGCCGGTCCGGCGCGTTGATGAACAGGCCGCGAGCCTGGGCTGTCTCGCGCGCGTCCACGGCCATCAGGCCGACGAGTCGCGGTACGCGCACTTCAGGTGTTTTGGGCGTTAAGCGCACAGATGTCACCCCCAGCGGTACCGGCAGGGTAACCCCGGGCCGGTCCCGACCGGAAGCGTCAAGTGTCGTTCTGTAGCTGTTAGTTACTCTGAGTTACAGTACGAGCCGGTAGCAGTGCCCCTCCTCCTTGCGGGAGGGCGTGGTGAAGACCTCGTCGAGGTGCATACCCAGCCGTCTGGTCACCGCGATGGACCGGGCGTTGCGGGCCAGGACCATCGCCACCACGCTCGGCACCCCGGCCGCCCGCACCCGCTCCAGGGTCGCCTCCGCCGCCGCGGTGGCATAGCCCCGGCCCCAGAACTCCCGCCCCAGCCGCCAGCCGATCTCGATCTCACCCTTCGGTCCCCAGTCCTGCGGCCACGGCTGGGCGCCGGTGAAACCGATGACGCGGTCGGTGTCGTCGAGCATGGTCCACAGGCAGAAACCGCGCTCCGCGTCGTGCCGGCGCTGGCGGGCGGTGAGCTCCTCGTAGACGGACAGTTCCGCGGACCGGCCGCCGTGGAACTCCATGACATCGGGGTGGTCGAAGGCCCGGTGCCAGGCGAAGGCGTCCTCGTCGGTGGGGACACGCAGCCGTACTGCGGGGAGAGCTCGGTTCACGGGGCAGCCCTTCAGCCTGGTGATCAGCGACGCTGAATAGACTGCCCATGTCCAGTGCCGGTCGGCACGCAGATTGCGAACTTGGGGAGATCCCGCCGTGACCGAGCCCCTCTCCGAAAACACCGCCGATGTCATCGTCGTCGGCGCGGGGCCAGCCGGCTCCGCCACCGCCTACCACCTCGCCAAGTCCGGACTCGACGTACTCCTGCTGGAGAAGACCGAGTTCCCGCGCGAGAAGGTCTGCGGCGACGGCCTCACCCCGCGCGCCACCAAGCAGCTCGTGGCCATGGGCATCGACATCTCCGAGGAAGCGGGCTGGCTGCGCAACAAGGGCCTGCGCATCATCGGCGGCGGGGTCCGCCTCCAGCTCGACTGGCCGGATCTCGCCTCCTTCCCGGACTACGGCCTCGTCCGCAAGCGCGACGACTTCGACGAGCAGCTCGCCCGCAACGCCCAGAAGGCGGGCGCCCGCCTGTACGAGCGCTGCAACGTCGGCGCCCCGATCATCGACGAGCGCACAGGCCGGATCACCGGCGTCAACGCCAAGCTCGGCGACGAGAAACGCGAAGTCACCTTCCACGCGCCCCTGGTGGTCGCCGCCGACGGCAACTCCACCCGCCTCTCCCTCGCGATGGGCCTGCACCGCCGCGAGGACCGCCCGATGGGTGTCGCGGTGCGCACCTACTTCACGTCGCCCCGCCACGAGGACGACTACCTGGAGTCCTGGCTGGAACTGTGGGACCGGCGCGGCGCCGAGGACCGCCTCCTACCCGGCTACGGCTGGATCTTCGGCATGGGCGACGGCACCTCGAACGTCGGCCTCGGTGTCCTCAACACCTCCGACTCCTTCAAGGAGTTGGACTGGCGCGAGGTACTGAAGGCCTGGTGCGCGTCCATGCCCGAGGACTGGGGCTACACCCCCGAAAACATGACCGGCCCGATCCGCGGCGCCGCCCTCCCGATGGCCTTCAACCGTCAACCCCACTACACGAAGGGGTTGTTGCTGGTCGGCGACGCCGGCGGCCTGGTGAACCCCTTCAACGGCGAGGGCATCGCCTACGCCATGGAGTCCGGCCAGCTCGCCGCCGACGTCATCGTCCAGGCCCACGCCCGGCCGACCCCCGCGAGCCGCGAACTGGCCCTCCAGCGCTACCCGCAGGTCCTCAAGGACACCTACGGCGGCTACTACACGCTGGGCCGCGCCTTCGTGAAGCTCATCGGCAACCCGAAGGTCATGAAGATCGCGGCCCAGCGCGGCCTGACGCACCCCCTGCTGATGAAGTTCACCCTGAAGATGCTGGCCAACCTCACCGACCCGACGGGCGGCGACGCGATGGACCGGATCATCAACGGGCTGAGCAAGGTGGCGCCGAAGGCGTGAGCCCTGGCGGTGATCAAGTGGTGATCAGCTGGTCAGGGACTTGGTCTTGGCGGCCCGGCGGGCGAACACCTCGTCACGCCGGTCCGCCACCTGACGCAGCGCCTCCTTGCGGTCCCGCTTGGAGAGCCGGTCCAGATAGACCTGGCCGTTGACGTGGTCGGTCTCGTGGGCGAGGCAGCGCGCGAAGTACCCCGTGCCTTCGATCACAAGCGCCTGCCCGTCCTTGTCGAGCCCGCGCACCACGGCCCGGTCGGGACGCGGTACGTCCATCACCGCGCCCGGCACCGACAGGCAGCCCTCGCCCTCGTCGAGCAGCCGGCGCCCGGCCGGGTCGAGTGGGTCGAGGACCGGATTGACGATGTGTCCGACATGCCGGACACCGTCGTCGTCGGGGCAGTCGTACACGAACAGGCGCAGATCGACGCCCACTTGGTTGGCCGCGAGGCCGGCGCCGTCGGCGACGTACATGGTGAGGAACATGTCGTCGATGAGCGCGGCGAGATCGGGCCCGAACTCGGTCACGTCCCGGCTCGGCCGGTGCAGGACCTCTTCACCGACCTCGGTGACGCGCCGCACGGAACCGCGCCCGGCCTCGGGTGCGGGGCGGGGATAGGAGTCGACGGGGCTTCCCTGGACGAAGACACGTGGCATGGCTTGCGCTCCTCATGTTTGGCGTCCGGCTGTCTGGTTAGCCGAACTGGAGAACCTTGAGGACAGAAGCCTTTCAGGGAAGCCGCGAACTCGGGTAGGGAAAGCCGCGAACTCCGGCGACGCCGCGAACTCCGGTACCAGGGACGCCCGGAGAGCGGGGAGCCTGGCGCGGGTACGCCGAGGGGACCGTTGCCCCCGAGGCAACGGTCCCATGCTCACGGCGTCGTGCGCGGGCTCAGAGCACCCGCACCGCACCGGTCGGCATGTCGTACGACAGCGGCCGCTCCACGATGCCGGTGGAGGGGTTCTGCGCGCCGACGAACATGCCGTCGCCCACGTACACCGCCACGTGGTAGGCGCTGCCCGCACTGCCCCAGTACAGGATGTCGCCGGCCTGCAGGTTGCTCAGGGACACCTGGGTACCGGCGGTCGACTGGTCCTGGGAGACGCGCGGCAGGCTGATGCCCACCTGCTTGAACGCGGCCCCGACGAGCCCGGAACAGTCGTAGGCGCTGGGGCCGGTGGCGCCCAGGACATAGGACTTGCCGATCTGGGCCTTCACGAACGACACGATGGCCGCGGCCGAGCCGGTGGCCGTCGACGAGGACGTGCTCGTGGAGGCGCTGGTGGTCGCCGTGGTGGCCAGGGTGGTCCGCTCGGCGCTGCGCGACGTGGCGCTCGCCGCAGCGGCCTTACGGGCGGCCTCCTGGGCCTTCTTCTTTGCCTCCGCCTTCTTCTTGGCGTCCGCGAGGTCCGCCTTGGCCTGCTTCGCGGCGTTTGCGGCGGCCGCGTCACGCTCGGCGCGCAGCTGGTAGTTCGCCGCGGCCTGCTGAGTGGCCTCGGCGGACTGTGCGACCTGTGCGGACAGATCGGCCGTCAGGGTGGGCAGTTGCAGGGTCTGCGTCGTCTCGGCCGCGTTGGCCGATGCCGCGCCCGCCGCCGCCATGCTGAGAACGCCACCGGCAACTCCGGCACGCACGGCGATGTTCTGCGTCGCGCTGCGGCGGGGTTTCCGGTGGCTGCGTATGTGAGCGGTGTGGGACATGAGACCAACCGGTATCAGGGACTCCTCCATACCTTCAAGAAACGTGTGCTGCGCCACAATTGTTCAACGGAGACCACGAACTTCGGGTGTGGCGTTCCTTATTGACGCCGTAACGGACATTGCGGACCTGCCCGATCAGGCCCGTGATCACGGTCTTTCGTCGTTACGCCCGAATTGCCGGACGACTACCACTGGTTGGGACAGGTGGCCAAGCCCGGTTCTCATGCGCCTCTCATGAGTGTGGCGCAGGTCACGGAACGGTTACCGGAATGCGAGCGTCTCGCGTGGGTACCGCCGGCGGGTGACTTCGTGAATGTGTGCACGCGTCCACACCCTGCCGCGCGCCTCCCCCTGATGTGTGAATGGGCTTCCACTATCAAGGCGCCCCGTCCAACTCCAATTTGCATGCAAGGGAAGCCTCTTGATATTGAGACGCCCTTCCCGGCCTGCGGTGACGAGCGGGAATGTCACCTCTGGTGATCACATGGACGCTTCGCGTGCGAAGATCACGGCCCGCTCCGCTTGATGATCCACCATCAGGTGGTGGAGATCACAAAGCTTGTGTAATACCCCGTGTCGCAGATCACAGAGCGCCGGGCATAAGATGCGAGGCAGTTGGGCTTGTGACCTGCTTCACATGTTCGCGATCTTCGTTGGGACGAACGGGGTTTGAGCGGCACGTGAGGCGGAAGCGGACCCGATGCCATCGCCAGCAGTCAGTGCCGACTGAGAGGAGCGAGGAGCGGTGAACGCGTATGCGCCCATCCTCGTACTGGGAGCCCTCGGGGCAGGCTTTGCGATCTTCTCCGTGGTCATGGCCACGCTGATCGGTCCGAAGCGTTACAACCGGGCCAAGCTCGAAGCGTACGAGTGCGGCATCGAGCCGACCCCCACGCCGGCCGGCGGCGGGCGCTTCCCCATCAAGTACTACCTGACGGCGATGCTCTTCATCGTCTTCGACATCGAGATCGTCTTCCTCTACCCCTGGGCCGTCACCTTCGACGCCCTGGGTGTTTTCGGGCTCGTGGAGATGTTGCTCTTCGTGCTCACCGTCTTCGTCGCGTACGCGTACGTATGGCGGCGCGGCGGCCTGGAATGGGACTGAGGGGCCTTTAACTCATGGGACTCGAAGAAAAGCTGCCGAGCGGCTTCCTGCTCACCACCGTCGAGCAGGCCGCCGGCTGGGTGCGCAAGGCGTCCGTCTTCCCGGCCACGTTCGGCCTCGCCTGCTGCGCCATCGAGATGATGACGACCGGCGCCGGACGGTACGACCTGGCCCGCTTCGGCATGGAGGTCTTCCGCGGATCTCCGCGCCAGGCGGACCTGATGATCGTCGCGGGCCGGGTCAGCCAGAAGATGGCGCCGGTTCTGCGCCAGGTCTATGACCAGATGCCGAACCCCAAGTGGGTCATCTCCATGGGCGTCTGCGCCTCGTCGGGCGGCATGTTCAACAACTACGCGATCGTGCAGGGCGTCGACCACATCGTCCCGGTCGACATCTACCTCCCGGGCTGCCCGCCACGGCCCGAGATGCTGATGGACGCGATCCTCAAGCTCCACCAGAAGATCCAGTCCTCCAAGCTCGGCGTGAACGCCGAGGAGGCGGCCCGCGAGGCGGAGGAGGCGGCGCTCAAGGCACTGCCCATTATCGAGATGAAGGGCCTGCTGCGGTGAGCGACGCGAACGGCACCAACCCCGAGAAGGACCCCGGCGCCTCCAACCTCCCCGGCCAACGCGGGGACGGCGGTGAGGAGATCCGCGTCCAGCGCGGGATGTTCGGCGCCAACAACGGTGGTGACACGTCCGGTTACGGCGGCCTGGTCCGCTCGGTCCGCCTGCCGGGAGCCGCGAGCCGGCCCTACGGCGGCTGGTTCGACGAGGTCGCCGACGAGTTGGAGGGCGCCCTGGAGGAACAGGGTCTGCTGCCCGACAACGCGATCGAGAAGGCGATCGTCGACCGGGGTGAACTCACCTTCCACATCGAACGCGAGCACCTGGTCCGCGTCGCCCAGACCCTGCGCGACGACCCGGCCCTGCGCTTCGAGCTCTGCACCGGCGTCAGCGCGGTCCACTACCTGCACGACAAGGGCCGCGAGCTGCACGCCGTCTACCACCTGCGCTCGATCACCCACAACCGGCTGATCCGCCTCGAAGTCAGCGCCCCGGACAGCGATCCGCACATCCCGTCACTCGTCCCGGTCTATCCGACCAACGACTGGCACGAGCGCGAGACGTACGACTTCTTCGGCATCGTCTTCGACGGTCACCCGGCGCTGACGCGGATCATGATGCCGGACGACTGGCCGGGCCACCCGCAGCGCAAGGACTACCCCCTCGGCGGCATCGCCGTCGAGTACAAGGGCGCCCAGATCCCGGCTCCGGACCAGCGGAGGTCGTACTCGTGAGCACGCAGTCAGCATCCGCCTCCGCCGCTTCGGCGCGCGAGACCACCGAGGGGACCGTATATACGGTCACCGGTGGCGACTGGGACGAGGTCGTCCAGTCCGCGGCCCGGGCCGACGACGAGCGCATCGTCGTCAACATGGGGCCCCAGCACCCCTCCACGCACGGTGTGCTCCGCCTGATCCTGGAGATCGACGGCGAGACGGTCACCGAGGCCCGCTGCGGCATCGGCTACCTCCACACCGGTATCGAGAAGAACCTCGAGTACCGCACGTGGACACAGGGCACCACGTTCGTGACGCGCATGGACTATCTGACGTCCTTCTTCAACGAGACCGCCTACTGTCTCGCCGTCGAGAAACTCCTCGGCGTCGAGGACCAGATCACCGAGCGGGCGAAGATCATCCGGGTGCTCCTGATGGAGCTGAACCGGTTGTCCTCCCACCTGGTGTGCATCGCCACCGGCGGTATGGAACTCGGCGCCACCACGATCATGATCTACGGATTCCGTGATCGTGAAATGATTCTCGACATCTACGAGCTCATCACGGGCCTGCGGATGAACCACGCGTACATCCGCCCCGGCGGACTCGCCCAGGACCTGCCGCCCGGCGCGGTGGACCAGATCCGCGAGTTCGTGAAGAAGATGAAGAAGAACCTCCCCGAGTACGACAAGCTCGCCACCGGGAACCCCATCTTCAAGGCCCGTATGCAGGACGTCGGTTACCTCGATCTGGCCGGTTGCATGGCCCTCGGCGCCACCGGCCCGATCCTGCGCTCCACCGGTCTGCCGCACGACCTGCGCAAGGTGCAGCCGTACTGCGACTACGAGACCTACGACTTCGACATCCCGACCGCCGACACCTGCGACTCCTACGGCCGCTTCCTCATCCGCCTGGAGGAGATGCGCCAGTCGCTGAGGATCGTCGAGCAGTGCCTGGACCGGCTGCAGCCCGGCCCGGTCATGGTCGCCGACAAGAAGATCGCCTGGCCCGCCCAACTCGCGCTCGGGCCGGACGGGTTGGGCAACTCGCTCGACCACATCAAGCAGATCATGGGCACCTCCATGGAGGCCCTGATCCACCACTTCAAGCTGGTGACCGAAGGCTTCCGCGTGCCGCCGGGACAGGCGTACGCGGCGGTCGAGTCGCCCAAGGGCGAACTCGGGGTGCACGCCGTGTCCGACGGAGGCACCCGCCCCTACCGGGTCCACTTCAGGGACCCGTCCTTCACCAACCTTCAGGCCATGGCGGCGATGTGCGAGGGCGGCCAGGTCGCCGACGTCATCGTCGCCGTCGCGTCCATCGACCCCGTGATGGGAGGCGTCGACCGGTGACCACCAGTTCTTCGGAGCAGGGCGTCAGTCTGGGCATGCCCCAACTGCCCGCGCCCGCCTACCCGGACGACGTCCGGGCCCGGCTGGAGGCCGACGGGCGGGAGATCATCGCCCGCTACCCGGACTCCCGCTCGGCCCTCCTGCCGTTGCTGCACCTCGTGCAGGCGGAGGAGGGTCATGTCACCCGCACCGGGCAGCAGTTCTGCGCGGATCTGCTGGAGCTGACGACGGCCGAGGTCGCCGCCGTGGCGACCTTCTACTCGATGTACCGGCGCCGGCCGAGCGGTGACTACCAGGTCGGGGTCTGCACCAACACCCTGTGCGCCGTGATGGGCGGCGACGCGATCTTCGAGTCGCTCCAGGAGCACCTGGGCGTCGGCAACGGTGAGACCACCGACGACGGCAAGGTCACCCTGGAGCACATCGAGTGCAACGCGGCCTGCGACTTCGCGCCGGTGGTGATGGTCAACTGGGAGTTCTTCGACAACCAGACCCCCGCCAGCGCCCGGCGCCTCGTCGACGACCTGCGCACGGGCGCACCCGTGGAGCCCACGCGCGGGGCGCCGATGTGCACCTTCAAGGAGACCGCGCGGATCCTCGCCGGCTTCCCCGACGAGCGGCCAGGGGCCGTCGAGGCGAGCGGCGGTGCGGGACCCGCGTCGCTGGTGGGCCTCCGCCTGGCCAGAGGAGAGACCGCACCCGCGCGCGTGGTCCATCCGCGGGGCTCCGGTGCTCCGCAGGACGAGCCGCCGACCGAGCACCTCAGTTCGCACGATGCGCCGCAGGACACGTCGGCCTCCGACCCCGCCCACCCGGCGGGGCCTGTCGCCGAGGAGGGGGAGTGATGACCTTGGCACCCGAACTGAAAGACCACAGCCCCGAGAAGCTGCTCGCACCCGTGCTGTCGGCCTTCTGGGACGAGGACGAGTCCTGGACTCTGGACACGTACCGAAGGCACGAGGGATACGAGGGGCTCCGCAAGGCGCTCGCCATGTCGCCGGACGACCTCATCGCGTATGTGAAGGACTCCGGTCTGCGCGGTCGCGGTGGCGCCGGCTTCCCCACCGGAATGAAATGGCAATTCATTCCTCAAGGGGATGGAAAACCGCACTATCTAGTTGTCAACGCCGACGAGTCGGAGCCTGGCACCTGTAAGGACATCCCGCTCCTCTTCGCGAACCCGCACAGCCTCATCGAGGGCATTGTCATCGCGTGTTACGCCATCAGGTCTTCGCATGCCTTCATCTATCTGCGTGGTGAAGTCGTCCCCGTATTGCGGCGGTTGCACGAGGCCGTGCGTGAGGCCTACGCGGCGGGCTACCTCGGCGAGAACATCCTGGGCAGCGGACTCGATCTCCAGCTCACCGTGCACGCGGGTGCGGGCGCGTACATCTGCGGTGAGGAGACCGCACTGCTCGACTCGCTCGAAGGCCGCCGTGGTCAACCGCGGCTCCGTCCCCCTTTCCCCGCCGTCGCGGGCCTCTATGCGTGCCCGACTGTGGTGAATAACGTCGAGTCGATCGCGTCAGTTCCCGCCATTCTGCAAAAAGGCAAGGAATGGTTCAGGTCGATGGGCAGCGAGAAGTCTCCGGGCTTCACGCTCTACTCGCTCAGCGGCCATGTCACCAGTCCCGGTCAGTACGAGGCGCCGCTCGGCATCACACTCCGCCAACTGCTCGACATGAGCGGCGGGATCCGGGCCGGGCATCGCCTCAAGTTCTGGACGCCTGGCGGGTCTTCCACGCCGATGTTCACCGACGAGCACCTCGACGTCCCTCTTGATTACGAAGGAGTGGGTGCCGCGGGTTCCATGCTCGGCACCAAAGCTCTGCAATGTTTCGACGAGACGACCTGCGTCGTGCGTGCCGTCACCCGCTGGACCGAGTTCTACGCCCACGAGTCCTGCGGCAAGTGCACACCGTGCCGTGAAGGGACGTACTGGCTCGTGCAGTTGCTGCGCGACATCGAGGCCGGCAAGGGCGCCATGGCCGACCTCGACAAGCTGAACGACATCGCCGACAACATCAACGGCAAGTCCTTCTGCGCTCTCGGCGACGGCGCCGCCTCGCCGATCTTCTCCTCGCTCAAGTACTTCCGCGAGGAGTACGAGCAGCACATCACGGGCCGGGGCTGCCCCTTCGACCCGGCCAAGTCCACGGCCTGGGCCGACCGCACGGAGGTGAACGCATGACGGTGACCACGAGCGCTCCCTCCGGTGGAGGAGAGGCGGCGGTCCCGCCGGAGAATCTCGTCTCGCTGACGATCGACGGCGCCGAGATCAGTGTGCCCAAGGGCACCCTGGTCATCCGCGCCGCCGAGCAACTCGGCATCGAGATCCCCCGGTTCTGCGACCACCCTCTCCTCGACCCGGTCGGCGCCTGCCGTCAGTGCATCGTCGAGGTCGAGGGCCAGCGCAAACCGATGGCGTCCTGCACGATCACGTGCACGGACGGCATGGTCGTCAAGACCCAACTCAGCTCGCCCGTGGCCGAGAAGGCCCAGCACGGTGTGATGGAACTGCTCCTCATCAACCACCCGCTGGACTGCCCGGTCTGCGACAAGGGCGGCGAGTGCCCGCTGCAGAACCAGGCGATGTCCCACGGCAACGCCGAGTCCCGCTTCGAGGGCAGGAAGCGGACCTACGAGAAGCCGCTCCCGATCTCCCCCCAGGTGCTGCTCGACCGTGAACGGTGCGTGCTGTGCGCCCGCTGCACCCGCTTCTCCAACCAGATCGCGGGCGACCCGATGATCGAGCTGCTGGAGCGGGGTTCGCTGCAACAGGTCGGTACCGGTGAGGGTGACCCCTTCGAGTCGTACTTCTCCGGGAACACCATCCAGATCTGCCCGGTGGGCGCGCTCACCTCGGCGGCGTACCGATTCCGCTCCCGCCCCTTCGACCTGGTCTCCACGCCCTCCGTGTGCGAGCACTGCTCCGGGGGCTGCGCGACCCGCACCGACCACCGGCGCGGCAAGGTCATGCGGCGCCTGGCCGCCGTCGACCCCGAGGTCAACGAGGAGTGGATCTGCGACAAGGGGCGCTTCGGCTTCCGGTACGCGCAGCAGCGCGACCGGCTTCAGACGCCCCTGGTGCGCAACGCGGACGGCGTCCTGGAGGCCGCGTCCTGGCCGGAGGCCCTGGAGGCCGCCGCGCAGGGACTGTCGGCCGCGCGCGGCCGGACCGGTGTCCTGACCGGCGGCCGGCTCACCATCGAGGACGCCTACGCGTACAGCAAGTTCGCGCGCGTGGCGCTCGACACGAACGACATCGACTTCCGCGCGCGCGTGCACAGCAGCGAGGAAGCCGACTTCCTGGCCGCCCGAGTCGCCGGCCGCGGCCGGGACCTCGACGGCGCCGGCGTCACGTACACCTCCCTGGAGAAGGCGCCCGTCGTCCTGCTCGTCGGGTTCGAGTCCGAGGAGGAGGCGCCCGGCGTCTTCCTGCGGCTGCGGAAGGCCTCGCGCACGCACGGGCAGCGGGTGTACTCGCTCGCCACCCATGCCACGCGCGGCCTGGAGAAGGCGGGCGGCACGCTGCTGCCGGCCGCTCCCGGTACCGAGACCGAGTGGCTGGACGCGCTCGCCAGCGGGTTCGGTCTGGAGGGCGACGGAGCCCGCGCCTCCGAGGCGCTGCGCACCGAGGGCGCCGTGATCGTCGTGGGCGAGCGGCTGGCCGCCGTCGCCGGGGGCCTCACCGCCTCCGTACGGGCCGCGTTCGCGACCGGTGCCCGGCTGGTGTGGATTCCGCGCCGGGCCGGGGAACGAGGTGCGATCGAGGCGGGCGCGCTGCCGTCGCTGCTGCCGGGCGGGCGTCCGGCCACCGACCCACGCGCGCGTGAGGAGGTCGCCGTCGCCTGGGGTGTCGCCGAACTCCCGCACCGCTACGGGCGCGACGCCGGCCAGATCGTCGAGGCCGCCGCCGGTGGTGAACTCCGGGCGCTGCTCGTCGCCGGTGTGGAGGCGGGCGACCTGCCCGACCCGGCACGCACGCGTGCGGCACTTCACGAAGTGGGCTTCCTGGTGTCGCTCGAACTGCGGCCCAGCGAGGTCACCGAACACGCCGACGTCGTCCTTCCGGTCGCGGCGGTCGCCGAGAAGGCGGGCGCCTTCCTCAACTGGGAGGGCCGGGTCCGCTTCTTCGACGCCGCGCTCAAGCCCGACCAGATGGCCCGCGCCCTCGCGCCCACCGACGCGCGCGTGCTGCACATGCTGGCCGACGCCATGGACGTCCACCTGGGGCTGCCCGATCTGCGCACCACGCGCGCGGAGTTGGACCGGCTGGGTGCCTGGGACGGGCCGCGGGCCTCCGATCCGCTGGAGACCGCGGGCGTGCTGCCCCGGCCGGCCGCCGGGGAGGCCGTGCTCGCCGGACACCGGCTGCTGCTCGACCAGGGCGCGCTCCAGGAGGGCGACGAAGCGCTCGCCGGCACCCGGCACGCCGCCCACGCGCGCGTGTCGGCCGCCACGGCCGCCGAGGCGGGCGTCAAGAACGGCGACGCCCTCGCCGTGACCGGCACGTCCGGAACCGTCGAACTCCCGCTGCGGATCACGGAGATGCCCGACCGGGTGGTCTGGCTCCCGCTGAACTCCACCGGCGGGGGCGTCGCCTCCGACACCGGGGCGCTGCCCGGCGCACTCGTCCGCATCGGCCCGGCCACGCTCGCGGGCGAGGCCCCCAAGGAGGTGGAGGCATGAGCAATCTGTACCTCGCTGCGGAAGACCTCTCGATGTTCGGCCGGGACCCCTGGTGGCTGGTCGTCGTCAAGGCGGTGTTCTGCTTCGCGTTCCTGATGATCACCGTGCTGTTCTCGATCGTCTGGGAGCGCAAGGTCGTCGCCTGGATGCAGTTGCGCATCGGCCCCAACCGGCACGGCCCCTGGGGCATGCTCCAGTCGCTCGCCGACGGCGTGAAGCTGATGCTCAAGGAAGACCTCATCGTCAAGCGCGCGGACAAGGTGGTCTACGTCCTCGCGCCGATCGTCGCGGCCATCCCGGCCTTCATGGCTATCGCGGTGATCCCCTTCGGGCCCGCCGACAACGAGGTGTCGATCTTCGGGACGCGCACCACGATGCAGCTCACCGACCTGCCGATCGCGATGCTCTTCATCCTCGCGGTCGCCTCGGTCGGCATCTACGGCATCGTCCTGGCGGGCTGGAGCTCCGGCTCCACCTACCCGCTGCTCGGCGGCCTGCGCTCCTGCGCGCAGATGATCTCCTACGAGATCGCGATGGGCGCCGCGTTCGCCTCGGTGTTCCTCTACTCCGGGTCGATGTCCACGTCGACGATCGTTGAACAACAGCACGACCGCTGGTACATCGTCCTGCTGCCGGTCTCCTTCATCATCTACATCATCACGATGGTCGGCGAGACCAACCGCGCCCCCTTCGACATGCCGGAGTCCGAGGGCGACCTGGTCGGCGGCTTCAACACCGAGTACTCGTCCATCAAGTTCGCGCTGTTCATGCTCGCCGAGTACGTGAACATGGTGACGGTCTCCGCGGTGGCGACCACGCTCTTCCTGGGCGGCTGGCGGGCCCCGTGGCCGATCAGCTCCTTCTGGGAGGGCGCGAACCACGGCTGGTGGCCGATGCTCTGGTTCGTCGTCAAGGTCCAGTTGCTTCTCTTCTTCTTCATCTGGCTGCGCGGCACGCTCCCGCGCGTGCGCTACGACCAGTTGATGAAGCTCGGCTGGAAGGTCCTCATCCCGGTCTCCGTGGTCTGGCTGATGCTCGTCGCGACCGTGCGGACCCTCAAGAACGAGAACTACGACTTCGCCGACATCGCCCTCTACATCGGCGGCGGTGTGCTCGTCCTGCTGTTGCTGTCCTTCATCGCGGACATGTTCCGCCAGAAGGCGAACGAGGACGCCCGACCGGTCGAGGAACCCCCCGGATTCGACGCGATGGCGGGCGGCTTCCCCGTACCGCCGCTGCCGGGACAGGAGTTGCCGCCGGTGCCGCGGCGCCCCTCGCGCCGCGAGCGGGAGTTGATTGTCAGTGGTGGGTCGGACACTGGCAGTGACGGATCTCTGGATGGAAAGGAGGCGTCCGATGGCTGAGGAGCCCAAGGAAACCAAACCCGGTTTTCAGAACCCCGTGGCCGGCTTCGGCGTGACCTTCAAGGCCATGTTCAAGAAGCGGCTGACCGAGCAGTACCCGGAGCAGCAGAAGACCACAGCCCCCCGGTTCCACGGACGGCACCAGCTCAACCGCCATCCGGACGGCCTGGAGAAGTGCGTCGGCTGCGAACTGTGCGCCTGGGCCTGCCCCGCCGACGCCATCTATGTGGAGGGCGCCGACAACACCGACGAGGAGCGCTACTCGCCGGGCGAGCGGTACGGCCGCGTCTACCAGATCAACTACGCCCGCTGCATCCTGTGCGGCCTGTGCATCGAGGCGTGCCCCACACGCGCGTTGACGATGACCAACGAGTTCGAGCTGGCCGACAGCAGCCGCGCCAACCTGATCTACACCAAGGAACAGTTGCTGGCCGGCCTCGACGACACCATGGTCGACAGCCCGCACGCCATCTACCCCGGGATGGACGAACAGGACTACTACCGGGGCCTGGTCACGGAGGCCGCCCCCGGCACGGTGCCCCAAGTAGCCGTCTCCAAGGGCGAGAAGCCGAAGGAAGAGGGGGCGGAAGCATGAGCGCGCAGTTCGCCGCCGCCTACTCCACCTCCACCGGCGAGGCCTTCCAGTTCTGGATCCTCGGCACGGTCGCGGTGATCGGCGCCCTGTCCACCGTCCTCATGAAGAGGGCCGTGCACAGTGCCCTCTCCCTCGCCGGGACCATGATCATCCTGGCGGTGTTCTACCTGGCCAACGGCGCCTACTTCCTGGGCGTCGTACAGATCGTCGTCTACACCGGCGCGATCATGATGCTGTTCCTCTTCGTGGTGATGCTGGTCGGCGTCACGGCCGCCGACTCCCTGACGGAGACCATCAAGGGCCAGCGCTGGCTGGCCCTTCTCTGTGGGCTCGGCTTCGGCATCCTGCTCTTCGCGGGCATCGGCAACGCCTCGATCAACCAGTTCGACGGCCTGGGCACGGCGAACGCGAACGGCAACGTGGAGGGCCTGGCCGCCCTCATCTTCACGAAGTACGTGTTCGCCTTCGAGATCACCGGCGCCCTGCTGATCACGGCAGCCGTCGGCGCCATGGTGCTCACGCACCGCGAGCGCGCCGAGCGGCCCAAGACCCAGCGCGAGCTGTCCGAACAGCGCGTCCGCGACTGCAAGCACCTCCCGCCGCTCCCGGCGCCCGGCGTCTACGCCCGGCACAACGCGGTGGACGTCCAGGGACTGCTGCCCGACGGCACCCCCTCCGAGCTCACGGTCAGCAAGACGCTCCGTGACCGCGGTCAGATCCGTGACGTGTCCAGCGAGGCGCTGAGCGATCTGCGGGCCTTGGAGCAGCGCGCCGAGGAGCGCCTGGAGCGCACCGAGATCGCGCCGGCGAACCTCAAGCGGACCGAGGAGGCGTCGAAGTGAACCCCGTCAACTACCTCTATCTCTCCGCCCTGTTGTTCACGATCGGCGCTACCGGCGTGCTGATCAGGCGGAACGCGATCGTCGTGTTCATGTGCATCGAGCTGATGCTCAACGCCTGCAACCTCGCGTTCGTCACCTTCTCCCGGATGCACGGCAATCTCGACGGTCAGGTCATCGCCTTCTTCACGATGGTCGTCGCCGCCGCGGAGGTCGTGGTCGGGCTCGCGATCATCGTGTCGCTGTTCCGTACCCGCCACTCGGCCTCGGTCGACGACGCCAGCCTGATGAAGCTCTGAGGGGTCGCTGAATCGTGGAGAACCTGATTGCGCTGCTGGTAGCGGCGCCTCTGCTCGGAGCGGTCGTCCTGCTGTGCGGCGGCCGGCGGCTGGATGCCGTCGGCCACTGGATCGGCACGCTCCTGTCGTCCGCCTCCTTCGTGATCGGTGTCGTCCTCTTCACCGACCTGCTGGGGAAGAACGCCGAGCACCGGACGCTCATGCAGCACCTGTGGACCTGGGTCCCCGTCGAGGGCTTCCAGGCGGACGTCACCTTCCGCCTCGACCAGCTGTCGATGACCTTCGTCCTGCTGATCACCGGCGTCGGCTCGCTCATCCACCTGTACTCGGTCGGGTACATGGAGCACGACGAGCGCCGCCGCCGCTTCTTCGGCTATCTGAACCTGTTCCTCGCGGCGATGCTGATCCTCGTCCTCGCCGACAACTACCTGCTTCTGTACGTCGGTTGGGAGGGCGTCGGTCTCGCCTCCTACCTGTTGATCGGCTTCTGGCAGCACAAGCCCAGCGCGGCCACCGCCGCGAAGAAGGCCTTCCTGGTCAACCGGGTCGGCGACATGGGCCTGTCGATCGCCATCATGCTGATGTTCACGACGTTCGGGACCTTCGCCTTCGGGCCGGTCCTCAGCCACGTCGGTGACGCCTCCGAGGGCAAGCTCACGGGCATCGCCCTGATGCTGCTGCTCGCCGCCTGCGGCAAGTCCGCCCAGGTGCCGCTGCAGTCCTGGCTCGGCGACGCGATGGAGGGCCCGACCCCGGTCTCGGCCCTCATCCACGCGGCGACCATGGTGACCGCCGGCGTGTACCTGATCGTCCGCTCCGGAGCGATCTTCAACGCGGCGCCCGACGCACAACTCGTCGTCACCGTCGTCGGAGCCGTCACGCTCCTGTTCGGTGCGATCGTCGGTTGCGCGAAGGACGACATCAAGAAGGCCCTCGCGGGCTCGACGATGTCGCAGATCGGCTACATGGTGCTCGCCGCGGGACTCGGCCCCATCGGCTATGTCTTCGCGATCATGCACCTGGTGACGCACGGCTTCTTCAAGGCCGGGCTGTTCCTCGGTGCCGGTTCGGTCATGCACGGCATGAACGACGAGGTCGACATGAGGAAGTACGGCGGCCTCAGGAAGTACATGCCGGTCACCTTCATCACCTTCGGCCTCGGCTACCTCGCCATCATCGGCTTCCCGGGCCTGTCCGGCTTCTTCTCCAAGGACAAGATCATCGAGGCGGCCTTCGCCAAGGGCGGCACCGAGGGCTGGATCCTCGGCGGCGCGGCCCTGCTGGGCGCGGCCATCACGGCGTACTACATGACGCGCGTGATGCTGATGACGTTCTTCGGTGAGAAGCGCTGGCAGCCCGACGAGAACGGCAACGAGCCGCACCCGCACGAGTCCCCGAAGACGATGACGATCCCGATGATCGTGCTGGCTTTCGGATCGGTCTTCGCCGGCGGCATCTTCGGCATCGGTGACCGCTTCCTGCACTGGCTGGAGCCCATCACCGGCCACGAGGAGGGCAACTCCCCGGTCAGCGCCCTGACGGTCACCCTGGCCACCATGGTGGTCCTGGTCATCGGCGTCGGGATCGCCTACGCGCAGTACGGGCGCCGTCCGGTCCCGGCCGTCGCCCCGCGCGGCTCGCTGCTCACCCGGGCCGCCCGCCGCGACCTCCTCCAGGACGACTTCAACCACGTCGTCCTGGTGCGCGGCGGCGAGCACCTCACGCGCTCCCTGGTCTACGTCGACCACACCCTGGTCGACGGCGTCGTCAACGGCACGGCGGCCTCCATGGGCGGCCTCTCCGGAAGGCTGCGCAAGCTGCAGAACGGCTACGCGCGGTCGTACGCGGTCTCGATGTTCGGCGGTGCGGCCATCCTCGTCGCCGCGACCCTGCTGATGAGGGCGGTCTGATACCGATGTCCTTTCCCCTCCTGACAGCGACGGCGGCGCTCCCGGCCCTCGGGGCGGTGGCCACGGCCGCCGTGCCGGCCGCCCGGCGCACCGCCGCGAAATGGCTGGCGCTGCTCGTCTCGCTGGCGACACTCGCGCTGGGCATCACCGTCCTGGTGCGCTTCGACCCGGGCGGCGACCGCTACCAACTCACCGAGTCCCACGCCTGGATCGCCGACTTCGGGGTCCGCTACGAGCTGGGTGTGGACGGCATCGCGGTCGCGCTCATCGGGCTCACCGCGCTGCTGATCCCGTTCGTGATCCTGGCCGGCTGGCACGACGCCGACCCCCTGGAGACCGGCAGCAAGCGCTGGCGGCCCACCCAGGGCTTCTTCGCCCTCATCCTTGCGGTGGAGGCGATGGTGATCATCTCCTTCGAGGCCACCGACGTCTTCCTCTTCTACATCTTCTTCGAAGCCATGCTGATCCCGATGTACTTCCTCATCGGCGGCTTCGGGGACCGGGCCCACGAGCACGGAGACGAGGCGGCGGCCACCCAACGCTCGTACGCGGCCGTCAAGTTCCTGCTCTACAACCTGGTCGGCGGGCTCATCATGCTGGCGGCCGTGATCGGCCTCTACGTAGTGGCCGGGAACTTCTCGCTCGCGGAGATCGCGCAGGCACGGGCCAACGGCACGCTGCACATGGCGACCAACACCGAACGCTGGCTGTTCCTGGGCTTCTTCTTCGCCTTCGCGGTGAAGGCGCCCCTGTGGCCGCTGCACACCTGGCTGCCCAACGCGATGGGCGAGGCCACCGCACCGGTCGCCGTACTGATCACGGCGGTCGTCGACAAGGTGGGCACCTTCGCGATGCTCCGCTTCTGCCTCCAGCTGTTCCCGGAGGCCAGCAAGTGGGCGACGCCCGTCATCCTCGTCCTCGCCGTGATCAGCATCATCTACGGCGCGCTGCTCGCTGTCGGGCAGCGGGACATCAAGCGGCTGGTGGCGTACGCGTCGATCTCGCACTTCGGGTTCATCGTGCTCGGCATCTTCGCGATGACCAGCCAGGGCCAGTCCGGCGCGACGCTCTACATGGTCAACCACGGTATTTCCACGGCCGCGTTGATGCTGGTCGCCGGATTCCTGATCTCGCGGCGCGGCTCGCGTCTGATCGCCGACTACGGAGGGGTGCAGAAAGTCGCCCCGGTGCTCGCGGGCACCTTCCTGATCGGCGGTCTGGCCACGCTCTCGCTGCCGGGACTCGCGCCGTTCGTGAGTGAGTTCCTGGTCCTGGTGGGCACGTTCTCGCGCTACCCGGCCATCGGGATCATCGCCACCTTCGGCATCGTCCTGGCCGCGCTGTACACCCTCGTCCTCTACCAGCGGACGATGACCGGCCCGGTGAAGCCCGAGGTCGCCACGATGCCGGATCTGCGACCGCGTGAACTCCTGGTCGTCGCCCCGTTGATCGTGTTGCTGGTCTTCCTGGGCGTCTACCCGAAGCCGATCACGGACATCGTGAACCCGGCGGTCAAACAGACCATGTCCGACGTACACAAGAAGGATCCCAAGCCCTCGGTGGAGGCGGCCAAGTGAGCGCAACAGCCGTCCACAGCCTGTGGACAACGGCGGCGACCGCGGCCGACCCGATCTCGAAGATCCCCACGCCGAAGATCGAGTACGGGCAGTTGTCGCCCACCTTGATCATCCTCGGCGCGGCGCTCATCGGGGTGCTGGTCGAAGCGTTCGTCCCGCGCAAGTCCCGTTACTACGCCCAGGTGTTCGTGTCCGTCGTAGCGCTCTGTGCCGCCTTCGCGGCGGTCCTGGCGCTCGCGGCGGACGGGTACGGCACCACCAAGGCGCACATCGCGGCCATGGGCGCGATCGCGGTCGACGGACCGTCCCTGTTCCTCCAGGGCGTGATCCTGCTCTCCGGACTGGTGGGCCTGTTCACCTTCGCGGAGCGGCGGCTCGACCCGGAGGCGCACGGCAAACGGGTCGACTCCTTCGCCGCGCAGGGCGCGTCCGTGCCCGGCAGCGACAGCGAGAAAGCCGCGGTCAAGGCCGGGTTCACCACCACGGAGGTGTTCCCGCTCCTGCTCTTCGCGGTCGCCGGAATGCTCGTCTTCCCGTCCGCCAACGACCTGTTGACCCTGTTCGTGGCCCTGGAAGTCTTCTCGCTCCCGCTCTACCTCCTGTGCGCCCTGGCCCGCCGCAAGCGGCTCCTCTCGCAGGAGGCCGCGGTCAAGTACTTCCTCCTCGGCGCCTTCGCCTCCGCGTTCACCCTGTTCGGCATCGCGCTGCTCTACGGCTACGCGGGCTCGATGTCGTACTCCACGATCGCGCAGGTCGTCGACGGCTCCATCACGAACATCAACCCGGCCCTCGCGGACACCATGGGCAACGACGCGCTGCTGCTCATCGGCGGCGCGATGATCGTCATGGGGCTGCTGTTCAAGGTGGGCGCGGTGCCGTTCCACATGTGGACACCCGACGTCTACCAGGGCGCGCCGACCCCGGTCACCGGCTTCATGGCCGCCGCGACCAAGGTGGCCGCCTTCGGGGCGCTGCTCCGCCTCCTCTACGTCGTGCTGCCGGGCCTGCGCTGGGACTGGCGGCCCGTCATGTGGGGCGTCGCGATCATCACGATGCTGGGCGGCGCGATCGTCGCGATCACCCAGACCGACATCAAGCGGCTCCTGGCGTACTCGTCGATCGCGCACGCGGGATTCATCCTCGCGGGCGTCATCGCGACCACCCGGGACGGCGTCTCGTCGGTCCTCTTCTACCTGGGTGCCTACTCGTTCGTGACGATCGGCGCCTTCGCGGTCGTCACGCTCGTACGGGACGCGGGTGGCGAGGCGACGCACCTGTCGAAGTGGGCGGGGCTCGGGCGCAGGTCGCCCCTGGTCGCGGCCGTCTTCGCGGTGTTCCTGCTGTCCTTCGCGGGCATTCCGCTGACCGCCGGTTTCGCCGGGAAGTTCGCCGTGTTCAAGGCGGCGGCGTCCGGCGGCGCGGCCCCGCTGGTCGTGGTCGGTGTGCTCTCCTCGGCCATCGCGGCGTTCTTCTACATCCGCGTGATCGTGCTCATGTTCTTCAGCGAGCCGAGGCCCGACGGCCCCACCGTCGCGGTCCCGTCCCCGCTGACCATGGCGACGATCGGAGTGGCCGTGGCGGCCACGCTCGTCCTCGGTGTGGCCCCGCAGTACTTCCTCCACCTGGCGAACCAGGCGGGGGTCTTCGTCCGCTGACCGCATGCCGAAGGCCCCGGTTCCCTTTGTGGGGGCCGGGGCCTTCGCGTATGCGCGGTCAGCCCGTCGGGCAGACGACGTCGGGGTTCCACGGCGAGAACAGGCCCTTGGGGTTGGGCTTGTAGATCCAGGCGTGCAGGGTGAAGACGTCGGGGAACTTCGGGTCCTTCTGGAAGTCCTGCCCGAACAGCGTCGGCGGGACCTTCTGGCCCGTGTCCTTCACGACCCACTCGACCCCGACCAGCCGGCGCCCCTCGACGAAGTCGGACCCGTCCGCGTACAGCAGGGCCGCCGGTTTCGCCGGATCGAGTGAGTCGATGTTCTTGGTGTTGAGGTAGTGGTAGCCCATGCCGCCCTCGTCCGGGTCGTCGACGCAGATGTCGGTCCCTGCGTAGCCGCCGCCCGGGGCGAACGCCTCGTACCCGTACTTCGAGGTGGCCTGGTACGTCTTGCTCAGCGTGGTCCACACGGACGGGTCGGGGGCGGGGTCGGACGCGGCGTGGGCCGGGGCGGCGGTCAGCGCGAAGGCGGCGGCGGTTACCACTGCGAGGACGGTCCGAGAGGACATGGTGGGACTCCTTGGACTTTCGGAACTTTCGGGAGGCGTCCACACACGCGGCGCCGTCCGTTCGAGGGCATGACGGGGCTTCGCGGTCCCGCCCGAGCAGCATGTTCCGGCCGTATCGGTCGCGCCATGTGACGGGAGCCATTCGAATGACCACACCCGGTCACCGCCACCAGCCTGTGGATAACTCCGACGCTGTCAGCGCGGACGCCTATCGTGGACGCAGTGGTCGAGGGACGACGTACGGGGGACGAGCGATGCACGGGATGGGCGGGACGGTTGTGACGACCGAAGTACGGACGCCGGCGGCACAGGGCGAGAGCGAGGCGCTGGCCACGCTCCACCGGGTCTTCGGGTACGACAGCTTCCGCGGAGAGCAGGAAGAGGTCATCGAGCATGTGGTGGCGGGCGGCGACGCCGTCGTCCTCATGCCGACCGGCGGCGGCAAGTCCCTGTGCTACCAGATTCCCGCCCTGGTCAGACCCGGTACGGGAGTCGTCGTCTCCCCGCTGATCGCGCTGATGCAGGACCAGGTGGACGCGCTGCGGGCGCTCGGGGTGCGCGCCGGGTTCATGAACTCGACGCAGGACTTCGACGAACGACGCGTGGTCGAGGCGGAGTTCCTCGCCGGCGAGCTGGACCTGATCTATCTCGCGCCGGAGCGGCTGCGGCTCGACGCCACGCTGAACCTGCTGTCGCGCGGCAAGATCTCGGTGTTCGCGATCGACGAGGCGCACTGCGTGTCCTCGTGGGGCCACGACTTCCGCCCCGACTACCTGTCCCTCTCCGTGCTCGGCGAGCGCTGGCCCGACGTCCCGCGGATCGCGCTCACGGCGACGGCCACGGACGCGACGCACAAGGAGATCACCCAGCGGCTGAACATGCCGAGCGCCCGGCACTTCGTGGCGAGCTTCGACCGGCCCAACATCCAGTACCGGATCGTGCCGAAGGCCGACCCCAAGAAGCAGTTGCTGAGCTTCCTGCGCGAGGAGCACGCGGGCGACGCGGGCATCGTGTACTGCCTGTCGCGCAGGTCTGTCGACACGACCGCCGAGTTCCTGTCGCGCAACGGCATCGAGGCGGTGCCGTACCACGCGGGCCTGGACTCGGGCACGCGCGCGGCACACCAGTCCCGGTTCCTGCGCGAGGACGACCTGGTCGTCGTCGCGACCATCGCCTTCGGCATGGGCATCGACAAGCCGGACGTACGATTCGTCGCCCACCTCGACCTGCCCAAGTCGGTGGAGGGCTACTACCAGGAGACGGGGCGTGCGGGGCGTGACGGATCACCCTCCACGGCGTGGATGGCGTACGGCCTGAACGACGTCATACAACAGCGCAAGATGATCCAGTCCAGCGAGGGCGACGAGGCGTTCCGCCGCCGGGCCGCCGCCCACCTGGAGGCCATGCTCGCGCTGTGCGAGACCGCGCAGTGCCGGCGGGGCCAACTGCTCGCCTACTTCGGGCAGGACCCGGACGCGGCGGGCTGCGGCAACTGCGACACGTGCCTCACCCCGCCGGAGACCTGGGACGGCACGGTCGCCGCGCAGAAGGTGCTGTCGACGGTGGTGCGGTTGCAGCGGGAGCGGGGCCAGAAGTTCGGCGCGGTGCAGATCGTCGACATCCTCATGGGGCGCCGGAGCGCCAAGGTGATCCAGTTCGACCACGACCAGTTGTCCGTGTTCGGCATCGGGGAGGATCTCGCCGAGGGTGAATGGCGGGGCGTCGTACGGCAGTTGCTGGCGCAGGGGCTGCTCGCGGTCGAGGGGGAGTACGGCACGCTGGTGCTCACCGAGGCGAGCGGCACGGTGTTGCGGCGCGAGCGGGAGGTGCCCCTGCGCAAGGAGCCGAAGAAGCCGGCGGCCTCGCGGTCGGGGTCGTCCTCTGGCCGGGGCGAGCGCAAGGCCAAGGCTCCGGCGGTGGAGTTGCCCGAGTCGTTGCAGCCCGCCTTCGAGGCCCTGCGCGCCTGGCGTGCGGAGCAGGCCCGCGAGCAGGGGGTTCCGGCGTACGTCATCTTCCACGACGCCACGCTTCGGGAGATCACGACGATCTGGCCCACGTCGGTGGGGCAGTTGGGGGAGATCAGCGGGGTCGGCGA
Source organism: Streptomyces sp. NPDC101776 (assembly GCF_044766845.1). Lineage (NCBI taxonomy): Bacteria > Bacillati > Actinomycetota > Actinomycetes > Kitasatosporales > Streptomycetaceae > Streptomyces > Streptomyces sp. NPDC101776. The sequence continues at coordinate 257,731 of NZ_JBIWMV010000008.1, read as the reverse complement.
GAAGAAGCTGGCGACGTACGGGGAGGGTGTGATCGGGGTACTGGCGGGGCTCGGTGGGGCGCCGGGCGGGGATTCGGGGGCAGTTCCGGCCGCAACTGCGGCTGCGGCTCCGGCTTCCGCCCCGGTACAGGGTTCGGTGCCCGCACCGGCCCGGGCGGCGAGCGATGATCCCGGTGCGGACTACTGGCCGGAGATGGATGCGGAGCCGGAGCCGGAGGACTGGATGTAGCTGGTCGGTGGTGAGGGGGCCGAGTCCGTTGGTCGGCCAGTCGGCCAGTCGGCCGATCGGCCAGTCGATCGGTCGGTCGGTCAGTCAGTCGGTCGGTCACGGTTCGCAAGAGCCGTGGTGGGCGCGGGACTTGTGGGCTGCGCCCTCTCCCCTTCCACTACAGCGCGCGGGTCGCGTACGCCCTGACGTCCGCGTCCGAGTCGGTGGTCGCCGTGGCGAGGGCCGCGCGGGCGTCGGTGGTGCGGTGCCGGGTCAGCGCGAGGACGGCCGCCTTGCGTACGTCGGCGTTCGGGTCGGCCAGGATCTTGGCCAGGGCGGGGACCGCTGTTTCGGGATCCGCGGCGGACAGCGCGGTCGCGGCACCGGCACGGACCTGCCAGGCCGGGTCGGCAAGGGCGGCTACGGCACGGGCCGCGAGGGGGGTCGGGCAGCCGGTAGTGCCCAGGGCGGCGTAGGCGGCGGCGCGGACCAGGGCGTCGGAGTCGCCGGCGAGGGTGGTGAGGGCGGTGCTGACCGCAGCGTGACCGGAGCCGGAGCCGGGGTTGGCCTGTGCGCTGTCGTCCAGGCGCCCCGCCGCCACCGTCCCCAGCGCCTTCGCGAAGGTGACGCGGACCTCGCGGGACGGGTCCGACGGTGCCGCGTGGGCCAGCTCGCCGGTGGCGTCGACCGAGACGAGGGCGCGGACGGCCTCGATACGGACGGTGGTGTCGGGGTCGGTGAGGGAGCGGGCGAAGAGGGTGGCGTCGCCGAGGCGCAGGGCGCGCAGGACATCCAGCGCGGCGGCGCGGACGACGGGGTCGGGCTCGGTCAGGGCGGCGGCGAGACCGTCGCGCAGGGCGGGTGAGGGGGGCAGCGTCTCGACCAGTTCGCGCAGTGAGGCCGCGGCGGCCGTGCGGACTTCGGTGGCGGGGTCGCGGAGGGACTCGGCGAGGGCGGGGCCCGTTCCGGGCGGGAGGGTTTCCGTCAGGACGGTGATCGCCTCGCGGCGGACGGCCGGGGCCGGGTCGGTCAAGTAGGGGCGCAGGGCATCGAGTTCGGGCTCTTCCTCGGCGAGGGCGACGAGTTCGAGGAGGCGGGAGGAGGACTGGCCTGGCGCGGGAGCGGGAGCGGGCGCCGGAGTGGGCGTGGGTGTCGGCGTGGGCGCCGGAGCGGAAGTGGAAGCGGGCGCGGTGCCGGGAGTGGTGATAGCCGGACCCTGGCCCGGACCCGGACCCGGACCCGGACCCGGACCCTGGCCCTGGCCCTGGCCCGGAGCCGGAGCCGGAGCCGTATCGGAACCGGTACGGGGCGCGGTGGCTCCTGGAGCCGTGCCGGGCACGGGAGTTGAGGTCGCCGGGATGGTCGAGCCCCGCTCGTCAGGCAGCTCGGGCTGCTCGGGTTGCTCGGGTTGCTCCGGCGGGGACGCCAGTGGGGCCAGGTCGCGGGGGCCGGCCGTAGCCACGTTCTCGGGGTGGACCTCGCCGAGTCGGCGGGAGGGGCCGCCGGTCGGGGTGAAGTCCTCGATCGGGACCACATAGGGGGCCACGGGTCGGGCCGTGAACTCCATCGGACCAGAGGGGGACTTGTGCAGGTCGAGGTGGTGGAACCAGGAGACGTCGTCGCGGGCCGGATGGTCGAGGCGGTCGTGGTAGAGGCCCCAGCGGGACTCCGTGCGGGCCAGGGAGGCGCGGGCGGCCATCTCCGCGCAGTCGCGGATGAAGGAGACCTCGGCGCAGCGCATCAGTTCGTGCGGGGTGCGGGCGCCCATCTCGGCGATGTCCGCGCGCATCCGCTCGAACGCCTCCAGGGCGATCGACAGTCGGGCGCCGGACTTCGGCGGGGCCACGTAGTCGTTCACGAAGCGGCGCAGTTTGTACTCGACCTGGGGCTGCGGCGGGCCGTCCGGATTGTGCAGCGGGCGGTAGATCAGCTCGTGCGCGTCACGGAGCTGGGAGAGCGGCAACTCACCCTCGTACGCGGAGTATTGGGCCGCGTCCGCGCCCGCGAGGTCGCCGAAGACGAACGCGCCGATCATGTAGTTGTGCGGGACGCAGGCGAGGTCGCCGGCGGCGTACAGGCGGGGGACGGTCGTACGGGCGTGGTCGTCGACCCGTACTCCCGAGGCCGAGTGGCCACCGCACAGGCCGATTTCGGAGATGTGCATCTCGACGTCGTGGGTGCGGTAGTCGTGGCCCCGGCCTTCGTGGAAGGTGCCGCGGGTGGGCCGTTCCGTCGAGTGCAGGATGGACTCCAGGGCGGAGATCGACTCCTCCGGGAGGTGGCTCAGCTTCAGGTACACGGGCCCGCGGTCGCTCGCCACCTCCGCCGCGAACTCGGCCATCATCTGGCCGGACCAGTAGTCGGAGTCGACGAAGCGTTCGCCGTGCCGGTTGACCTGGTAGCCGCCGAAGGGGTTGGCGACGTAGGCGCAGGCCGGACCGTTGTAGTCCTTGATCAGCGGGTTGATCTGGAAGCACTCGATGCCGGTGAGTTCGGCGCCCGCGTGGTACGCCATCGCGTAGCCGTCGCCCGCGTTCGTCGGGTTCTCGTACGTGCCGTACAGGTAGCCGGAGGCGGGCAGGCCGAGCCGGCCGCAGGCGCCGGTCGCGAGGATCACGGCGCCCGCGCGGACCGAGACGAAGCCGCCGGTACGGGTGTTGAAGCCCGCCGCGCCCACCGCGCGCCCCCCGGCGGTGAGTACGCGCACCGGCATCACCCGGTTCTCGATGCGGATCCGCTCCCGCATCTCGCGCCGCCGCAGTTGCCGGTACAGGACCTTCTTGACGTCCTTGCCCTCCGGCATCGGCAGCACGTAGGAGCCGGAGCGGTGGACCTGGCGGACCGCGTACTCGCCGTGCTCGTCCTTCTCGAACTTCACGCCGTACGACTCCAGTCGCTGCACCATCGCGAAGCCGCGGGTGGCGGTCTGGCGGACGGTGGACTGGTCGACGATGCCGTCGTTGGCGCGGGTGATCTCGGCGACGTAGTCGTCGGGCTCGGCGCGGCCGGGGATGACCGCGTTGTTGACGCCGTCCATGCCCATGGCGAGCGCGCCGGAGTGGCGGACGTGGGCCTTCTCCAGGAGGAGGACGTTCGCGCCGTGCTCGGCGGCGGTCAGGGCCGCCATGGTGCCGGCCGTGCCGCCGCCGATGACCAGGACGTCGCAGGTCAGCTCTTCGGCCTCGGCGAGCGAGGGGATCTCCAGGGGAGTGTGCACGGAGGTGGTCACCAGGGGGCCTTTCAGGAACCGAGCGAGGAGAGGACGTCGCGACGCAGTGCCACGCGCGCGGGATCGTCGTGCGCGGCACGGTCCCGTGGACGCGGTACCTCGCGTACGGCGACGAGTCGGCCCGCGCCGAGGAGGGCGACGCGGTCGCCGAGGTACAGGGCTTCGTCCACGTCATGGGTGACGAAGACGACCGTGGCGCCGGTGCCGCGCAACACCTCGACGAGCAGGTCCTGCATGCCGGCGCGGGTCTGGGCGTCGAGGGCGCCGAAGGGTTCGTCCATGAGGACGGCGCGGGGGGCTCCGGCGAGGGCGCGGGCCAGTTGGGCGCGCTGGCGTTGTCCGCCGGAGACGCGATGGGGCAACTGCCGTATGTGCGCGGCGAGTCCGACCCGGTCGAGCCAGTCATCGGCCTGGGCCCGGCGCTCGGTGCGCGACAACCCCTTGATGGCCAGCGGGAGTTCGACGTTGGCGCGCAGGGTGCGCCAGGGCAGGAGGGCGTCGTCCTGGAAGACCAGGGCGCGGTCGGCGGCGGGGCCCGTGAGGGGGTGGCCGTCCTGGGTGACCTCTCCGGCGAGGGGGGACAGCAGTCCGGCGAGGGTGCGGAGCAGCGTCGACTTGCCGCAGCCCGAGGGGCCTACGACGGTGAGGATCTCGCCGGGGGAGACGTCGAGGTCGATGTTGTCCAGGACGGGGGCATTGGGGCGGCCGAGGGTGGCGGAGCGCAGCGCCAGGGCCGCGCCGGTAGGGGAGTTGACCCGGGGGTCGGCCCAGGAGTCGGTCCGGGGGCCCGGCTGCGGGGCGGTCGGGGTGTCGGTTCCGCGGTTGGTCCGGGCGCGGGTCCGACCGCCGGTCCCGGGGGTGGTCCGGGCATCGGTCGGGTCGTGGGTCTCGGGGGTGGGTCGGGGGCCGGTTGGGTTGTGGGTTTCGGGGGTGGTCCGGGCATCGATCGGGCCGCCGGTCTCGGGGGTGGGTCGGGGGCCGGTTGGGTTGTGGGTTTCGGGGGTGGTCCGGGCATCGGTCCGGCCGCCGATCCCGGAGGCGGAGCGGGTATCGGCGCCCGCAACTGCTCCCGCAACTGCTCCCGCGTCGGCTCCCGTGCCGGAGCCCAAGTCGCCCCCGGAGACGGCCTTTTCCGCGCCATCGGAGTCGGCCCTCGCCTCGGTCCCGGCGTCGGTCCTCGCCTCGGTCCCGGAGTCCGTCCCGGACGGCGACCTGACCTCAGACGAGCTGTTCATGGGGCACGCCCTCCTGGGTTGTGGGGCTCGCCGGTGCGGTCGGTGTGCCTACTGGAGCGCCTGCCGCGGTACCGCTCGCACGGCGCGGAGCGCGGCCCGTCGGGACGTACGACGTGCGCGGGAGCCAGTGGGTCAGGCGGCGGCCGAGGAGTTCGACGGCCGTGGACGTGAGCCAGCCGAGCAGGCCGATCGTGACCATGCCGACGAAGACGCCCGGGTAGTCGACGACCGTGTAGTCCTGCCAGGTGCGGTAGCCGACGCCGTACTGGCCGGAGATCATCTCGGCGGAGATCACACAGATCCACGAGACGCCGATGCCGACCGACAGGCCGCCGAAGATGCCGGGCAGCGCGCCCGGCAGGACCACCGAGAAGAGGATCCGCCACCGGCCGCCGCCCATCGTGCGAACCGCCTCCTCCCATACGGGAGTCAGCGCGCGGACGGCGTGGCGGGTGGAGACCAGGACGGGGAAGAAGGCGGCCGTGCAGGTGATGAAGACGATGCCCTGTTCGTTGGAGGGGAAGAGGAGGATCGCGACGGGGACCAGGGCGATCGCGGGGATCGGGCGCAGGACCTCGACGAGCGGGCCGAGCAGGTCCTCGGCGAGGCGCGAGCGGGCCACGAGCACGCCCGCCGCCACGCCCAGGACAGCGGCCAGGGCGAAGCCGGTGAGGATGCGGGTGAGGCTGTCGGTGAGGTCCGTCCAGTAGTCGTCGCCGGTGACGCGGTCGGCGAAGGCGCGGGCCACGTCGGCGACGGTGGGGAACTGCGAGAAACGCACCCACAGGTTCACGTTCAGGCTGGTCAGCAACTGCCAGATGCCGAGGGCGCCGGCCAGCGAGCCGAGCCGGAGGGCGTAGCGGCCCGCCCGCCGTGGATATCGCGGCACGTACCGGCCCGCCCGATTCGGACTCCCGCTCACGACGCCCCCTCCAGAGCCTCGGCGTACGTCACGACCCGGGCGCCCCCGTGCGCGGCGACGTACGCCTGCGCGGTCGCCGGTGCGACGAACGGCAGCGACTTCGACCCATCGCTCACCCACACCGCCTTGTCGGCGAACCAGAGCGTGCCGGTGGTGGCGTCGGGGACGTAGGCGGCGCGGATGGTGGTGGGGTGCGCGGAGACGTAACTCAGCAGCTGAGAGGGGGACTTGAAGGTGAGGGTCTTCTCGGAGCCCTTGGGCCAGACCTCGCTCGCGGCGGCCGGTGGCTTCGCGGCGAGTCGGCGGGCGTAGGCAGTCGCGCCCAGGGCCTGCTTCACGTACTGGTCGTCCACGAAGGCATCGACGTCGACGTCCCCGACGAGCTTCGCCGACTTCAGGACCGCGACGTCCTGCTGGAGGGCGGAGACCAGTTGGGGCTTGAGGGCCGGGTCGAAGGTGGCGATGCCGTGGGCGCCGTTGTAGAGGTACACGACCTCGGCGGGCAGGCCGGTGGCCTTGGCGACCTTCTCGGCGGCGGTCACCGGGTGGGCGGTGAGGTAGTCGGTCGCCTGGGCCTGGGCTTTGAGGAACGCGTCGAGTACGGCGGGGTGTTGCTTCGCGAAGTTCTCGCGGGCGGTGACGCCGTGGAAGGTGGGGAGGTTCAGTTGGGCACCGTCGTAGAGGGCTTTCGCCCGGCCCTGGTAGGCGAGCAGGCCGGGCCAGGCGACGAACTGGGAGAGCGCGTCCGTGCTGCCCGCCGTGAGGGCCGAAGCACCCACCGCCGGCTGCTGGTTGAGCTTCTCGATGCCCTTGTCGGGGTCGATGCCGGCGCGTTGCAGGGCGCGGACGAGGGTGCCGTCGGCGGCGGAGCCGACACTCGTGGAGACCTTCTTGCCCTTGAGGTCCTTCAGGGAGGTGAGGTGCGAACTCGGCGCGGTGACAATGGTGTTGAGGCCGCCGCGCAGGTTGTAGCCGGTGACGGAGACGAGGCGCGTGGGCTGGCCGAGCTGTTTGCCGCGGGCCGCGTTGATGAGGAGCGGGAAGTCGCCCATCGAGCCGATGTCGATCTTCCCGGCGGTCATCTGCGCGGTGATGGGGGCGCCGGTCGCGTAGTCCTGCCAGTCGACCTTGTAGGTGTGGCCGTCGTACAGGGCGTTGAGCTGCTGCTCGAAGTAGCCGAGGGAGCGCAGGAGGGTGCCGGCGGTGACGGTGTTGATGGTCTTCGACTGGTAGCCGATGGTGACGGTGACCGTGCTGCCGCTACCGGCCTCCGCGCTGCCGCCGCAGCCGGACAGGGGGAGCAGCAGGGCGACTGCGGACAGGGCGACTGCCGTGCGTTTCATGGGAGTTCGGGCCTCTCACCGGAGCAGATAGGGCATGTTGACCGTGACGGCTCCGGTGGGACAGCGGGCCGCGCACGGGCCGCAGTACCAGCACTCGTCGACGTGCATGTAGGCCTTGCCGTTGCTCTCGTCGATGGCCAGGGAGTCCAGCGGGCACATGTCGACGCACAGGGTGCAGCCGTCGATGCACTTCGACTCGTCGATCGTCACGGGCACGTCGGCCCGCTGGGGCGCCAAGGGCATGGCTGTCTCCAGGGAGGTGCTTCAGAGAACGGGGTGAGGTCAGAGGGAGCGGTGCAGCAGGCCGCTCATGGTGATGCGGTCGCCGCGGAAGCGGATGAACTCCAGGTCGACCGGGCGGCCGTCGGCGAGGTGCGTGAGCCGTTCCAGCATCAGGACGGCGGCACCGCGCGGCGCTTCGAGTACGGCGGCGGAGTGCGCGTCCGCGTTGACGGCCTCCAGGGTGATCTCGGCGTGGCCGAGCCCCTGCCCGGTGATGGTCTCCAGGAGGCGGAAGACGTCGGTGTTCTCCAGGTCGGCGTCGAGCAGCGCGGTGCCGATGTCGAGCGGGAGGTAGGTGAGGTCGAGGGAGAGGGGGATGCCGTTCAGGCGGCGCAGGCGTTCGATGTAGAGGACGTCGGTGCCGGGCTGTACGTGGAGGCGTTCGGCGACGGGGGCCGGTGCGGGGGCGGGGCCCAGGGTGCGGACCTCGTTGGTGACCCGGCCGTGTTCGCGCAGGGTCTCCGCGAGGCCCATCAGCCGGTCCAGGCCGTGCGGGTACTTCCGTGCGACGACGACCGTGCCGACGCCGGGGAGCCGGTCGACGAGGCCTTCCGCGCGGAGCAGGTCCAGGGCCTGGCGGACCGTGTTGCGGGAGGCGCCGTAGTCCGTGGCGAGGGTGGACTCGTGCGGGAGTGTGCCGTCCGGGAACCCGTCGGCGAGGAGCTCGTGGCGCAGCAGATCGGCGAGCTGCCGGGCCTGGTCGGCACGCAGCCGGCGCCGCGCGCGGTGGGCGGCGACGGTGGTCGCGCCCTGTCCGGCGTGGTCGCGGATGCGGTCCGTGGGTGGCATGTCTCGAACCATAGCGAGCCGGTAGGGAACCGAGTGTTGCTGGAGTGTTGCGCCACCGGGGACTCCGGCGGTGGGGCGGTTGAGCTGGGCGGATGGTTGGTCGCGGGGGACATCTGCCACGTTCGGGGTGGGGGCGGAGTTGGACGGGCGCCGGGTTGGTGTGGTCGGCCCGGAGACGTCAGCCGAGGGGCAGCAGCAACGTCCGGCAGGTCACGAGTGTCTACTGCGGTGCGGTGCGGTGCCGTGCCGTGCGGTCGCGGCTGAAGCTGTCGCCGGGTGCTGTCCCGAATGCCGCCGGCCGTCAGCCCAGCGCCGTCAACCCCGGTGCGAACACGATCAGCAGGGGCAGCAGCGGGACCAGTGCCGCGACCGTAGTCGTCAGGGCGCGGCGTCGGCGGCCCAGTCTCGGTCGGGGGTCCAGGAGGCGGTCCACTCGTTCGCCGAGGAGGCGGTGGCTGGAGGCGCAGGAGAGGACGCCTCGGTGGTTGTTCAGTTCGATCAGGGCCAGTGCCGTGGTCAGGTGCCCGCACTGCCGGGAGGCCGTGTCGTCCGCGGCCAGCTCGACCAGCCGGTGGGTCTGGTCGCAGAAGTGGGTGAACACGGGGACGCGCGGGAAACCCGAGGCCAGCGCGGTCGACAGGTGCAGCAGCCAGTCGTGGTGGGCGCGGGCGTGACCGCGTTCGTGCGTGAGGACGGCGTCGAGCTGGTGGCCGGTGAGGCGGTGCAGGGCGCCCGTGGTGACGACGAGTTGGGGCGGATGGCCGGGCATCCACCAGGCGTCCGGGTACTCGTCCTCCAGGACCAGGAGGGGCCCGCGCGCCGGGGGCAGGCCGGCCGGCAGGTCGGGGGCGCGCTCGCGCAGATGCGCGCGGGCCTGGCCGCGACGGCGCCGGGCCTCGGCGAGTTCGCGGGCCAGCATCGCCGTCGTCCAGGCCGCCCCGCACGCCAGCGACAGCGTGAGGGCGACCGCCCAGACGGGGGCGGCGGAGAGGTCGTAGGCCGCGGTGACGGCGGGCGGCGCGGGGGCGAAGACATGGTCGCGGACGGTGTGGAAGACGGCGGCTGCGCCGAGGACCAGGGCGGCCAGGCAGCAGAGCAGGACCGTGGCGACCAGGCACTGCCACACCCACAGGCCGACCACGGGTTCCCGTTCGGGCCACACGGCCCGGGTCAGCGCGCGCGGAGCCGGAACGGCGGCCGAGAGGGCGACGACGCTCAGCAGGAGCAGGCAGACGGTCATGCCACGGGCTCCGGATCCTGGTCGGGGAACAAACAGAACAAACGGAAGGAAGAGAAAGGAAGGGAAAGGAGGAGAAGGGAGGAGAAGGGAAGAAAAGGGACTGAAGAGCGGGGTGCGAGAGGTACGGGTGCGGCTTACCCGAGGGCGAGCGCACTTCTCGTGTGTCGCCCGCCGTCAGTATGACTGCCCCGGCGCCCGGCGTCCCTGGGACGACGAGCACCGGGCACACCCGCGACCCGCCTCAGCCCCGCCCCACGATCCGCCCGGTCACCTCCCCCAGACCCACCCGCGTCCCGCCCACCCCCGGCGCCCACGCCGACAGGGTCACCACATCCCCGTCCTCCAGGAACGTCCGCTTGCCGTCCGGGAGTTCGAGGGTGTCGCGGCCGTTCCAGGTCAGCTCCAGCAGGGAACCCCGCTCGCGTTCCGTCGGTCCGCTGACCGTGCCCGAGCCGTACAGGTCGCCGGTGCGCAGGGACGCGCCGTTGGCCGTCATCTGGGCGAGTTGCTGCGCGGCCGTCCAGTACATGGTGGAGAACGGCGGCTCGGAGACGACATGGCCGTTGATCGCGACCGAGATGCGGAGGTCGTAGCCGCCGGGTTCCTCGGACGAGTCGTCCAGATAGGGGAGAAGGGTGTGTGTGCGCTCCGGCGGCGCCACCCGCGACTCCTCCAGCGCGTCCAGCGGGGTGATCCACGCCGACACCGACGTCGCGAAGGACTTGCCGAGGAACGGGCCGAGGGGGACGTACTCCCAGGCCTGGATGTCGCGTGCCGACCAGTCGTTGAGGAGGCACAGGCCGAAGACGTGTTCGCGGAAGTCGGCGAGGGCGACCGGCCGGCCCAGCTCCGACGGTGCGCCGACCACGAAACCGACCTCCGCCTCGATGTCCAGGCGGACGGACGGGCCGAAGACCGGCGCCGGGTCGGCCGGGGACTTCCGCTGCCCGGACGGTCGTACGACATCCGTGTCCGAGACCACGATCGTGCCCGCGCGGCCGTGGTAACCGATCGGCAGGTGCTTCCAGTTGGGGGTCAGGGAGTCGGGCGCGTCGGGGCGGAAGATGCGGCCGACGTTCCGGGCGTGGTTCTCCGAGGCGTAGAAGTCGACGTAGTCCGCGACCTCGAAGGGGAGGTGCAGGGTCACCGCGGAGAGGGGATGGAAGTACGGGGTGATCGTCTCCTGGTGGGACGGGACCGTCACCCATGCCGTCAGCGCGCGCCGGACGTCCGACCAGGCCGTGCGGCCCGCGGCGAGCAGCGGGCCCAGGCTCGGGTGCGCGAGGAGGGAGACGTACGGCGAGCCGAGCGCCTCCGCCGCCGCGCCCGCGTCGAGCACATGGTCGCCGAGCCGGACGCCGACGGTCCGCTGCTCCGAGCCCACGGGCGAGAAGACGCCGTAGGGCAGGTTGTGCGGGCCGAAAGGGTCGCCCTCGGGAAGATCGAAGGGGGGCATGGGTGCTGCCTCACTCTCGTACGTACTCGCATGTGGCCGCGCCACACGTTACGGGTGAGTTGCGGCAACCGGCAGTGTCTAAAGAGTTCGCAATGTCCGAATAGGCCTTGTCGGAAGGGGCAATTCCGGCTTAGCGTCCTTTGGGGGACATGGACGGGGTGGGTCCGGTCCGTAGGGGGGACACGTGGGGGGACCCGTGGCCGATCGCACCAGTGGCGTGCCTTTCGAGGCCGACCGCGAAGTGCCGGGCCTGATCGTCAAGTTCGGCGCCTATCCGCTGCATCACGGCGGCGTGGGCGCGATCCGCAGTCTGGGGCGCCTCGGCGTGCCGATGTATGCGATAACGGAGGACCGTTACACGCCGGCGGCCGCGTCCCGTTATCTGGAGCGCGCGTTCGTCTGGCCGACGACCGGCACGGAGGAACCAGGACGACTGGTCGAGGGACTGCTGCGCATCGGGCGCCGGATCGGCCGTCCGACCGTCCTCATCCCCACCGACGAGGAGGCCGCCGTCCTGATCGCCGAACACCAGGACGCGCTCGGCCACCGCTTCCTCTTCCCGCGTGTGGAACGGGAGTTACCCCGCCACCTCGCGAGCAAGCAGGGGCTGCACGAACTCTGCGTGGAACACGGCATACCCAGCCCCACGGCCGCCTTCCCGCGGTCGTACGACGACATCGTCGACTTCGCGGAGAAGGCCCGCTTCCCGATCGTGGCCAAGAACAGGGAGGCGTTCGTACGACGCTCCCGGCCGGCCGTCAGCGGTACGACGAGGATCGCGACCCGCGAGGGGCTGCTCGCGCTCGCCCGGGACTGGGGCGAGCACCCCGGGGTGATCCTCCAGGAGTACCTGCCGAGGGAGGACGCCGAGGACTGGATCGTGCACGCCTACTTCGACCAGGACTCCACCCCGCTCGCCATGTTCACCGGCGTCAAGGTCCGCTCCTGGCCGCCGCACGCGGGGATGACCGCAAATGCATACGTGGTCGACAATCCGGAACTCTCGGACCTCGCCGCCCGTTTCATCAAACAGATCGGCTTCACCGGAATCATCGACCTCGACCTGCGCTTCGACCGGCGCGACGGTCGGTACAAACTGCTCGACTTCAACCCCCGTATGGGCGCCCAGTTCCGGCTCTTCGAGAACGAGTCGGGGGTGGACGTCGTCCGCGCCATGCACCTCGACCTGACCGGCCGCTCCGTCCCGGAGGGGGAACAGCGCGCCGGCCACCGGTACATCGTGGAGAACATCGACCTGCCCGCCCTCCTCGCCTACCGCCGCAGCGGCTATACGACGCCGCACGCGCCGGCTAGGGCGAGCGGGACGGAGCTGGCCTGGCTCGCGGGTGACGACCTGCGGCCGTTCTTCACGATGCTCGCCCGCTTCGTACGGCCGGGCGCGAAGCATCTGTATCAGCTGTGGCGCACCAACCGCCGTGGCAGCGGCACGAGTTAGCAGCAGCAGCCCACAGCAGCCAATGACCTCTGGCAGCAGCACCAGAACGAAGTGACGAATTGACGTCCTGGGGAGGGACTTCGTGATTCAACCGGTAGCAATCATCGGCGCCGGGCCGTTCGGCCTGTCCACCGCCGCGCATCTGCGGGCGCGCGGCATTCCGGTCCGTGTCTTCGGCGAGCCCATGGTCAGTTGGCGTGACCACATGCCCGCCGGGATGCTTCTCAAGTCGACCCCGGCCGCCTCCAACTTCGACGCCCCGCAGCCCGGCCACAACCTCGTCGACTACTGCGACGCGGCCGGCATCCCCCGCCTGGTCACCGACGAGGACATCATCCCCATCGAGACCTTCATCGGCTACGGCGAGTGGTTCCAGCAGAAACTGGTGCCCGAGCTGGAGCGGGTACGGGTCGTCTCCGTGGATCAGAACAAGGGCGGCGGCTTCGAACTCAAGCTGGACTCGGGAGAGTTGTTCACGGCCCGCGCGGTCGTGGTCGCGACCGGGCTCTACGGCCTGGCCCACCTCCCGCCGGAGCTGGCGGCAGCGGCGGCCGACGGACCGACGCCCACCGGTCCCGTCTCGCACAGTTCCCAGCACCACGACCTGAGCGGGTTCAAGGGCAAGGACCTGATCGTCGTCGGCGCCGGGCAGTCCGCGCTGGAGACGGCGGCGCTCGCGGCGGAGGCGGGCGCGCAGGTCCGGATCGTCTCGCGCGGGCGCGGCCGGGTCGCCTTCGGCGCACCGCCGTGGGACCAGCCGAAGCTGCGCCCCGAGTCGCCCTTCGGGCGTGCCTGGTCGCTGTGGGCGCTGAGTTACTACCCCCAGCCGTACCGCTACCTCCCCGAGCAGACCCGCCACTACCTGGTGCGCCGGGTGCTCGGTCCGCTCGGCGCGTGGTGGCTCAAGGACCGGTTCCAGGGCAAGGTGCAGGTCAGCGAGGTCGACCGGATCGTACGGGCGGACGCGACGACCGGCAGCCCGGTCCTGACGGTCGCCGCGCCGGGCGGCGGCACCGAGCAACTCGCCGCCGACCACGTCATATCGGCGACGGGCTATCGGGTCGACATCGCGGCGATGGACTTCCTGGGGCACGAGCTGCGCACCCGACTCGCGGTGAGCCGGGGCACGCCGAAGCTCGGGGCCGGGTATGTGTCGTCCGTGCCGGGGGTGTACTTCACGGGGCTGCCGGCCGCGTCGTCGTACGGGCCGGTGATGCGGTTCGTGTGCGGCACGGAGTTCGCGTCACCGCGACTGGCGAAGCATCTGGCGGCGGCACACGGGTAGTTGACGGGCTGTCAGTTCCCTGCGGTCGACGATCGGGCGACGCGGAAGCCCACGTCGTCGACGCGGAAGGTCGGGTGGCTGCGGCGTCGTACGGAGGCGCGGCAGCTCCAGTGCTCGTCGAACCAGCCGCCGCCGCGCAGTACGCGGTAGCTGCCGTAGACCTCGGGGTCGTAGAGGTCCCAGCACCACTCCCACACGTTGCCCAGCATGTCGTGCAGGCCCCAGGGGTTGGGCAGTCGGCCGCCCGGTTCGTGGGGCCGCTCCTCGGAGTTGCCGCGATGCCAGGCGATGTCGTCGAGCGGTCCGTAGCGCGGGCCGCTCGTGCCGGCCCGGCAGGCGTACTCCCACTCGGCTTCGGTGGGGAGACGGTAGCCGTCGGCGGAGGGGTCCGCCCATGCGACGGCCTCGCCGTGGGCGTCCAGGGCGTACGCGGGCGTCAACTCCTCTTGCCGCGAAAGGGAGTTGCAGAACAACACCGCGTCCCGCCACGACACGGTCTCCACGGGGAGGTGGTCGCTGCCGTGCGCGGTGCTGGGGTGTTCGCCGGTGACCTGGGCGTACTGCGCCTGGGTGACGGGGAGGGTGCCGAGGTGGAAGGGGGCGAGGTCGACCGTCCAACTGCGTTCCGTGCGGCGGTCGGAGAGGGTGACCTGCCCGGACGGTACGGGGGTCAGCTCGATGTGCGGGGTGGTGCCCATGCGTTACGTCAGCTCCAGGAGCATCGGGCGGAGGCGGGTCGCCAACTCCGGTGCGGAAAGGTCCGGTTTGGCCGTGGCCGCAGTGATCGTCGCGGTCGGCGCGCGGTGTCGCGGGTCAGGGCGTTGGTGACGCGAGTTGTCGGCAGATCAGCTGGTGAGCGAGTTGTGCCGTCGCGAGCAGGTCCTCGCGAGGCGTGTCGACGTTGGACCGCACTGACAATCCGTGCCAGACGGATTGGATGAGCCCGGTCAGGACCGCTGCGTTGGTACCCGCGGCCAGTTCCCCGTCCTGGACCGCTCGTTGGATGCGTACGAGGAGGGCCTGCTCGTTCGAGCTGTGCAGGTCGGCGACGTAGGCGCTGGTATCGAGCGTGCTCGTGCTGTCGGTCATCACGGCGCTGCTGATGAGACATCCGGGGTGCGTGTCGCTGGGCCGGGTGAACTCGTGGACCGAGTCGGTGAGGATGCGTTCGATGACCGTCTGGATGTCCTTCTCGGCGACAGCCTGCTGGTAGATCTCGCGGTAGCGCTCGGCGTAGGTCCGCACCGCTTCCTCGAACAGTCCGGCCTTGCTGCCGAACGCGGCGTAGAGGCTGGAGGTGGAAAGCCCCAGGGTCGCGGCCAGGGTGCGGGTCGAGGTGCCGGAGTAGCCGCGTCGCCAGAAGAGGCGAGCGGCGTCAAGGACCGCACCGTCGCGGTCGAAGGCTCGGGGGCGTCCGCGGTTGCGTTCGGTCACGCTTGCATTGTAGATCGTTCGCTCCATAATGGATTTATGGAGCGAACGATTCAAAAGAAGCTTGCAGTCGGCGGGGACAGCTGGGTCACGGTCGATGTGTACGGGGAGCCGGATGCCCCGGGCCTCGTCGTCGTCCCGGGCGTGATGAGCGACGCGCATACGTGGCGCCACGTTGCGGGCGCCATCGACGCCTGGCCCTCAGTGGTAGTCGTAAACCGTCGGGGACGTGCCTCCTCAGGGCCGTTGACCGATTCCTACTCGCTGCGGACGGAGGTTGAGGACCTCGGCGTGGTCCTTGACGAGTTCGACAACGCGAGGGCCCTCTTCGGCTGGAGCTACGGCGGCTTGATCAGCTTGCTGGCAGCCAACGATCGCCCGATTCCCCAGGTGATCGCCTACGAGCCGGTGATGCGGCCATTCGGACGCCATGCACTGCCGGACCTGAAGAACGCGGCGGAGACCGCGGACTGGGATCGCTGCGTCGAGATCGTCAATCGGCAGATCTCCGGCTTCTCCGCCGCGCATGTCGAGGATCTCCGGGCCGACCGGCAGAGTTGGGCGATCCTGCGCCGCCTGAGCGGACCGCTGTACGCCGAACTCGGCGCGCTCAACACGGCACCGCCTCCGGATGCGATGGCGCGACAGGCGGATCAAGTCGACCTGATCATCGGGCAGAGCAACCGCGGAACGGCCCCCTACGGAGTGTCGTTCGACCACGTGCGAGAGCACGTCGCTCACGCCGGAGTCCACGAACTCCCCGGCCAGGGCCACCTGGCCCACATTCAGGCGCCGGCAGAGCTTGGCCACCTGCTCAACAACCTCGCCGCCGTCTGACGGGCACCCATGCCGACGCGCCGTTCTCCATTGAGGGCCGCAGACGACTCGTCGAACGATGCGTGTCACGTCCGATCGCCCACGGTGCCGCGGAGACGGGCATCTCCAGGGCATGCGCGTCCCAGTGGGTCAACCGGTACCGTCGGCATGGTCAGTTCGGCCCGCACGACCGGTCCTCCACACTCCACCGTCACCCCGCAGCCATACCGGGCGAGGTAGCCGAAACAGCGACCACCCCGGGCAGTCAGCCGGAACAACAAGAAGACCGGCCGTGGAGGGTATGTGTACCCACACCCCGCGATCGACGGGCACACCCGCCTCGCCTGCACCGAGCCAGGGCGTGGTTTGCCGCACACGGCATCACCCGCATCGAACGGTTCGTCACCGACAATGGCGCCTGCTGCGGCGCCGACGCGTTCACCCACGCCCTGCTCGGCTCACGGCACCAGCGGATCCGACCGCGGCGACACTCGGCCGGACCGTCACCGTGCTGATCGGGTTTGGCTTGTGCACCACGGCAGTTGGGCATTGTCGCCGGAGGTTGGGCACCAGTAGGTTCGGGCCACCGATGTTCGAGCGACGGGGAATGCGGGGCCTGGCGTGGCACTGCTGGACACACTGCTGACAACGGGCGTCGGGGCACTGTCCGCCACGGCCGGGGTCCTGGTCGGGGGCATCGTCACGCACCGGGCCCAGGACCGTCAGTGGCTGCGGGACAAGCAGCTGCTCGCCTACCAGGAACTGATCAGCCACTACGCCAAGTTCACGATGACCATCAGCCGCGCCCACGCCGGCCGGCAGGGATGGGACTACGACTGGAGCGAGTAGAGCGCGGCCCTGACCCGCGCCAGCCTGGTCGCCCCCGCGGCCGTCGCGACCGAGATCGACAACTTCGGCAAGGCCGTCAACGGGTTCCTGAACACGGTGGCGCGCGACCCGGCGCGCGACCCGACGCGTGATCCGTTGAGTCAGGAGGAGTTCACCCAGGCCGGCAGGGCGCCTGCCCGAGCGCAGGTGCAGTTGGTCAACGCCATACGACGCTCACTGAGCAAAGACCAAAAGGCATTGTCCTTCGGGATGGGCGGATCCCTCGCGGGCAGTTCCGACGACACCTGACAGACGCGGCACGGCCGGACGGTTCCCCTGTCCCGTCGTTGTCAGTGGGGCACGGCATGCTCCGGGGATGCGCTACCCGACGTGGACCTCGGATCGCATGTTCGTCTCCTACTGGCAGTACTGCCTACAGGGCGACGAATTCCTCGGCGAGTACGACGACGCCGACACGGTCAGGCGGATCTTCGAGGGAAACAGCCTGGCGGCAGGCGGCCCGGAACATCTCACGGTGCTCGCGGGCACCCACACCGGCTGGATACGCCTGACCACTCGGCAGTGCGCGGACGCACCCCCGCTGCCGGGTCAGGAGTGGGAGACCGTGGTGGACGTGAGCATCTGCAGTACGAGTGGCAGCCTGCGGTTGTTCCGGTGGGGCGGTGACGTCGAGGAGGACGCGGGGAACTTCGCGACGGCCGGGGCGGGTTGGTACCGGGTCCGTGTGCAGGCGCGGGAACGCGACGAGGGCGCCGGGCACGAAGGGGACACCCCGGTGGAGGAGCACTTCCTCGGCGTGTGGCCGGCGCCGCCCGAACCCGACACGGTGCATTGTGCGAACGACGCGTTCGGCCGCGGGCACTATGACCCAACTCGGGCTCCTGGCCGGCCTGTTCAGCCTTGAGCCGCTCAGATGCCGGACGCGTACGTCACGAAGTTCGTCCAGGTCGTGGCCGTGACGGTGAACTGGGGACCCTGGGTGTTGTGCTTGGAGTCGCGGACGTGGACGGTGGCGGGGGTGGTGGCCACCTCGACGCAGGAGTCGCGTTCGGTGCCGTCGCTGTAGCTGCTCTTGAACCACGCCGGTCCAGAGGTTGCGTCGGCTGAGGCCTTGCGGATCATGTTTCTCCCAGCAGTTGCTCGATGAACTCGACCTTGCGGACCATGTCCTCGCTGTACCCGACCCGCACCGCGAAGTCGACGACACGCATCCCCACCGACTCGCGCCGGAGCTTCAACTGCCGCCCGACCGTGGAGAGAACGGCGAGACCCCACTCGTCGTCCGGGTCGACCTCCCAACCCGGCTCGTCCGTCTCGCCGTTGACCCGCTCCGGCTCACTCTCGACACTCATCCCGCGCCCTCCGGCGTACGACCGTCCGCCGCGACGGCCCCTACCCGTACGAACTGTCCCACCAGTCAGGACAGCACCGGACAAACACCGGACAAGTCACCCCAGCAGCACTACGACCGGTAGCGCCCCAACGTCCTCAACCCCGGCAACGCCCTGTCCTGAAAGTCGAACAACGCCAGGTTCTCCCACGCGTTACCGGACGTCGGATCGCTCGGGTCCCAACCATCCCCCTTGCGGTAGGTCCAGACCCCTTCCCAGTAGCAGTAACCCAGCCCCTTACCCCCGGGCACATCCACCATCAGGTCCGCCACCGTCCGCAGCCACGCCGCCTGCCCCGCCGGTGTCGCCGGATACCCCTCCGTGAGCTGCGACGGGTCGTACATGATGTCGTTCGTCGCGTCCTCGCTCTCCAGCGTGAACGGATACGCCGCCTCCGCGATCAGCACAGGCTTGTCGTAACGCGCCGCCAGATCCGCCAAGTTGGCCGCCGCTGCCGCCGGGGTGCCGTGCCAGAACGGGTAGTAGGACTGGGCGATGATGTCGAAGTCGACCCCGTCGGCCACCACGTTGTCGTACCACCAGCGGGACGTGCCGTTGTCGCCGCCGGAGGCGATGTGGAGCATCGTGCGGATGCGGGGAGTGGTGTCGCGCGCCGCGTTCAGGCCCGCCTTCAGGAACGTCGTCAGGTTGCCCCAACCCCCGGCGTCGTCACCCCAGTTCTTGCCCGTGGGCCAGAGCAGACCGCCGTTGATCTCGTTGCCGATCTGCACCAGGTCCGCCGGAGTGCCCTGGCGGCGCAACGCGCCCAGCACGTCGGCGGTGTGGTCGTAGACCGCCCTGGTCAGGCCCGCCACATCCAGGTCCGCCCAAGCCGCCGGCTTCGTCTGGTGGGCCGGGTCCGCCCACGTGTCGGAGTAGTGGAAGTCGACCCAGATGCCGATCCCCGCCCGGCGCAACCGCTTCGCCAACGGCAGGATGTGCTTCTTGTTGTTGTAGCCGTCGGCCGGGTTCACCCAGACCTTGAGGCGGGCGTGGGTGACACCCGCGTCGGCCAGGATGCGGATCGGGTCGTCCCGGCGGCCGTCCGCACGGCGGTACACCGCGCCGTACGCCTCGTCCTTGGGCAGGGACGAGATGTCCATGCCCCGGATCTCCAGCCGGCGCCGGTCCGACCCGGTACCGGTGCTCGCCACCGCCGGTCCCGCACCCAACACCGGCACCGCGAGCGCGGCGGCCCCCGCCGCCGTAAGAACACTGCGTCTGCGCATCACAGAGCTTCCCTTCAGTAAGTGCCCCAAGAGGCAGAAGAACCAAGCGAGTCGAGCCGAGAAAGCGAGCGAGCCGAGATCAGCGAGGGTCCCTGAACACCTCCACCCCACCCCCCGGCACCGCGGCCCGGCTCCCGTCCGGCAGCACCACCTTCACCTCGCCCCCGGTGTGGTTCACCGCGAAGCGAAACGTCCCCGACTCGCCCTCCCGTACGACGAGTTCGACATCGCGCGGCAGATCGACCGGCGTGATCCCCGCGTCCGCGAGGGCGAGGTCCACCACGGCCGCCAGATCGGCACCGGTCAGCCGGGTCGCCAGGTACCACGCCGAACCCGACCCCACCGCATGCCGCGTCAGCGCCGCCCCGCCCGCCGTGCGACCGTCCGCGAACACCGCGACCGTCTCGCAGCCCGCACCCGGGATCACGACCTCCGACCACAGGTCGGCGGTGTACAGCGCGCCGTCCGTCCCCCGAACCGACACCACCTCCCCCGGCAACAGGGGATCGAACTCCTCGACAGTCAGGCCGAGTACGTCCCGCAGCGCCCCCGGATACGCGCCCGCATGCAATGTGTCGTTCTCGTCGACGATCCCGGAGAAGAAGGAGACCAGCAGAGTCCCGCCCCGCGACACGTAACGCTCCAGGTCCGCCCCCACCCCGACCGGCGCCGAGTACAACTGCGGTACCACCAGCAGCGGATACCGCGCGGGGTCCACGTCCCCCAACCCCGTCGGCGGCAGGAAGTCCACCGTCAAGTGCCGGTCGTAGAGCGCCTCGTAGAAGGAATCCAACCGTTCCCGCGCGTCCAGGTCCTGGCTCGGTCGCCACTCCAGGCTCTGTGCCCACCAGGAGTCCCACGACCACACCATCGCCACGTCACCGCGCGTCCGGGTGCCGCGCAGGCCCGCCTCGCTCAACTCACCGACCCGGCGGCCGAGTTCGGTCACCTCGCGCCAACCCCGGTTGTCCGTACCGGAGTTCGCCAGCATCGCTGTGTGGAACTTCTCCGCGCCCGACTGCGACTGCCGCCACTGGAAGAACATCGCGCCCTCGGAGCCCCGGGCCACATGCCCGAGTGAGTTGCGCGCCATCTCGCCGGAGCGCTTCGCGGGGTTGTACGGCTGCCAGTTGACCCCGGACGTGGCGTGTTCCAGCAGCAGCCAGGGGCCGCCGTTCGCCACCGAGCGCGTCAGGTCCGCCGCCAGCGCGAGGTTCACGTGGGTGCGGCGGCCGTCGGTCATCAGGTAGTGGTCGTTGGTGACCAGGTCGACCTCCTTGGCCCAGGCCCAGTAGTCGACGGTCCGGCCCTGGCTCGGCGCGACCATGAAGTTGGTGGTGACCGGGACGCCGGGGGAGAGGCGGTGCAGGATGTCCCGCTCGGCGACGAAGTTGGCGCGGGCCTGCGCGTCGGCGAAGCGGTGGTAGTCGAGTTGCTGGGTGGGATTGCATACGGACGGCGTCGCGCGGGGCGGAGTTATCTCCTCCCAGTCGCCGTACTGCTGGCCCCAGAACGCCGTTCCCCAGGCCTTGTTGAGGGTGTCGAGGGTGTCGTGGCGCGAGCGCAGCCACCCCCGGAAAGCCGCCGCGCACACCTCGCAGTAGCAGGCGAGGACCGGGGCGCCGTACTCGTTGTGGACGTGCCACAACACCACCGCCGGGTGGTCGCCGTAGCGCTCGGCCAGCGCCGTCGTGATCGTGGCCGCCGCCGACCGATAGGCCGGGTTGGAGTGGCAGATCGCGCCCCGCGAGCCGAAGGCGAGGCGCACGCCCTCGCGCGTCACCGGCAGGGCGTCTGGATGCGCGCGGTAGAACCACGCCGGCGGTACGACAGTTGGGGTCCCGAGGTTCACGGTGATGCCCGCCGCGTGCAGCAGGCCGATCGTCGTGTCCAGCCACTCCCAGTCGTACTCGCCGGGACGCGGCTCCATCCGGGCCCAGGAGAAGACGCCGAGGGAGACCGCCGTGACCCCGGCCTCCCGCATCAGCCGTACGTCCTCCTCCCAGACCTCCTGCGGCCACTGCTCGGGGTTGTAGTCACCTCCGAAGGCGAGCGGCAGACGGTCGTGGGGGGCGGGGGACGGCATGGGTTCACTCCCGGAGGATCGGCGACTGAGGCGACTGAGGGCGGCGAAAAACCAGGTGATTCTGTGATCGTGCACATGGATGGTCGCGGCTCACGCCCATCAGCAACAAGTAGGTAACCCCAGGCTTCATCCATTGACAAGGGTCCGAAACAATTCTCTACTGTGCACGGTCACAGAGCCGTGACCGGCTCGCACTCAGTCAGGGGAGATGAAGATGTCGATCCACCGCCACCAGTTCAGCAGGCGCAGCATTCTTGCCGGGGCGGCAGCCGTAGGCCTCACGGGCACCCTCGCCGCCTGCGGCGGTTCCGACGACGACGACTCCGGCAAGAGCAGCGGGCCGGTCAAGCTGACCTACTGGTCCTGGGCGCCGAACATGGACAAGGTCGCCGCGATCTGGAACAAGAAGAACCCGGACATCACGGTCACCGTCTCCAAGCAGGCCGCCGGCAAGGACATCGTCTCCAAGCTGATCACCGCGAAGAAGGCGGGCAACGCCCCCGACCTGATCCAGGTCGAGTACCAGTCGCTGCCGACGCTGGTGTCGAACGACGTGCTCGCGGACATCTCGAAGTACGCGAAGTCCACCAAGTCCCAGTTCGCCGAGGGACTTTGGGCCATGGTGACGCTCGGCACCGACGCCGTGTACGCGATACCGCAGGACTCCGGGCCGCTGATGTTCTTCTACCGCGAGGACCTGTTCAAGAAGCACGACCTGACCGTCCCCACCACCTGGGACGACTTCGCCAAGACCGCCCGCGCCGCCAAGAAGGCAGTGCCGGACGCCTACTTGACGACGTTCTCCGCCAACGACCCCGGATTGTTCGCCGGGTTGGCGCAGCAGGCCGGTGCCAAGTGGTGGACCGTGGGCGACGGCGGCAAGTGGACCGTCGGCATCGACGACGCGGCGACGAAGAAGGTCACCGACTTCTGGGGCGGGCTCGTCCAGGAGGGCGCGATCGACAACCAGCCGATGTACACGCCGGCTTGGAGCAGCGCCCTGAACAAGGGCACCCACCTCGCCTGGGTCTCCGCCGTGTGGGCGCCCGGCGTGCTGATCAGCTCGGCCCCCGACACCAAGGGCAAGTGGCGGATGGCGCCGCTGCCGCAGTGGAGCGCGGGCGAGGACGTCACCGGCAGCTGGGGCGGCTCCTCCACCGGTGTCTCCACCGACTCCAAGCACACCGAGGCCGCGACCAAGTTCGCGAACTGGCTGAACACCGACCCGGAGGCGCTCGCCGCCCTGGTCAAGGAGGCCGGAATCTACCCGGCGGCCACCAAGGGACAGTCCGGCTCGGTCCTCACCCCGCCCGCGTTCTTCCCGAACCAGACCGACTTCTACGACACGGCCGCGAAGATCGCCGCGACCACGGCCGCCTCCGCCTGGGGCCCGAACGTCCAGGTCGCCTACGACACCTTCAGCGACGCGTTCGGCAAGGCCAGCAAGGCGAAGAAGGCGGCCCAGTTCGACACCGCGCTCGCCACCATGCAGTCGTCGACCTTCACCGACATGAAGAAGCAGGGCTTCAAGGTGACCGAGGCATGACCGCCACTCCGCTCAAGGGCTCCGACCGCACGACGGCCGGGCCCTTGGCGGACGGCACCGCCACCACCGTCCGCCCCCGCCGCATCCGCCGCCGTGGCCGCAGCGCGCCGTACTGGTTCCTCTTTCCGGCCGTGCTCCTGTTCGCCGCCTTCACCGTCGTACCGATCGGGTACGCGGTGTGGCTCAGTCTCCACAAGGTCCAGGTCAAGGGCATCGGCCTCGGCAAGGGTGCCCGCCGGCAGGTCTGGAACGGCCTGGGCAACTACACCGACGTCCTGCACGACTCCGAGTTCGGCCACAGCGTCCTGCGCGCCTTCGGCTACGGCCTGATCGTCATCCCCACGATGCTCGGTCTGGCGCTGGTCTTCGCGCTGATGCTGGACACCCCGCAGGCGCGCAGCGCCAAGTTCGCCCGGCTCGCGATCTTCCTGCCGTACGCCGTCCCCGGCATCATCGCCGCCCTGATGTGGGGCTTCCTCTATCTGCCGGCGGTCAGCCCCTTCTACTACCTCCTGCGCGAGTTCGACCTCCCGCAGCCCGACCTGTTCGACGGCGGCAACCTCTACCTGTCCTTCGCGAACATCGCGGTGTGGGGCGGCACCGGCTTCAACATGATCGTCATCTACACCGCGCTGCGCGCGATCCCGCAGGAGATCTACGAGGCCGCGAAGATCGACGGCGCGTCCGACCTGAAGATCGCCCTGCGGATCAAGATCCCGATCGTGCTGCCCTCCCTCGTGCTCACGTTCTTCTTCTCGGTCATCGCCACGCTCCAGGTCTTCACCGAGCCCATGGCGCTCAAGCCGCTGACCAACGGCCTCTCCGGTTCCTGGAGTCCGCTGATGGCCATCTACGACGCCGCCTTCCTCAGGTCGGACATCTACGGCGCCTCCGCCACCGCGGTGGTGCTGGCCCTGGCGACCTTCGTGGTCTCCTTCACGCTGCTCCGCGTCTCCGACCGCTACACCCGGGAGGACCGGGCATGACCCCCCTCACCCTCACCGCCGACGCCAACCAGGGCCTCAGCAAGCCGAAGCGCACCGCGTGGGTGCCGACCCTGGTGCTGATCCTCGGCTCGCTGTACTGCCTGGTCCCCGTGATCTGGGTCGTCATCGCGGCGACCAAGGGCCGTAGCGAGCTCTTCTCCACGTTCACGTTCTCCCCGGGCACCGGATTCCTCGCCAACCTCAAGGAGTTGAGCTCCTACCGGGACGGCATCTACTGGCAGTGGATGGCCAACTCCCTCTTCTACGCGGGTTTCGGCGCCCTGCTCTCCGCCGCGGTCTCGGCCGCCGGCGGCTACGCACTGGGCCGATTCGCCTTCAAGGGACGGGAGTTCGTCTTCAAGCTGATGCTGGCGGGCGTGCTCGTGCCCAGCATCGTCCTGACGGTCCCGCAGTACCTGCTCCTGTCCAAGACGGGCCTGGCCGACTCGTACTGGTCGATGCTCCTGCCGTCGATCCTCTCTCCCTACGGCGTCTACCTCGTCCGTATCTACGCGGCGGCCGCCGTCCCCACCGAACTCCTCGAGGCCGCCCGCATGGACGGTGCGAGCGAGTGGCGGATCTTCTCGCGGATCGCGGTGCCGATGATGATGCCGGGGCTCATCACGGTGTTCCTGTTCCAGTTCGTCGGCATCTGGAACAACTTCCTGCTGCCGTACGTGATGCTCGCGGACGACACCAAGTTCCCGATCACGCTGGGCCTTTACACCCTGCTGACCCAGGGCGCCTCCCAACCGGCGCTCTACACCCTGGTCATCATGGGCTGCTTCCTCGCGATCCTGCCGCTGATCGCGCTCTTCCTGGTGATCCAGCGCTTCTGGTCCCTGGACCTGCTGAGCGGATCGGTCAAGGCGTGAGCTGTGAGTACTGAGCTGTGCCTCCCCCCACCGCACTGAACCGGCAGAACGAGGACCATGACCACCAGTCCGAACGGACGCCGTAAACCGCCCACCATCCACGACGTCGCCCGGGAGGCAGGGGTCTCCCGGGGGACCGTCTCCCGGTTCCTGAACGGCGGTCACTACGTCTCTCCGGCCGCCCGTACCGCCGTGGAGACGGCGATCAGGAAGACGGGCTACGTCGTCAACCGGCACGCCCGCTCCCTGAGCACCGGGCGGTCGGACTCGGTGGCGTTCCTCCTCACCGAGCCGCAGGAGAAGTTCTTCGAGGACCCCAACTTCAATGTCCTGCTGCGGGGTTGCACCGAACACCTGGCCCGCCACGACATCCCGCTGCTCCTGATGCTGGCCTCCTCACGGGACGAACGCCGCCGCCTCACGAGGTACATCACCTCGGGCCACGTCGACGGCGTCCTCCTCGTCTCCAACCACAGCGGCGACCCGGTGGCGGCCGAACTCCGGGACGCCGGGATCCCGTTGGTGGGCTGCGGCAAGCCGCTCGGCACCGCGTCCAAGTACAGCTATGTGGCCGCCGCCGACCGCGACGGCGCCCAGGAGATGGTCCGCCACCTCATCTCCCGGGGCAGACGCCGCATCGCCATGGTCACCGGCCCGCTGGACGCCCCCGGCGGCCCGGACCGCCTGGCCGGCTACCGGGACGTCCTCGCGGAGGCGGGCCTCCCGCACGACCCGACCCTCGTCGTGGAGGGCGACTACCGCCGCACGGGAGGCGAGGAGGCGGCCCGCAGACTCCTCACGCAGGCCCCCGACATAGACGCGGTATTCGTGGCGTCGGACCTGATGGCCCTCGGAGTGGTCAACACCCTTCAACAATCCGGCCGTTCGGTCCCGGATGACATCGCTGTCGGAGGCTTCGACGACTCGGCGGCGGCGACCTCCATCACTCCGGCCCTCACGACCATGCGCCAGCCTTACGACCGCATCAGTGCGGAAATGGTGCGAATGCTCCTCGCGCAGATCGCCGGCGAGGACACGGCCGGCGTGATCCTGCCCACCGAACTGGTGATCCGGGAGTCGGCATAACCGCCGTAACTGTCAAAGCAACCGGAACACGGGTCGACGCATGTGAAGGCAGGAGCCGTCCGGTTCGTGTCGAGTCGGTGGGGCGTTCCATCCGTATTCTCTGATCATGGCCGCACCCCTCGCATATGCACTGATCGCCACCGACCTGGACGGAACGCTGCTGCGCGGCGACGACACACTCTCCGACCGGTCCCGCATCGCACTCGCGAGGGTGACAGCGGCCGGCGCCCGGCACCTCGTCGTCACCGGCCGGCCCGCCCCGAGGGTGCGACCGCTCCTCGAAGACCTCGGCAGCAGGGGGCTCGCGGTGTGCGGACAGGGCGCGCAGTTGTACGACGCCGGCGCGGACCGTCTGCTCTGGTCGGTCACCCTGGACCGGGAGTTGGCGGAGACCGCGCTCGGCAAGATCGAGGCGGAGGTGGGCCAGGTGTACGCGGCGGTCGACCAGGACGGAGTGGACGGCCTCACGCTCATCGAGCCCGGCTACTTGATGCCGCACCCCACGCTGCCCGCGGTGCGGGTGGGGAAGCGCGACGACTTGTGGTGCGAACCGATCAGCAAGGTGTTGCTCCGTCACCCGGCCCTGGAGGACGACGAGTTGGCGGCAACGGCCCGCTCGGTGGTCGGTTCCCTGGCCTCGGTCACCATGTCGGGCCCCGGCACCGTCGAACTCCAGCCACTGGGCATCACCAAGGCAACAGGCCTCGCCCTCGCCGCCCGCCACTTGGGCCTGACCCCCTCGGACACCATCGCCTTCGGCGACATGCCGAACGACATCCCGATGTTCGACTGGGCGGCCCATGGCGTGGCCATGGCCAACGCCCACCCCGAACTCAAGGCAGTGGCCGACGAGGTGACGAAGTCGAACGAGGACGACGGCATCGCCGTCGTCCTCGAAAGACTGCTGTTCGCCGCCGGTTTCTAGTAGGCGCCGTACACGTTGTCGATGGACCCGTACACCGCCGCCGCGTAGTTGCACGCAGCCGTGATGTTCGCGACCGGGTCATACGAATCGAACGAAGTCCCGGCCACGTGATACGCGTTGAACGTCGGGTCGATCACCTGGAGCAACCCCTTCGACGGCGTACCGGCCGCCGCATTGGAGTCCCAGTTGTTGATCGCGTACGGGTTGCCGGACGACTCACGGATCACGTTCCGGTAGATCCCGTTGTACGTCCCCGGAATCCCCTTCTGCGCCATGATCGCGAGGGACTCACGAATCCACCCGTCAAGGGTGTTGGAGTACCCGGCGGCGGTGGTCGTGGAGGTCGTGGCCGCCGAGGCGGTGGTCGCCCCGACGATCGGCAGGGCGATGATCGCGGCACCCGTACCGGCGACGGCCAGCGTGCGGAAGAGACGGGTGCGGCGGGACTGAGCGGATGCAGGCATGACGAGGTTCCTCTCCGTCGCCTGCGAGGTGAGCTGTCGGGTTCGGGCTGGGAGGTGCCCGGCCGCGCCCTCACGGACGTGACTTAACCCCAAGCCGTCCCGGTCGACATGACCGGTCCGGCGACTTACCTGGTTCCCCCGCTCCTGCCGTGCGAGATGTTCGTGACTGGGATATCGGGCGGCGGCAGGATTCGGCGTTCCACCCGACAGGCCGGGAAACTATGCGAGAGCACATGTCCGGAACAAGTGGCGGAATCACACCTCACCCCTATTGACCTTGGTCTGAGGCGTATGGGGCACTTGATCCTTTGCGCGAGCCAAGGGTCAACTGGCAATCGCCGCAAGGGGAAACGCGAACACACAGGAACACAGGTCACGCACAGAAACGCGTGACCCAACTCACGGGAGGATTAAGAACGGCAAATCGGGCATTCGGCCTCAACTGGCAGTTCTCGGAATCCTTTTCTCCCATGTGCGATGAAAGATCACTTCTTCACCCTCGGTGCAGATGACCTCATTGGAGCTAATAAAGTCCGTTTCGTCGCAAGTAATCTCGGACCGCGTCCGCACGGTCGTGTCCCATCCCAGCTCCGGCCGGTGCAGCCGGATCGACCAGTCGGACCGCGTACGCGCCGACAACGGGTCGTCCTCGTCGATCGTGTACGTCTCCAGCGCGTCCTCGGTGAACTCCAGGCCGTCCGGATACACGCGCGTGCCGCCGTACCGGGGGTCGACTTCCAGCCGCCACTCGCCCTTCGCCACATCCCGTACGACCAGACGCTCGGGGCGGGGCTCGTCCAGCGTGGCGGGGTAGTTGACCCCGAGCGGCGCCGCCTCCTCGGGTTCTTCGAAGCGAATCCCGGCCGTCAACTCCCGCTCCCGCACAGGCAGTTCCAGCGCGCTCCCCTCCGGGTCCAGCGTGAACCCCGCCGCCGACTCCGGCTGCGGCCAGATCCACGGCCAGTACGCCGACGACACCGCGAGCCGGATGCGATGCCCGGGCGGGAACGCGTGCCCGATGCCGTTCAGCTCGAAGGTCACGTCCTCCGTGGCACCCGGAGTCCACGGCACCGCCCGGTCCCGTCCGTGCCGCGCCGACAGGTTCAGCACACCCCGGGTGACCAGCGTCGAGGCGCCGTCCGGGGCTACGTCGCACAGCCGGGCGATCACCTGCCCGCGCTCCACCTCACTCGTCAGCCGCAGCCGTACCCTCGGCCGCCCCAGCACCCATGTCTCGGCCGGCACCTCGAACTCGAAGCACGCGGAGCGCGCGTCCTCGTCCCGCTGGTCCGGCGGCAGGTCGGCGTCGTTCCCGAAGGGGAAGAAACGGCCCGCGTCCACACCGGTGTGCATGGGGGAGCGGACGATCACGGGTGCGCCCCGGAGGCCGTACGTCGTCGTCTTCACGTTCGGCGAGGGCCACGCGGGCTCGCCGACCCAACGGCCCGGCAGGGTGTCGTAGACCGTGGCCGGGGGATGCGAGTCGCTGACGTAGGCGCGCAGCAGTGGGTCGGTGGTGACGCCCGTGTCCTTGGCCTTCAGCCAGTGGTCCCACCAGCGGAGGGTCTCCTGGAGGAAGCCGATCGCGGGGCCCGGCGGCAGGCCCCGGTCCGGGTACTGGTGGGACCACGGGCCGATCAGGCCGCGCACCCGGTCGGGCGGGAGGTGGTGGACGAGCCGTAGGACCGTGTCGCGGTACGGGTCGTGCCAGCCGCCGACCGTGAGGACGGCCGCCTGGATCGCGCCGTAGTCCTCGCAGACGCTGCCGTGCTTCCAGTAGTCGTCGCGGATCTGGTGGGCGAGCCAGGTGTGGATGAACGGGTCGATCTGTTCGAGGCGTTTGAGCCACAGGTCGCGCCAGACCAGGCCCGCGTACTCGGGGTCCGGCGGACGTGCGACGAAGGCGAGCATCGTGGCGGCCCAGGCGTGCAGGTCGACCGCGAGGGCCGAACCGCCCATGTAGTGGACGTCGTTGTCGTAGCGGTCGTCGGTCGAGCAGACCGTGACGATCGCCTTCAGGGGTTCCGGCGCGAGGGCCGCGATCTGGAGGGAGTTGAAGCCGCCCCAGGAGATGCCGAACATGCCCACCTTGCCGGTGCACCAGGGTTGCGCGGCAAGCCAGTTGACGACCTCGACGCCGTCGGCGAGTTCCTGGGCGTCGTACTCGTCGCCGGGTGCGCCCTCGCTGTTGCCGTGGCCGCGCACGTCGACGCGGACGGAGGCGTAGCCGTGGCCCGCGTACCAGGGGTGGCGCTGGGCGTCCCGGGGCGCGGTCCAGTCGGTCAGGCGGTACGGGAGGTATTCGAGGAGCGCGGGCACGGGCTCGTCCGTCAGCGGGCGCCACACGCGCGCGTAGAGGCGTGTTCCGTCCGCAAGGGGGATGCGGAGGTCCTCATGGGTCGTCTCGTGGGGGAAGGACGTACGGATGCGCATGAGCGTGCCCCCTGGGGTTGTGTGGGCTTCAGTGGACCGGGTGCATGGTGCGGCGCAGCCAGGGCGCGGCGGCCATCACCGCGAGGCCGGCGGCCACCGCGATCGCGCCGTTGACGCCGAAGTAGGCCGGCTTGGAGACGTCGTCGTAGAGCTTCACCGTCTGGGCCTGGATGCCGTTCGCGAGCGCGAGGGACAGGAACCAGAGGGACCCAGAGGGACATCGTCTGGCTGGAGAAGGCGGCCGGGGCGAGCTTGGTGGTGGCGGACATGCCGGAGGTCTCCAGGAGGATGTCGCCGAGGCCGAGCAGGAAGTACGAGCCGACGATCCACCAGGCCGACATGCGGTAGGCGTCGCCGCTGTGCCCGCTGGTCGGCAGGACCATCAGGAGGAAGGAGAGGCCGCCGAGTACGACGCCGATCGCGATCTTGTTGGAGGCGTGCGGCTGGCGGCGGCCCATCCGGACCCAGAGCGCGGCGACGACGGGCGCGAGCCCGACCTCGAAGGCGCCGAGCGCGCTTGCGTACCGGCTCGCGGGGAAGTCGAAGCCCAGGATGGTCGTCTCGGCGTTCGACGCGGCCAGCAGCATCATCGTCGAATAGGCCTGGAAGAGAATGAAGTTGAAGACCGTCGAGGCGAGGAAGAGCACGATGTACGGGCGCAGTCGGCCGCGTTCGTCGACGGTCACCCGCGGGCTCGTGAACATCACCGTGAAGTACACGACGGGCGCGATGACCGAGATGACGGTGAGCAGGTCCACGAAGCGGCCCATCGTGAGCCGGCCGGCGAGGGCCAGCGCGGTCGCGAGCACGGCGGCCGCCAGGATGCCTACGACGATGAGCCGCACCGCGCGGCGCAGCGCGTCCGGTGCGAGTGCGAACTCCGCGGTGTTCTTGCGGCCCGCGAGGTGACGCCGTCCGGCGACGTACTGGATCAGCCCGAAGGTCATGCCGACCGCGGCGGCCGAGAAGCCCCAGTGCCAGCCCTCGTGGTCGCCGAGCCGGCCGGTGATCAGCGGGCCCGCGAAGGCGCCGATGTTGATCGCCATGTAGTAGAGGGCGAAACCGGCGTCCCGGCGCTCGTCGTCGGTGCGGTAGAGCCTGCCGACCATGGTGGCGACGTTGGGCTTGAGCAGGCCGGTGCCGGCGCTGATGAGGCCGAGGCCGACCCAGGTCATGGTGGAGGTCGGGACCGCCATCGCGTAGTGGCCGCAGGCGATCAGGATGCCGCCCCACAGCACCGCGCGGTACGAGCCGAGGATGCGGTCGGCGAGCCAGCCGCCCGCGACCGAGACGAGATAGACCAGTGTTCCGTAGGCTGCCGATACGGATGCGGCCGTTCCGGACGACATGCCCATGCCGCCGTGCGCGACGGTATCCGCGAAGTAGAGGACGAGGATGGCCTGCATGCCCAGGAACGAGAAGCGCTCCCAGACCTCCAGTCCGGAGAGCGTGAGCAGCCCCTTGGGCTGGCCGAAGAAGGCGTGGTCGTCCTCGGGAGGCGGTTTGTCGTCGGGCTCGGCTTCCAGGGCGGTTCGAGACACGATCCACTGCTTCCGCGTAAGTCGACAAATATCCGTTCTTATCAGGTGATCAAAAACATACCGGTCATGATCCGATACCGCCCCTGCTGGACGGGGTGGGCGGCATGGGTGATCGAAAGCCGACCGGATACGCTGACTTGAGTGATGCCAGCGACCTATCGACAAACCGTGTGACCGCCCAGGGACACCAGCAGACAGGAGACCCCTCGTGACCGTCGTCGGGCCGTTCGGGCTGAGCGTGCGGGACCAGGCTCTGGAAGCCGATGTCCAGGCCGGATTGGCGGCAGTCGAGGAGGGTCTGCTCGAAGCCACCAAGAGCGAGGTCCCCTTCATCACGGAGGCCGCTCAGCACCTCGTGCGCGCGGGCGGGAAGCGGTTCCGGCCGCTCCTCGTGATGCTCGCCGCGCAGTTCGGCGACCCGTACGCGCCGGGTGTGGTGCCCTCGGCGGTCGTCGTCGAGCTGACGCATCTCGCCACGCTGTACCACGACGACGTCATGGACGAGGCGGCCGTGCGCCGGGGCGTGGAGAGCGCCAACACCCGCTGGGGCAACTCGGTCGCGGTCCTCACCGGCGACTTCCTCTTCGCGCGCGCGTCGCACACGCTGGCCGACCTCGGGCCGGAGGCGGTCCGCGTGCAGGCCGAGGCGTTCGAACGCCTCGTCACCGGCCAGATCCTGGAGACCGCCGGCCCCTCCGACGGGCGCGACCCGGTCGAGCACTACCTCGACGTGCTCGGCGGCAAGACCGGCTCCCTGGTCGCGGTCGCGTGCCGCTTCGGCTCGATGATGGCCGGCTGCGACGACACGGTCGTGGACGTCCTCACGCAGTACGGCGAGCGGCTCGGCGTCGCCTTCCAGCTCGCCGACGACGTCCTGGACATCGCCTCCGACGGCCACGAGTCCGGCAAGACCCCGGGCACGGACCTGCGCGAGGGCATCCCCACGCTGCCGGTGCTGCGGCTCCGCGAGCGGGCGGACCGGCTCGGGCTGGCCGAGGACCGCGCCCTGTGCGAACTCCTCGACTCCGACCTCACGGACGACGCCCGCCTCGCCGAGGCCCTCACCCGCCTCCGCGCCCACCCGGCCCTGGAACAGGCCCGCCGCGACACCGTCCGCTACGTGGAGGACGCCCGCGCGGCCCTCGCCCCGCTCCCCGAGTGCGACGCGAAGGTCGCGCTGCTGGAGATGTGCGACGCGGTGGTGCACCGGGCTGGGTGAGGGGGTCGGCCGCGTTGGGCGGGTTGAGCGCGGTCGGGTGTCGTGGGCGGGGTGTGCTCGGTCGGCTGTGTTGCGTGGGCTGACCCTGGGCGATTGCGGTGAGTGGGCTGGGCGCGGTCGGTTGTCGTGGGCGGGGTGTGCTCGGTCGGCTGTGTTGCGTGGGTTGACCTTGGGTGCCTGCGGTGAGTGGGCTGGGCGCGGTCGCCTTCTTGGGGGGTTGAGCGCGGTCGGCTGTCGTGTGCGGGTTGTGTCCGGTGGGCTGTCGTGTGTGGCTTGAGCGTGGTCGCCTCCTGTGCGCGTGTGGAGCTTGGGCACTTGCGGTGTGTGGGTTGAGCATGCGCACCTGCGGTGGATGGGCTGGGTGCGGTGGCCTGCCTTGTGCGGGCTGAGCCTGGTCGCCTGTCGGGCGGGGGTGCCTCCGGTCGGCTGTCATGCGCCGGTTCAGCCTGGGCGTCTGCCTCGCGTGGGCTGAGTGCGGTCGGCTCCGTGCGTGGGCTGGGCTCGGTTGCTTGTCGTGTACGGGTTGAGCGTGGGCACTCGCGGTGGATGGGCTGAGTGTGGTCGCGTGGCTTGCGTGGGCTGAGCCTGGTCGGTCGTCGTGTGTGGGCTGGGCGCAGTCGCTTGTGGGCGGGCCGTGCCTCGGTACTCGTCGTGCGTGGGCCGGGTGCGGTGGCCTGTTGTGTGTGGGCTGAGCCGTGATCGCCTGTCGTGTGCGGGCTGAGCCGTGAGCGTCTGTCGTGTGCGGGCCAGAGCCCGGGCATCTGTTCTGTGCGGGCTGAGCTCGATCGCCCGTCGTGTGTGGGCTGTGTCCGGGCGGGTGCCGGGCGTGAGTTTGGAACCGGGCGCCTTCCCCGCGTGGGCCGTGCCCGGTCGCCTGTCCTGGGTGGGGGCGAGCGTGGTCAGCTGGTCTGTGTGGGCTGTGTCCCGTCAACTGCCTTGTCCGGGACGCGTCTTCCCCCTAGGGGATTGGGGAGGCGGTGGCTCCGGGTGTCATACCCCAGGTGTACGCGGAGTTGGCTCCCGGGTCTGACGCTTATCTCTCGGCGATTTGGTCAGATGGAGAACACGGAAAACACCACTCCTCACCGATTCGGGTGAGAATGGCGGCTGAGAGTGGGACCCGTACAGGGGGCAGGCCGCCGCCGACGACGGAGGTAAGGCAGACATGGCACCGTACGAAACCGACGACAGCGCGGACACCGGAGAGCGCGACGAGCTCCGGTCCGGGCGGCGCAGGGCGGCGCGGTACATCGTCCCGGTCACCGTGGTGGGGGTGGCGGCCGCGACCATCGGACTGGTCCCCGCGCTCGCCGACTCCGGTGACCCGAATCTCCCGAAGATCACCGCACAGCAGCTCCTCGACAAGGTCGCCGAGTCGGACGTCCAGCAGCTGTCCGGCACCGTGAAGATCAGCACGGACCTGGGCCTGCCCGACCTCGGCGGCCTGGAGAGCAACCTCATGTCGGGCGCCGCGAAGTCCGGCGACGGCTCCTCCGCCGATCCCACCGCCAAGCTCACCGAGCTGGCCACCGGCACCCACACCCTGCGCGTCGCGGCCGACGGCCCGGACAGGCAGAAGGTCTCCCTGCTGGAGAACGCGGCGGAGTACAGCCTCATCCACAACGGCAAGGACGTCTGGGGCTACGACAGCCAGTCGAACGAGGTCTACCACGCCACGACCACCGCCGACGCCTCCAAGAGCGACGAGACCCGGGCCACGCCCAAGGGCCTCACCGACGAGGCGCTGAAGTCGGTCGACGACACGACCTCGGTCACGGTCGACGGCACCGAGCACGTCGCGGGCCGCGACGCCTACAAGCTGCTGATCAAGCCCAAGCAGTCCGGTACGACGGTCGGCACGATCAGCGTCGCGGTGGACGCCAAGACCGGCCTGCCGCTGAAGTTCACGCTCACCCCGGCCACCGGCGGCGCGGCCGTCGTCGACGTCGGCTTCACCCAGCTCAGCCTCGCCAAGCCGGCCGCCTCGACCTTCGACTTCAAGACGCCCAAGGGCGCGAAGGTCACCACGGAGGACAGCGCCGGCGAGACGTCCAAGGCCCCGGCCCCGGACCGCTCCGGCACGTCCGACCCGGGCAAGTCCGGCAAGGACCTCGGCAAGGGCGCCGACGACCCGACGGTCCTCGGCAAGGGCTGGAACTCCATCGCCGTCTTCGAGACCGGCGGCCAGGGCATCCCGTCCGGCTCCTCGGCCGGCGGCGACCTCGGCGGCTTCCTCAGCTCGCTCGGCGACCAGGTGAAGGGCTCCTTCGGCTCGGGCACGGTCTACTCGACCCGGCTGATCAACGCCCTGGTCACCGACGACGGCAAGGTCTACGTCGGCGCGGTCACCAAGAGCGCCCTGGTGAAGGCGGCCGACGCGGCGAAGTAGGCAAGTACCTTCTGTAGAACGGGAATTGAGGGAGCCGATGGCCGAACCGTCCGCCACCGAGCCGGAGTCCGAGCAGGACCCCGGCCCGGCACGGGAGTCCGGGCAGGCGCACGAGGGTGACGGCGGCATCATCGCCACCCGCGGCCTCACCAAGCGCTTCCGCGGCGGACAGCTCGCCGTGGACGGTCTCGACCTGACCGTCCCGGCGGGCAGCGTCTTCGGCTTCCTCGGTCCCAACGGCTCGGGCAAGACCACCACCATCCGCATGCTGATGGGCCTGATCGAACCCACCTCCGGCACGGCCCGCGTCCTGGGCCGCCCGATGCCGAGATCCGTCCGCACCGTCCTGCCGCACGTCGGAGCACTGATCGAGGGCCCCGCCCTCTACGGCTTCCTCTCCGGCCGCGACAACCTCCTGCGCTACGACGCCGCCGACCCGACCGCCGACCCGCGCACGAGGCGGGACAGGGTCGCCGCCGCGCTCGACCGGGTGGGTCTGACGGCGGCCTCCGCGAAGAAGGCGAAGGCGTACTCCCTGGGCATGAAGCAGCGGCTGGGCCTCGCCTCCGCGCTGCTCCAGCCCCGCAAGCTGCTCGTCCTGGACGAGCCGACGAACGGCCTCGACCCGCAGGGCATGCGCGAAATCCGTTCCCTGATCCGGGAGTTGGCGTCCGACGGCACGACGGTCTTCCTCTCCTCCCACCTCCTCGACGAGATCGAGCAGGTCTGCACCCACGCGGCGGTGATGGCACAGGGCCGGCTGATCACCCAGGGCTCGGTGACCGAGCTCGCGGCGGGGAACAGGGGCAGGCTGTTCGTGGCGACGCCCGACACCGTGGATGCGGCACGGGTGCTGAAGGAACAGGGGCTGGCCGACGTGGTCGTAGCGGAGGAGCGGGTGACGGCGGAGCCGCCGGAGCGTGAACTCGCCGAGGTGAACAAGGCGTTGGTGACGGCCGGAGTCCGTGTGCGCGGCTTCGGGGTCGAACGGGCCTCGCTGGAGGACGCGTTCGTGGCGCTCACCGGGGAGGGCTTCGATGTCGCAGGCTGACCTCGCCGTACGGGCACCCCGGGCACCCCGCCTGATCTGGACCTTCGGACTGTTGCGCAGCGAGCTGGTGACGACGTTCCGGCGCTGGCGCACGCTCGCGCTGCTCGGGGTGCTGGCCGCCGTGCCGATCCTGGTCGGGATCGCGGTCAAGCTGGAGACGCAGGACGGGGCGGGTCCCGGGCGCGGGGACGGTGGGGGAGGGCCCGCCTTCATCGCGCAGATCACCAACAACGGCCTGTTCCTGGTGTTCACCGCGCTGGCCGCGACGCTCCCCTTCTTCCTCCCCATGGCCATCGGGGTCGTCGCGGGCGACGCGATCGCGGGCGAGGCGAGCGGGGGCACCCTGCGCTACCTCCTGGTGGCCCCGGCCGGCCGTACCCGGCTGCTGCTCACCAAGTACGCGACGGTGTTGACGTTCTGCCTGGTGGCGACCCTGGTCGTGGCGCTCTCGGCGCTGACGGTCGGGGCACTGCTGTTCCCGCTGGGCGACCTGACGACGATCTCCGGCACCCAGATCAGCTTCACGGAGGGCCTCGGCCGGGCCCTGCTGATCGCGCTGGCGGTCGCCGCGTCCCTCGTCGGCATCGCGGCGCTCGGCCTGTTCGTCTCGACGATGACGAGCAGCGGCATCGCGGCGATGGCGACGACCGTGGGCCTGCTGATCACCGTCCAGATCCTCGACCAGATCCCCCAACTGCACGCGCTCCAGCCGTACTTCTTCTCCCACTACTGGCTGTCCTTCGCCGACCTCATGCGCGAACCGGTCTACTGGGACGACCTCGTGAAGAACCTCGGGCTCCAGGCGCTGTACGCGGCGGTGTTCGGGTCGGCCGCGTGGGCGAGGTTCACGGCGAAGGACATCACGGCGTAGGGCGGCACGGCGAAGGACATCACGGCGTAGGCGGCACGGCGTAGGGACCGGTCAGTCTCCGGTGGTTTCGTGCGAGAAGCGGGCTGGAGGTGCTTCCCGCGCGAAGAACGTCTTCGCGCGGGACAGTGCCCGCTCGTCCTTCAGTACGTCGCCGCGACCGCTGCCGTTGCCCAGCAGGACCCCGCCGATGGGGGCACCGCCCACGCCCTTGAGGCAGTGGGGGAGCATCTTCAGGTACGCCGCCGAGTTGTTGAGGGTGCCGGTCAGCGGGTCGGCGACCCTCTCTTCCTCCTCGGCGAGGACCGAGACGCCCCAGAGGGTGCGGCCGGCCAGCGTGGCGCTGAAGTCGGCGCCGGGGACGCGCAGCCAGTCGGACCAGTAGTCCAGGTAGCGCTTGGTGAGCCCGGACAGGGAGTACCAGTAGACCGGCGAGGCGATCACGATGTCCGTCGCGGCGAGGGTGGCGTCGAGGAGCGCCTGGACGTCGTCGTTCGTGGGCGGGAGGACGACATCGCCGTGCTGGATGTCCACGAAGTCGGGGAGCGGGTGGTCGGCGAGCCGTATCCACTCCTGCTCGATGTCCGGGGGCAGCTGTTCGGCGGCCCTGCGGGCGAGGAACTCGGTGTTGCCCTCGGTGCGGGCGCTGCCCAGCACGAAGAGGAAACGGCGGGTCATGGGTCCCTCAGATGTGGTCACGGTTGATCGGCGCGCGCGGAATGCAGGTATGTGCATTATGTGCGCGTGCAATCATCACCTGTCCAGGGTCGCCCGTGTCAGCCGGGCCAGCGCCTCCGTCTCGCGGGGCGGTTCGCCGCTCAGGTCGCCGACGCGCCAGGCCGGTACCCACGGCACCCGGTACACGTCGATCACCGACTCGATGGCCTTGACGTACTGCGCGAGCTGGCGCGGCAGCCTTCCGGGCGCGTCCGCGACGAGGACGACGGCGTCCAGGTCGAGCCCGGCCGGTGCCTCGCCGCGCCGGAAGACCTCCAGGGCGCGGGCGACGGCGGCCAGCCCGGCGGCATGCGTGCGGGCGACGAGCAGGACCGACGGCGGGTCCTCGGGGGCGGGCCAGTCGCGTCCGCAGTCCCGGCCGCCGTAGACGGCGGCGAGGGTGGTGGCGCCGGTGCCGCCGTGGGTGGCGACCCAGGAGAAGCGGCGTGGGGCGACCGGGATACCGGTGGGGATGCCGACGGGGATACTGGAGGAGCGCTCGGGTGCTTCCGGTGCCGCCGCGTGCGGGCCGGTGTCCACCGGTCCGCGGAGCCAGATCTCCGGCCCCTGCCGTCCACCTGTCTGCATTGACCGAGCTCCTCACTCCTGGGACGAGGCTGTGACGTCGTGGTGACCCGAGAACCGGAAGGGAACGGCGAGACTCAACAGTACGCGTACGAACGGATCTTGACGCTGGGGAGCGCGGTCGGCCCCCCGGCGGATGCGAGTGAGGGAACCGATGACTCGACTCAGCCGCGAGAAGAAGCGGGAACAGAAGCGAGCCGCACGCTCGGCACCCGCGGCGTCACCTTTCGAGGTGCGGGTACCCGTGGACGGTCCGGGCGCCGGCGGCGCCTCCATCGGCGGCGTGCCGGTCACCGTGCCTCCCGGCGAGGAGATCCAGCACGTGGTCCTGAGCCACCTCCACCGCATCGCCACGGCCACCGGCCACCCCGTTCACGCCACGATCCACGACGACCGCATCGGGTACGTCGTCCCGCTCCAGATCGATCCGGACGGCTCCAGTCACTTCTCGGCGGAGCCGTGGGCGATGCCCGGCGCGGGGGATGGGGCGGCGCCCATGGGCGGGCCGCTGTCCCGCGAGCTTCCGCCCCCGCCGCCGCCCGCGCTTCCGCCGGCCGTGCCCGCCCCGCAGGACGCTCCCGCGGCGCCCGTGGCCGCCGTAGAACCGGAACGGGACGCCGGTGACCGGCGTCGACCCGCTGGTGATCCGGCGACTCATCGGCTGCGCGCGGTGGCGGCTCCGGAGGGGGAGGTGGTGCCGACCTTCCCGTTGCGGGCGGTGCCCGAGTCGGCCGGGGAGTCGGCGCCGACGTTCCCGCTGCACGCCGTGCCGGAGTCGGCGGCGGGTACGCCGCTGGGTTCGGTCCAGCCGCCGACGGGGGCGTTCGGCCCGCCGCCGGTGATGGACTCGGCGCCGGGCATCACGGACGGGCCGTCGGTCATGGACGTCCCGCCGTTCGTGGACGGGCGACCGGTCGCGGACGCGCGGCCGGGCATAGACGGACGGCCGGTCGCGGACGTCTCGCCGTTCGTGGACGGGCGGCCGGTCGCGGACGCGCCGCCGTTCGTGGACGCGAGGCCGGTCACAGACGTGCCGCCGGGCATGGACGGACAGCCGGTCGCGGACGTCTCGCCGGGCATGGAGGGGCGGCCGGTCGCGGACGCGCCGCCGTTCATCGATACGAGGCCCGTCGTGGCGGACGTGGCGGACACGGCGTACGCGCCCGGCCCGGCGTACGGTTCCGCTCCCGCGCCGCACGCCCCCCGTACTCCGGAACGCGCTCCCCGGCCCGCGCCCATCCCCGATCTCGCCCTCACCGCCCCGGAACCGGACCCCAAGCCGACGCCCGCGCGCGGGTTCGACGCCGTGGCCGAGGCCGTGCTGGGGGACGAACCGGTGACGACCGACGGGGCGGGGACCGCGTTTCTCGTCGAGCCGATGGTGCGGATCAACGAGGCCGTCAAGGCGGGCCGGATCGAGGAGGCGGCGGGGCTTGCGGAGCGGACCGTCGCGGACGCGGCGGGCGCGCTCGGACCCGAGCACTCCGAAGTCCTACGGCTGCGCGAACTCGCCGCGTACATCGCCTACTTGGCCGGTGACCCGGTGCACTCCTTCCGCCTCTCCCTCGACCTCGCGCACATCCGTCACCGTGCCCAGGACGCGGAGGCCGCCTACGGCAACGTGCAGAGCGCGGCCACGGCCTGGCGTGCCGTACGCGACCCGGAGCAGGGCCTGGCCCTCGGCCGCGACCTCATCGACCTGTGGACCGAACTCGCCGCCGAGGACGGGCCCGCCGTAGAGGACATAGAGCAACTGGAGTCCGCCCGCGCCCGGATGGGCCGCCTCACGGAACGTGCTCGCAGGGCCAACGACTGAGCCGGGTCGGCTACGCCAACTCCCCCTAGGCCACGCAGAATTCGTTGCCCTCGGGGTCCGTCATCACGACCCACGCGCCGGCCGGCTCCGACACCCGGCGCTGCACGCTCGCGCCCAGGGCCGTGAGGCGTTCCACCTCGGCCTCGCGTTGGTCCGGGCCGGGGTGGAGGTCGAGGTGGAGGCGGTTCTTGACGGTCTTCGCCTCCGGTACGCGCTGGAACAGCAGCCGGCGGCCGAGGCCGGTGCCGCGCTCCTTGTCGTAGGGGTCGTCGGGGTGCCGTACGGCGATCAGGTCGCGGAAGGCCGGGCGGCCGTGGAAGTCGACGGTCGCGGCGGCGGGCAACGCGCCCTGTTCCAGGAGCAGTTCGACGAGGGCGCTGTTGTCCTCGGCCTCGTAGTGGAGCGCGGCGGCCCAGAAGTCCGCCTGCGCGTGCGGGTCGGCGGCGTCGATGACCAGTTTCCAGTGGAGGGGCGTGGGCGTCTGCGTCATGCCGTTCACTCTGGCACCCGGAGGGTCGGGGCGCCGGGCTACGCGTCCACGACGTCCACCGGGTCCGTACTCGGGTCGGTGCTCGGTACGCCGGCCCTCTGCCGCGTGAGAGTCGCTGCCGCCGCCGTCGCCCTGCCCCTGCGGGCCGTGCGCCACGCGTCCGTCGTCAGCAGGACGAGGGCCAGCCACACCAGGCCGAAGCCCGCCCAGCGCGCGGGCGGCATCGACTCGTGGAAGTAGAGGATGCCGAGCAGGAACTGGAAGACCGGCGCCATGTACTGGAGCAGGCCCAGCG
Organism: Streptomyces sp. NPDC101776; assembly: GCF_044766845.1. Classification (NCBI taxonomy): domain Bacteria; kingdom Bacillati; phylum Actinomycetota; class Actinomycetes; order Kitasatosporales; family Streptomycetaceae; genus Streptomyces; species Streptomyces sp. NPDC101776. The sequence goes on along the minus strand of NZ_JBIWMV010000008.1, from coordinate 217,198 downwards.
TCGACAACGGCACCCGGATCGCCGCCGCGCCGAAGCAGACCAGGGGGAGCGCGGTGACGATGCCGGTCGAGGCGAGGAGGAGGGCGTGGCCGGTGCCCTCGCTCGCGAAGGTCAGGTTCCCGTGGCCGCCCAGCCACAGCAGATAGCCGAGCGCGGGCAGGAACTGGACCGCGGTCTCCGCGGCCAGTGACTCGATGCCGCCGAGGTTGACCTTCTTCTTCACCAGGCCGTAGGTCGCGAAGGAGAAGGCGAGGCAGAGGGAGATCCACGGCGGCTGGCCGTAGCCGACGGTCAGGACGATCACGGCGGCGAGGCCGACGCCGACCGCGGTCCACTGCGCCGGGCGCAGCCGTTCCTTCAGGAGCAGGACGCCGATCGCGATGGTGACGAGGGGGTTGATGAAGTAGCCGAGGGAGGCCTCGACGACATGGCCGTTGTTGACGGCCCAGATGTAGACGCCCCAGTTGACGGTGATGAAGGCCGCGCCGATCGTGACGAGCCCCAACTTCTTTGGCTGGCGCAGCAGTTCACCGGCCCAGGCCCAGCGCCTGACCACCAGGAGCGCCACGGCGACGAAGGCGAGCGACCACACCATGCGGTGGGCGAGGATCTCGGCGGCGCCGGCGGGCTTGAGCAACGGCCAGAACAGGGGGACCAGGCCCCACATGCCGTAGGCCGCGAAGCCGTTGAGCAGTCCTATGTGGTGCTGTTCGCCCTTCGGCTTCCCGCTCGGCTTTCCGCTCACGGGCCCCTCCTTCGCGCGCCACGCCCGGCTGCGCGTGCGTGCAGCCAGCACGAAGGTAGCGCCGGGCGGCCCCGGCTGTCATGCCCGTATCGCTATACGGTCATGACAGCCGGGGCCGGGAGGGATGCGGGGATCCTCGTGGCCTCAGCCCTTGAGTGCGAGCGCGATCGTCTCGCTGATCGGCGTGGTCGGGCGGCCCGCCAGGCGGGACAGGTCACCGGTGGAGACGACGAGCTCGCCCTTCGCGATGGAGGCGTCGACGTCGGCGAGGATCACGGCGAACGGCTCGGGCAGGCCGGCGCCGGTGAGGATGCCGACGAGGGCGTCGGCGGGGACGTTGGTGAAGGCGATCTCCTTGCCGGTCTGGCGGCTCAGCTCGGCCGCGTACTCGGCGAAGCCCCAGGCCTCGTCGCCGCCCAGTTCGTACGTCTGGTTCTCGTGGCCCTCGCCGGTCAGTACGGCGACGGCGGCGGCGGCGTAGTCGGCGCGGGAGGCGGAGGAGACCCGGCCGTCACCGGCGGCGTTCACGACGGCGCTGTGCTCCAGGACCGGGGCGAGCTGCTCGGTGTAGTTCTCGTTGTACCAACCGTTGCGGAGCAGGGTGTACGGCAGACCGGAGGCGAGCAGTGCCTCCTCGGTGCCGTGGTGGTCGTCGGCGAGGGTGGCGGTGAGGGTGCCGGGGGCGCTGGTGTAGGCGAGGAGGGCCACACCGGCGGCCTTGGCGGCGTCGATGACGACCTGGTGCTGGCCGACGCGGCCCTTGTCGAACTCGTTGCCGGAGATCAGCAGCACCTTGTCGCCGGCGGCGAAGAGGGAGCCGAAGGTCTCGGGGGTGTTGTAGTCCGCGACCGCGATCTTCACCCCGCGCTCGGCGAAGTCGGCGGCCTTCTCCGGGGTGCGGACGACGGCGGTGACCTGGTCGGCCGGAACCTTCTCCAGCAACTGCTCCACTACGTGGCGGCCGAGGTGTCCGGTGGCTCCGGTGACGACGATGCTCATGGGTGACAACTCCTTGTGGGGTGCGGTGGCACTTACCCTAGGGGATGCGCTAACTCCGCGAAAGTACCCACTTTGAAGTAAGGTACCGGCATGTCGGTAAGTGATGAGGTGGCGAGCAGGAACGCCGTGGGCGAGGCGATGTGCCCGTACCGCCTGGTGATGGAGCACGTGACATCCCGCTGGGGCGTCCTGGTCCTGATCGAACTCCTCGACCGCCCCTACCGCTTCAGCGAACTCCGCCGGGCGATCGGGCAGGTGAAACAGGTGAGCGAGAAGATGCTGGCGCAGACACTCCAGACCCTGGAACGGGACGGCCTGGTCCACCGCGACGCGCGGCCGGTGATCCCGCCGCGGGTCGACTACTCCCTCACCGACCTCGGCCGCGAGGCGGCGGAACAGGTGCGGTCGCTGGCGCTCTGGACCGAGTCGCGGATGGGAGAGGTGGAGAGGGCGCGGGAGGCGTACGACGCGGCGAAGGAGCGGGGCTGACGTGGACAGGCAAGAGGGCCCGGGCATCGCGCCCAGGCCCTCCTTCGTGTGACCGGGGGCGTCAGCCCACGACCGTCCAGGTGTCCCCGCCCGCCAGCAGAGCGGCCAGGTCTCCCTTGCCGTTCTGCACGATCGCGGAGTCGAGCTGGTCGGCCATCTGGGTGTCGTAGACCGGGCGTCGGACCGAGCGCAGGACGCCGATCGGGGTGTGGTGCAGGGTGTCCGGGTCGGCCAGACGGGAGAGGGCGAAGGCGGTGGTCGGGGACGTCGCGTGGGCGTCGTGGACCAGGATCCGGGACTCGTTGTCCGGGGTCACGTCGACCACCTTCAGGTCGCCCGTGGCCGGGTCGCGGACCACGCCCCGCGCGGCGTCCGCGCCGAAGCGGATCGGCTGCCCGTGTTCCAGGCGGATCACCGCCTCCTCGGCCTGCTGCCGGTCCTTCAGCGCGTCGAAGGCGCCGTCGTTGAAGATGTTGCAGTTCTGGTAGATCTCGACCAGGGCCGTGCCGGGGTGGGCCGCCGCCTCGCGCAGGACCTGGGTCAGGTGCTTGCGGTCGGAGTCGATCGTGCGGGCCACGAAGGACGCCTCCGCGCCGATGGCCAGGGACACCGGGTTGAAGGGGGCGTCGAGGGAACCCATCGGCGTCGACTTGGTGATCTTCCCGACCTCGGAGGTCGGCGAGTACTGGCCCTTCGTCAGGCCGTAGATCCGGTTGTTGAAGAGCAGGATCTTCAGGTTGACGTTCCGGCGCAGGGCGTGGATCAGGTGGTTGCCGCCGATCGACAACGCGTCGCCGTCGCCCGTCACCACCCAGACGCTCAAGTCCCGCCTGGACGCGGCCAGTCCCGTCGCGATCGCCGGCGCGCGGCCGTGGATCGAGTGCATGCCGTACGTGTTCATGTAGTACGGGAAGCGGGAGGAGCAGCCGATGCCGGAGACGAAGACGATGTTCTCTTTGGCCAGGCCCAGTTCCGGCATGAAACCCTGCACCGCCGCGAGGATCGCGTAGTCACCGCAGCCGGGGCACCAGCGCACTTCCTGATCGGACTTGAAGTCCTTCATGGACTGCACTGCCTCGGCCTTGGGGACGAGCGAAAGTGCCTCGATCGTGCCCGTGCCTTCCGTGGACGTCTCAGCCATCGATGGCCTCCTTGAGAGCCGTGGCGAGCTGCTCAGCCTTGAACGGCATGCCGTTCACCTGGTTGTACGAGTGCGCGTCCACCAGGTACTTCGCCCGGACCAGCATGGCGAGCTGACCGAGGTTCATCTCGGGGATCACCACCCGGTCGTAGCGCTTCAGGACCGCGCCGAGGTTGCGGGGGAAGGGGTTGAGGTGGCGCAGGTGCGCCTGGGCGATGGCCTCGCCGGACGCGCGCAGGCGCCGTACCGCCGCGGTGATCGGTCCGAACGTCGAGCCCCAGCCGAGGACCAGCGTCCGCGCGCCGTGCGGGTCGTCGACCTCCAGATCCGGTACGTCGATGCCGTCGATCTTGGCCTGGCGGGTGCGGACCATGAAGTCGTGGTTGGCGGGGTCGTAGGAGATGTTGCCCGTGCCGTCCTGCTTCTCGATGCCGCCGATGCGGTGTTCCAGGCCGGGGGTGCCGGGGATCGCCCAGGGGCGGGCGAGGGTCTGGGGGTCGCGCTTGTAGGGCCAGAAGACTTCGCTGCCGTCGTCCAGCGTGTGGTTCGGGCCCTGTGCGAACTGGACGGTCAGGTCCGGGAGTTCGTCGATGTCGGGGACGCGCCAGGGCTCGCTGCCGTTGGCCAGGTACCCGTCCGAGAGGAGCATCACCGGGGTGCGGTAGGTCAGCGCGATCCGGGCCGCCTCGATCGCCGCGTCGAAGCAGTCGGCCGGTGTGCACGGGGCGACGATCGGGACCGGCGCCTCGCCGTTGCGCCCGAACATCGCCTGGAGGAGGTCGGCCTGTTCGGTCTTGGTCGGCAGACCGGTGGACGGGCCGCCGCGCTGGATGTCCAGGACGAGGAGGGGGAGTTCCATCGACACGGCGAGACCGATGGTCTCCGCCTTCAGGGCCACGCCGGGGCCGGAGGTCGTCGTCACCGCGAGCGAGCCGCCGAAGGCCGCGCCCAGGGCCGCGCCGATGCCGGCGATCTCGTCCTCGGCCTGGAAGGTCCGTACGCCGAAGTTCTTGTGCCGGCTCAACTCGTGCAGGATGTCGGAGGCCGGGGTGATGGGGTACGAGCCGAGGAAGAGTGGCAGGTCCGCCTGCTGGGACGCGGCGACCAGCCCGTAGGACAGGGCGAGGTTCCCGGAGATGTTGCGGTAGGTGCCGGTCGGGAACGCGGTGGCGGCCGGGGCGACCTCGTAGGAGACCGCGAAGTCCTCGGTGGTCTCGCCGAAGTTCCAACCCGCCCTGAAAGCGGCGATGTTGGCCGCCGCGATCTCCGGCTTCTTGGCGAACTTCGACTTGAGGAACTTCTCGGTGCCCTCGGTCGGCCGGTGGTACATCCACGACAGCAGGCCCAGCGCGAACATGTTCTTGCTGCGCTCGGCCTCCTTGCGGGTCAGGCCGAACTCCTTGAGCGCCTCTACGGTGAGGGTGGTGAGGGGGACGGGGTGGAGGCTGTAGCCGTCCAGTGAGCCGTCGTCGAGGGGCGAGGCGGAGTAACCCACCTTCTGAAGCGCCCGTTTGGTGAACTCGTCCGTGTTGACGATGATCTCCGCGCCGCGCGGCACATCGGCGATGTTCGCCTTCAGAGCGGCCGGATTCATCGCGACCAGCACGTTGGGCGCGTCGCCCGGGGTCAGGATGTCGTGGTCGGCGAAATGCAGCTGGAACGACGAAACCCCCGGCAGGGTGCCTGCGGGGGCGCGGATCTCGGCCGGGAAGTTCGGCAGTGTGGAGAGGTCGTTCCCGAAGGACGCCGTCTCCGAGGTGAAGCGGTCGCCGGTGAGCTGCATACCGTCACCCGAGTCACCGGCGAACCGGATGATCACCCGGTCCAGGCGCTGGACGTCTTTCACCCCCGCCGGTTTGCGTTGTTCTCCGACCAACGTGCTGTCGGCTCCGTCGGCCTGCTCCGCTGGGCTACTGACCTGGCTGGTCACTGAACTGGACCTCCTCTTCGAGGACGCTGTCCGGGCATGGTCGTCACGCCGACCCTCCCAGGATCAACCCTACGTCTGTAAGGGTCGCCTTCCTTCGGCCGTTCGCATGATGGACGCTGTTTTGAGACGGCCTGACGCCCTGACTTGTCATGATTTCCGGCCCCCGACGCTTCCCTTGAAGACGCTCCCTGTGCATTGTCCGGTTCTCGGTCTGGACCGGCGGCGGGCCGGCGACGGACCGATGGCGGACGGATGCTCGACTGTTGGTGGACGCGTGACGGCAGAGAACCGCCGGTCGGCGGTCAGACAGCTGACACAGTGTCAGTTTGTCAGCAATTTGTCAGGAGTTGAGGTAGGTGAGGACGGCCAGAACACGCCGGTGATCCCCGTCACTCGGCGACAGCCCCAGCTTCAGGAAGATATTGCTGACGTGCTTCTCCACCGCGCCGTCGCTCACCACGAGTTGCCGGGCTATCGCGGAGTTCGTCCGCCCCTCGGCCATCAGCCCCAGCACCTCGCGCTCCCGCGGGGTGAGCCGCACCAGCACGTCCTGCTTACGGCTGCGCCCGAGCAACTGCGCGACCACCTCCGGGTCGAGCGCCGTACCCCCCGAGGCCACCCGCACCACCGCGTCGACGAACTCCCGCACCTCGGCCACCCGGTCCTTGAGCAGATAGCCGACACCGTGCGTAGAACCGGCCAGCAGTTCGGTGGCGTAGCGCTCCTCCACGTACTGCGACAGCACGAGCACACCGAGACCGGGATACGTCTTGCGCAGCTCCACCGCCGCGCGCACGCCCTCGTCGGTATGCGTCGGCGGCATCCGTACGTCGGCCACGACCACGTCCGGCAACGCGTCCTGGTCCGCCAGCTCGGTGATCGTCTTCACCAGCGCGTCCCCGTCACCCACCCCGGCCACCACGTCGTGCCCGCGGTCGGTCAACAACCGGGTCAGGCCCTCCCTCAGCAGCACCGAATCCTCGGCGATGACCACCCGCACCCTGTCCTCCACGATGTTCGGCCCCCCACAGCCCACTCTGCCGTCCCACGCCGACCCACGCGGCTGCGCGTCCGTCCGCACGACACCGTCCAGCATTCCAGTATTTGGATGGGGGTGCGTCGGGGCTGTGGACAAAGGGGGGTGGAGGCCTGTGGAAAAGAGGGTGGGGAGGGGTGGGGCAGGGGGTCTGGCGTGCGCTTTTCACGAGGACGGGTGTTTCTCGGCCCGTGGGTGTTCGTATGTCGCGAGGGCGGCTGTTTCTCGGCCCGTGCGCGTTCGCTTGTCACGAGGGTCGGCGTTTCTTGGCTCGTGCGCGTTCGCTTTTCACGAGGGCCGGCATCATCCAGCCCGTCCGGCGTTTGAGGACGAGGCCGTTCAGGCCGACGCGGGGGTCTGGGGGCGCAGCCCCCAGAGGGCCGGGCAGGGGGCGCTCACCCTCTCAACTCCGCCCGCCCTCGACACCCTCGCCCTCAGCCCCGCCAGGGCAGCTCCGCCGTGATCCGGGTAGGCCCACCCGCCGGTGAGTCGACCACCAGAATCCCGTCCACCGCATCCAACCGCCCGGCAAGACCGGCCAACCCCGAACCGCCGGAGGCATCCGCTCCGCCGACCCCGTTGTCCACGACCTGCAACATCAGCCGGTTCTCCACCCGCCACACATCGACCGCCGCCCACGTCGCCTTCGCGTGCTTGCTGATGTTCTGCAGCAGCTCGGAGACGGTGAAGTACGCGATCCCCTCGATCGCGGCCGCCGGCCGGGCCGGCAGATCCACGTCCACCTGTACCGGCACCGTGCACCGCGAGGCGATGGAGGACAGGGCCGCGTCCAGCCCCCGATCGGTCAGCACCGCCGGATGGATCCCGCGTGCCAGGTCCCGCAGCTCCTGCAACGCCGTCTTGACCTCACCGTGCGCCTCGCCCACCATCCGCGCCGCCGCCTGCGGGTCCTCCGTCAGCTTCTCCTTCGCCAGCCCCAGGTCCATGGCCAGCGCCACCAGCCGGGCCTGCGCCCCGTCGTGCAGGTCGCGCTCGATCCGCCGTAGATCCGCAGCCGCCGTGTCGACCACGACACCCCGGTCCGACTCCAGCTCCACGACCCGCGTCGCCAGCGTCGACGGGCCCAGCAGCCCGTGCACCATCACCCGGTCCACCATCGTCAGCGCCCGTACGATCCACGGCGTGGCCAGTGTGAACAGCAGTCCCACCAGCGCCGTCACCGTGATCTCGAACGGGTTGTCCAGATAGATCTGGTGCTGCCCGTCGCCGTAGAGCTGAAGGCCGCCCTGGCCGCCGTACATGGGGAACAGCCAGAACCACAGCGGGTACGTCAGCAGGGCCCAGCCGTACGCCCAGAAGTTGAGGGCGACGACGAAGGAGAAGACCGCCCAGGGGAAGTGCAGGATCGCGTACAGCAGATGGCGCCAGGACGCGCCGCTCTTGAGGACGGCGCCCATCCAGGCCATCGGGCCGTTCTTCTTCATGCGCAGCGGCTCGGGGGCGGCGACGTCCAGGTCGAGCAGCCGGCGGGCCCGCGCCCGTTCCAGCGCGCCGAAGCCGCGGCAGCCGGCCAGCGCGCCCGCCAGGACCGGCACGCCGAGGAACGTGATCAGCAGGCCCGCCCCCAGCGAGACCATCGTCACCGCGTAGGTGAAGAGCAGGATGCTGATCGGCAGGCTGAGCAGTACGTAGCCGAACTCGCGCCAGCTGCGCGCCTCCAGGGGTGCGCGCAGCACGGTCGGCAGCCGGTGCGGGCGCCCGCGCCGCTCGTCGAGGTCGAACGCGCCCTGCGATCCGTACCCCTGCCCGTATCCCTGTCCGTGCCCCTGCCCGTACTCCGTGGCCATTGACGTCGTCCCGTTCTACTCGATTCGCAGCCGCGCTGGCGTATGTCCGCTGTCGTATCTCCAGACTGCTCGGCCGCAGGTCCGTGGACCATGGAGTCCGTCGGCCTCTGGGGAGGGGGGTTTTCCCTACCCCGGCTTCCCGCTAGTTGCGGCCCGGCTCGGCGGTCCGCTCGCGCCAGGGAAGCTCCGCGGTGACCGTCGTGGGGCCGCCGGGCGGGGAGTCGAGGACGAACAGGCCGTCCACGGCGCCCAGTCGGTCGGCGAGGCCGCGCATGCCGGTGCCGCCGTCGAGGCGCGCCCCGCCGCGGCCGTCGTCCCACACCTGGATCAGCAGCCGGTCCTCCGACCGCCACACGTCCACCGACGCGGTACGGGCGCCGCTGTGCTTGCTGATGTTCTGCAGCAGCTCGGAGACGGTGAAGTACGCGATGCCCTCGATGGCGGCGGCCGGCCGCGCGCCCAGATCGGCCGTCACCTTCACCGGCACCGTGCAGCGTGTGGCGACGGAGGACAGGGCGGCGTCCAGCCCGCGGTCCGTGAGCACGGCGGGATGGATGCCGCGCGCCAGGTCCCGCAGTTCCTGGAGCGCCAGCTTCACCTCACCGTGCGCCTCGTCGACCATCGCGGCCACCTGCTCGTCGGCCTGCCCCTCCAGCAGCTTCTCCTTGGCCAGGCCGAGCCCCATGGCCAGATTGACCAGCCGGGCCTGCGCCCCGTCGTGCAGATCGCGCTCGATCCGCCGTAGATCGGCCGCCGCCGTGTCGACCACGACCCCGCGGTCGGACTCCAACTCGGCGATACGGCGCTCCAGTTCGTCGGAGGGGGAGAGCAGGCCGCGGACCATCGCCCGGTCCGCGTTCGCCAGCCCGCGCGCGATGAACGGCAGTACCGGCCACAGCACGAACAGCGAGGCCAGCGTGACGGTGAAGGTGACGATGCCCCACGGCAGGCGCATCCCGTCGTACAGCACCGTCCGCCAGCCCACCGGGTCCTTCAGCGCCATCCACACCCGCTGCAGCAGCCCGCCGCCCTTGCGCCACGGCAACGGGCTCGGCTCGTCGATCCGCACCCCGAGCAGCCGCCGGGCCCGGCCCCGCTCGAACTTCCCGATCAGCCGCGCGCCCATCAGCCCCAGCGCGAGCAGCGGGAACCCGACCACGGTGACGGTCATCCCGGCGCTGACGGCCAGCATCGTCACCACGTACACGAAGCCGAACACCGACATCGGCAGGTTCGTCAGGAGATGCGCGATCTCCTTCCAGGTGTGTCTGTCATAGGCGAAGCGGGCGGGCGGCAGCGGCTCGTCGTACTCGTCGCCGCCGGATGCCGCCGAGTCGGTGTAGGGGATGCGTACGGTCATATGGGCCAGCGTGCCGGGTGGCGGGCCCCGACGCCATGAGGTCCGCCGCCCCGGTCTCCTGGGGAAAACCCCACCCCCGCCTCCGCCCTGTCATTTCGAGCGAGTCTCAAGACCCGACGGGCTGCTTACGGTCCCTTTAACAGGGCCTAGACTCCCGTGCGTACGGATCGTCGAACACAGAGTTCACTTGGGTCACCGAGGCATCGGAGCGGGCCTGTAGCGGGCCTGCGGGGAAGAGGAGGGGTCGGACTTGCGGGAGATGGTGCAGGGGGCCTTGCCGGTGACCTTGCGGGAACCGACCGTGGTCGTCGCTGCGGACTACTTCCGGTCCTACTCCGTCGTGGGGCTGCTCGCCGTCGTCGGCGTGCTCTTCGTCGCCGTGGCCTTCGGCGCGGGCCGGCTGCTGCGCCCGGTCGTCCCCACCCCCGAGAAACTCATGACGTACGAGTGCGGGGTCGACCCCGTCGGCGAGGGCTGGGCCCACACCCAAGTCCGGTACTACGTCTACGCGTTCCTGTACGTCATCTTCGCCGTCGACTCGATCTTCCTCTTCCCCTGGGCCACGGTCTTCGCCGCCCCGGGCTACGGCGCGGCCACCCTCGTCGAGATGTTCGTCTTCCTCGGCTTCCTCGCCGTGGGCCTGCTGTACGCCTACAAGAAGGGCGTCCTGACGTGGACGTGACCCCCGAGCCCGTCCCGCTGCCGGAGCCGAAACGGCTGGGCACCCTCGCCCGCCTCGCCCCCGAGCCGATGAAGGTGGTCCTCAACTGGGGCCGCCGCTACTCCCTCTGGGTCTTCAACTTCGGCCTCGCCTGCTGCGCCATCGAGTTCATCGCCGCGTCCATGGCCCGCCACGACTTCATCCGCCTCGGCGTCATCCCCTTCGCCCCGGGCCCGCGCCAGGCCGACCTGATGGTCGTCTCCGGCACGGTCACGGACAAGATGGCCCCCGCCGTGAAACGCCTCTACGAGCAGATGCCCGAGCCCAAGTACGTCATCTCCTTCGGCGCGTGCAGCAACTGCGGCGGCCCGTACTGGGACTCGTACTCGGTCACGAAGGGCGTCGACCAGATCATCCCGGTCGACGTCTACGTCCCCGGCTGCCCGCCCCGCCCCGAAGCCCTCCTCCAGGGCATCCTCAAACTCCAGGAGAAGATCGCCCGGGAGTCGTTGGGGGAGCGGTACGGGGTCGCCGGCGCTCGGCCTTCGACGGCGGCGCTGCAGAGTGGGCTGGTGGCGGGGCCGGGGTCGGGCTCGGGCTCGGGATCGGGATCGGGATCGGGGGCAGCGCCGGTGGTTGGTGGGGGTTCGGAGGGAGAGGGCGAGGGTGATGGCGAGGGTGTGAAGGGCGCGGGTTCGTCCGCCGACTCAGGTTCCGGTTCCGGTTCCGGCTCGGGCTCGGGCTCCGACTCCGGCTCCAACTCCGGCCCGGGGGATGCCCGATGACCGCCGTCGGCTGGCTGCCCGGTCCGGTCGAGGAACTCTTCGGTACGGAGGCCACGGCCGAGGAGTCCTACGACCTCCTCACGGTCGACGTACCCCCCACCACCTGGCTCGCCGCCCTGCTCGCCGCCCGTGACGATCTGGGCTGCACCTACTTCGACTGGCTGAGCGCGGTCGACGAACCGGGCACCGGCTTCCGCGTCTCCGCCCATGTCGTGGCGCTGTCACCGGTACGCCGACTCCTCGTCCGTACGACGGTCCCGCACGAGACCCCCGTACTCCCCACCGCCGTCGACGTCTACGCGGGCGCCGCCTGGCACGAACGCGAGACCCATGAGATGTTCGGCGTCGACTTCGAGGGCCACCCGGCACTGGACCACCTCCTCCTCCCGGAAACCTTCGAAGGCCACCCCCTCCGCAAGGACTTCGTCCTCGCAGCCCGGGTCGCCAAGGCCTGGCCCGGCGCGAAGGAACCCGGCGAGTCCGACCACGGCGCCCCCAAACGCCGCCAGATGCTCCCGCCGGGCGTCCCCGACCCGAACGAGTGGGGCCCCCTGAAGGGCCAACTCCCCGCAGCCCCGACCCGCCCCGCCCGCGGCACGGCACGAGCAGCGGGCGAGCGTCCGGTGCGGGCGGCACGGGGGGAGGGTGAGCGTCCGGCGCGGGCGGCACGGGTGGAAGGTGAGCGTCCGACGCGGGCGGAGGGTGATCGTCCGGTACGTGCGGAGGGCGAGTCTCCCGGGCGTGCGGCGGGTGAGTCCGCGGGTCGTGCGGGGGGTGACCGTCCGGTACGTGCGGTGGGCGACCGCCCTGTGCGGCGGGCTCGTTCGGCTTCGGAGGGGTCGGCGAGTCAGGGGGGAGTGGCTGGGGGTGGAGAGCCTTCGGTTGGGGGTGCGGTGCCGTCAACTGGAGGTTCGGAGCCTTCGGGTGAGGGCGGAGTGTCGTCTGGCGAGGGCGCAGCACCGTCGGTTGAGGGCGCGGTGCCATCGGCTGGAGGCGCGGTGCCGTCGGCTGGGGGTGTGAAGCCGTCGGCCGGGAGTGCGGTGCCCTCGGGGAGTGAGGTGCCCTCGGTTGGGGGTGCGGTGCCCTCGGCCGGGAGCGAGGTGTCCTCGGTCGGGAGTGCGGTGCCGTCGGCTGGAGGCGCGGTGCCGTCGGCCGGGAGTGAAGTGTCCCCGGTTGAGAGGGCAGCGCCGGCGAGTGAGGGTGCGGTGCCGTCGACCGAGGGGCAGGCTCAGTCGGCCGAGGGTGTACGTGCCCCCGGGGTGCCGCCTGCTGGGCCGCGCCGGGTGCGCAGCGCGAGCGAGGGTTCGGCGAGTCAACAGGGGACGGGCGCGGCAACCCCTCGCCGGTCGCGCAGCGCGAGCGACGGCTCGGCATCGCAACAGGCCCAGGCACCGGCACCGGCACCTGAGGTGGTACCGGAATCGACACCTCCGGCGGAACCGTCGCCGGGTCCGGCGTCAGCACCGGGTCCTGGATCAGCACGAGAGGGCAACACCGCCCAGCCCCCGACCGCACCCCGCAGCGCGGACGCACCGTGGCACAACGCCCGCCCGGCCTTTGACGAGCCCGGGGCCGAGTCCGGGACCGAGCCTGAGCCCGGGGCTCGACCCGATTCGCCCGCCCCCGAGCCGGACCCGGAAGCAACTGCACCTGACTCAGAGGCAGTTGACCAACCCGATTCGCCCCCGGCCTCCGACGACCCCACACCTCAAGACCCCACACCTCAAGACCCCACACCCCAAGACCCAACCCCCGACACCCCCGCAGGAGGCCCGCAGTGAACGACGCGCTCGACGTCGCCCTGCGACTCCTGATCGTCTTCGTCGTCTTCCTCACCTTCCCCCTGATCGTCGGTCAGACCGAGCACAAGGTGATGGCCCACATGCAGGGCCGCCTCGGTCCCATGTACGCCGGCGGCTTCCACGGCTGGGCCCAACTCGTCGCGGACGGCGTGAAGTTCGCACAGAAGGAAGACATCGTTCCGACGGGTGCGGACCGTCGTGTCTTCCAACTCGCCCCCGCCGTAGCCCTCCTTCCGTACCTCCTCGTCCTCCTCGCCATCCCCATCGGCCCGAGCGAGGGCGCCGTCGGCCAGGTCCTGGACGCGGGCATCTTCTTCGTCCTCGCGGTGATGGGCGTGAGCGTCCTCGGCTCCCTCATGGCCGGCTGGGCCTCCGCCAACAAGTTCTCCCTCCTCGGCGGCCTCCGCACCGCCGCACAGCTCCTCGCCTACGAACTCCCCATGCTGCTCACCGCCGCCTCCGTGGCGATGGCGGCCGGCACGGTCTCCCTCCCCGGCATCCTCGACGCCTTCCACTGGTGGTGGCTGCCCTGGCAGATCGTCGGCGCGATCGTCTTCTTCGTGGCGGGACTGGCCGAACTCCAGCGCCCTCCCTTCGACATGCCCGTCGCCGACTCCGAGATCATCTTCGGCGCCTACACCGAGTACACCGGTCTCCGCTTCGCCCTCTTCCTCCTCGCCGAGTACGCCGGAATCGTCGTCCTGTGCGGCCTGACCACCGTCCTCTTCCTGGGCGGCTGGCACGGCCCGTGGGGCGCGGACGGCCTCGGCTGGGTGTGGACCCTGCTGAAGACCGCACTCCTCGCCTTCGTCGTCATCTGGCTCCGCGTCACCTATCCCCGCCTGCGCGAGGACCAGCTCCAGAAGCTCTCCTGGACTCTCCTCGTCCCCCTCTCCCTCGCTCAGATCGCCCTCACCGGCATCGTGAAGGTGGTGTTCCTCTGATGGCCCCGATCCCCGGCTCAGGCCTGGCCAAGGGCCTGGCCGTCACCCTCCGCACGATGACGAAGAAGACCGTCACCGAGCAGTACCCGGACACCCAGCCCGACCTCCCGCCCCGCACCCGCGGAGTCATCGGCCTGTTCGAGGAGAACTGCACGGTCTGCATGCTCTGCGCCCGTGAGTGCCCCGACTGGTGCATCTACATCGACTCCCACAAGGAGACGGTGCCGGCGGCTGTCCCCGGCGGTCGCGAGCGCAGCCGCAACGTCCTCGACCGCTTCGCCATCGACTTCTCCCTGTGCATGTACTGCGGTATCTGCATCGAGGTCTGTCCTTTCGACGCGCTGTTCTGGTCCCCCGAGTTCGAGTACGCCGAGACCGACATCCACGAACTCACCCACGAACGCGACAAGCTCCGCGAGTGGATGTGGACCGTCCCGGCCCCACCCGCCCTCGACCCCGGTGCCGAGGAACCCAAGGAGATCGCCGCCGCCCACAAAACCGCGGAGAAGCTGGCCGCGGCTCAGGCGGCGACCCAGGCGGCGAACCAGTCAGCACAGGCCGCGGAAGCCGCAGACGCTGCGCACGCTGCACCGGCGACGCAGACCGCGGAAGCCGCAAAGGCCTCGCGGACGGCGGAACCCACAGGTGCAGCAGAGGCCGCGCAGACCGGGCCGGCGGAGGTCACGCAAGGTCCAGAGGTCACCGGGCCCGTGCAGAGCAAGCGTGCCGAGGGCGCGGAGACCGCACAGACCAACCCCGCCGAGGTCGCGCAGACCGAGCCCATCGACTCAACCGTGCCCAAGGACCCGACCGACCCCGCTGAGCCCGTCGACCCCACCGAGCCGCCGGAGGGACGATCGTGACCCTCGCCGAAACCGTCACCACCACGGCAGCCCTCGCCGCCACCCACCCCCACGGCTTCCTCTCCCCGACCGGTGTCGAGATCGCCTTCCTTCTCGTCGGACTGGTCACCTTCGGCGCCGCTCTCGTCACCGTCACGACCAAGCAGCTGGTGCACGCCGCCCTGTGGCTGGTAGTGACGCTCGGTGGTCTCGCCGTCGAATACCTCCTCCTCACCGCTGAGTTCATCGCCTGGGTGCAGGTCCTCATCTATGTCGGTTCCGTTGTCGTTCTCCTTCTCTTCGGTCTGATGCTCACCAAGGCCCCCATCGGCCGCTCCCCGGACGCCGACTCCGGCAACCGCTGGGCCGCCCTCGTCGTGGCCGTCGCCGCCGCGGCGGCCCTGGTCTGGGTCGTCGTCGATGCCTTCCGCGCGACCTGGATGGACCTGGACGGTCCGGCCGCCGGCTCGACCGCGGTGACCGGCGCGAGCCTGTTCCAGAACTGGGTCCTCCCCTTCGAGGCCCTCTCCGTGCTTCTCCTCGCGGCCCTGGTCGGCGCGATCGTCCTGTCCCGCAAGACGAAGTCGGAGCTGAGCTCTCCCCCTCTGAACTCCCGAGGTGCGAGCGGTAGTTCCCCATCCGTCCCGGATTCCCGCAATCACACGTTCAGGCGAAATGCCCGGTCTCAAGGCAACGATCCGACCGAGCGGAACACCCCGACCGAGCGGAACACCGCCACCGAGCGGAACGACTCGACCGAGCAGGTCAACCCCGCCGAACAGACCAACCCCGCCGAACAGAAGGGAGCCCGCTGATGCACCTCGTCTATCCCGCCGTGCTCGCCGCCCTCCTCTTCTGCACGGGCATCTACGGCGTCCTCGCCCGCCGCAACGCGATCCTCGTCCTGATGTCGGTCGAGCTGATGCTCAACGCCGTCAACCTGAACCTCGTCGCCTTCGACGTCTGGCTCAGCCGGACCGCCGAGGAGAAGCTGCACTCCGGCCAGGCCCTGACCCTGTTCACCATCGCCATCGCCGCCGCCGAGATCGGCATCGGCCTGGCGATCGTCCTGGCCGTCTACCGAGCCCGCGGCACCTCGGACATCGACAAGCTCCGCGACACCGCCGAGGGCCACGAATCCGACGGTCCCGACAGTGACCCCGCCGGCAGCGGCCGCACCGAGCCCCCCGCGGCCGAGAAGGCTGAGGCCACCGCGTGACCACGACCACCCTCGCCGTCCTCGTCCCCCTCCTCCCGTTCCTGGGCGCCGCGGCCGGCCTGTTCCTCGGCCGCACCGCCCCCGGCTTCGTCCGCCCGCTCGCCGTTCTGCCGCCGCTCGCCGCGCTCGCGCTGGCCGCGATCGTCGCCGTACGCCAGGGCGGTGACGCGGCCGTCGACTCCGCGACCGAGCTCACGCCCACCGGCTCGGTCCCGATCGAACTCGCCCTGCACATCGACGGCTTCGCCGCGCTCGTCGCCGTTCTGGTCGCCTTCGTCGCCACCTGCGTGCAGGTCTACTCGACGGGCTATCTGCGCGACGACCCGCGCTACCCCTCGTACGCCGCGCTCGTCTCCCTCTTCACCTCCGCGATGCTCCTCGTCGTCTACTCTGGCGACCTGATCGTGCTGCTGGTCGGCTGGGAAGTCATGGGCATCTGCTCCTACTTCCTCGTCGGCCACTACTGGGAGACCCCGGAGGCACGCGCCGCCTCCATCAAGGCCTTCCTCGTCACCAAACTCGGCGATGTCCCCTTCCTGATCGGCCTGTTCGCGCTCGCGACCGACGCCGGGTCCTTCCGCGTCACCAAGATCCTGAGCACCGTCGCGAGTGGCGGGCTGCACCACCCGACGCTGATCGCCCTGCTGCTCCTGGCCAGCGTGGCGGGCAAGTCGGCGCAGTTCCCGCTGCACACCTGGCTCCCCGACGCGATGGCCGGTCCGACCCCCGTGTCCGCGCTGATCCACGCCGCGACGATGGTCGCCGCCGGTGTCTACTTCATCGCCCGTCTCCTCCCGGTCTTCGAGGCATCCTCGGCCGCGATGGTCGTCCTCGCCGTCATGGCCGCCGTGACGATGGCCGGCTCGGGCCTCGCCGCGCTCGCCCAGGACGACATCAAGCGCGTCCTCGCCTACTCGACGATCGGCCAACTCGGCTACATGACCGGCGCCCTCGCCGTCGGCGACCGCGGTGCGGCCGTCTTCCACCTTCTGTCGCACGGCGCCTTCAAGGCGCTGCTCTTCCTCGCGGCCGGCGTGATCATCCACGCCTCCGGCACCAACTCCCTGGCCGCCATGTCCCGCATGGGCAACCTGCGCGCCCGCGTCCCCGACGCCTTCTGGACGATGACCGTGGCGCTCCTCGCGCTCGCCGCGATCCCGCCCTTCAGCGGCTTCTTCTCCAAGGAGTCCGTCCTCGGCGCCGCCGAACACGCGGCCACCGGGGACACCGCGCACATCCCCGGCGCCGCGGGCTGGATCGTCCTCGTCGCCGGCCTGCTCGCGGCCCTGCTCACCGCCGCGTACGCGACACGCCTGTGGCTGCTCGCCTTCAACGGCCGGGGCGCCGAGGCCCCCGACCACGGCAGGCAGCCCGTGGCGATGAACGCCGTGCTGTGGGTGCTCGCCGTCCCGTCCCTCGCCCTCGGCGGACTCGCCTACCGCGTGCTGCCCGACTGGTTCGACGGCCGCGACCTCACCCCGACGCTCACCGCGTCCGTCCTCGGTACGGGCGTCGCCCTCGTCGGCGGCATCGTCACCTACGGCGCCTGGCGGCACACCAGCGCGCTCGCGGCCCGCACACCG
Source organism: Streptomyces sp. NPDC101776 (assembly GCF_044766845.1). Taxonomy (NCBI): domain Bacteria; kingdom Bacillati; phylum Actinomycetota; class Actinomycetes; order Kitasatosporales; family Streptomycetaceae; genus Streptomyces; species Streptomyces sp. NPDC101776. The sequence continues at coordinate 199,854 of NZ_JBIWMV010000008.1, read as the reverse complement.
CTGGGCGCGGTCGCGGCCCACCCGGAGGGCGACGCCGGACTCGTCGAGGCCGAGGCCATCGCGAGTCACACGGCCGCCTACGGAGACGTGGCCTCGGCACCCGACCCGGCGGACCCGGGCCGCCTGCTGCTCGGCCCGCTGCACCGCCACGCGGCCGGCGGCTTCCACCTGGACGCCGTGTACGCGGCCCTGTTCGTCCGCCCGGTGATGGCGGCGGCGAGTCTCGTCCGGTTCCTCGACCGCGAGGTCGTCGACACCTATGTACGCGGTGCGGGCACCCTGCCCCGCCTCCTCGGAGCCGCCGTACGGCGCGCCCAGACCGGCAATCTCCAGACCTATGTGAGCGCGCTGCTCGCCGGCACCGTCGTCCTGACGGTCGCCGTCCTCCTCGTCGCCACCGGAGCGTGAGCAGGCGTGATCGATATCAACGAGTCCGTGATGCAGGTCCTTCTGGCGTTCGTCGTCGTCGGCCCGCTCCTCGGCGCCGTCGCCGCTCTCCTGCCCGCCCCGCCCGGGCTGAAGGGGAAGTCGCCTGAGCAGGCCGTCCTACGGCACGGCGTCACCGTGACCGGCGTGATCCTCACCGCCGCGATCGTCCTCGCGCTCGGCTTCGACCACGACCATCCGTCGAAGATGCAGGCCACGACCGACATCAGCTGGATCCCCGCACTCGACGTGCGCATCCACCTCGGCATCGACGGCATCTCCCTCCCCCTCCTGGTCCTGACCGCGCTGCTGACCTTCCTCTGCGCGCTCTACTCCTACTTCAAGATGCCTGCGGGCCCGTCCCCGAAGGCCTTCGTCGCCCTGATCCTCGTCCTGGAGTCCGGCACCCTCGCCACCTTCGCCGTCCTCGACCTGATCCTCTTCTTCCTCGCCTTCGAGACCGTCCTCATCCCGATGTACTTCCTCATCGCCCGCTGGGGCGGTGCCCAACGGACCCAGGCCGCCTGGAAGTTCATCCTCTTCACGCTGCTCGGATCCGTCGTCATGCTGCTCGGCCTGCTCCTGATCGGAATCAAGGCGGGCACATTCGACATGGTGGCACTCGCCACTGACAACGGCCGGTCGCTGACCACATCGGTGCAGGTCATCGCCGTTCTGGCGGTCGGGATCGGGCTCGCGGTCAAGACGCCGATGTGGCCGCTGCACAGCTGGCTGCCCGACGCCCACACCGCCGCCCCGACCGTCGGCTCGGTCCTGCTGGCCGGCGTGATGCTGAAGATGGGCACATACGGCTTCGTCCGCATCCTGCTGCCGATCGCACCGGACGGCATGCACACCTTCGCGCCGTACCTCGCCGCCTTCGCCGTCGTCGGGATCATCTACGGATCCCTGGCCTGCCTCGCCCTCGCGAAACAGGGCGCGAAGGGCGACCTCAAGCGCCTCATCGCGTACTCCTCCGTCGGCCACATGGGCTTCGTCCTGCTCGGCATCTCGACGATGACCCCGACCGGCGTGAACGGCGCCCTCTTCGCCAACATCGCCCACGGCCTCATCACCGGCCTGCTGTTCTTCCTCGTCGGCGCCCTCAAGGACCGCACGGGAACGACCGATCTGGACACGCTGGCCGAGGAGACCGGAGCGGCCCTCTACGGGAAGGCCCCGCGCCTCGGCGGCCTGCTCGCCTTCGCCGCCGTCGCCTCGCTCGGACTGCCCGGACTCGCCGGATTCTGGGGCGAGATGCTGGCGCTGTTCGGCGCGTTCAGGCCCGCCGCCGACCTCAGCCGCCCGGCGTTCCTCACCTTCATGGCGATCGCGGCCTTCGGCACCCTGCTGACCGCCGCCTACATGCTCGCCGTAGTCCGCCGCGTCTGCATGGGCGCCGTGGCGCAGGAAGCGCCGAAGCTCGCCGACGTCCAGACGTACGAGTTCGCCGCCTGGACCCCGCTCGTCGCCCTCACCGTCGCCGCAGGCCTGTGGCCGAAGGCACTCCTCGGCCTGACCGACCCGGCCGTCCAGCAGCTCCTCGCAGGAGGCACCCGATGAGCGCCACGGCCCAGCCTCTCGCGGAGTCGATGGTCCAGTCCGTCGACTGGCTCGCGATCGCACCGCCCACCATCACGGCGGTCGTCGGCCTGGTGGTCCTCGTCGCCGACCTGTTCCTCCAGGACGCCAAAAAGGCACTCCTGGGCTGGGTTTCGGTCGCGGGCCTGGCCGCTTCCGCGCTCATGCTGCTGCCCCTCCTGGACGGCGACCGCGCCACCTTCTGCCTGACCGGCGACGCGACCGCCTGCAGCTATACGGCGGACCGCTTCACCCTGGTCATCCAGTTCCTGGTCCTCGGCGGGGCTCTCCTCGCGGCCCTCCTGTCGATCACCACCCTGAAGGACGCCGACAAGGGACTCCCCGAAGGGGAGTACTGGTTCCTGCTGCTGTCCTCCGCCGCGGGCGCCGCCCTCCTGCCCGCCTCCCGCGACCTCGCGACCCTGATCGTCGCCCTGGAGGTCGCCTCCCTGCCCGCGTTCGCCCTCGTCGGCATCCGGCACGGCGACAAGAAGTCCGCCGAAGCGGCCCTCAAGTTCTTCCTGTCCTCGGTCACCGCGACCGCGGTCAGCCTGATGGGCGTCAGCTTCGTCTACGCCACCACAGGCACCCTGTACCTGACCCGGATCGCCGACCGCATCCAGCATGTCGACGCTCAGTTCCACACTCTGGCCCAGACCGGCGTCGTCCTCACTCTCATCGGCTTCGCCTTCAAGACGGCGGCCGTCCCCTTCCACTTCTGGGTACCCGACACCTACGTAGGAGCGCCCCTCCCGATCGCCGCCTACTTGTCGGTCGTCGGCAAGGCGGTCGGCTTCTCCGGCCTGATCCTCGTCACCGTCGTCGCCTTCCCGTCGTACGCCGACGTGTGGGGTCCCGCGCTCGCCGCACTGGCCGCCCTCACCATGACGGTCGGCAACCTGGGCGCCCTGCGCCAACAGACCACGCGCGCGTACAGCGCCGTACGACTGCTCGCCTGGTCGTCGGTCGGACAGGCCGGCTACCTCCTGGTGCCGATCGCCGCCGCCGCGTATTCCAAGGACGCCCAGAAGTCGATCGGCTCCACCGTCGCCTACGCCCTCATGTACGCGTCCGTGAACCTCGGCGCCTTCGCGGTGGCCGCGCTGGTGGGCCGCAGCAGAGCTCTGAACCGCATCAGCGACTACCGGGGCCTGTACGCGTCGAACCCGTTGGCCGCGCTGCTCCTGGCCTTCTTCCTGCTGTGCCTCGCCGGACTGCCGCCGGGTGTCATCGGGCTCTTCGCGAAGGTCACCGTGTTCTCGGCGGCCGTCGACGCGGGTCTGGGCTGGCTGGCCGTCGTCATGGCTGTGAACGTGGTGATCGCGCTCTTCTACTACCTCCAGTGGACGGCCCTGCTGTTCCGGACACCCGAGGGCGAGCACGGCAAGCACCGCGTTCCCGCGCCCCTCACCGCCGCGATCGCCCTCACCGGCGCCCTCGGCATCGCCCTCTCCGGAGCACCTCAACTGGTCCTGCGCTTCGCCGACACCGGACTCTTCTGAGCCGCCGGCACATACCGCCGTCCTCACCCGGACGGCCCACCCCCGTCGCCGCACGCACAAGGGAACTTGAGCCCCCCGCCTGGCGTTGACCAGTACGGGAGGGTCCACTGGACGTGACACCACGACACCAGTGGCATCAGAGATCAGCAAACAAAGGGTTCCCCTGCCGCACGATTTGGAGGGCGTACCGTGCACCGCCGGCACAACGGGCTCAGGACCGCAGTTCTCCTCGGGGGACTGTCCGCACTCATCATCGTCATCGGCAGCTTCTTCGGCCGCATGGGGCTTGTCGTAGCGGTCGTGATCGCGCTGGGCACGAACGCGTACGCGTACTGGAACAGCGACAAACTGGCGCTACGCGCGATGCGCGCCCGCCCGGTGAGCGAGTTCGAGGCCCCGGCCCTGTACCGAATGGTCCGCGACCTCAGCACCCAGGCCCGCCAACCCATGCCGCGCCTGTACATCTCGCCCACGGAGGCCCCCAACGCCTTCGCGACGGGCCGCAACCCGCGCAACGCCGCCGTCTGCTGCACGGAAGGCATCCTGCGCATCCTGGACGAGCGGGAGCTGCGCGGAGTCATCGGCCACGAGCTGAGCCATGTCTACAACCGCGACATCCTGATCTCGTCGGTCGCCGGCGCCCTTGCCTCGGTGATCATGTTCCTGGTCAACTTCGCCTGGCTGATCCCGATCGGCCGATCGAACGACGACGACGGCCCCGGCATCCTGGGCATGCTGCTGATCATGATCCTGGGTCCCCTCGCGGCCACCGTCATCCAACTGGCCATCAGCCGCTCCAGGGAGTACGAGGCGGACGCGTCCGGCGCCCAGCTCACCGGAGACCCCCTCGCCCTCGCGAGCGCGCTGCGCAAGCTCGACGCCGGCACCAAGCAGCTTCCGCTGCCCCCGGAGCCCCGCATCGAGACCGCGAGCCACATGATGATCGCGAACCCCTTCCGTCCGGGCCAGGGACTCTCCAAGATGTTCTCGACACACCCGCCGATGGCGGAGCGCATCGCCCGGCTCGAGAAGATGGCAGGTCGCCCTCAGTGAAAACCATCCTGAACGTCATTTGGCTCGTCCTGAGCGGCTTCTGGCTGTTCCTCGGATACCTCTTCGCGGGCGCGCTGCTGTGCATCACGATCATCGGCATCCCGTTCGGCATCGCCGCGTTCCGTATCGGCGTCTACGCCCTGTGGCCCTTCGGGTACACGACGGTCGAGCGCCGGGACGCGGGCGCCCCGTCCTGCGTCGGCAACGTCCTGTGGCTGGTCCTCGCGGGCTGGTGGCTGACCCTCGCCCACATCGTCACCGGCATCGCCATGTGCATCACGATCATCGGCATCCCGTTCGGCATCGCCAACTTCAAGCTGATCCCTGTCTCGCTGTTCCCCCTGGGCCGCGAAATCGTGCCCACGGACCAGCCGTTCGCGACCCGCTGACGAAGCGCAGGGGGCCCTGCGCGGGAGATGTGCGGACTGCCCGGCTGCCCGCCCGAGGGCGGACTGCGAATCAGCTGACTCCCGGCTCACGACCAGCAGGTTTTCCACAACCGCCGGGTTGTCCACAGGCCGGCCCGATTGTCAGTGGCGGGCGGCACCATGAAGCCATGACCGAGAACGAGCAGCAACTGCTGACACGGGTGGCCGCCGAGGCCCGCAACACCCGCCCGTGGGGCTGGACTTCACTCCCCGCCCCTGTGGACGAGGCCACGGTGACCCGCGCCGAGGCTGCCCTAAGCTTCCGTCTGCCCCCGCTGCTCGTGGCGCTCTATTCGCGCATAGGAGACGGCGGATTCGGCCCGGAGTACGGCCTGTTGCCCCTCCTCGACAACCCACCGGCTGGCGAGCCCGCCGCCGTCACGCAGTACCTCGCCAACCGCGCGAGCGGACAACAAGACCCCGACTGGCCCTGGCCCGAGGGTGTCCTGCCGATATCCCACTGGGGCTGCGCGATGTACGCGTGCGTGGACTGCCGAACCCCGCAAGCCACGGTTCTCCTCTACGAGCCGAACGCCGACGAGGCCGACCACGCGTGGTACGTCGACGCACCCAGCCTCGCCGACTGGCTGCGCTCCTGGCTCGACGGCACGGGCTGGTACGAGGACCACGAAGGCGACGCCGAACCGACGCCGTGGACCGACTTCCGCACCCGCACGACGGCACAGGCATCCTGAGCGGCTCCGGGTCCGGGTCCGACTTCGGACCCGGCACTGATTCCCGCACCGGTCACCACCAGAGCGCCCGCGCACCGGTGACCACCAGGGCACACCCGCCACCGATCACCACCACCGCGCCCGCCACCGATGCCTGCAACCACCACACGCATCCATGACGTCCTGTTCATCGACACGGCAGAACATGCAGCGAGAGGCCGTGCGCAAGGGCCAACGAACACAGCCTGTCCGGGCGGAATTCACAGCTCCGGATCAGTGCAAGCACAGCGTGAGAGGGCAGGTTCACGGCATGGGCATCATCAGCTGGATCATCCTGGGACTGTTGGCCGGAGCCATCGCCAAATTCCTGCTGCCGGGCCGCGACCCGGGCGGCTTCATCGGCACGACCGTCATCGGTGTCGCAGGCGCGTTCATCGGCGGCTGGATCTCGGCCCGTTGGCTCGACCACCCGGTCGCCAAGAACTTCTACGACGGTGCCACGTGGGCCTCGGCGATAGGCGGCGCGCTGGTCCTCCTGATCGCCTACCGCATCTTCTTCGGCAACTCGCGCAACTAGGGGCTGTCCGGCGGACCATGCCGCCACGTCGTGCCCGGCGGCGGCCGCTGGCGTCAACGTCTCCTCAGCCTCGCAGCCGCACACACCAGACCCAGACCCCGCTCACCGGCACTGATCAGGCGCCCCTGCTTTCCCGCGACCTGATCCGCCGGCAGGCGGGAAGGGTGGGCACCGACGGGTGCCCACCCTTCCCGCGAAGCTCGCGCGCGGCGGACGTGCGAGGTGCGGTTCTACCGGTAGTTCACATACTGCAGCGCGAAGTCGAAGTCCTTGCCCTTGAGCAGGGCCTGCACGGCCTGAAGGTCGTCACGGCTCTTCGAGCTGACCCGCAGTTCGTCGCCCTGCACCTGGGCCTTCACGCCCTTGGGACCCTCGTCGCGAATGATCTTCGCCACCTTCTTCGCGTTGTCCTGGGAGATGCCCTCCTCGATCGACGCGAAGATCTTGTACTCCTTGCCGGAGAGCTGAGGCTCACCGGCGTCCAGCGCCTTCAGCGAGATGCCGCGCTTGATCAGCTTGGACTGGAAGACGTCGAGGATCGCCTTGACCCGCTCCTCGGAGTTCGCCTCCATGAGGATCTTCTCGGCGGACCAGGCGATCGACGCACCCACGCCCTTGAAGTCGTAGCGCTGCGAGATCTCCTTGGCGGCCTGGTTGAGGGCGTTGTCGACCTCCTGCCGCTCGACCTTCGAGACGATGTCGAAACTGGAGTCGGCCATGTCCTGTGGCTCCTTGTATCAGGGTGCGTATCGATGCGTGTCACTGCGTATCGGCGGCGTGGGGGCAGCCGCCGAGCCCGGTGTAGGCCCCGGGCCGCATCCGCATAAGCGTAGCCACCCCCTCCCCTCCGAGCGCCGGTCAATCGGGTGGCGAAGCACCCCTGGGCATCGGGTATCGTTTACGTCGTTGCCACGGAGCACCGCCGAAAAGCGGTTCGAGAGGCAGCATCCCCGGCGGTGTGCCCGAGTGGCCAAAGGGAGCAGACTGTAAATCTGCCGGCTTAGCCTACCCAGGTTCGAACCCTGGCGCCGCCACATGATCGAAGGGTCTGTGATCAGCAGCAATGCTGATCACAGACCCTTTCGTCGTTTCCGGAGCTTCCTCGGCGCATCCCCGGAGCTTCCCGCGAGCCTTCTGCCCCGGCGTCCCCCACCCCGGCCCCCAGTCTTGACGTGCCCGTGCCACGGTCCTACTGTCGCGACACCGCGTTCATGTTGAAACACGAAGTTCATCCATGTGAACACCGTGAACACATGGGCGTGCGCCAACCGAGTCCATAGAGCAGACAGGAAGGCACCCCCCATGCGCATGCGTACGCTGCTCACCTCCCTGGCCACCGTCGTCGCCGTAACCGGCGGCCTCGCCCTCACGGCTCCTGCCGCGTCGGGCAGTACCGGCGCCGCACACGTCGTCGCCGCACCCCTCGCGGACCCCTCCGTCGCCCCCGGCGGGAACTTCGACCTGGGGGTGTGGCAGCTCCAGGAGCCGATAGGTTCCCCGGGTTCGCCCACGACGATCTCATCGTCGCGGCTCCAAGGCGCCAACGGGTTCCAGGACGCGTACTTCTACACGGACACCCGCGACGGCGCGATGACCTTCTGGGCGCCCGAAAAGGGCGTCACCACCCCGAACTCGAACTGCGCCCGCTCCGAACTGCGGGAGATGAACCGCAGCGGCAGCGCCGCCAACTGGTCGCTCAGCGGCACCCACACGATGAAGGCGACGCTGCGGGTCGTGTCCGTCACGTCGAACGTCTGCGTCGGCCAGATCCACCTCGGCACCGGAGGCACGTCCACCAAGCCGCTGCTGGAGCTGTACTACCGGTCGAGCGGCGACATCGTCCTCGGCACCGAGAACTCGCCCTCAGGAGGGCAGACCCTGCACACCGTCGGCAACGTGGCGGTCGGCAAGACGTGGAGCTACACGATCGGCGTCTCGGGCGGAAACACCATCAATCTCACGGTCAACGGGAGCACCACGCACTACGCCATCCCGTCGTCGTTCAACGCCTACAAGCAGTACTTCAAGGCCGGTTCGTACAACCAGTCGTCCTCGGACAGCACCACCAAGGGCGCCCGGGTCGCCTTCTACGGCCTCACCGTCGCCCACAGCTGAGCGAGCCCAGGCAGCCAACTGGACCTGCGGCGGGGCAGACTGATCCCATGTCGTCACGCCGCAGAAGCTGCCCCGAGTGCCGTCGTGAAATCGCCGTCGTGGCCGGCCGGTACGCGCGGCACGACCCGCCAGGCGCGCGGGAGAGCGGCGACCTCGTGTCCTGCCCCGGGTCCCGCCGACAGGCGGAACTCGGGGCGGCACAGCCCGCGTTGGACGGGTACGTGGTGCCCGACTTCCCCGGCCAGATGCCGCTGTTCTAGGCAGCGGGGCAACTGCCCGGCGGGAAACCTCAGTTCCCCGCCACCGACTTCACCGCCACCGACACCGGCGCGGACCCTCCGATCAGCTCCAGCGTCAGGCCGGCCGTCGCCGGGGTCTCCACCAACTCCAGGAGTACGGCGGCCACATCGTCGCGCGGGATCGAACCGAGACCGGTGTGGGCCTCCAGCCGGACCAGACCGGCACCGGCGTCGTTCGTCAGGGAACCGGGGCGCAGAATCGTCCAGTCCAGCGCGTCCAGGCCGCGCACATACGCGTCGGCCTCGCCCTTGGCCCGCAGATACACGTCGAAGACGCCGTCCCCGGAGTGCGTCGGATCCGCGCCCATCGAGGACACGACGACATGACGTCGTACGCCCGCCAGGACCGCCGCGTCGGCGAACAGCACCGCCGAACCCCGGTCCACCGTGTCCTTGCGGGCCGTGCCGCTGTTCGGGCCCGCGCCTGCCGCGAAGACCGCCGCGTCCGCGCCCCGCAGCAGCGCCGCGACCTCCTCGACCGAGGCCGACTCCAGGTCGAGCACGAGCGGTTCGGCGCCGGCCGCCCGTAGATCGTCGCTCTGTTCGGCGTTGCGGATGATGCCCGCGACCTCTTCACCGCGTGCGGCGAGCAGGCGCTCCAGCCGCAGCGCGATCTGACCATGACCTCCAGCGATGACAATGCGCATGCCTCCGACCGTACGCCCGGACGGCCGCACGCGCCGCATGACTTCGGCCGCGTCCCGGCAGCGCACACCGGCGTCGGACGCGCCGGGCGCGCGGACCCGAGCCATGGCGCCTCAGGCGTGCGCCCCCGCGCAGTCCGGGCGGCTCACGACAACTCACCCCGTCCCTGCCGGGGCAGCCCCAACTCCGAGCCCGCCGCCGTGTTGCAGTACTCCCGTACCGCGCTCGTCCGTGCCACCACGCGCCCCCGGTGCACCACGATCCGGCTGTACGCCAGCGAGAGCGCACCCGCGAGTCGGTTGCCGCGCACCGCGAGCAGTTCGGCCGGAAATCCCGCCTCGACCCGTACCTCGGGCAGACCGAGCGCCGCGCGTGCCGATGAACTCACCGTGTCGTAGGCGTCCTCGGACCGCATCCCGTGCCGCGAGGCCAGCAGGTAGGCCGCCTCCAAAGGGTCTCCGCGGCCCACCGGGTTGGACACGTCACGCAGGGCGCCGCTGCCCGCGGCCACCTGGACGCCGGCCGTGCGCAGCAGTCGTACGGGAGCCGTGCCCCGGCGGTCGACGCCGCCGCAGCCGCCCTGCGGCAGGCAGACCACCGTCACGCCGGCCGCGGCCAGTTGGTCCGCGATCCGTGTGACCGTGTCCGCAGGCAGCCGTCCCAGACCGCCGCACGGGCCGAGCGTCACCCCGGGGCGCATCCCGCCCGCGACCGCCGCCAGCCGGGCCAGGCGGGTCGGGTCGGCGGCGTCCGTGTGCAGGTCGACCGGGCAGCCGTGCTCGGACGCGACCTCCAGGACTGCCTCCACGTACCCCGTCGGATCGGGGTCCAGATCTGGACAACCGCCCACTACGGAGGCACCCATTTTCAATGCGTCCCGAAGCATCGCGAGCCCGTCCGCCCCCGCCACCCCGGTCAGCAGCCGGGGCATCGCCACCGCCGTCAACTCCGCCAGCCCGCGCAGCGCCCGCCGCGCCTGCAGTACGGCGGCCAGCGCGCCCAGTCCTTGAACGTCCCCCACGCGCACGTGTGCCCGCTGCGCCGTGGCCCCGTGCCCGAGTTGCAGGAGGGCGGCCTCCGTCGCGCGGCGCTGGACGTCCTCGGGGTCGTAGGAGACCGGTCCGCAGCTCTCGGCCGACAGGGCGGTGTCACTGTGCGTGTGCGGCTCGGCCGGGGCCGGGAGGAGGAGATAGCCGCTGAGGTCCACGCGCGACCCGCACGCGCGCGTGGCGTCCGTCGCCAGGCTGCCGGCCGTGCCGACCGCCTCGATGCGCCCGCCGCCCAGCCGTACGTCCACGGTCCGGCCGTCGGTCAGCCGGGCGCCGCACAACAGGAGCGCGGCCGGGTCGGCCGGTCCCGACGAGCCTGAGGAACCCGACGGGCCGGACGAGGAGTGGGACGGCTGGGGCTGACTGTCGGGCATCGCGCTCCAGGGGCTCAGGGCTTCGCGGGCTCGGGGCTTCGGGGCTCAGGACTGAGGCTGCGCAAAGGGGCGCAAGATCACACAGAGTGAGTCGAGCCTAGGGCGGTGATCCGCTCGCGGCCGGGAGGAGCGCAATAGTCGTACCGGTGTGGTTCCCCCGTACGGGAGGGGGTCCCGAGGCCTCTGGGAGGGCCGTGGAAGCGGCTGGAGCGGTGCCGCGAAACGGATTTGGGCGAACGGCGACGGAGCGTGTAATGTCTTCATCGCTCGCCCCAATAGCTCAGTCGGTAGAGCGTCTCCATGGTAAGGAGAAGGTCTACGGTTCGATTCCGTATTGGGGCTCTGGTGTGAAAGGTTCCCGTCGCGAGACGGGAGCTGATCGCATCTCAGCGGTGTAGCTCAGTCGGTAGAGCAAGCGGCTCATAATCGCTGTGTCACCGGTTCAAGTCCGGTCACCGCTACTGACAGTAGCCGATTGCGGGGTCGGTCCTTCGATCGGCTACTCTGTTATGCGTTCATAGTCCCATCCGTTCGTCAAGGAGCACTCCTGTGGCTGCCACCGACGTCCGCCCGAAGATCACGCTGGCCTGCGTGGAGTGCAAGGAGCGGAACTACATCACCAAGAAGAACCGGCGTAACAACCCGGACCGACTGGAGATGAAGAAGCACTGCCCGCGTTGCAATGCGCACACCGCGCACCGCGAAACGCGATAAGTATCAGGCTCGTACACGAGGCCGTCCCCGAAGTTCTGGGGGCGGCCTCGCGTCGTTCTCCACACGGCAGGCCGCACACAGGCCACACGGCAGCAGCATCAGGAGGTAGCGGGCCATGGCGCTCGACCAGTCCTTCGTGGGGCGGACCTACCCGCCCACCGACCCCTACGAAGTGGGCCGGGAGAAGATCCGTGAGTTCGCGGAGGCGGTGGGGGACACCAACCCGGCGTACACGGACCCGGAGGCCGCCAAGGCGTTCGGTCACTCCGATGTGATCGCCCCGCCGACCTTCGTCTTCTCCATCACGTTCAAGGCCGCCGGACAGGTCGTCCAGGACCCGCAGCTCGGCCTCGACTACAGCCGGGTCGTGCACGGCGACCAGAAGTTCGTCTACGTCCGCCCCGTACGCGCCGGTGACCGTCTCACGGTCACCTCCACGATCGAGGCGATCAAGTCGATGGCGGGCAACGACATCCTGGACATCCGCGGTGAGGTCCACGACGAGGCGGGCGAGCACGTCGTGACCGCCTGGACCAAGCTCGTGGCCCGCGCGGCGGAGGAGAGCTGACATGACGGCGAAGATCGCGTACGACGACGTCGAGGTCGGCACCGAGCTGCCCGCCCAGGCCTTCCCCGTGACCCGCGCCGCCCTCGTCCAGTACGCGGGCGCCTCCGGGGACTTCAACCCGATCCACTGGAACGAGAAGTTCGCCAAGGAGGTCGGACTCCCGGACGTCATCGCGCACGGCATGTTCACCATGGCCGAGGCGATCCGCGTGGTCACCGACTGGGCCGGCGACCCGGGCGCGGTCGTCGAGTACGGCGTCCGCTTCACCAAGCCGGTCGTCGTCCCGAACGACGACCAGGGCGCGACCGTCGAGGTCAGCGCCAAGGTCGCGGTCAAACTCGACGACAACACGGTCCGCGTGGACCTGGTGGCGACGAGCGTCGGCCAGAAGGTGCTCGGGATGTCACGAGCGGTCGTACGACTGGCGTGAGCCGAGGTAAGGGGCGTCCGTCATTGCGTGCGCCCCTTACATGAAGGCCGGTCCGGGCCGATTCGGTGACTGGCTGTGACGTCGGCGGGCCCGGGGCCCGCCCGCTTGTGTGCGGTGGCCCACACCTCTTGACCAAGTTAGTGATTGAGTACTAACTTTCTCGCATGGTCAGGATGAGCGCAGAAGAGAGGCGCGAGAGCGTCGTCCGCGCGGCGATCGCCGAGTTCGCGCAGCGGGGGTACTACGGCACCTCCACCGAGGCGATCGCCAAGCGTGTCGGTGTCTCCCAGCCGTATCTCTTCCGGCTCTTCCCGGGCAAGAAGGCGATGTTCGCGGCGGCCGCGCTCAGGTGTGTCGAGGACGTGTGCCGGGTCATGGAGGAGTCGTCCAAGGGGCTGGAGGGCGAAGAGGCCCTGCATGCCATGGCCGACGCCTACGTGCGGCTCATCACGGAGCATCCCGAGAAGCTCCAGATGCAGATGCAGACGTACATCACGGTGGCCGCCGCCGAGGCGGAGGGCGACCACGAGTTCGGCGACGCCGTGCGCAAGGGCTGGATGAGGCTCTGGGACATCGTGCGGGTGTCCATGGGGGCGGATGTGGGCGAGACCGCGACCTTCATGGGGCACGGAATGCTGATCAACACCCTTGTGGCCATGGGTTTTCCGCCCGAGCACAGGGTCTGGGAGGGGATGTACCCGCAGGCCCGTGTCACCGGTCGGCTGGAGAAGTCGTAGCGGCGGGCGAGAGGCGGATTTCCGCGCCTTTTCATGACCGTCAAAGTTAGTCATCAATAACTAATCATCGGTACGAGCACCCTCTGGGGGAGCGATGTCACAGCCAACGGAACGCCGCGGGGGAATGGTCTGGGCCCTCGTCATCACCAGCGTCGCCGGATTCATGGCGGCCCTGGACAACCTGGTCGTCACCACCGCCCTGCCGTCCATCCGCAAGGACCTCGGGGGCGCGCTGGGCGACCTGGAATGGACCGTGAGCGCCTACACGCTCACCTTCGCCGTCCTGCTGATGTTCGGCGCGGCGCTCGGCGACCGGTTCGGCCGCCGCCGGCTCTTCCTCGTCGGCATCACGATATTCACCGGCGCCTCCGCCGCCGCGGCCATGGCGCCCGGAATCGACTCCCTGATCGCCGCCCGCGCGGTGCAGGGTGTCGGCGCGGCGATCATGATGCCGCTGACACTGACCCTGCTGACGGCGGCCGTTCCCGCGGCCAAGCGCGGAATGGCGTTCGGCATCTGGGGAGCCGTGAACGGACTCGCCGTGGCCTCCGGGCCGCTCATCGGCGGCAGCCTCACCGAGCACATCTCCTGGCACTGGATCTTCTGGCTGAACGTCCCGCTCGGCCTGGCCCTGCTGCCGCTCGCCCGCCTGCGCCTGTCCGAGTCGCACGGCACCGGCGCCCCGCTCGACTTCCCCGGCACCCTCCTCGTCAGCGGCGGCCTCTTCGGCATCGTCTACGGCCTGGTCCGCGGGCCCGCCGACGGCTGGACCAGCCCGCTCGTCCTCACCGGGCTGTTCGCGGGCAGCGCGCTGTTCGCCGGGTTCGTCGTCTACAGCGTCAACGCCAAGAACCCCATGCTCCCGATGCGGCTGTTCCGCTCCCGCGCCTTCTCCGGGATCAACGCGGCGAGCCTGCTGATGTTCCTCGGGATGTTCGGCTCGATCTTCCTGCTCAGCCAGTACATGCAGGGCGTCCTCGGCTACTCGCCCACCGAGGCGGGCCTGCGCATGCTCCCCTGGACCGGCATGCCGATGCTCGTCGCCCCCATCGCCGGCATCCTCTCCGACCGCATCGGCGGCCGCCCGGTCGTCGCCGCGGGCCTCTTTCTCCAGGCCGCAGGCCTCGGCTACATGTCCTACATCGTCACCACCGACGTCTCCTACGGCGCTCAGCTGCCCGGCCTGATCCTCAGCGGCATCGGCATGGCCCTGTTCTTCGCGCCGGCCTCCAACCTGGTCATGTCCAGCGTCCGCCCCCAGGAACAGGGCATCGCGTCCGGCGCCAACAACGCGCTCCGTGAGGTGGGCGGCGCGCTCGGCATCGCCGTCATGGCGTCCATCTTCTCGGCCCAGGGCGGCTACCAGACCGCACAGACCTTCGTCGACGGCCTGAAGCCCGCACTGGTCACCGGCGCGGCGGTGGTCGCCCTCGCCGGGGTCGCGACGCTGCTGATCCCGACGCGGCGGCGGGCCGCCCAACTCGCGGCGGGGGAGTCGTCCTTGACGGCGAGCAGCGGTGAGCCCACAGAGGCTGCCGAGCCCGACTCGGTCCTGGAGAACGCCGGTCGCTGACCGGAACACCTCGCACGCACGCGTGGAGCCCCGCCTTTGCCGGTGGGGCTCCACGCGTGCGTGCCGCGCGCCGAACGGCCGGTCACCCCTGCCGACCCGGACCTGTCAGTCCCGTCTCGTACGCTTGGGCCCGTGCAGGAACTCCACGACGCTCCCCTCGCCCCCCTCACCACCTTCCGCCTGGGCGGTCCCGCGACCCGGTTGGTCACCGCAGGCACCGACGCCGAGGTGATCGACGTCGTGCGCGAGGCCGATGACACCGGGACGCCGCTGCTGGTCATCGGGGGTGGGTCGAACCTCGTCATCGGGGACAAGGGGTTCGAGGGCACGGCCCTGCGCATCGCCACCCGCGGCTTCGAACTCGACGGCACGCGGCTGGAGTTGGCGGCCGGTGAGGTGTGGACCGACGCGGTCGCCCGCACCGTGGCGGCCGGTCTCGCCGGGGTCGAGTGCCTCGCCGGGATTCCCGGGTCGGCCGGCGCGACCCCGATCCAGAACGTGGGGGCGTACGGCCAGGAGGTCTCCGCCACCATCACCGAGGTCGTCGCCTACGACCGCACCACCCGCGAGACGGTCACCCTCACCAACGAGGAGTGCGCCTTCTCCTACCGGCACAGCCGGTTCAAGGCCGAGCCCGAGCGCTATGTCGTGCTCCGGGTCCGCTTCGAGCTGGAGGACGCGGACGGGCTGTCGGCGCCCGTGAAGTACGCCGAGACGGCCCGGGTGCTCGGTGTCGAGCCCGGTGACCGGGTGCCGCTCGCGCGGGCCCGGGAGACCGTTCTCGCGCTGCGCGCCGGCAAGGGCATGGTCCTGGACCCCGAGGACCACGACACCTGGTCGGCCGGTTCTTTCTTCACCAACCCGATCCTCACCGACGAGCAGTTCACCGCGTTCCACGCGCGCGTGGGGGAGCGTCTCGGGGGCGGCGTGGAGCCGCCCGCGTACCCGGCGGGGGAAGGCCACACCAAGACTTCCGCCGCCTGGCTGATCGACAAGGCGGGCTTCACCAAGGGGTACGGCAGCGGGCCCGCCCGCATCTCCACCAAGCACACCCTCGCGCTCACCAACCGCGGCGAGGCGACCACCGAGGACCTCCTCACCCTGGCCCGCGAAGTCGTCGCCGGCGTCCACGACACCTTCGGGGTCACCCTGGTCAACGAACCGGTCACGATCGGCGTCAGCCTCTGAGCGTGCCCTCCGTAGGGGTTCAACAGCGCCCTCCGTAGCGCCTCGACAGGCCGTCCCCGCGCGGAATCTCCGTTGCCGAGGCCCCCTCCTGACCGGGACCATCGCCCCATGAGGCACCCCACATGGAGCTGAGACTCAGCGAATTCAGACCCCGGATCGGTCCGCACGAACACCGTGTCGTCCAGCCCCGACGACCCCTGCGCCACACCTCACTGCGCGACCCGGCGCCGTACGGAACGCTCCTGGGGGATCACGACGGGCTGAACCGGCTCGCGGGGCTGTTCTCGTTCGCGGCCCACTCGCGGCACACCGTCGTGCACATCCCGTTGCGGGACGGGGTGCCGCCCCAGGAGGGGTGCGGGGAGCTGGTGGATCTGGTGCTGGCCCACTCGGAGGCGGGGCTGCGGCCCTCCAAGTGGCCCGAACTGCGGCGGGCGCTCGGGCGCGGCAGACCGCTCACCGTGCGCACGGACGAGGCCCGTACCGAGCGGCACGCGCGTGCGTGGGCCGAGCAGCCGTACGCGCAGGGGCAGTTGCGGCACACCACGCACGCGCGTACGTACTTCCTCATCGGCGACCGTGACGTCCTCGCCACCGCCGCCACCCACTTCTCCTACGCGGCCGGCTGGGGGCCGCGGGAGAAGCGGGTCGTCAAAGGGCACTCGGCGTTCGTGACCTCCCTGAGCAGCGAACTGGTCCCCTACCCGGACGGCTCGCGCTGCCCCGAGGTCGCGATCTGTTTCAAGCCATATCCGCCCTACGCGCACTTCAGGCGACCGGGGCGCTGAGCCAGTCGTCGATGCCCGACAGGAGCTTCGCCTTCATGTCCTCCGGGGCCGCCGATCCCCGCACCGACTGCCGGGCCAGTTCGGCCAGTTCGCGGTCCGAGAAGGCGTGGTAGCGGCGGGCGATCTCGTACTGGGCCGCCAGCCGGGAGCCGAACAGGAGGGGGTCGTCGGCGCCGAGCGCCAGGGGGACGCCCGCTTCGAAGAGGGTCCTCAGGGGCACGTCCTCGTGCTTCTCGTAGACGCCCAGCGCCACGTTCGAGGCGGGGCACACCTCGCAGGTGATGCCCCGGTCGGCGAGCCGCTTCAGCAGCCGCGGGTCCTCCGCGGCGCGCACCCCGTGGCCGATCCGGGTCGCGTGCAGGTCGTCCAGGCAGTCCCGCACCGAGGCCGGGCCCGCCAGTTCGCCGCCATGCGGGGCGGACAGCAGGCCGCCCTCCTGGGCGATCGTGAAGGCCCGGTCGAAGTCCCGTGCCATACCCCGGCGTTCGTCGTTCGAGAGGCCGAAACCGACCACACCCCTGTCCGCGTACCGCACGGCCAGCCGGGCCAGCGTGCGCGCGTCCAGCGGGTGCTTCATCCGGTTCGCGGCCACCAGCACCCGCATCCCGAGCCCGGTCTCGCGGGAGGTCGTCTCCACCGCGTCCAGGATGACCTCCAGCGCCGGGATCAGCCCGCCCAGGCGCGGTGCGTACGACGTCGGGTCCACCTGGATCTCCAGCCAGCCCGAGCCGTCCCTGACGTCCTCCTCGGCGGCCTCGCGCACCAGCCGCTGGATGTCCTCGGGTTCCCGCAGGCACGACCGCGCCGCGTCGTACAGCCGCTGGAAACGGAACCAGCCCCGCTCGTCCGTCGCGCGCAGCTTCGGCGGCTCCCCGCTGGTCAGTGCGTCGGTCAGGGCTTCCGGCAGTCGTACGCCGTACTTGTCGGCCAGCTCCAGCACGGTGGTCGGCCGCATCGACCCGGTGAAGTGCAGGTGCAGATGGGCTTTCGGCAGTTCAGAGACATCACGTACACGCTCCATCTGGGAATCCTGCCGCACGTTCCCGCCGTGCCGGTACCACTTTCCCCGATAGTGGTCTTGCTCGCACAAAGCAGCGGGCCGCTTCCCGGGAGGGAAACGGCCCGCACACACGCGTGGAGCACGAAAAACGTCAGTCCTGGGCCTCCGCCAGCAGCTTCTGGATGCGGCTGACGCCCTCGACGAGGTCCTCGTCACCCAGGGCGTACGACAGCCGCAGGTAACCGGGGGTCCCGAAGGCCTCGCCCGGGACGACCGCGACCTCGGCCTCCTCCAGGATCAGCGCGGCCAGCTCGACCGAGTCCTGCGGGCGCCTGCCGCGGATCTCCTTGCCGAGCAGCGGCTTGACCGACGGGTAGACGTAGAACGCGCCCTCGGGCTCCGGGCAGAGCACGCCGTCGATCTCGTTCAACATGCGCACGATCGTCTTGCGGCGGCGGTCGAAGGCCTCGCGCATCTCCGCCACGGCCGTCAGGTCACCGGAGACGGCGGCCAGCGCGGCGACCTGGGCGACGTTCGAGACGTTCGACGTGGCGTGCGACTGCAGGTTGGTCGCGGCCTTGACGACGTCCTTCGGGCCGATGATCCAGCCCACCCGCCAGCCGGTCATGGCGTACGTCTTGGCGACGCCGTTGACCACGATGCACTTGTCGCGCAGCTCGGGGAGGATCGCGGGGAGCGAGGTGAACTTCGCCTCTCCGTAGACGAGGTGCTCGTAGATCTCGTCCGTCATGACCCACAGGCCGTGCTCGACGGCCCAGCGGCCGATCGCCTCGGCCTCGGCCTCGCTGTAGACGGCGCCGGTCGGGTTGGACGGCGAGACGAACAGGACGACCTTGGTGTTCTCGGTGCGGGCCGCCTCCAGCTGCTCGACCGTGACGCGGTATCCGGTCGTCTCGTCGGCGACGACGTCCACGGGGACACCGCCCGCGAGCCGGATCGACTCCGGGTACGTCGTCCAGTACGGCGCCGGGACGATGACCTCGTCGCCCGGGTCGAGGATCGCCGCGAAGGCTTCGTAGATGGCCTGCTTGCCGCCGTTGGTGACCAGGATCTGGGAGGCGTCCACCTCGTAGCCCGAGTCGCGCAGCGTCTTCGCGGCGATCGCGGCCTTCAGCTCCGGCAGACCGCCGGCCGGGGTGTAGCGGTGGTACTTCGGGTTCGAGCAGGCCTCGATCGCGGCCTGGACGACGTAGTCCGGAGTCGGGAAGTCCGGTTCACCCGCGCCGAAGCCGATCACCGGACGCCCGGCGGCCTTGAGGGCCTTGGCCTTGGCGTCCACGGCGAGGGTGGCGGACTCGGAGATCGCGCCGACTCGGGCGGAGACCCGGCGCTCGGTGGGAGGGGTTGAGGCGCTCATGGACCCATCGTTTCAGACCGGAAACCCGCCCGGCACACCGGTTTCACAGACTGAACCGGATCGGGAGGACATCGGGCGGACATTGAACAACCGTCCGGTTTCCGGCCCCGGCCTGGGCGATCTTCCTCCGCCAATCCCCGTACAGGCACTTTCTGTTCGACGACCGGCCCCGGAGCACGTACACTCCTAGCTCGTTGGCCTTCAGCAGCCGCGCCCTACTTGGTGCACACCGAGCACCCGGGTGGATGCGGTACGTTGGGGACGTCACAAAGGGTCGTAGCTCAATTGGTAGAGCACCGGTCTCCAAAACCGGCGGTTGGGGGTTCAAGTCCCTCCGGCCCTGCTACACACTCCTTCGCCAGGATGTGTGCGCAGCGCATGTTTACACAGCAATGCACCGCCGTGCAGCTCAGACCGGGCGCGGCACGGCCACGACCCGGGAACAGGTGAGGACGAATGGCGGACGCCGTGGGCTCCATCGACATGCCTGATGCCCAGGACGAGGTGTCGGAGTCCAAGAAGAAGGCCCGCAAGGGCGGCAAGCGCGCCAAGAAGGGCCCGCTGAAGCGGCTCGGCATCTTCTACCGCCAGATCATTGCGGAGCTCCGCAAGGTCGTCTGGCCCACGCGCAACCAGCTGACGACGTACACGACGGTTGTCATCGTCTTCGTCGTCATCATGATCGGTCTGGTGACCGTGATTGACTATGGACTCAATCACGCCGCGAAGTACGTCTTCGGCTGAGGCCGGAAGCGAAGGGCGCCCTGACCGGCGCCCCTTTCGCGTGTTCCACCCCCATGTATCCAGGAAGAAGCAGCCACCGTGTCTGACCCGAAGCTGAACGAGGCCGTCGAGCCGGACGAGTCCGTGGAAGACGAACTCGACATCGTCGAGGGCGCGGACGAGGACCTGGACGAGGCCGAGGCTGCAGACGCCGACGCGGGCGAGCCCGCCGAGGAAGCCGCCGTACACGTCGAGGACGAGGACGCGGAAGCGACCGAGGACCTCGACGACGAGGCCGCCGCTGAGGACGACGAGGAAGAGGCCGAGCCGGCCGAGCCCGTCGACCCTGTTGTGGCCCTGCGCGAGGAACTGCGTCTCCTTCCCGGCGAGTGGTACGTCATCCACACGTACGCCGGTTACGAGAACCGCGTGAAGACCAACCTGGAGCAGCGCGCCGTCTCGCTGAACGTCGAGGACTACATCTTCGCGGCCGAGGTGCCGCAAGAAGAGGTCGTCCAGATCAAGAACGGCGACCGCAAGACCATCAAGCAGAACAAGCTCCCGGGCTACGTCCTGGTCCGCATGGACCTGACGAACGAGTCCTGGGGCGTCGTCCGCAACACCCCCGGCGTCACCGGCTTCGTGGGCAACGCCTACGACCCGTACCCGCTGACCCTGGACGAGATCGTCAAGATGCTCGCCCCGGAGGCCGAGGAGAAGGCCGCGCGTGAGGCCGCCGAGGCCGAGGGCAAGCCGGTTCCGCAGCGCAAGGTCGAGGTCCAGGTGCTGGACTTCGAGGTCGGCGACTCGGTCACCGTCACCGACGGCCCGTTCGCGACGCTGCAGGCGACCATCAACGAGATCAACGCCGACTCGAAGAAGGTCAAGGGTCTCGTCGAGATCTTCGGCCGGGAGACGCCGGTGGAGCTCTCCTTCGACCAGATCCAGAAGAACTAGTTCTTCCTGGACGTACGTCTTCCGAGCAGGTCAGACGGGCTGTCAAAAGCCTCTCTGACCTGCTCGGTTTTTGGCCGCGCACAGATACCCGTTATCGTTGTGCGGTATGCCTCCATCCGGATTAACCGGACGGCGGCCGAACACTCTCACTAGGACCCGGAGAGAGCAATGCCTCCCAAGAAGAAGAAGGTCACGGGGCTTATCAAGCTCCAGATCAACGCCGGTGCGGCGAACCCGGCCCCGCCGGTCGGCCCCGCGCTCGGCCAGCACGGCGTCAACATCATGGAGTTCTGCAAGGCCTACAACGCGGCCACCGAGTCGCAGCGCGGCTGGGTGATCCCGGTGGAGATCACGGTCTACGAAGACCGCTCCTTCACCTTCGTCACCAAGACCCCGCCGGCCGCGAAGATGATCCTCAAGGCCGCCGGTGTCGAGAAGGGCTCGGGCGAGCCGCACAAGACCAAGGTCGCCAAGATCACCCAGGCGCAGGTCCGCGAGATCGCCACGACCAAGCTCCCCGACCTGAACGCCAACGACCTGGACGCCGCGTCGAAGATCATCGCTGGCACCGCCCGCTCCATGGGCATCACGGTCGAGGGCTGACCTTCACCTCGTAGGAAAGACCGTGGCAGGGCCTGCTCGGCCCACACCACGACTCCTCAGAACACACACAGGAGCAGTAGTGAGCAAGCGCAGCAAGTCTCTCCGCGCTGCGGACGCCAAGATCGACCGGGACAAGCTCTACGCCCCGCTCGAGGCCGTGCGTCTCGCCAAGGAGACCTCCACCTCCAAGTTCGACGGCACCGTCGAGGTCGCCTTCCGTCTGGGTGTCGACCCGCGCAAGGCCGACCAGATGGTCCGTGGCACCGTGAACCTCCCGCACGGCACCGGCAAGACCGCCCGGGTCCTGGTCTTCGCGACCGGTGACCGTGCCGAGGCCGCGCTCGCCGCGGGCGCCGACATCGTCGGCTCCGACGAACTCATCGACGAGGTGGCGAAGGGCCGGCTGGACTTCGACGCCGTCGTCGCCACCCCGGACCTCATGGGCAAGGTCGGCCGTCTCGGCCGCGTGCTCGGTCCCCGTGGTCTCATGCCGAACCCCAAGACCGGCACCGTGACGCCGGACGTGGTCAAGGCCGTCAACGAGATCAAGGGCGGCAAGATCGAGTTCCGCGTCGACAAGCACTCGAACCTGCACTTCATCATCGGCAAGTCGTCCTTCGACGACACCCAGCTGGTGGAGAACTACGGCGCGGCCCTGGACGAGATCCTCCGTCTGAAGCCGTCCGCCGCCAAGGGTCGTTACATCAGGAAGGCCGCGATCAGCACCACGATCGGCCCCGGCATTCCGCTCGACCCGAACCGCACCCGCAACCTCCTCGTCGAGGAGGACCCGGCCTCCGTCTGAGCCCCGCGCTCACCCCGGTAGCCGCGTCGCGTACGCGTAAGAAGTCGGACGAGCCCCGCAACCTTCGAGGTGCGGGGCTCGTCCCTTTTCGTACCGGGTGTCAGTGCGCTGCGCTAGCGTTTTGGGCAGGCACAGCAATCGCATAGGGGTGGGGACGAATGAAGAGCACGACCGTGCGCCGGATGGGCCTCTCGATCGCGGTGGCGACCGCATTGGCCTCGGTGGCCGCCTGTGGTTCCTCGGCCTCCTCCGGGGGGTCCGGCAAGGACGACAAGGCCGCGGGGAAGGGCTCGACCCGGGTGAGCCCCATAGCGGCCCTGCGCAGCGCCGAGCGGTCCACCGACAAGGCGGACTCCGCGAAGGTCGAGTCCTCCACCGTGATGGGCTCCCTGATGTCCATGGACGCCAAGGGCAGCCTCGGCTGGGGCGACGGCATCACCGGAACACTCACGATGACGTACACCGGCGGCACGATGGCGCAGACGATGCGCGCGGCCGGCAGCACGTCGATGGAGGCCCGCTATCTGCCGGACGCCTACTACGCGAAGATGGGCGAGAAGTTCGCCGCGCAGGCGGGCGGCAAGCACTGGCTGAAGTACGCGTACGACGACCTGGCCAAGCTCGGCGGCAGCTCCGGCGCGTACCTCAAGGACCAGATGCAGAACTCGACGCCGAACCAGTCGGTGAAGCTCCTGCTCGCCTCCGGGGACGTCAAGAAGGTCGGTACGGAGTCGGTGCGCGGCCAGCGGACCACGCACTACTCGGGCACGGTGGACGTCGCCGACCTCGCCGCCAAGAACTCCAGCCTCACCGCGAGCCAGCTCGCCGGCCTCAAGAAGCAGCTCACCCAGGCCGGTGTCTCGACCGAGCAGGTCGACATCTGGGTCAACTCCCAGGACCTCCTGGTGAAGAAGGTCGAGAAGGGCGAGATGACCTCGGGCCAGTACACCCAGACCGCCTACTACAGCGACTACGGCGTGAAGGTCGACGCGACCGTGCCTCCGGCGAGCGACACCGAGGACTTCACGGCACTGCTGAAGCAGCAGGGCCTGACCCCGGGCAGTGGTGACACGGCGACGGGGTCCGGCACGAGTTCCTGAGGCGCTGTCGGGCTCCAACTCGGCTGAGGGGCAAGGGGGTTCGGGGGCTTCCGTACGGGGTTCCGGGTGCCGTCGCCGAGGCGGTGAAGAAGACACAGCACGCCCCCTCGCTCCGCTACCGGGTGACCGGCGAGGGGACTGCCAGGGCCGAGGCGGCGAAGACGCTGGCCACAATTCATGCCGCACCACCGACCCCGCCCAGCCGATCAAGGGCGCCCAGGACTACGCCGTACGGGCGGATTTGCTTGGGCGTGTGTGGGTCCCGTACTCTTCGGGAGAAGCCAAAGACCGCTGGTCGTTGCCGTGTGCACGTAGGGCACGGTGACCGAAGGATCCGCTGAACAGTGGACGACCCGCGCAGGTGAACTGGATGTGCTCCCGGGAACTGTGTTTCCGGTCGAGCTACGCCCCGTGCGCCTGCGCCGGGGCGTTTTGTTTGTCCCAGCCCCTTCTGAGCGGTCCTCATCACCCGGAAGGAGGCCACGCTTATGGCAAGGCCCGACAAGGCTGCCGCGGTAGCCGAGCTCGCGGACCAGTTCCGCGGCTCGAACGCCGCCGTGCTGACCGAGTACCGGGGTCTCACCGTGGCGCAGCTCAAGACGCTGCGTCGTTCGCTCGGTGAAGACGCCCAGTACGCCGTGGTGAAGAACACGCTGACCAAGATTGCGGCCAACGAGGCCGGGATCTCCACGCTCGACGACCTGTTCAACGGTCCGACGGCGGTCGCCTTCATCACCGGTGACCCGGTGGTGTCGGCGAAGGGTCTTCGTGACTTCGCCAAGGACAACCCGAACCTCGTCATCAAGGGCGGTGTCCTTGACGGCAAGGCGCTGTCCGCCGACGAGATCAAGAAGCTCGCGGACCTCGAGTCCCGCGAGGTTCTGCTCGCCAAGCTGGCGGGTGCCTTCAAGGGCAAGCAGACCCAGACTGCGCAGCTCTTCAAGGCGCTTCCCTCGAAGTTCGTCCGCACCGCGGAGGCGCTTCGTGCCAAGCAGGCCGAGCAGGGCGGTGCCGAGTAATTCGGCTCGCGCATTGACCGCCGCCCAGGCAGCGGTCGCAGCGGGCCGTTAGTACGCCCGCCTCACCCGTACATCCGGCACCAGCCGAATTAGTGGAAGGATCGCCCACATGGCGACGAAGCTGTCCCAGGAAGAGCTGCTCGAGCAGTTCGAGACCCTCACCCTCATCGAGCTCTCCGAGTTCGTGAAGGCGTTCGAGGAGAAGTTCGACGTCACCGCCGCCGCCGCGGTTGCCGCCGCCCCCGCCGGCCCGGCCGCCGCCGCCGAGGCCGTCGAGGAGCAGGACGAGTTCGACGTCATCCTCACGGGTGCCGGCGAGAAGAAGATCCAGGTCATCAAGGTCGTGCGTGAGCTGACCTCGCTGGGTCTGAAGGAGGCCAAGGACCTCGTGGACGGCGCTCCGAAGCCGGTCCTCGAGAAGGTCGCCAAGGACGCCGCCGAGAAGGCCGCCGAGTCCCTCAAGGGCGCCGGCGCCTCCGTCGAGGTCAAGTAACACCTTCGAGGCCCCCGCAGGGCCTCTGCGCGCCGATACGGCCCGAGAGGGCTGTAACGCGACCGCACCGAAGAGCGATCATCCATCCGGGTGGTCGCTCTTCGGCGTATCCGAGGGTCGGGTGGCGACTTCCTTGCACCAAGGGGTCCGCGGAGTATGGTGATCTTCGTCGTGCCCTCGAGGACCCCTGGTGGCAGGCTGCAACGTGACGATGGCAGCACCCGGTTTGGGCAAGAGAGGCCTTGACGAACCGCACGCGGCGCGCAATTCTCAGGACGCGTCGCCAGAACGGTCCGGATCCGAGGCATGGATCGGCGACGAAGAGGGCAGTATCAACGTGCATTGAGGGCGTGGGCTTGCGCAGGTGTCGAGAACAACGAGGGTCTCAAAAAACCCGCACTGGACATCAGTGTGCCTTGTGGCTACACTGACCCTTTGCGCTGCCTGTTAGCTGTCCCCTGCCCGTCACCAGGGGCATGCCCTCCCTTGAGCATCGATGACCGGACCAACTCTGACCTGGCCTTTCCGGGCCGTCTCAGGAAGTCCATGTCTCTTTGCCCCTGAGAGGGGCCGGTACGCGCGTAGTGAGTCCGAGCCCTCGGAAGGACCCCCTCTTGGCCGCCTCGCGCACTGCCTCGACCGCGAATATGAACAACGGCGCCAGCACCGCCCCGCTGCGCATCTCCTTTGCAAAGATCAAGGAGCCCCTCGAGGTTCCCAACCTGCTCGCGTTGCAGACCGAGAGCTTCGACTGGCTGCTCGGCAACTCCGCCTGGCAGAGTCGGGTCGAGGCGGCTCTGGAGTCAGGTCAGGACGTCCCCACCAAGTCCGGTCTGGAGGAGATCTTCGAGGAGATCTCTCCGATCGAGGACTTCTCCGGGTCGATGTCGCTGACGTTCCGCGACCACCGTTTCGAACCTCCCAAGAACAGCATCGACGAGTGCAAGGAGCGCGACTTCACGTACGCCGCCCCACTCTTCGTGACCGCTGAGTTCACCAACAACGAGACCGGCGAGATCAAGTCCCAGACGGTCTTCATGGGCGACTTCCCGCTCATGACCAACAAGGGCACCTTCGTCATCAACGGCACCGAGCGTGTCGTCGTGTCGCAGCTGGTCCGTTCGCCGGGTGTCTACTTCGACTCCTCCATCGACAAGACGTCCGACAAGGACATCTTCTCGACCAAGGTCATCCCGTCCCGGGGTGCCTGGCTGGAGATGGAGATCGACAAGCGCGACATGGTCGGTGTCCGCATCGACCGCAAGCGCAAGCAGTCCGTCACCGTCCTGCTCAAGGCTCTCGGTTGGACCACCGAGCAGATCCTGGAGGAGTTCGGCGAGTACGAGTCCATGCGCGCCACCCTGGAGAAGGACCACACCCAGGGCCAGGACGACGCGCTCCTCGACATCTACCGCAAGCTGCGTCCGGGCGAGCCCCCGACCCGCGAGGCCGCGCAGACGCTTCTGGAGAACCTCTACTTCAACCCGAAGCGCTACGACCTCGCCAAGGTCGGCCGGTACAAGGTCAACAAGAAGCTGGGCAGCGAAGCCCCGCTGGACGCCGGTGTGCTGACCGTCGAGGACATCATCTCGTCGATCAAGTACCTGGTGAAGCTGCACGCCGGCGAGACCGAGACCGTTGGTGACAACGGCGCCTCGATCGTCGTCGAGACCGACGACATCGACCACTTCGGCAACCGCCGTCTGCGCAACGTCGGCGAGCTCATCCAGAACCAGGTCCGTACGGGCCTGGCGCGTATGGAGCGAGTCGTCCGCGAGCGGATGACGACCCAGGACGTCGAGGCGATCACGCCGCAGACCCTGATCAACATCCGGCCGGTCGTCGCCTCCATCAAGGAGTTCTTCGGCACCAGCCAGCTCTCGCAGTTCATGGACCAGAACAACCCGCTGTCGGGTCTCACCCACAAGCGCCGTCTGTCGGCGCTCGGCCCGGGTGGTCTCTCCCGCGAGCGGGCCGGCTTCGAGGTCCGTGACGTGCACCCCTCGCACTACGGCCGCATGTGCCCGATCGAGACCCCCGAAGGCCCGAACATCGGCCTGATCGGCTCGCTCGCCTCCTACGGCCGGGTCAACGCGTTCGGTTTCGTCGAGACGCCGTACCGCCGGGTCACCGGTGGTGTCGTCACCGACGAGGTCGACTACCTGACGGCCGACGAAGAGGACCGATTCGTCATCGCGCAGGCCAACGCGCCGCTCAGCGACGAGTTCCGGTTCGAGGAGTCCCGCGTCCTGGTCCGCCGTCGTGGCGGAGAGGTGGACTACGTCCCCGGTGACGACGTCGACTACATGGACGTCTCCCCGCGCCAGATGGTGTCCGTCGCGACCGCGATGATCCCCTTCCTGGAGCACGACGACGCCAACCGTGCCCTCATGGGCGCGAACATGATGCGTCAGGCCGTGCCCCTCATCAAGTCCGAGGCGCCGCTGGTCGGCACCGGCATGGAGTACCGCTGCGCGGTCGACGCCGGTGACGTCCTGAAGTCGGAGAAGGACGGTGTGGTCCAGGAGGTCTCCGCGGACTACATCACCACCGCCAACGACGACGGCACGTACACCACGTACCGCCTCGCGAAGTTCTCCCGCTCCAACCAGGGCACCTCCGTCAACCAGAAGGTTGTCGTGGACGAGGGCGCCCGGGTCATCGCCGGCCAGGTACTGGCCGACGGCCCGGCGACCGAGTTCGGCGAGATGGCGCTCGGCAAGAACCTGCTCGTGGCGTTCATGCCCTGGGAGGGTCACAACTACGAGGACGCGATCATCCTGTCGCAGCGCCTCGTACAGGACGACGTCCTCTCCTCGATCCACATCGAGGAGCACGAGGTCGACGCCCGTGACACCAAGCTCGGCCCCGAGGAGATCACCCGGGACATCCCGAACGTCTCCGAGGAGGTCCTCGCCGACCTCGACGAGCGCGGCATCATCCGTATCGGTGCCGAGGTCGTCGCCGGTGACATCCTCGTCGGCAAGGTCACGCCCAAGGGCGAGACCGAGCTGACCCCCGAGGAGCGCCTGCTCCGCGCGATCTTCGGTGAGAAGGCGCGCGAAGTGCGCGACACCTCGCTGAAGGTGCCGCACGGCGAGATCGGCAAGGTCATCGGCGTCCGCGTCTTCGACCGCGAGGAGGGCGACGAACTGCCGCCCGGCGTCAACCAGTTGGTCCGGGTGTATGTTGCGCAGAAGCGCAAGATCACCGACGGCGACAAGCTGGCCGGCCGTCACGGCAACAAGGGTGTCATCTCGAAGATCCTGCCCATCGAGGACATGCCGTTCCTCGAGGACGGGACTCCGGTCGACATCATCCTGAACCCGCTGGGTGTCCCGTCCCGAATGAACCCGGGACAGGTCCTGGAGATCCACCTCGGCTGGCTCGCCAGCCGCGGCTGGGACGTCTCCGGCTTCAGCGAGGACTGGGCGCGACGCCTCCAGGTCATCGGCGCCGACCAGGTCGCCCCGGGTACCAACGTCGCGACCCCGGTCTTCGACGGTGCCCGCGAGGACGAGATCTCCGGTCTCTTCCAGGCCACGATCCCGAACCGCGACGGGGACCGCCTGGTCCAGCCCTCCGGCAAGGCCAACCTGTTCGACGGCCGCTCCGGCGAGCCGTTCCCGGAGCCGGTCTCGATCGGCTACATGTACATCCTGAAGCTGCACCACCTGGTCGACGACAAGCTGCACGCCCGTTCGACCGGTCCGTACTCGATGATCACCCAGCAGCCGCTGGGTGGTAAGGCGCAGTTCGGTGGTCAGCGCTTCGGCGAGATGGAGGTGTGGGCGCTTGAGGCTTATGGCGCCGCTTACGCCCTCCAGGAACTGCTGACGATCAAGTCCGACGACGTCACCGGCCGCGTGAAGGTCTACGAGGCCATCGTCAAGGGCGAGAACATCCCTGAGCCCGGCATCCCCGAGTCCTTCAAGGTGCTCATCAAGGAGATGCAGTCGCTCTGCCTGAACGTGGAGGTGCTGTCCAGTGACGGTATGTCCATCGAGATGCGTGACACCGACGAGGATGTCTTCCGCGCAGCGGAGGAGCTCGGCATCGACCTGTCCCGGCGTGAGCCGAGCAGCGTCGAAGAGGTCTGACGGGAGTCCGGAGACCTGCGCCACGCAGGTCTCCGGCCCCAGGACCCCCGTATCAGACCCCAAGACTTACAACCCTGAGAGGGATTGACGCATAGTGCTCGACGTCAACTTCTTCGATGAGCTCCGGATCGGTCTGGCCACCGCTGACGACATCCGTCAGTGGAGCCACGGCGAGGTCAAGAAGCCTGAGACCATCAACTACCGCACGCTCAAGCCCGAAAAGGACGGACTCTTCTGCGAGAAGATCTTCGGTCCGACCCGGGACTGGGAGTGCTACTGCGGCAAGTACAAGCGCGTTCGCTTCAAGGGCATCATCTGTGAGCGCTGCGGCGTCGAGGTGACCCGCGCCAAGGTGCGCCGTGAGCGGATGGGCCACATCGAACTGGCCGCGCCCGTCACGCACATCTGGTACTTCAAGGGTGTCCCGTCACGACTGGGCTACCTGCTCGACCTCGCCCCGAAGGACCTCGAGAAGGTCATCTACTTCGCGGCGTACATGATCACGTTCGTCGACGAGGAGCGCCGTACGCGCGACCTGCCCTCCCTGGAGGCGCATGTCTCCGTGGAGCGTCAGCAGGTCGAGAACCGGCGTGACTCCGACCTCGAAGCCCGTGCCAAGAAGCTCGAGACCGACCTGGCCGAGCTCGAGGCCGAGGGTGCCAAGGCCGATGTGCGCCGTAAGGTGCGCGAAGGCGCCGAGCGGGAGATGAAGCAGCTGCGCGACCGTGCGCAGCGCGAGATCGACCGCCTGGACGAGGTGTGGACCCGGTTCAAGAACCTCAAGGTCCAGGACCTCGAAGGTGACGAGCTGCTCTACCGCGAGCTGCGTGACCGCTTCGGCACGTACTTCGACGGTTCGATGGGTGCCGCGGCGCTGCAGAAGCGCCTGGAGTCCTTCGACCTGGATGAAGAGGCCGAGCGGCTTCGCGAGATCATCCGTACCGGCAAGGGCCAGAAGAAGACCCGTGCGCTGAAGCGGCTGAAGGTCGTGTCTGCGTTCCTGCAGACCTCCAACAGCCCCAAGGGCATGGTCCTCGACTGCGTCCCGGTCATCCCGCCGGACCTTCGCCCGATGGTGCAGCTGGACGGTGGCCGCTTCGCGACCTCCGACCTGAACGACCTGTACCGCCGTGTGATCAACCGCAACAACCGCCTGAAGCGCCTTCTCGACCTCGGTGCCCCCGAGATCATCGTGAACAACGAGAAGCGCATGCTTCAGGAGGCCGTCGACGCGCTCTTCGACAACGGCCGTCGTGGCCGCCCGGTGACGGGCCCCGGCAACCGTCCGCTGAAGTCGCTGTCCGACATGCTCAAGGGCAAGCAGGGTCGCTTCCGTCAGAACCTGCTCGGCAAGCGTGTGGACTACTCCGCGCGTTCCGTGATCGTCGTCGGCCCGCAGCTCAAGCTGCACCAGTGCGGTCTGCCGAAGGCCATGGCGCTGGAGCTCTTCAAGCCGTTCGTGATGAAGCGCCTGGTGGACCTGAACCACGCGCAGAACATCAAGTCGGCCAAGCGCATGGTCGAGCGCGGCCGCACGGTCGTGTACGACGTGCTGGAAGAGGTCATCGCGGAGCACCCGGTTCTGCTGAACCGTGCGCCCACGCTGCACCGTCTCGGCATCCAGGCCTTCGAGCCGCAGCTGGTCGAGGGCAAGGCCATCCAGATCCACCCGCTCGTCTGCACCGCGTTCAACGCGGACTTCGACGGTGACCAGATGGCCGTGCACCTGCCGCTCTCCGCGGAGGCGCAGGCCGAGGCCCGCATCCTGATGCTGTCCTCGAACAACATCCTGAAGCCGGCCGACGGTCGTCCCGTCACCATGCCGACCCAGGACATGGTGCTGGGTCTGTTCTTCCTCACCACCGACGGCGAGCTCCGTGACGTCAAGGGCGAGGGCCGCGCGTTCGGCTCCACGGCCGAGGCGACCATGGCGTTCGACGGTGGCGAGCTGGCGCTCCAGTCGGCCGTCGACATCCGCTTCCCGGTGGGCACCATCCCGCCGCGTGGCTGGGTGCCGCCGGTCCGCGAGGAGGGCGAGCCCGAGTGGCAGCAGGGTGACACCTTCCGCCTGAAGACGACCCTGGGCCGCGCGCTCTTCAACGAGCTGCTGCCCGAGGACTACCCGTTCGTCGACTACTCGGTGGGCAAGAAGCAGCTCTCCGAGATCGTCAACGACCTGGCCGAGCGCTACCCCAAGGTCATCGTGGCGGCGACGCTCGACAACCTGAAGGCGGCCGGCTTCTTCTGGGCGACCCGTTCCGGTGTCACCGTGGCCATCTCCGACGTCGTCGTTCCCGAGGCGAAGAAGGAGATCGTCAAGGGCTACGAGGCGCAGGACGAGAAGGTCCAGAAGCAGTACGAGCGTGGTCTGATCACCAAGGAAGAGCGCACTCAGGAGCTCATCGCGATCTGGACCAAGGCGACCAACGAGGTCGCCGAGGCGATGAACGCGAACTTCCCGAAGACCAACCCCATCTTCATGATGGTCGACTCGGGTGCCCGAGGAAACATGATGCAGATGCGTCAGATCGCGGGTATGCGTGGTCTGGTGTCGAACGCCAAGAACGAGACGATTCCCCGTCCCATCAAGGCGTCCTTCCGTGAAGGCCTGTCCGTGCTGGAGTACTTCATCTCCACCCACGGTGCCCGTAAGGGTCTGGCGGACACGGCTCTGCGTACCGCCGACTCGGGTTACCTCACCCGTCGTCTCGTCGACGTCTCCCAGGACGTCATCATCCGCGAGGAGGACTGCGGCACCGACCGCGGCCTCAAGCTGCACATCGCGGAGCGCGGCGCGGACGGTGTCCTGCGCAAGGCCGACAACGTCGAGACCAGCGTGTACGCCCGTGCGCTGGCCGAGGACATCACCGTCGACGGCAAGGTGCTGGCCCCGGCCAACACCGACCTCGGCGACGTCCTCATCGACGAGCTGGTCAAGCACGGCATCGAGACGGTCAAGACCCGCTCGGTCCTGACCTGCGAGTCCGCCGTCGGCACCTGCGCCATGTGCTACGGCCGCTCGCTGGCCACCGGCAAGCTGGTCGACATCGGTGAGGCGGTCGGCATCATCGCCGCCCAGTCCATCGGTGAGCCCGGCACGCAGCTGACGATGCGTACCTTCCACACCGGTGGTGTGGCCGGTGACGACATCACCCAGGGTCTGCCCCGTGTCGTCGAGCTCTTCGAGGCTCGTACGCCGAAGGGTGTCGCCCCGATCTCCGAGGCCCAGGGCCGCGTGCGGATCGAGGAGACCGAGAAGACCAAGAAGCTCGTCGTCACCCCGGACGACGGCAGCGAAGAGACGGCGTTCCCGATCTCCAAGCGTGCCCGTCTCCTGGTCAGCGAGGGCGAGCACGTCGAGGTGGGCCAGAAGCTCACCGTGGGTGCCACCAACCCGCACGACGTGCTGCGCATCCTGGGTCAGCGTGCCGTCCAGGTCCACCTGGTCGGCGAGGTCCAGAAGGTCTACAACTCGCAGGGTGTGTCGATCCACGACAAGCACATCGAGATCATCATCCGGCAGATGCTCCGCCGTGTGACGATCATCGAGTCCGGCGACGCCGAGCTGCTGCCCGGCGAGCTGGTCGAGCGCTCCCGCTTCGAGCAGGAGAACCGTCGTGTGGTGCAGGAGAGCGGTCACCCCGCCTCCGGTCGTCCGCAGCTCATGGGTATCACCAAGGCCTCGCTGGCCACGGAGTCCTGGCTGTCGGCGGCGTCCTTCCAGGAGACGACCAGGGTGCTGACGGACGCGGCGATCAACGCCAAGTCCGACTCCCTGATCGGCCTCAAGGAGAACGTCATCATCGGTAAGCTCATCCCGGCCGGTACGGGCCTGTCCCGCTACCGCAACATCCGGGTCGAGCCGACCGAGGAAGCCAAGGCCGCGATGTACTCGGCCGTCGGCTACGACGACATCGACTACTCGCCGTTCGGCACGGGCTCCGGCCAGGCCGTCCCGCTGGAGGACTACGACTACGGTCCGTACAACCAGTAAGCGAGCAGGCTGAGTCGAACCGAAGGGCGGTCACCCCGTTTCGTACGGGGTGGCCGCCCTTCGGCGTTGTCTCAGCGTGCGGTGATCTCCAGACCGGTGACCACGACCGTCGCTACGGCGGCCAGCGCGCCGATGCTCGCCAGTGGCCAGCGGGAGCGCTCCAGGGCGTCCAACCGCTGTTCGTGATCGGCGAGTTGCTTGTCGGTCTGGTCGCTGCGCTGGACCAGCAGCGCGAGGGAGCCGTCGACCCGGGCGAACCCGGCCTCCAACGAGCCGCGCAGCCGCTCCAGTTCGAGGGCGACGGTCATCGCGTCGTTCGGATCAGTGTCGTTCATCGGCGCCTCCGGTCCGCAGCCACGCGGGCAGCAGCGCCTCTACGGCGGGCAGCGCCATGACCCTGGTGACCCCGGCGGCGACGGCCAGGGCGCCGGCCACCCACGGGATCGTCTCGGACACGCCGGCGGCTGCGACGACCGTCGGCAGCAGGACGCACAGGCCGACGGCGGTCTGGACGGCGGTGCGGAGGGTGCGCTTCGCGGCCTCTGACATGGGTGACCTCGCTTTCTTGTGGAGCTCAGGAGCTGTACGGGACCTTCAGCGCGGCCCAGGAGGTGGCCCCCGGCCAGCCGTCGGCGGCGGTGCCGGTGTAGCCGAGCTTGCGCTGCCACTTGGCGTAGGAGGCCTTGTCGGCGGTGGTCCACTGGGGGCCGGGGCCGGAGGTGTACGCGCCGCAGCCGAGGGCCACGAGCCGTTTGCCCATCGCCGTGACGATCGCGGACTTGGGGTTCTTCCTGAACCAGTCGGCGCCGGGGAAGGGCTGGTGGGTGGGCGGCTTGCCGGGTGTGACCTCGGTGCCCAGGCGGGTCGCGACCCGGGTGCGGAAGTCGGCCATGGTGAAGCCGCGCGGGTCGATCTTGGTGTTCGTCCACTCCTTGTGGCCGATGACGGAGTGGGCGTTCCAGCCGTGGGCGCGGCAGAGCGCGGCCGCGGCGCGGACCATCGCGTCCGACTGGGCTGCCGGCCAGGGGTCCTTGCCGTCGCCGAGGTTGACGCACTCGAAGCCGTAGAAGTGGACGTTGCCGTCCGTGTTGTTCTGGTTCGGGGCGGGGAGGGTGGCGCTCTGGGCGATGACCGCGTTCAGTACGTCGCCGTCGCCGCTGCCCGCGTGGTTGGCCCGGCCGTTGCCGACCAGGTGGACCGTGCCGTCCTTGGCGATGACTCCGTGGCAGAGGGGGCCGGGGAGTTCTGAGTGGCCGTTGAAGCAGAGGTTGACTGAGGCGGTGGTGCCGGTGGTCACGGTGTGGTGGATGACCACGCCGTTCACCGGGCCCCAACTGCCCTTGGTGTTGCGGTTGTTGGTGCGCCAGCCGGGGTGTTCGATCACGGTGACGCCCTCTTTGCGGAGTGCGGTGATCAGGGCGTCGGGGGAGAGGGGTGTGGCCATGGGGTGCCTTTTCGGGGTTGGGGGTGGGCATGAAAAAACCCGGGCCGGGGGTGGGGGCTCGGGTTGTGTGCGGTGTGCGGGTTCGGTGGGGGCTGGTCGCGCAGTTCCCCGCGCCCCTGGGGGGTTTGGGTGGGGCAGGGTGAGAGGGCTGGGCGCGTCCGCGCGGCGGTAGCCGCATGTTCGATGCAGCCTCGCGCCCCTAGGGGGTTGGGGTGGGGCGGATTGAGAGGGTTGGGCGTGTCCGCGTGGCGGCAGCCGCATGTTCGATGCAGCCTCGCGCCCCTTAGGGGGTTGCGCTGTCCGGGGTTTCACCGTCCCCGGAACCGCCATCCCCTCCGTCGTCGCCCGAACCCCCGTCGTCCGGTGTCCACTTGGCGCTCAGCGCCGTATAGGCCGCCGTGTTGTCCACGAAGTTGGCCAGGGCCGCGGCGACCACGTTCTGGATCGCTGTCTGGTCGGGGACGACCATCGCTGTGCCGATGGGCATGATCGTGGTGCGGGCGCTGCCGCGGATGGCGGAGCCGTTGGCGCCGGTTTCGGTGAACTGGGCGGCCACCGTCACGGGGGCGTAGGTGCCGCTGACCGAGTCGGGGGCGATGATGCTGTTGTAGCTGCTGTCGGAGACGTTGACGTAGACGGTGTGGCCGGCCTCGACGATGGTGGCGCGGCCCGCGAAGTCGATGGCCAGGCCCCAGGGCTGGGTGGTGTCGATGTCCATGGGTGGTGTCCTTTCGTCAGGTCTGGCGGCCGTACATGAGGATGGGGTTGGCGTAGACCGTGCCGGAGGCGCTGGTGACCTGGGCCTGGACCTCGACCTTGAGCTGGGTGCCGTAGACTGAGCCGAAGTCGGAGCTGATCAGGGCCTCGTAGATGAAGTCCGTGCCGGCGGCCACCGTGCTGCCCCACTGGGCGCCGTTGACGAGGACCTGGACGGAGCCGGTGGCGCCGGAGCTGGCGCGGGTGTTCATGACCAGGCGCATCTTCGGCTGCCAGACGACGTTGTAGGACATCGCGATCGTCGTCATCGTGGTGAGGGAGGTCTGCGGCCAGCGGGCCGTGTTCGCGTCCTGGGGCGGCAGCATGTTCAGCCAGGGGCGGGCCAGGCCGCCGGTGCCGATGTCGTCGGAGACGATCTCGCGCTCCGCCTTGTCGTACAGGCGCAGGGGTTGCAGGGAGCCGGCGGTGCCGTCGCCGTTGTACATGCTCAGCGCCAACTGGCCGGTCTGGCGGCGGAGTTCGACGCGGTACTCGTTGGTGCCGGGCCACTTGCCGACCTTGAAGACGGGGGACCCGGTCGCCGGGCCGACCTCCAGGGTGCCGCCCGAGACCGTGTTCAGGGCGGGGCGGGTGTTGACGGCGGTGGAGAGCTGCTGGATGCGGCGTTCCATCTGGGTGAGCCGGTCGATGATGTCTTCGGGGAGCTGGGGCATCAGACCTCCTCCAGGTAGAGGTCGGCGGTGTCGGGGCGGCCGCGCTGGGCGGGGCTGACCTTGACGCCGATGATCCGGTAGCGGGTGTCGAGGCCCTCGGCGTACCACTCGTCGGTGATCCGGATCCGGACGGTCCGGCCGATCAGCGCGGCCGGAACCAGGTCGTCGAGGCGCACGCTGATCTCGGGGATCACCACCGCGCCGGTGGCCGCGGCCAGTTCGGTGCGGGCGAGCGCGGTCAGGGTGCTCGCGTCGGTGATGTCGTTGTGGTCCGAGGTGAGGTCGATGCGCGGGTAGCCCGCCTGTCCGATCAGGTCGTCGGCCACCGCGACCGTCGAGCAGAGCGGGCGGGACTCGCTGGCCTGGTCGGTGTTGGTGGAGGCGCCCCGGGCGCGGTCGGTGGTGCCGCCGCGGGTCGCGTCGCGCGGGAAGGAGTACGACAGGATCGCGCCCGGCCGGTCCATCACCAGGTCGGTGGCCCCGGTGAGGATCCTCGGGCTGCCGAGCCGCAGGCGGCGTACGCGGGCGCCGGTGGTCGGGTCCGTGTAGACCGAGATGTAGTGCTCGAAGCCGTTCTCCAGCGCGGCCAGGGCGTCCAGCGCGTCCAGATAGACCGTCTCGTCGCCGTCGCGGTAGCTCGCCGCGCGGGTCACCCCGGAGGCCTCGGTGCCGTAGCTGACGCCGATGTCGCCGCCGGGGAGCGCGGTCTGGAGGTCCGTCCACAGGGCCCGGGCCACGTCCAACTGGTCGCCGGTCAGAGCCAGTTCGTAGTCGGGGTCGTACTCGGGGGTGGTCGCCCGGATCAGGCGCCTTCCCGCGTACGACTCGAAGGTCGCCGCCTGGACGCCGAGGGTGAGGACGCCCTGGTCGTCGCTCTGGAGGGTGCTCGTCCAGACGATGCCGCCCCACCACAGGTCGTTGCCGCGCTGGAGGTAGACCGAGGTGCGGCCCTCCTCGATACGGCGGACCCGGGCGGCCATCGCCGCGTCCGGGACGGGGACGGTGCCGGAGAGTGAGCCGGCCTTGCCGATGTAGTCGTCGACGGTGACGTCCCGTAGGGGGAGGATGTCGATCGTGCTGTCGGTGCGCAGATCGCAGAAGATCGCCCGGTAGGGCGTGTTGACGGTCGTCATGCGGCGGCCTCGTAGGTCGCCGAGCCGAAGATGGTGTAGCCGCTCGCCCAGGTCCACGGGGTGAGGGAGTCCACTCCGCCGGTGTTGGCGAGGGCGACGGCGGTCGGCTGGCCCGAGGCGGTGACGAGTTCGAAGGTCCCCGTGGCGGAGGGGTAGATGCGGGCCATGACGCGGTTGTTCGCGGTGTTGGCCGACATCTCGGCGAAGCCGATCGACATACGGGTCGCGGCGGCGGAGACCGGCAGCGAGAAGCGCCAGCCGTCGCTGATGGTGGGGCTGGTGCCGAAGGAGGTGGTGCTGCCGAAGACGATCTGGAAGTTCAGGTGCACGGTCGTCCCGAACTTCACATACCGGCAGCTCAGGCTCGCGTTGCCGAAGGACGGGGTCGCCAGTCCGGTGGTGGTGGTCCAGGTCGGGGTCCAGCTCTGCCAGGTCGGCAGGACCGGGTAGTCGGCCCAGGCGGTACCGCTCCAGCGCTGCAACTGGCCGTTCAGGTCGCGGTACTGGCCGGGGTAGGAGCCGTTGGCGGTGTCGGTGGTGATCGGGAGGATGCCGCCGACACCGACCGTGGCGGTGCGCCGGCCGGTGAGAGCGGTGGTCCAGGGGATGCCGCCGGTGCCCGAGCTCGTGCCGGCCGGCACGACGACCTCGTACAGCGGCAGCGCGAGATCCGGGACGGCGGGCACGGCCGGGGTGGCGGCCGGGGTGCCCCGGACGATCTCGACGACGGCCTCGGTGCGGCCCGAGCCGTCGTAGACGTCGTCGTAGATCCGCAGGACGAGCAGGTCGATCCGGCCGAACAGGGCGTCGCCGTCCGCGAACGTCACGTTCTCGTACTCGGTCAGCGCGAGCGGGTAGGCACCCCGGCTGTCGGTGGACTGGACGAGCGCGCGGCCGGGGCTGACGGTGCCGCTCATGGTGCCGGTGGTGCCGGTCAGGGTGAAACCGTTGATGCGGAACTGGCCGGTGGCCGAGCCCGGCAGGATGCCGGAGCGGACCTGGACGGCCGAGGTCGAAGTGAGGGCGCCGAGCGAGACGAGCCGGGTGTCCTCACGGGACTGACTGTCGGGGGAGAGCCAGCCGGAGCGTACGGGCATGGTCGGACTCCATTCGGGAGGAGGGGAGTTGATGGGGCGTCAGGCGATCGGGTCGACGCGGAGGTAGATGGTGTCGAACCAGCACGTGACGGTCGACGACGTGGAGCGGTGCATCGCGGTGACCGTGTAGGTCGAGCCCGTGGTGAGGGAGTTGAGCCGCAGCTGGGTCGAGACCGACTTGCTCACGGCGCCCGAACCGGACGCGGCCCGTTCGTCGTCCGCCGCCCAGACCACCGTGGTGCCGAGGGCGACCTGCGGGGACATGTGCGCGGTCGTGGTCTCGCTGCTCGTCGTGTAGACGCGTGCGCCGAGGTTGACGATCACCGAACCGGACGGCGGCGCCGTGAAGTTGAGCGTCAGCGCGGTGACGGCGGTGTCCGTGAGCGCGGCCGTGTACGTCGTCGACGTGGTGTAGCCGGCGTCCAGCGACTGCGCGAACACCGGCCCCGGTACAGCCGGTTGCCAGGCGGTGCCGTTCCAGCGCTGGAGCTGACCGGCCGAACTGTCCCGGTACTGCCCGTAGTAGCCGCCGGTGGTCAGCGCGCCCGCCGGGGCGATCCCGCCGAGCCCCTTCGGATACGGCACCCAGGCCGAGCTGCTCCAGCGCTGGAGGGTGTCGGTGATGTCCCGGTAGTGGCCGGGGTAGCCGCCCGCCGCGGTGTCGTCGGAGCGGGTCGGCAGGATGCCGCCCAGCGGGACGGTCGTCGGACGCAGATCGGTGCTCGCGGTGGTCCAGGCGATACCGCCGCTGCCCGTACTGGTGTTGGCGGGCACCGCGACCGTGAACAGCAGCAGCGAGACGTCCGGCACCGCGGGCGCGACCGGCACGGCGGCCGGGATGCCCCGCACGATCTCGACGGCGGCCTCGCTGCGGCCGGAGCCGTCGGCCTCGTCGTCGTAGATCCGCAGGACGACCAGGTCGATCCGGCCGTACAGGGCGTCGCCGTCGGTGAAGGTGAGCGGGACCGGGTCGGTGACGGCGACCGGGTAGGCGCCCCGGGCGATCGTCGACTGGACGACGGCCCGGCCCACGCTCACCGTGCCGCTCATGGTGCCCGTGGTGCCGGCCAGCCACAGTCCGGTCACGCGGTAGACCCCGCCCTCGGAGCCCGGCAGGACTCCGGAGCGGCCCTTGATGTCGGTGACCGGGGTGAGCGCGCCGATCTGGTTGGCGCGCGTCTCGGCCCGGGTCTGGCCGTCCGGGGACAGCCACGCGGAGGTGACGGTCACGGCGCACACTCGTAGGTGCCGTGGATGGACAGCACGTCGCTGGTGCCCCAGGCGACGGGGGCCGTCTTGTCCCAGATGTCGCCGCTCACCGCGAGGGTGTCGCGCATCGAGCGGACGTAGCCGATGCTGCCGGTCACCGCGAGCAGGCCGCTGCCCTGGTAGAGCAGGTTGCCCGAGGAGTCGAAGCACTCCGCGTTCAGGACCCGGCCGTCCAGCTTCCACACGGGGGTGGCGACCGGCAGGACCGGAAGCCGGAACGTCCAGTTGGCGTTGGTGTCCTGGGTGGTCAGGTTCGTCGTCGAACCGATCTTCAGATAGATCCGGACGTGTACGACCGTTCCGAGCTTTGTGTACGACCCCGCCAGCGTTCCGTTGCCGATCGACGGCGCGGTGCCGTTCTCGGCGCCCCACACCGGTGTGTAGTCGGTCCAGGTCGGCGCCGGCAGGTAGGACACCCAGGTCGTGCCGTTCCAGCGTTGCAGCACCCCGGCGGAGGTGTCCCGGTACTGGCCCGTGTAGCTCGCGGTGGTGACCGCGCCGGCCGGGGCGATACCGCCCAGCGCGCTGGGGTACGACACCCACGCCGAGCCGTCCCAGCGCTGGAGCGCGCCGCCGGAGTCGCGGAACTGGCCCGGGTAGGCGCCGTTGCCGGTCTCGCCGTACGCGGGCAGGATGCCGCCGACCGCGACGACGGGCGTGCGCAGGTCGGTGACGTCGGTGCTCCAGTTGATGCCGCCCTTGCCGGCGCTGATGCCCGCGGCGACCTTGACCTGGTAGAGGGCGAGTCCGGTGCCGGGGACCAGGGGAGCGGTCGGGGTGGCTGCCGGGGTGCCCTTGACGATCTCCAGGGTGGCCTTCGTCTGGCCGGAGTTGTCGTAGAGGGAGTCGTAGATCCTGAGGACGACGAGGTCGATACGGGGGTTGGTCGCGTCGCCGTCGGCGAAGGCCAGGGGGGTCGGTTCGGGGAGGGTGACCGGGTAGGCGCCCCGGGTGGCGCCGGCCGCGACTACCGCGCGGCCCTCGTGGACGGTCACCGTCATCGCGCCCGAGGCGCCCTCCATCCAGAAGCCGGACATCCGGTTGAGGCCGTCGTAGGACCCCGGGAGGATGCCGGAGCGGACTTCGAGGGGGTTGGCGGGGGTGGTCGCGCCGAGCTGGGTCAGTCGGGTGTCCTCGCGGGTCTGACCGGTCTCGGCCACCCATGAGCTGCGGAGGTTCATGTGCGGGTCTCCTGTGGTGGGCGGGGTGGAGTGGGGAGGGAGTAACTGGCCGTGTGAGGGCCGGAGTTCAGGAGCGGAGCCACTCGGCCGTGAGGTTGGTGGCGTAGCCGGAGCCGCCCAGGGTGGTGAGCGTGGAACCCGAGTTCTGCAGCCCGTACAGCGCGAGCTTGTCGCCGGCCGCGCACTTGAGGAGGGTGCCGCCGCCGACGCTCGTCGCGCCCGGGCCGGCGCCGATCAGCCAGGTGGCGCGGGGGACTCCGGTGCCGTTCTGATAGATCCGGGCGCCGCGCGAGCCCGTGGTCGACTCGTTGAACCAGGTCAGGGCGCAGTCCACCCGCCACCAACCGGCCCTCGGCACGGTGTAGTTGTTCGACCCGGACCAGCCGGTGACGTCGTCGACGTCCGTCGTCTGGAGCGTGATCTGCGTCCAGGTCCCGGTCGCCACGGACTGCGCGGTGGTCTGCTCGACGCTCAGCAGGATGGTCGAACGGCCCTCCGCGTACTGCCAGTTGGCCCCGTCCCAGCGTTGTAGTAACCCCGCCGCGTTCTCCTGGTACTGCCCGGTGTAACTCCCCGTGCTCAGCGCGCCGATCGGGGCGATCCCGCCGACCGCCTTGGGGTACGACACCCACGCCGAGCCGTCCCAGCGCTGGAAGGTGCCCGGGGTGTCCCGGTACTGGCCCGCGTACGCGCCGTTGAAGCCGGACGCGGGCACGATGCCGCCCAACGCCGCTGTCGGATAACGCAGGTTGGTGACCGCGGTGTCCCAGGCGAGCCCGCCGTTTCCGGCCGAGGCACCGGCCGGCACCGCGATCCGGTACAGCGGGAGGGCGTTGCCGTTCGGGGTGCCCGGCACGGTGGGCGTGGCCGCCGGGGTGCCCTGAACGAGCCGTACCAATACGGCAGTTGTGCCCGTGCCGTCGTACTCGTCGTCCAGCACGGCGAGTTCGACCAGGTCGATCCGGCCGTACTGGGCGTCGCCGGCCGGCACGGTCAGGGTCTCCGGGTCGGTCACCGCGACCGGGTAGGTGCCCTGGAGGATCCGCCCGCTCTGCACGAAGGCCCGCCCGGTGCCGATCGTGAACGTCATCGTCCCGGCGCCGCCGGTGAGCGCGAACCCGCCCGGGACGATGCCGCCGCGCGCCTTGAGCGGGATGTTCTCGGCCGCGCCGGCGTTGACGGTGAGCAGGCCGGAGAGGGTGAGCCGGGTGTCCTGGCGGGTCTGGTCGCCCGCGCTGAGCCAGGCCGCTGTGACCGTCACGCCCTCACCACTCCGCCGAGCGCCAGCGCACCGAGAGCTGCGCGCCCGTGTCGTAGGTGTCCGGGCGGAACGCCAGCTCGGCGCGGCCCGGTTCGAAGGCGAACAGTTCCTCGGGGCTGCTGTCGGCGGCGGCGGTGTGGCGGCGCGAGGCGGTGGAGTTGAGGGTGACGGTCCCGGCCGCCGTGTCGACGACCAGCTCGTCACCGGCCGCGAGCCCGATCTCGTAGCGCAGTCGCCGTCCCGAAGTCCGGTCGGTGACCGTGGGGTTGGTGCAGGGGCCGGTGAAGACGAGGATCGGATGGGTGGGCGCGGAACCGGAGTTGTCGGCGCCCACGTCACCGGTGGACGAGGCCTGGCCCCAGTTCAGCGGCCAGGTCAGCGGCCAGGTGAGCCCGCTCTCCGGCTGCGGGGCGCCGGTGACGGCGGTCTGCTCGTCGACGGTGTAGCGGCGCGGATCGGTGGCGTACCACTGCACGGACGCCTTGGCGACGCCCTGGGTGGTGTACGTCCGGTCGGCGGCGAGCACGCGC
This sequence comes from Streptomyces sp. NPDC101776, assembly GCF_044766845.1. Taxonomy (NCBI): domain Bacteria; kingdom Bacillati; phylum Actinomycetota; class Actinomycetes; order Kitasatosporales; family Streptomycetaceae; genus Streptomyces; species Streptomyces sp. NPDC101776. The sequence continues at coordinate 157,616 of NZ_JBIWMV010000008.1, read as the reverse complement.
TGGCTGACCCGCGCCCGGACGGCGAGGATCTCGCCGTGCAGCCGTACCGCCAGCCAGCGTTCGGAGTCGCCGAGCAGCAGGGCCTGGCGCAGGGTGCGCATCGCGGAGAGGGAGGACGCGCTGTCGTCGCTCGTCGGTACGGTCCACACCGAGCCGCCGACCTTGCGGGGCTTGGCGTAGCGCGCGCCCGGCCAGGCGCCGTGCGCGGTCGGGTGGTCGGCGTCGGTCGTGTCGTAGTCCGGCAGGTCCTCCCATCCGGTCAGGCCGTCACTGCCGATCTCGTACGGCGTGCCGGGGCCGAGCAGCAGTCCGGCCCACTGCATCTGCCCGTCGCGGGTGATGAGTGAGCCGGGGGGAACGTCTTCGGTGGACGTGGTGGATGTGATGGTCGTCAGATCGGCCATGGGGCCGTCACCTCACTGGGGTGGGCGGGTGTCGGTGGCTGCGGCTTCGGGTGCCTCACGCGTGGGCGTGGGCGGAGGCCAGGAAGAGGAGGTCGGCCGCGGTGCCGTGGGCGCCGGTGCCGTTGCTCTCGTGGAACTCCCTGATGCGGTGGGCGGGTCGGGCGCTTCTGGCGGCCGCCCGGCCGCGCTGTCGTTCCAGGGCGGTGAGGGACAGGACGCGGCCGGTGCGTGCGCCGGGGACAGCGATGCCGCCCTCCGCGAGCATCGGGATCTTGCTCAGATGCACGCCGAACTTCTTGCCGAGGATGCTGAAGCTGAGCTTGTTCAGCCCGTCGATCACCCAGTTCGCGAAGGCCACGAGCCCCTCGATCGGGCCCTTCACGACCCCGGCGACGGTCTGGGCGCCGGTGGTGACGAACTGCCCCATCGCGCGCAGGGTGTTGGAGGTGGCGGTCCTGACCCGGGTGAACCCGGCCGGGATCTCCTTGGTGATCCAGTTCAGCACCGGCTTCACGGCGTTCTTGAACCCGCTCCAGATCGCGGACACCCTGCCGCTGAGGGCCCGGGTGTCGCCGGTGGTCAGCGCCTTGAGGGCGGCGAAGCCGGTGCCGATGACGGTGCCGAGGACGGAGAGGGTGGTGGTGATCAGGGTGAGATAGCCGGTGACGTAGGTGTTCACGGCGCTCGCGATGAGCTTCAGCACCGGCCCGAGGATCGTCAGGTAACTCTCGACGTACTTCAGTACCAGCGTGGCCAGTTGGTCGATCAGCCGCTGCCCCGTCTCCGAGTTCAGCGCGATGTCCAGCAGCCAGCCGGCCAGCGGGAGCAGGATGCCGAGGACGAAGCCGAGGGGGTTGGCGCGGGTGAGGGCGTTGACGATGATCATCACGCCGGAGCCGATGGTCATGGCGGTGCCGAAGGTGTCGAGCAGTCCGCCGAGGACACCTGAGGCGGCGATGAGAGTGCCGACCACGGCGAAGACACCGCCGAGGCCGGTGCTGAGCCTGCCGAGGGACTTCTTGGCGGAACTGCCCCTGATGCCCGTGGACTTGATGCCGGAGACGGCACCCGTGGCGGCCTGACCGGTCCTGGTGACGGAACGCGCGGCGGTGTCGGCGTTCGTCTTGAGCTGCTGGACGGCGGTGGAGCCCTGGGCGGCGGGGGCGGTGACGCGGTCGAGATCGGCGGCGGCGCCCGTGACGCGCTCGGTGAGGGACCGCAGACCGGTCTGGGTCTGCTCCACCTTGCTCCGGAAGGAGCGCAGGACGGGGGCGGCACCGGCGAGCGGATTGCGCAGGGCGGTGACCGCGCCGCTCATCCGCGTGCCTTCGCCAGAAACATCAGCGCGTCGGCGGTGCGCTGCGGGCTGCTGGTCTCGGCCGCGTAGTAGTGCTCGATGTGCAGCGCGCTGCCGTCGGCGCCGGACGTCCCGGCGTACGCCCGCCCGCGCGAGGCCGCTGTCCTGAGCAGCCGGTCGAGCTTGCTGAGCGGCAGTACGGCCTCCGCCTCACCGGCCTCGGCGAGGAGCGCGGGGACACCGCCGGAGCGGGGCATGACGACACCGCCGGTGGCCAGCGCGGGGATCCTCGGCAGGCTGACGCCGAAGGTCTTGCCGCCGACCATCGGCACCCAGCCGGGGATGGAGACGTGGATGCCGTTGAGAGCGCCGATCGCGCGGTTGATGAGACCGATGACGGCGTTGATCGGGTCGCGGACCGCGCCCTTGATGCCGTTGAAGGCCTGGCCGGCGATTCCCTTGAGCCCGCCCCAGATGCTGGACAGCCGGTCCTTCACGGCCCGGAAGGCGTCCGGGATCGCGGACCTGACCCAGCTGACGACCGGCGAGATGACGGCCTTGATGCCCCTCCAGACGTTGGAGACGACCGTGCTGATCGCCTTCAGGACGCCGGTGATGATGGACTTCCACACGTTGACGTAGGTCCTGATGACCGTGGCGACGGCCTTGACGATGTTCGTGATCGCCGTCTTGATGCCGCTCCACACCGACTTGATCAGCTTGCCGGCGTTCTTCATGATCGGCTCGATGGCCTTCATGACGTTGCTGATCACGGACTTGATGACTTCGAAGGCTTGCTTCAGGACCTTCTGCATGGTCTTCGAGTTGGTCACCATGTCGATGACCTTCGAGATGAGCGGCTGGAGCAGGCTCATGAGCAGGCCGAAGAAGTTGCCCTTCATCGACTTGTTCATCTTGTCCTGGCCCTTGGCAGCCTTGCCGGCCCCGGTTTCGTACTTACCGAGGTTGGTGCCGGCGCTGGAACCGGTCTTGCCGGCCTTGCCGAGGGACTTCTCGGCCTGGTCCGACGCGGTCCTGAGATCCTTCAACTCCTTGCCGGAACCGTCGGCGGCGGTCTTGAGGGCCTTGAGCTGATCGGCGCCTTTCTGACTGTTGCTGCCGATCCCCTTGGCCGCGGTACCGGCACCGGACGCCTTGGACTTGAAGTCGTCGAGGGAGCCGGAGGCTTTCTTGAGAGAACTGACGAGACTCATTGCACACCTCCTTCGGGGAGAGCGGGATCAGGCGCCGATGGAGTCAGCGGCACGGGTGGACGCGGTGGCGAGGTTCTGGAACATCTCCTTGACCTTGTCCCCGTTGGCGTGAAGCTCTTTGGCCGCCTTGGAGATGTCTCGCAGCGCTCCGGGCTTGGGGAGTTTCTCGTGATCGAAGGCGGACATCTTCTGCGTGAGCCGGCCCGTGGCTTCGGTCAGATCATCGAGTTCCGCAGGACGCAGTCGTTCGGTCACCTTCTCCAGCGCTTCGCTCAATCGGTTCGTCGCGCTCGCCGTCCGCTTCATCTTGGCCGCGGAGGGGAGTTTCGACTTGAGCCTGTCGAAAGCCTCGATTCCGCTGTTGACCCTGCTCATGGCCTGCCCGAGAGCCTGCGCGCCGCCGGCCGAGGGCACGCCCGAGGTGCCGCGGCCGAGCTGTCCCGTCCGTTGACGGAACTGCCGACTGGCTGCCTGCTGTGCCTGCCGCATCTCCCCAGAGGTACGTTCCGGACGGAGTCCCAGTCGGCCGTTGTCGTCGCGTCCGATGTACCGGCGATCTCCTCCCGGGAGCCGGCCCGTGACATTCAGCATCAGGTTCTTCAACGCCGTCAGGGCGCCTTTGATTTTCTCGACGAAACCGGTGATCAGCGTGCGAACCTTGCCGACGAGAGCGACGGCGGCGCCGACAACGCCGACGGCCAGGATGATCTGCGACAGAAGGTCCTTGCCCTGGAAAACAGCCACGATCTGCTTGAAAAACGCGAGAATTTCACTGACGAGCGGCTGTTCCTTGAGGAGTTCCCAACCGCTCGGGTTCTTGTCCTCTTTCTTTTCGGCCGATCCGGAGGAATTTGTGCCCTTCTCGATCGCTGCCTTCAGGTCGGCAATCTTCGAGTCGAAGTGACCTGTGGTGACGTCGGACCTGGAGTTCTCTTCGAGCCTCTGTTTTACCTCGGCAAGACGGTCGTACACCTCGTCCGTGGTGTGCTTTCCCATGGATCTGCTCCTCGTTGGCATCTCTCACTTGCGGTTTTGTCCCGTTCTGGGTCTTGCTCGTGTGGCGGATTCTCGGTACCCTCGAAGATCCAATATGAGAATATGGGGTTGAGGGGGAGAGATGATGGGTTTCCTTTTCTGGGTTATCGGTAGCTGTTTCCTCATTGCTGGACTGCTTTGTTTCTACTTTGCTTTCGCGTTTTTCCTCGGATGGCGACAGCGGCTGACCGGGTATTCGTTCATGAGGTTCTTTCTGTGCGCCGCCGCGGGGGTCGCCGCTGAGGGGCTCATGGTGGTTTTCTTTACATTCAAACCCTGAACCTTCGGCGTAACAGGAAGTCGCGTGCGGAAACCCCGCGGCGGAAGAGGGAAGTTCAGCGATTAACGGAGTCCGAGTTTCCGGAGGGCGCAGGAGTCCGGCCCACCGCTATGGCATCGTGCTCAGTCGGCCTGACCGCGGGGCGTCCGGGAACTCCGTCCGGGTTTCCCGGCGCGCGACGGCTCGGGGCCGAGGTTCTTGGCAGAGGCGCTGCCGGCCCTGGTCCGCTGGGGATTCGTGCGGAAATCGGCGCTTCGAGGGTGCGCAACGGCCCCGCCGTAGGTGATCGGCGGATATGGGCCATCGGCGATCCCGGGCATGCCCGCTCACGGCTGTCGAAGCCGGCTTGTATCTGCCCGTCGCCGATCCGGGCGACGGGCGGCGCCGCGGTGTCGACGGCTCAAGCACCGCTCGATTTCGGAGACTTACTGTGGATGTGACGAGCGGGGACCCTTCATCCGCTCAGCGCTTGGGCAGGTCGCCGGTACCCAAGGCGCCGGTGAACTCCGTCCACGCCGCCCGGCTCACGGTGGCCCACGGCAGTTCCGGGTGCTTCGAGTCGCGGAGCGCGATGCGGGGGCCGGCCTCAGCCATCTCGACGCAGGCGTTGGCGGATGCCTCGGAGTACGAGGACTTGCGCCACTTCGGCTCGGACACGGGCACCTCTTACAGGTCGTCGGCGATCGAGAGGATGAGGTCTCTCGACTTGTTCGGATTCAACGCGACCCGTTCGACCAAGTCCAGCCGTCGCCGGAAGTTGGCCAGTTGGGTGGGTGAGTCGAAGAACACCGCGCCGATGGGGGAGTCCACCTCGACCGTGTCCAGGTGGGGACTGGCGGCGGAGACGTACATCAACGTGTCGCCGGCCATGGGGAACCCCTCGGCGGTGAACGGAATCACGAGCAGTCGGACGTTGGGGCGCTCGCTCTCCTCCAGCAGCCGGCCGAGTTGGGCCTTGGCGACCCGGCGGCCGCCGGTGTGCATGCGCAGCGCCGTTTCGTGGACCATGCCGATGTAGGGAACGCCCGGGGCATCGGCGACCACGGCGTGGCGCGCCAGGCGTTGGGCGATCCTCAACTCGACCTCCAGGCGCGGCAGTGCCGGGATGAAGAGGTCGAACAGTGCCCGTGCGTGCTCCTCGGTCTGGAAGAGACCGGGGATGTGGGCGGTCTGCAACGTGCGCAGGCCGGTGGCGTGATGTTCGAGTTCCGCCAGGTCCAGGAAGTCCGGCGGGATCTTGCCCCGGTACTCGTCCCACCAGCCCTTCGAACGTCCGCCGGTCATCGAGGCGAGGGCGTCGATCAGTTCGGTGTCGTCGCACTCGTAGATGCTCGCGAGACGGCGGAGGCGCTCCTCGCTGATGCCGAATCGGCCGGCCTCGATGTTGGAGATCATCGTCCGGTCGGCGCCGAGCCGTTCGCCCGCGACCGGGGCGGACATGCCGACGCCCTCACGCAGTCTGCGCAGCTCGGCGCCGAAGCGCCGTTGGCGAATGGTGGGGGTCTGTCGGGGTGCCATGGATCAACTCCTCGCTCGCGCGCACAGTTTGCCGACCGATGGGCACGGCGTCCACCCAGTTGGAGATTAGTACCCGTTTTAGTGAACTAGGTAGCACGCGTTTTAGATTGCCCGGTAGCTTGTGAGGCACGCCACTCATCGACTCCCCGCGAGGTGAACGATGGATCTCCCTCCCTTCAACACCACCCCCACCCGCGTCGGTTGGGACACCTCAGCCCTCGACCCCCTTCGCCCCGTCGCCGAAGCCCGGCACCGCACCCGCGTATGGCTCCAAGACCATTGGGGACTGGGCGAGTTGGTCGATTCCGTCGAGCTCGCCGTGGGGGAGCTGTGCACGAATGCCGTACGGCACGGGGGCGGGCTGGCCGGGCTGGAGTTGACGCTCGGGACCGGGCGGCAGTTCGCTCCGCCGGTGCTGCGGGTGATGGTCAACGACCACGCTCCCGGGCGGGTGCCCGAACTCCCCCTGGATGCCGACCCGTTCAGCGAGGGCGGACGAGGGCTGCGGCTCGTCGAGGCGTTGGCGCGGCGGTGGGGATGGCATCGCACCGGGTTCGACGAGAAGCAGGTCTGGTGCAGCTTCGCCCTCGTGCCCGGAGACTCCCTCACGTCCGGATCCACCCGCAACGGATCGGCGGATCCGGACAGTTCACCTCACCGGGCTCACCGGGCTCACCGATGAGGTCCGGTCGAGGCCGGCTGGCTACGGCGTTCGCTCCGTCGGTCGTGGGCCAAGTGCCAGCAGGACCAGGACAGTTGCCCGGACGATGACGCCGCCCAGCAGCGCCGCCAGGAAGCCGTCGACATGGAAGCCGGCCTGCATCTTGCCGCTCAGCCAGGAGACGAGCAGCCAGATCAGGGTGTCCTGCACGATGCCGACCACGCCGAGGACCAGCAGCACGATCGGGTGGGTGCCCCTGATGTCGTCGGGGTAGCCGTAGATCAACTGGTTCACGGCGACGAATACGATGCCGGCCACCAGTACGTCGAAGAGTGCGGATATCGCTATCGCGTGGATGCCCGACGACAGGGCGGCGGCAAGGCCCACCCCCACGTACGTGCCCAGTATTCGTCTGCCTTTCACGGCGATCCCCCAGTCGCAGAAAAGTAGGGGCAGGGTGCATCGACCAGGCCGGGGGTGCACCGGAGATCGGCTACGGCCGCCCGCCCCGCCCCCGCCCCGCCTCCGTGAGCGCGTCCGTCCACCCCGCCGCGTATGCCCGCGACTCCCGCGTGAGCAACTCCTCGTACAGCCGGTCGAGCAGGGCCGTGCGGTCGGGGGCCGGGGAGTGCAGGAGGTGGGCGAGGCGGGTGTAGGTGTCGATCGGCTGCTGCGGGGAGTGACTCGTGCCAGTCGCCATGTCGTCGTCCTGCTTTCCTGTCTGTCCGCTCGGCTGGTGGTACAGGTGGCGCTCCCGAGGCGTCCGAAGCGTCTGTTCGAACTAGTGTACGAGTAATCCCGGAGTGCCGTTCCGTGTTTGCCGAAGACCGCCACCCGCTCAGCGGTCCGGACCTGCGGTGATGCGAGGTGCGGTGGCAGTTGTGCCAGGTTGGTGAAGTAGGATCCGGCCGTTCTCCCGTCGGTGAATGAAAGGTGAATTACCGGGCCCTGCGAGGCATGTGAGGGCCCGTCTACGACGGTGGGCGGCCGACAGGGCGGCCGTCCTCGCGCTGGGGGGCGCGGTGGGGCAGGGACGAGAGCAAGGCCTACGGGGTGGATGGGAACGCGAGCGACGCGCGGCAGACGCATGTGATCGACTGGCTTGAACAGGCTCCCGACCTACCACATCTCATCGCCCGACTCTCCGAACTCGTGCTACGGCTCGGCCATGCCCCCGACGAGCTGGTGATCCTGCCCCGTGCCGAACTCGACCGGCGTGAACTGGCCGCCTACAGCGCGGGTTGGGCCGACGTCGTCGACGAGCAACTCCCGGCCGTGCGGCGGGCGTACGAGCAGCGGATCACCGCCGCCTACCTCCAGGGGCAGGAGGACGCCCGCACCGGACGCCGGCCGCGCCGCACCCGTGAGTACGGGAGCGGTGGCAGTGGGGGTGGTGAGGTCATTCAGCTTCCCTACGTCCAACTGCTGCGCCCTCCCACCGAGTTGACGCGGGTAGAAGAGCGCGGTGAGCGGGAGCGGGTCGTCGCGGACGGGACAGCGTCACCCCTGCCGGACGCGGATACGGACGTACCGGATACGGACGTACCGGATGCGGACAAGGACGTAGCGGACGCGGAGGCCGAAGGTCCCCTTGTCACCTCCCGCGACATGCGGGAGAAGCGTGCCGCACCCGCCGAACGGCGTTCGGTCGTACGGCGCAACGGGCGGCCCAGCGTGCCTCCGCTGAACGCCGGCACCGGGCGCGACAAGGGACGTAGAACGGAGTCGTCCGAACCCTCGCCCGCCCCGCCCGGCGCCCGGAGTGAGAAACGTCCCCTGCTCTCCTCCGCCAAGGCCCGTGCCCTCGCGGACGAGTTGGAGGGACGGGCCTCGGGCGGGCGCCGGGACGAGGAGACGGGATCGGCGGACTGACAATCAGCCGAAGAAACGGGCGAGTTGGACCGTCGACGGCGTCGCGTCCGCGGCCGGCGTCTTCTCGGTCTGCCCGTCCGGTGTCTCCTCGTCCCCGGTCTCCGGCTGCTCGTAGGAAGGGCGCGGTACCGGTGCCGGTGGCTCCGGCTGGTCGCCCTCCTCGGAGTTGACGGAGGCGAACATCCAGTTCGCGGCGGCGAGATGGTCCACGGCGGCGGCCAGCAGATGGTCGGTCACCGACCAGTCGGCGGCCTCGCCGTGCAGCTCCCGGTTGAGGGCGCTGTCGTGCGGCAACTGCCGTACGAGCACGGTGAGTCGGCGCGCGGAGAGCCGGTCACGGTGCCAGTCGAGCAGATCGATGCCGTAATAGCGGAGCAGGTCCGCTTCGAGGGCCTCGGCGTGTTCGTCGACGAACCCGACGAGGCTCAGCCTTCCCCCAGGCCGAGCCCGGTCTCCTTGCCGTAGGCCTCCAGGATGGCGGCGATGTCCTGCATCGTGACCTCGTGCTGCTCGAAGCGGGTGAACTGCTTCTCGCCCAGGAGGAGTCGGAGCAGCCCGTCCACGTCGTTGTCGTCGAGCTTGCGCAGCGCCTTGGCGGTGGCGCGGGTCAGCTCGGTGGGGAGGGTGTAGCTCTCGGTGTCGAGTTCGAACGACCATGTGCGGCCGAGGGCTTCGAGCCGCTGGGCGCGGGCTGCGTTGACGTCGAAACGGGCCATGGCGATGAGTGCTCCTTAACAGGCCTCAGGGGGAGGGGAGTTGGGCCCGGGGTGGGACAGACACGGGCGCCTGTCCCACCCCGGTGGGTCAGGACGCGGCGTACGCGGCGTCCTTCATCACGAAGCTGGCCAGCGGCGAACCGTCGGCGGCAGACATGGCCGTGTAGGTGATGCCGAGCTGGGCCGCCGACTTGCGGGCCAGCTTGATGTCGTCGGCCGCCGTGACCTGGCCGCGCGGCACACCGAAGCGGTAGGTCACGGTCGAGCCGTCGCTGGCCCGGACATCCGTGAACTCCAGCCCGAGAGCGCGCACATCGGCGAACGGCCGGTCGGCGATGTCGTACTTGTAGACGCCCGTCGAACCGGTCACCGCGCCCACCGCACCGCCGCCCATGAAGAACGGCAGCGTGTCCTCGTTGAACTGCATCAGCGAGAACTTCAGGGTCAGATCGCGGTCCGAGTACACGAAGTGCACCGGGCTGACGGCCTGCCACACGTCGACCGGCTCCAGCTTGTCCTTCTTGCTGAAGGTGACGCCGTCACCGGAGGTGAAGCCGAGGTTCTTCCAGGTTGCCCAGTCCGTGGCGGTGTCGGAGGAGAACGTCGACGGTACGGCGGTGTCGGCCGGGGCGACGTAGAGGCGGCCTACGCCGGCGATGCGGATCTCGGAGGAGTTGGTTCCTGCCATGGTGAATCTCCTTGTTTTCCAGGTGAGTTGAGCTAGGTGCTGCCGTACTCGGGAGATCCCGGGTACGAAGAAGGCCCCGCCGGGGGGTGGCGGGGCCTTCGGTCTGTGGGGCGGCGCGGAGCGTCCGGGAAGGGGATCGGTGCAGGGGATCGGTGGCGGGGTCAGTAGACGTCCACGTACACCTTCATCACCGTGACGTAGCGGTTGGCCGCGGAGTACAGGTAGTCGGGCAGCCAGCGCGGGCCGTCCTGCTCCTCGACCTCGGTGACGAGGTTCGTGCCGTACTTGTGGTTCGCCATCGCCAGTACGGCCTGACGGGCGTCGTTGGCCAGGACGTGCGCGGCCTGCTTGGTCGGGCCGTACACCTCCAGCTCGATCAGCGGCTGGTCGACGTGGCGCTCACCGACCCAGGCGCCGCCGCGCCGGTTGACGAACACGGCGGCGGCCGTGCCGTCGAAGTCCGACGGCGCCTGTACGGCGACGATCGCGCCGGAGAGCCGGGAGTCGTCCTCCAGGATGTCGACGATCATCGCCTCGACGTCGGGGAAGGCGCTCGGTGGAGTGGGTGTGGTCATGCCGGGTCACCTCGGGGCAGCTTCGGGAGAGCGTGCGGGACGCGACGAGGCACTGAGCGGCCGACCTGCGGGCGCAGCTCCGCCGCTGCACCAACTGTGACAGACGAGCGTGCGCGCACGCAACTAAAAACCGAGAGTGCGTGGGGAGCCCGGGATCTGGGTGGGGGTGGATCTGGGTGGGGGGAGTGGGGGCGGTGGAGCTGGGGGAGGTGCTGTGGGGCGCGGGGGAGGGAGGGACCAGTCCCCTCGTTCCGCGAACCGGTGATCGGTCGGTGATCAGTCGGTGATCAGCAGTCGTGCGTCCTCGTGTGCCGACTCCGCCGCCGGCGCCTCGTTCGGCAGGAACTGCTCGACCACGCGCACGAACATCTCCCGCCGGTCGGCCGGCACCCCCAGCAGGTCGGCGACCTCCTCCAGCGTGGGGCGGCGGGCGAACTCGGCGCCGGGTGCGGGGGAGGCCAAGTAGTCGTGGGGGTCGGCCAGTTCCTCCGCGGTCAGTCGGCCGGAGCGGATGAGCATGTCGCGGACCGGCACGCCCAGCACGCGGGCGAGCCTGCGCGTGGTCTCCAGGTCCGGCATGCTCTGGCGCTGTAGCAGGCGGGTGACGGCGGCCCGGTGGACGCCCGCCTCGTCCGCTATCCGGGACTTGCCGCCGCCGCGTGGGCTGTCGATGTCGTAGCCGCGATCGCGCATCAGGTCCTCGACCCACGCGGCGAACGCGTCCAGATCCTGGCTGGTCATCTGTGTGCTCGCTTCCTTTGGATGGCAGCGAGTTTAGCTTGCTTGCGCGCAAGGAATTACGTGCTCGCGTGCAAGCACTGGAAAAAACGGCCCCAATTAAGGGGAGGTTCGGTGGAGATAGGGGTGTGATCGCCGGTTTCGTGACACGTGGTCGTCGCTCCTGTGAGGCGAGTGACCAAAGTTTACGTTGCGAGCGCGCGCGCAATCTGTAAACCTGGACGACCTGGACGGCACGTGCCAGACGCTCGTGCCAGATCCATGTCGTACCCATGGCACACCCATGTCGCACCCGTGCCGGCCCCGACCCATTGGGAGGCCCTATGTCCACCGACTCGTGCTCACCACCCCGCCCCCACGACAAACGCGCCGGCTGGCAGACCGCCGCCGCCTGTGCCGGGCTCCCGCCCAAGGCCGTCTTCTCCAAGAAGGTCAAGGAGGCCGCCCCGGTCCTGCGGGCCTGTGCCCGCTGCACGGTACGGCGGGACTGCGAGCGGATCGTCGCCCCGGCCGACAACTGGTTCGACGGCGTCTGCGGCGGCCGCCTCTACCGCTCCGGCCGCCCGGTCGAGATCCCCGCGCACCTCCTTCCGGCCGCCCTGACGGCGCTTCCCGCACTGCCCGCCGCGCGGGGAGGCTCCCTTGCCTGACCCGAGCCCGGTGCCCGACCCGAGTCCGGCGTCCACCGCGACGGACCCGACCGCGCACGCCGCCCTCTGGATCGGCACGCTGCTCCAGCAGTTCCCCGAACTGGCCGTCGAACTCGCCCCCGGCCGCACCGCGCCGGCCCACCGCGCCCCCGCCCCGCCGCCCCCGCCCGACCTCGCCGACCGGCTCCGCGAGGAGCGCGCGGAGGCGCTCCTCCTGGAGCAGCGGCACGGACTCGTCGCCCCCGGCCACGGCGCGGCCCCGCTGCGCCTGCACATCTCCGACACGATCCGGGACATCACGGACGGCGTCGTAGAACTGGAGGAGGCCGTGCGGGAGCGGCTCGGGCTGGGGCGGGCGCGGCGGGCGTCCGTGCCCGAGCGGTTGCGGCGGATCGCGGGGCTGCTCGACGAGGTCGCCGGCGACGCCGTACTCGCGGCGCATGTACGGGACGAGACGCGGCGGATGGCGCGGCGGTGCGCCCGCGCGCTGGGGGACGCGGAGACCGTCGTACGGGTGGCGGGCCGTTGCCCCTGGTGCGACTCGGTGTCGCTGCGGGCCTTCCCGGACCGGGGCGCGGTGCTCTGTGTGAACCCGGCCTGCCGTTGCGCGGAACCCGACTGCGGCTGCCACGACGACCCGGCCTACCGGCACACCTGGGACGAGGGGGAGTGGAGCCGATGAACACACCGACGATGACGACACCGAAGATGACGACACCGGCGAGGACGACACCGACGAGGACCGGACCGCCGACCCTGATCCCCGGACCGCTCGCCGCGCGGGAGGCCGGGGTCGCGCCCGCCACCATCCGCAAGTGGGTCCAACTCGGCCGGCTCCGGGCGGCCGGCAGGGCGGGCCGCGCCCAGCTGTTCCGCCTGGAGGACGTGTTCGCGGCGGAGCGCACCGCCCGCCGCACCCGCTGACACCGGTCACCCCGTTCCCCTCTGTTCTGTTCTGCAGGGGGGCGGGGTGGCAGTCCTCTTTCGGTATCGATCGGCATCGGTGGGGAACCGGTGCCGTTTTCGGTGCGTTGGAGCATCATGGAGGCATTCGGTCTCCGGCGCCGGGGGAGGTGTTCCGTGTCGTACCCGACACCGTGGCAGGGGCAGTGGCCGCACCAGCCGTCGCCGGGACAGGGCGGGGGCTCCATGCTGGCCGCGACGGCCGACCGGGAGCGGGCCGTGGACGTGCTCCGCGCGGGCTACGCCGAGGGCCGGCTGCGGGAGGACGAGCTGGAGAAGCGGGTCGCCCGGGCCTACGACGCCCGCACGGTGGGCGAGTTGATGCTGCTGGTCGCCGATCTGCCCCAGGGTCCGCAGACGGCCCCGGCCGTCCAGGGACCGCCGATGGGTTTCCGGCCGGTGCCGCCGACGTTCCTGCCGTCCCCGGTGCAGCGGACCAACGGCAAGGCGGTCGGCGCGCTGGTCTGCGGCCTGCTGACCGTGCCGACGCTCGGACTCACCGGCATCCCCGCTGTGGTCCTCGGTCACACCGCCCGCGCGGAGCTGCGGCGGACCGAGGAGGCCGGCGAGGGGATGGCGCTCACCGGACTGGTCTTCGGCTGGCTCTCCATCGGGGGCTGGGCGCTGCTGATCCTGCTGGGACTGATAGCGGCCTCCGCGTCGTCCGGCTGAGGGTCCCGTGCCGTCCGGCTGAGGGCTCCGCGTCCCCCGGCCGAAGGCTCCGTGCCGTCCGGGGGAGGGTCCCGTGCCGGTCCGGCCGAGGGTCCACTGCCGTCCGGCTGAGGGTCCCGTGCCGTCCGGCAGAGTGTCCCGGCCGTCCGGCCGAGGGTCCCGAGCTGTCCAGCAGAGGTCTCCGCGATCCCCGGCCGAGGGCTCCGAGCTCTCCGGCCGTCGGCTCCGAGCCGTCCGGCCGACCGCTCCGGGCCGTAGATTCGAAGATCGCGGAGGGGGTGCGGCTTCGGCATGTTCCGTGCCGAGCCGTGGGTGACACCCATTTGTTTTGACCGCAGCGAATGCGGTAGGTAGGCTCCTACCTTGTGCCTGGGGTGTGCCCTGGCTCCCGTGCGTGCCTTGAACCGCACTAAGGGAGCCGACACCGGCCACCGCGATCCGCGCCCCTTTTGCTTACCGGCGAAAGTCTGCAGGATCCGACACACCCGACCGCGTGGGTCGGCGACGTTCCAGGTTAGCTACACCATCGGCACACAGAAACCGGAGAAGTAGTGCCTACGATCCAGCAGCTGGTCCGGAAGGGCCGGCAGGACAAGGTCGAGAAGAACAAGACGCCCGCACTCGAGGGTTCGCCCCAGCGTCGCGGCGTCTGCACGCGTGTGTTCACGACCACCCCGAAGAAGCCGAACTCGGCCCTGCGTAAGGTCGCGCGTGTGCGTCTGACCAGCGGGATCGAAGTCACCGCTTACATTCCGGGTGAGGGACACAACCTGCAGGAGCACTCCATCGTGCTCGTGCGTGGCGGTCGTGTGAAGGACCTGCCCGGTGTTCGCTACAAGATCATCCGCGGTTCGCTTGACACCCAGGGTGTCAAGAACCGCAAGCAGGCCCGCAGCCGCTACGGCGCCAAGAAGGAGAAGTAGAAAATGCCTCGTAAGGGCCCCGCCCCGAAGCGCCCGGTCATCATCGACCCGGTCTACGGTTCTCCTCTTGTCACCTCCCTGATCAACAAGGTGCTGCTGAACGGCAAGCGCTCCACCGCCGAGCGCATCGTGTACGGCGCCATGGAGGGCCTGCGCGAGAAGACCAGCAACGACCCGGTCATCACGCTCAAGCGCGCGCTGGAGAACATCAAGCCCACGCTCGAGGTCAAGTCCCGCCGTGTCGGTGGTGCGACGTACCAGGTTCCGATCGAGGTCAAGCCCGGTCGCGCCAACACGCTCGCGCTGCGCTGGCTGGTCGGTTACTCCCGCGCCCGTCGCGAGAAGACCATGACCGAGCGTCTGCTCAACGAGCTTCTGGACGCTTCGAACGGCCTCGGTGCGGCCGTCAAGAAGCGCGAGGACACCCACAAGATGGCCGAGTCCAACAAGGCCTTCGCGCACTACCGCTGGTAGTCGCAGCCCACATCGAGACCGAGAGAAGACCGAAGCCTTATGGCTACCACTTCACTTGACCTGGCCAAGGTCCGCAACATCGGGATCATGGCTCACATCGACGCGGGTAAGACGACCACCACAGAGCGGATCCTCTTCTACACCGGCGTCAGCTACAAGATCGGTGAGGTCCACGACGGCGCTGCCACCATGGACTGGATGGAGCAGGAGCAGGAGCGTGGCATCACGATCACCTCTGCTGCCACCACCTGTCACTGGCCGCTCGAGGACGACGACTACACGATCAACATCATCGACACCCCCGGGCACGTCGACTTCACCGTCGAGGTGGAGCGTTCGCTCCGCGTCCTCGACGGCGCCGTCACGGTGTTCGACGGTGTCGCGGGTGTCGAGCCGCAGTCCGAGACGGTGTGGCGGCAGGCCGACCGTTACGGCGTGCCGCGCATCTGCTTCGTCAACAAGCTCGACCGGACCGGCGCGGAGTTCCACCGCTGCGTCGACATGATCCAGGACCGCCTCGGTGCGGTCCCGCTGATCATGCAGCTTCCGATCGGTGCCGAGATGGACTTCAAGGGCGTTGTGGACCTGGTCCGCATGAAGGCGCTCGTGTGGTCCGCCGAGGCCGCCAAGGGCGAGATGTACGACGTCGTCGACATCCCGGCCACGCACGCCGAGGCTGCCGAGGAGTACCGCGGCAAGCTCGTCGAGGCCGTCGCGGAGAACGACGACGAGATCATGGAGCTGTTCCTGGAGGGCCAGGAGCCCACCGAGGAGCAGCTGTACGCCGCGATCCGTCGCGTCACCATCGCGTCCGGCAAGTCCAACGGCATCACGGTCACCCCGGTGTTCTGTGGCACCGCGTTCAAGAACAAGGGCGTCCAGCCCCTGCTCGACGCGGTCGTGCGCTACCTGCCGACCCCCCTGGACGTCGAGGCCATCGAAGGCCACGACGTCAAGGACCCTGAGGTCGTCGTCAAGCGCAAGCCGTCCGTGGACGAGCCGCTGTCCGCGCTCGCGTTCAAGATCATGAGCGACCCGCACCTGGGCAAGCTCACCTTCGTCCGGGTTTACTCGGGCCGCCTGGAGACCGGCACCGCGGTGCTGAACTCCGTCAAGGGCAAGAAGGAGCGCATCGGCAAGATCTACCGCATGCACGCGAACAAGCGTGAGGAGATCGACGCGGTGGGCGCCGGCGACATCGTCGCGGTCATGGGCCTGAAGCAGACCACCACCGGTGAGACGCTGTGCGACGAGAAGAACCCGGTGATCCTGGAGTCCATGGACTTCCCGGCGCCGGTCATTCAGGTCGCCATCGAGCCCAAGTCCAAGGGTGACCAGGAGAAGCTGGGTATTGCCATCCAGCGTCTCGCGGAGGAGGACCCCTCCTTCCACGTTCACTCGGACGAGGAGACCGGCCAGACCATCCTCGGCGGTATGGGCGAGCTGCACCTCGAGGTGCTGGTCGACCGTATGAAGCGCGAGTTCAAGGTCGAGGCCAACGTCGGCAAGCCGCAGGTCGCCTACCGTGAGACGATCCGCAAGGCCGTCGAGCGCGTGGACTACACCCACAAGAAGCAGACCGGTGGTACCGGTCAGTTCGCCAAGGTGCAGATCGCGATCGAGCCGATCACCGAGTCCGACGGCCCGGCGTACGAGTTCGTGAACAAGGTCACCGGTGGCCGTATCCCGCGGGAGTACATCCCGTCGGTGGACGCCGGTGCGCAGGAGGCCATGCAGTTCGGCATCCTCGCCGGGTACGAGATGACGGGCGTCCGCATCACGCTGCTCGACGGTGCCTACCACGAGGTCGACTCCTCCGAGCTGGCGTTCAAGATCGCCGGATCGCAGGCCTTCAAGGAGGCCGCGCGCAAGGCGTCCCCCGTGCTCCTCGAACCGATGATGGCCGTCGAGGTCACCACGCCCGAGGACTACATGGGTGAGGTCATCGGCGACATCAACTCCCGCCGTGGTCAGATCCAGGCCATGGAGGAGCGTGCCGGTGCGCGCGTCGTGAAGGGCCTCGTGCCCCTCTCGGAGATGTTCGGCTACGTCGGCGACCTCCGCAGCAAGACCTCGGGTCGCGCAAGCTACTCGATGCAGTTCGACTCCTACGCCGAGGTTCCCAGGAACGTCGCCGAGGAGATCATCGCGAAGGCCAAGGGCGAGTAACACACACCGTTTACACGCTTTAGGCTTGACACCGACCGCCGGGGCTCACCCGGGAGGGCAGAGCCCGGCGGGCGGCATCCCAGCAAAGATCACCTGGCGCCGATGAGTAAGGCGTACCAGAACCACTCCGCAGGAGGACCCCAGTGGCGAAGGCAAAGTTCGAGCGGACTAAGCCGCACGTCAACATCGGCACCATCGGTCACATCGACCACGGTAAGACGACCCTCACGGCCGCCATTACCAAGGTGCTGCACGACAAGTACCCCGACCTGAACGAGGCCTCGGCCTTCGACCAGATCGACAAGGCTCCTGAGGAGCGCCAGCGCGGTATCACCATCTCGATCGCGCACGTCGAGTACCAGACGGAGGGCCGTCACTACGCCCACGTCGACTGCCCGGGTCACGCGGACTACATCAAGAACATGATCACGGGTGCGGCGCAGATGGACGGCGCCATCCTCGTGGTCGCGGCCACCGACGGCCCGATGCCGCAGACCAAGGAGCACGTGCTCCTGGCCCGCCAGGTCGGCGTTCCGTACATCGTCGTCGCCCTGAACAAGGCCGACATGGTGGACGACGAGGAGATCCTGGAGCTCGTCGAGCTCGAGGTCCGTGAGCTCCTCTCCGAGTACGAGTTCCCGGGCGACGACCTGCCGGTCGTCAAGGTCTCGGCGCTCAAGGCGCTCGAGGGCGACAAGGAGTGGGGCCAGACGGTCCTCGACCTGATGGCCGCCGTCGACGAGGCGATCCCGACCCCCGAGCGTGACGTCGACAAGCCGTTCCTCATGCCCGTCGAGGACGTCTTCACGATCACCGGTCGCGGTACGGTCGTCACCGGCCGTATCGAGCGTGGTGTCCTGAAGGTCAACGAGACCGTTGACATCATCGGCATCAAGCAGGAGAAGACCACCACCACGGTCACCGGCATCGAGATGTTCCGCAAGCTGCTCGACGAGGGCCAGGCGGGCGAGAACGTCGGCCTCCTCCTCCGTGGCATCAAGCGCGAGGACGTCGAGCGCGGCCAGGTCATCATCAAGCCCGGCTCGGTCACCCCGCACACGGAGTTCGAGGCCCAGGCGTACATCCTGTCCAAGGACGAGGGTGGCCGTCACACGCCGTTCTTCAACAACTACCGTCCCCAGTTCTACTTCCGCACCACGGACGTGACCGGCGTCGTGACCCTCCCCGAGGGCACCGAGATGGTCATGCCGGGCGACAACACTGAGATGACGGTTACGCTCATCCAGCCCGTCGCCATGGAAGAGGGCCTGAAGTTCGCCATCCGTGAGGGTGGCCGCACGGTGGGCGCCGGCCAGGTCATCAAGATCAACAAGTAGTTCTGATCTGATCTGGTAGCAGTTTCCAGAGGGGCCCGTACGACTTCGGTCGTACGGGCCCCTCTGCTGTTACGAAAGTATTCGGCGCGTACGACCCGTTGTCCCCTCCCTCCACCCGTCCCACCATTTGTCATGCCGCTGACCAAATTAGGTGTGGAGGGGTGTGCCATGTCTGCGTCCGTCAGTCGAAGAGCCGTTCTGGGTGCGGGACTTGCCGCGGTGCCGGTGCTGTCGTCGGGGGTCCCGGGGAACCTGGACACGGGTGCGTACATCGCCTTCTCGCGTACGGCGGGTGCCTTCCCCCTCGTCGGCGCCCCGGTCGTGGTGGACCCCGACGATCACCCCGGAGTCGTGCGGGTGGCAGAGGACCTGAGGGCCGACATCGAACGCGTCACCGGCGTACGCCCCGGAAGTGCGGTGGCCCGCACGGCGGTTCTGGTCGGCACGATCGGCCGCAGCGCGCTGATCGACGGCCTGGTGGCCGCCGGGAAACTGGACGTGTCCGGGGTGCGAGGCAAGTGGGAGACCTCGCTGCAGACGGTGGTCGAGCGGCCGATGCCCGGGCTGGAGCGGGCGTTCGTCGTCGCGGGGAGCGACCCGCGCGGCACGATCTTCGGTGCGTACGACGTGTCGTACGGCATCGGGGTCTCGCCCTGGCACTGGTGGGACGACGTGCCGCCGGTCCATCGCGACGAGGTGTGGGTGCGGCCGGGGCGGTACTCGCAGGGCACGCCGGTGGTGAAGTACCGCGGCTTCTTCGTCAACGACGAGAACCCGGCGCTGGGGACCTGGGCGCCGGCGTACTTCGGGCCGGGCAAGGCGGCGGGCTATCCGGGCGGCTTCACCGCGGACTTCTACGGCAGGGTCTTCGAGGTGCTGCTGCGACTGAAGGGGAACTACCTTTGGCCGGCGGTGTGGGGGCGGGCGTTCGCGGAGGACGACCCGGAGAACCATCGGCGGGCTTCGGACTTCGGAGTTGTCATGGGCACGTCTCATGAGGCACCGATGATGCGGGGCATCGAGGAGTGGAACCGGCATGCCGTGGCCGCCGTCCGGGACTCCTCCGGCGCGATCGTGACGCCCGGACACGATCCGTACGGCGGGACGGGCGAGTGGTCGTACCGGCTCAACTCCCCGGCGATCCGGGCCTATTGGCGGGCCGGCGTGCAACGCATGGTCGACCAGGGCTTCGAGGGCGTCGTCACGCTCGGCATGCGCGGCAACGGCGACACGAGCCTCCCGGACGGTGACGGGGTCGAGTTGATGCGGGAGATCATCGCGGCGCAGCGGCAGATCATCGAGGAGGTGACGGGCCGGCCGGCGGCCGAGACTCCGCAGGTGTGGACGTTGTACAAGGAGGTACAGCGGTACTGGGAGCGGGGGTTGAGGGCGCCGGAGGATGTCACGGTCGTCCTGACGGACGACAACTGGGGGAACGTCCGCAAGCATCCGGACCCCGCTGAGCCTGGGCGCGTCGGGGGCTACGGCCTGTACTACCACTTCGACTATGTGGGCGCCGGGCGCAACTACAAGTGGGTGGACACGGCGAACCTGCGGAACGTGTGGGAGCAGCTCCACGCGGCGCACGCGTACGGGAACCGCGGCCTGTGGGTGGCGAACGTAGGTGATCTCAAAGGGAACGAGCTGCCGACCGAGTTCTTCCTCAACTACGCCTGGAATCCGGAGGATTGGGATCTCGGGCGGCTCGGTGAGTGGGAACGGCGGTATGCGCGGCAGAACTTCGGGGTGTCCTCTGTGGAGGCCCGCGCGATCTCCGAAGTCCTGGCGGAATACGGGCAGTTGCAGGCCTGCCGCAAGCCGGAGTTGCTGAACCGGCGGATCACCCTCGTCGACGGCCAGGTGGTCTACGACGACCAGCGGACGCCGTTCGCCTTCGGACACCGGGAGTTGGAGCGGGTCACGGAGGAGTGGCGGGAGCTGGCGCGGCGGGCCGAGCGGATCGAGCGGCGGCTGCCGGGTGGCGGGGTGCGGGACGCGTGGTTCGAGCTTGTCGGGTACGAGGTGCTGGCCACCGCCAACCTGTACGCGCTGCGGTGGGCCGAGTTCACGAACCTGCTCTACGCGGCGCAGGGCCGGGCCGCGACGAACGACCTCGCGGACGCGGCGGAGGCGGCCCTGGCGCGGGACTTCGCACTGGCCGAGCGCTTCAACTCGGCGGTGGCGGGCGGGAAGTGGGCCGGTTTCCAGACCCAGCCGCACATCGACTACGGGGATGTGGAGCGGTACGGGCCCAATGCCGGGTGGCAGCAACCGGAGCGGGACAACGTGGCGTTGGCGGATGTGCTGTTTCCGGCGGTGCGGCGGATTGGGGTGGGGGAGGGGCAGGGGGAGGGGGCCGAGTTGGGGGTGGCGGTGGATGGTGCTTCGGAGCTGGGGGCGTGGTGGCCTGGGGGTGCGGCGGGGGTGGCGGCCGTGCTGCCTGCGTTCAGTCCGTATCAGACGCGGCCGCAGCAGTTCGTCGAGGTGTTCAACCGGGGGCGTACGGCCTTCGAGTACCGGGTGGAGACGTCGGTGCCGTGGTTGGTGGTGGAGCGGTCGCGGGGGCGGGTCGAGCGGCAGGTGCGGGTGGAGGTGGGGGTCAACTGGGCGCGGGTGCCGGGTGGTTCGAGTACGCGGGGGGAGTTGACCGTGCATGGGGCCGGGGAGTCGGTCACTGTCGAGTGCGTGGCGGAGAGCCCGTCGGTTCGGCGGTTGCGGGGGTTCGTTGAGGCGGGCGGGTATGTGGCGATAGACGGGGAGCACTACGACCGGGCGGTCGGTGGGTGGCGTCGTATCGAGGGCATCGGGCGGACGGGGGCGGGGATGACGCCGTGGCCCGTGACGCTGCCCAGGCAGACGCCGGGTGGGGCGGGTTCGCCGCGGTTGGAGTACGAGGTGAGTTTGTTGGCGGCGGGTGAGGTGACGGTGTGGGCGTATCTGTCCCCTCGTAACCCTGCGTTGCCGACGGGCGGGCTGCGCTACGGCGTCTCCCTCGACGACGGGCCGATCGCGACCGTCGACATCAACGCCGGTGCGGATGACGGGCTGTTGAACGCGGTGTGGGCGCGGAACACCTCCGACAACGTCAACGCGACGGCGACGAAACACTCCGTGACGAAGGCCGGGGTCCACCGGTTGAGGTTCTGGATGGTGGACCCGACGGTGGTGCTGCAGCGGCTCGTGATCGACACGGGGGGTCTGCCGGCGCTGTACCTGGGGCCGTTGGAGAGTCGGCGGGTGTAGCGGAGGGGTCTCAGTGGGTGTGCCGGGCGGGCCGAGTGGGCTGCGTGTGTCGGATGTGTCGGGCGTGCCGAGTGCGGTGGGTGTCTCGGCGCCGAGGAGGGATCTGGCTTCCTCGCCGGGTGAGAAGCGGGCTGCGGCGCGGGCGATCGAGGACCGTATCGAGCCCGACACGCGTGCGGCGGGGCGGTGGGCGGACGAGGAGAACGGCGCCGCTGTACGGGAGTTCGCCGCGCGGGACGGGGAGGGCTGGGTCACTTCGGGGGCGCTGAAGAAGGCGCACGGGACGTGGGCGGACCAGGTGAAGAACCTGATGGACCGGCTGGGCGCGGAGAGGGACGCGTTGCGGAGTGGGAACGCGGTGCTGACGAGTACGGATCTGGCGGTGGGGTCGAGGTTGCGGGAGCAGTCGTCGTTGGACACGTACTGAGGGCGTGGGGGCGTGGGCCATGGCGGCGTGGGCGCATGGGGGGGGGTGGGTGGTGGTGGGTTAGTGGATTCACCGGATTCACCGGATTCGACAGAGTCACCGGAGTTCTTGGATTCACCGGAGTTATTGGGGCAACTGGGCGCATGCCGACGTATCACGAGATCATGACCACCGACCTCGCCGCGCTGGTCACGGCCGCCGAGCGCTGGGACGGCATGGGGGGCGAGTTCGAGAAGCAGGAGGCGGCGTACCGGCGGGATGTGCACGGCATCTCCATGGGCACGTCGTGGACCGGGCTGAGCGCCGACGCGGCGAGCGCCCGCTTCGACGTCACGCTCAAGGAGTTCCAGTACGCGCAGACGGAGGCGAAGGGCATCGCGTCGTTGCTGCGGGACGCGCACGAGCGGTTCGTGGAGTTGCGGGGCCGGGTGGTGGCGGCGCGGGGGGAAGCGGTCCGGGCGGGCATGAGCGTCTCGGAGCAGGGGGTGGTGAGCCCGGGCCCGGATCAGCCGGACACCCCCGCGGGTCCGCATGCCGCGCAGCCGTGGCAGGACCGGATCACCAAGGCGGTGCGCGAGGTGACGGACGCGGACACGGGCGTCCGGGTCGCGCTGGCGGGGGTGGTGATCGACTCCGAACTGCTGGCCGGCGGGCGGGGCTTCAACGGCAGGGCGATGGGTGACGTCGAACAGTACGAGGCGGAGGAGACGGAGGGGTATCTGCGGAAGCTGGGCAGGGGTGGCCGGCTGACGGGACCTCAACTCGCCGAACTGGAGCGGTCGTTCCGTGACAACAGCGAGGACGAGGGGTTCTCGCGGATGGTCCTGGACGACCTCGGCCCCACCGGCACGCTCAAGCTCACGAACGAGCTGAACGACCGCATCCATGTCCAGGGCGGTGCGGGTGCCGGTACGTACTCGGCGATCGAGACGGGCCTGGCGAACTCACTCGCCACGGCGACGAAGCACACGAAGTCGGACTGGTACCGGAAGTGGCGCATGGGCATGCGGCACGCGGGCTTGCAGCACTTCGCCACGGACGCGCAGGGTCTCCACCTCGACAAGGCGGTCGGCTACCAGTCGTTGGTCACGCTGATGCAGAAGGGCCACGGGTATGCGCCGGGGATGGTCGAGGATCTCACCGGCGACATGATCGCGGCGGAGAAGAGGCAACCGGGGATCTGGCGGGTGAAGGGTACGCACGCCGGGGCGCGTGACGGTTGGTTCGCCAACGACCCCGTGGACGGCATGCTCGGCATCATGAGCCGGGACCCTGCGGAGGCCGCGCGCTATCTCCATTCCGACGCCCACATGAAATACCTCATGAACGACCGCGACTGGAATGTCACCCTCAACGATGAGGGGGTTTCGAAGGGCGGTCACTATGTGCCTCGGTCGGACGCGGACGATCGGGCGGGATTCGGGGCGGCGTTGCAGGCTGCGGCGACCGGGATCGATCCTGCGGATCCGGGTGGGGTGCGGGTGAGGGACCGGGCGACGAACGATGCGGTGTTCAGGTCGGCGCTGACGTCTTTGGCGGACCAGGGAGATGAGTTTCCGCCGTCGTTGCGGAAGCCGATGGCGAACATTCTGGTCAATCATGGGGGGACTGTGCACGCGGCGATGAGTGAGGTCGATGTCGGCAGTTCTCCACTGGATCAGCATCGGCTTTTCGAGGTCGCCAAGCAGGTGTCCAAGGACGAGGGTGCGTATGGGGTGTTGAACGGTGGGATGAACCAGGCGATGGTGTCGGCCATTCACGACGACCACTCGAACTCGGGCGATTCACTGAGCGCGGCGGGGCGGACCGTGGGGTTCCTGGAGGAGGCGCGGGTACAGGCTGCGGGGGACCCCAAGGTCGCGGAGTTCGGAGCCAAGCCGCTCGTTGACAAGGCGATCAGTTATATCCCTGTGGTTAGCGGCGATGTGCAGACGGGGTTTGACTATGTGACGGATCAGTGGCTGGCGGATGAGCAGCGGAGACTGGACAGCAAGCAGGCGGACGACAATGTCCAGGCGTATACCAAGAGGAATGGTCAACTGATGGCACTCGCCAATGAATGGGGAAGGGTGCATCCGCAAGATGGTGGCGTGCATCTCGATCCGCAGGCGGAGATTAGCCGATCAGCTGAGGACGGCATGGACCGTGCGACCGGGATGTCTGGGGAGCGATCCAAGTGAAGGCGTGCTTTATCGGCCTTGTGTGCCCGATCCTGTTCCTCTCATCCGCCTTTGTTGTGTCCTGCGGTAGGGCCTCGGACAGAGAGGTTCCAGGTGTGATCTGCGGGACGCGTATCGCTCCCAATCTTGCACGTCCGCTTGTGACGTCTACCGAGGACTGGCATGAGTACGATCGCGTTGACCGAGCCAAGGCGATCACTGCCCCTTGCTTGGTGCTGTCCGGACGAGAGGTAGTGCTTGGCTTCCGCTTCTCGTGGCGCGACAGCGAGACAGACCTTATGTATCTGGCTAAGGACACAGGATCGGTCTCGCGTGTCAGGGAACCTCGCGGCATCGACTCCGCCTACAAGACAATCGTCGGCACCGACGGAGCCATCTCGATCGCCAAATGCAAGACCAAAGGCGGCAACTACTTCACCCTCACCTTCCAGGTCCCCCGGATCAACCTGATGGACCACACCCACCGCAAGGACATCGAGAAGTTCATGCGTGCCTACTTCCCGGCGACCCTCAAGACGCTGGGATGCAAGTGAGGGCAAGAGGCCCACGGGTCTGAGTACTCGTGCCCCGAGCGCTTCACCCGGAGGTTCGACACCGGCTTCGCGATTCTTCAGGTGGGGCCTCCCCTTCACCGGAATCGTCCCGACTCCCAACTGAGGGCGGCCGGTTCTGATCGCTGCGCGCTACGCATCGAGTTCGGACTGTCACTGGGAGTAGCTAAGGTTGTGGTCGAGGCGCAGCCCCTCGACAGGAACGACGGACAGGTCAGGTACGGGGGAGGACAGTGTGCTGCCGAACGACAGTGGATCGGGAGCGACTTCGGGGTCGTCGTGGGCGTCGGGCATCTTCGACACGGTGCGGGGCGCCGCCGCGGACGTGGTCACCGAGTTCTCGTCCTTCACGGTGTTCCGGAAGCGCGTCGACCAGTTGATCCACGACCTGAAGGACTCGGACGCCGGCCCGGGCAGGGTCGGCCAAGAGCCACTCGTACGGCGGCAGTTCGGCGGCGGTGGCGGCCAATGGGCGGAGGCGGCCGGGCTGTTCACCGCGTACGAGACAGTCGTCGGCGAACTCGAAACACTCTCCAAGCTGCTCTCCGACTCGATGGAGGGCATGAACATCGCGGTCCTGGCCTCGCACAAGGGCTACCAAAACATCGACCTCGACGTCCGTGACCGTATGACCGCGATCAGCGCGGAGACGACGAAGTACTACGGCGGCACCTGCGCCCCGGACCCCCGGCTCCCGAAGAAACAACCCCCCACCACGACCGGGGCCGACGCGGGAGGCGCGATCTGATGTCCGCCACAACTCCCGGAACCGGCAGTACCTCCTTCGAGGACATGAGCCACGAGCGGATGCTCGCGTGGCTCGACCAGGCGAACTCGGGCACGGTGCGGTCAGCCGCCGACCGCCTGGCCGCGGCCGCCAAGGAGATCCGCAAGATCGGCGAGGAACTCAAGGTCCGCCCCCAGCACGTGGATTGGAAGGGCGAGGGAGCCGACGCCTTCCGCACGTGGGCCGGCGATCTGGCCAACTCCACCCTCCGCCTGGGCGACTTCAGCGACGACGCGGCGAAGTGGCTGGGCCAGGCGTCCAACGCGATCGCCCACGCCCAGGCTTCGATCCCGCGCGACACAAAGACCGCACGGTCGAACCCGAACGCGGCGACACCGGCCCACAACGCCCCGGAGACCACGCCCGTCAGCACCAACTCCACGACCGAACTCGCCGCCCTCACCGCGGCCAAGGAGAAGGTCCGCCAGGAAGCCGCGTCACAGATGCTCAAGCTGGGGCAGTCGTATCGACTGTCGGCGACGCAACTGGAGGGGTTGGAGCGGCCGACGTTTCCGCCGCCGCCGACGGAACTCCAACCGGCCGTCGTCAAACGGGACAAGAACGAAGTGGTCTCTGCTGGAGGCGGGGACAGCCGTACGTCGTCCACCGGTGGTACGACCGTAGCGTTTTCGCTTGCTGCGGCTCCTCCGATGGCGACGCGGGCCGCTGACGACACTGGACCGGCGGCCGGTGAAGCCCGCCTGCACACGACAGTTCAGCGACCCTCGCTCGAAGTACCGGACCAGGTGGGGGTGAAAGTCGACGGCGTTCACGTGCTCCCGCACCCGTCAGCGCTGCCGGCGAGTCCGGTCAGGTCGCCGGAGGAGGGCCGGACTGTCGGCAGCAGTTCGGGGTCCACCGGAGTGATGCCGCCCACGGTGTCGGGCGGCGTACGGAACCCGTCTTCGCTCCCCTGGGGAACGGGAACGGGAACGGGAACGGGAACGGGGCGCCCGGCGACCGGAGGACGTGCTGTTGCTCAGCCCGCGCGAGGGGCGGCAGGGACCGTGCGTCCGGTGACCGGTGGCCGGCCTGTGGGGCCGCTGGGACGAGAGACCGCGCAGCCGACTACCGGGCAGGTGTCCGGCAGCAGGGGCAGTAATGGCATCACCGGTGGTCGTCCCACGTCACAGGCGGCCGGATCCGCGACTGGTCGGCGTGCCGGTGGGTTGCCCCGCGGCACTGTCGTCGGTGGCGAGACAGCCGGTGCGGGTGGTGGTGCAGGCGGTACGAGCGGTACGACCGGGCCGAGGTCAGCTGGGGGTACGGGAGGCGTAGGCGCCGGACAGCGAGCGACGCCAGCTGGCCGTAGAGGCACCAGCGACGGTGTCATGGGCGGTCGCCCGCAGCCGCAGCAGCGTTCGGGGGCCCGGCCGAGCGGTTCCCGTCCGTCGACCTCGCGGCGGAACGGCGAGCAGGACAGACGGAACGGCGAGCAAGGCAAGAAGGCCGATGACCGGAGCGAGGAAGACGAGCCCGGGAAACCCACCGGCCGCTCGGACACCCAGCCCCGGCCACCGACTCTGTGGCCCCCGTCCCCTAGCACCCAGCCCCAGTGACCAAGAGGAAGCAGATGTCTGCCAGCACGTCGAGGCACTCCCGCCTGGGGAGTGCCGTCTCCGCAACAGTGGGCTTGTTGTTGGCGGGCATGGTGACCACGCCCGTGTACGCGGAGTCCGTCCGGGAGCGGGAGTGGCACCTCACCGCCATGAAGGCCGAACAGATCTGGCAGACCAGTACAGGCAAGGGCATCACCGTCGCGGTCATCGACACCGGAGTGAACGACAACCTGACCGACCTGAAGGGCCGGGTGCTCGCAGGCAAGGACGAGGCACCGGATTCACCCGGCGACGAGCACACGGACTACGACGGCCACGGAACCACCATGGCCCTCCTGATCGCCGGTACCGGCCAGGGAAACGGAGGCGAGGGCACCTTCGGACTCGCACCTGGCGCCAGGATCCTCCCCGTGCGTATGCCGGACAGGGGATGGGACGCCGGCAGGTACAGCAGGGAGTTCAGCCGGACCCTGAGCGGTGGGATCCGCTACGCGGCCGATTCAGGGGCACAGGTCATCAACATCTCGATGGGATCGTCCAAGGGGTCGGACCAGCTCTCGGCCGCCGTGAAGTACGCGCTTGACAAGGGGGCGCTCGTCTTCGCGGCGGTCGGAAACAGCGGCGCCGGCGGAAACCAGATCGAGTACCCCGCCGCCACCCCGGGCGTGGTCGGCGTGGGAGCGGTGGGCAGAGACCTGCACAAGACCGTCGAGTCAGAGTTCGGCGCACAGGTGGATCTCGCCGCCCCCGGCGCCGAGATGTACCACGCCTGCCCGAACGGCAAGGATCTCTGCCGCTCCCACGGCACCAGCGACGCCACGGCCATCGCCTCCGCCTCCGCCGCCCTGATCTGGTCCAGGCACCCGACCTGGACCAACAACCAGGTCCTCCGCGTCCTGCTCAACACCATCGGCGCCCCCACGGACGGCGCGAAGCGGAACGACTCGATCGGGTACGGCATCGTCCGGCCTCGTATCGCGCTTCAGAGCCCGGGTGATCCCGGCCCGGCCGGGCAGTACCCGCTTCCTGACCTTGCCGCTGCACCGGCCTCGGCGGCTCCAAGTGCGAGCGCTTCGGACTCCGGTGCGGCAGGTGCGTTGGTGAAGGAGGGCGGCCTTCCGGCCTCACCATCGCCTTCGGGATCGCCTTCGGGATCGCCTTCGGGTGACGGCGGCAGCGGTGTCCTCCGGGCAGGTCTGGCCGTTGGATTCCTGGTGGTGCTCGGCGCTGGTGCGGTGGTGCTCGCCGTACGTCGACGCAGGCGCGGGCATGCATGAGCAGCGGAGATTTGCAGCTTTGCGAGTGGCCAAGTCGTCGTCCTCGTTGGTAAGTCGAGGATCTAGTAAGAAGCTCTGTACTCGGCCGCAGCCGGCTGGGAGTCGCAGTGGATCTGGGAAGGTACGGGGAAATGGCCTGGGAAGAGTGGGAGCAGCTCAAGGCCGACGCGGCCCGGAGAGGCTCGGCGCACATGCAGCTCAACCAGCTCCCCGCGGACGGGGGCGGGACTACGGGCGATCTGGTGGTGCACCAGGACGACCTCGGGGCCGTAGGGCATGAGGCGTACATCCTTCATGACCAGTTGCGGCAGCGCGTGGACATCGCCGGGAGTGGGTCCGGCTCGACGACGCAGGCCGGTGAGGAGTTGAAGGGCAGCGGCTTCGCGATGGGCGCCGCCCTCGGGGCCACGGTCTCGGTGTGGACCTCGCAGGTCAAGTCGGTGCTTCAGGCTGTCGCGCACATTTCGAACCACCTGGACTACAGCAAGAAGCTGCACGCTCAGGATGACACGCACATCGCCGCCGAAATCCGCGGCCGGGACGGTTCCGCGATGTCCGTGTCCAGCCTCAACCGCTACTTCCACTGAGAGAACTGAGAGAGACGAACCGCCGTGCCACTCAAGTACACGGACCTGCTCGACGTCGATCTCGGGAAACTCGGCGCGGCCGTCGACGACTGGAAACAAGTGGTCGATGCCCTCAAGTCGCTGGACGAGGACGCCCGTTCGGGGATGAAGGCCAAGTCGGACTCGGCTCGCTGGGCCGGTGTGAACGCCGATGTGACCCGGGGGTTCGTCGACAGGACGACCAAGGAGTTCACCGATCTGCACACCGAGGCGAACAGCATCTACCAGGTCCTCGACGACGCGCACAGTGAACTCCTCGCGTTGCAGCGGGGGTTGAAGTCCTTGGTCGAGGAGGCGCGGGCGAAGAACTACACGATCACCGACAACGGGGACACCACGGTCACCGTCCACGAATGCGTCCCGCGGGACCGGACGCCGACGGCGAAGGCCGGTGGCAAGGCGGGGCAGGACTGGCAGTCGATCGCCGACCAGATCTCGGCGAAGGTCGGACGCGCCGACGATGTGGACCAGTCGGTGAAGGCCGCGCTCGCCCGGTCCCACGGCAACGACCTGCACGACGCAGGCCACGCGGACTACGACTCGCTCAACGAGGCGCAGGCCGCACGTGCGGTCGAGCTCGCCAAGAAGGGCGAGCACATGAGCAACGCCGAGTTGAAGGAATTCGACCGGCTGATGAAGTACAACGGCACGGAAAAGGGCGGGGAGTTCGCGACCGACTTCTACAAGACCCTCGGCCCGGAGAAGACGCTGGAGTTCTACGGCTCCATGGCGCTCGACGGCACAGCCGGTGACAACAAGGTCCGTCTGGCCCTGACCAAGGACCTCCAGCGGTCCATGGGTCTGGCACTGGCCAACGCCACCGACCCGGACCACAAGTACCACGTGCCCGCGAGATGGGGCGACCAGCTGCGCAGGCTCGGCGGCCAGCGTCTGCGGCTCGAGAACGCCGGGCTCAACCAGCCGTACGGATACCAGGTTCTCGGCGGTCTGCTGCGGTACGGGAACTACGACGCGGCCTTCATCAATCCCATCGCCGGACACATCGTCCAACTGCACCACCAGAACCCCAATCTGTTCACCCTGAACAGGCCCCTGACGGGCGGGTTCGACGCCGATTTCGGCTACAACCCCTCGGGGAAGGTCGGAACAGGGTACGACCCGCTGACCAGCGTCCTCGAAGCGCTGGGGCACAGTCCGGAAGCCTCAAAGGCGTTCTTCGCCGACGACAGTCCGAAGGTGTACAACGCCGACGGCAGCGAACACAAAGGCGCGAAGCTCGGCTACACCTACTTCGACGAGCTGACGGACAAGAAGTTCCAGTGGCCGATGGACGGCTCGGGTGTGCCGTCGAAGGCCTACGGGGTGGACGCCCTGGGCCACGCGCTGGAGTCCGCGACGCTCGGGCACGCGTACGACGACCCGACACCGACGCTGGTTCGCGACGAGGACTCGGCCAAGATCATGAAAAAGGTCGTGCACACCTACGGCAACGATCCCAAGCTCGTCCAACAGCAGGCAATCCTCTCCGACAGCCTCGGGCGGATGGGGGCGGGCTATGTCGACGACCTGAACTGGGGACTGGACGAGAACCGCAAGGACAGCACCTTCGCGCCACGGTCGGGGATCGGCGGTCACGCCAAGTTCGGTCAGAGCGACACCATCAGTTTTCTCAGCACCCTCGGACAACATCCCGACGCCTACGCGGAGGTTTCCTCCGCGGGACGGGTGTACACCACAAGCGTGCTCGAAGCGCAGGTGGGAGCCGACGGCTCCATCAACGAGCCGCGCGTACGCGATGCGACCCGCAGCGGCGCGGAGATCCAGGGACTCCTGGACCAGTCACGGGCGGACCAGCTGAAGGCCGGGCAACTCGTGGCGGACAAGGAGTACAACGACGCGCTCGCGAAGCGCAACGGCTGGGTCGAGTTCGGCACCGGGGCAACCGTCGCGGCCGGTGTGGCCTTCCTGCCCGAGGTCGCCGCGGCCGGCGTCGTGGCAACGGCGATCCCTGTAATGACCGAAACGGGACAGGGCATGTTGGAGCAGCAGATCGGCAATGTCATCGGGGACTGGACCGACGCGAAACAGCAGGACAGCAGCGAGGACATCCAGGCTCAGCGCAAGGCGATCTTCACGGCCGGGCAGGCGAACGCCGAAAAGCCGGCCAGGACCTTCCTGACTCACCACAACATCAGTCAGGGAGACACCGGCTTTGGGCAGGACCTTGAGGAAGCCTGGATCAGTGGTTACCACAGCGGCAGCTTCCGCGAGGACCAACGGGGGCAGCTGCCCCAAACGGGAGAATGACGATGCTCAGCAACAGGCCCGTGCGGCACTTGGCCGCCACCGCGGCGACCGTCGCCGCCCTGGCCGCTTCTCTCACGGCCTGCGACAGCAATGAGCCAGCAGAGAAGCCGACGACCCAGGCTGTGTCGTCGAATCTGTGCGGAGCACAGCTCTCGACAGGCGCCAGGAAAGCACTCCTGTACGTGCTCGGGAGCAAGAAGTTCACGACCAGCGAATCCACTGCAGCCCTTGGCAAGACCGCTCGGGCGCTCGTCTCCGGCTATCAGGAGAAAGGGCCCGACGACTCCGCCACAGCGGAGGAATACCAACTGTGCACGGCCTACGCGCCCGCGGCCGACTTTGGTGTCGAGCTGTCCTTCTACCTCAGCAAAACAGTTCCCGCGCCCACCCCCCTCTTGCCGAAGTTCACCCAGTACGAGATGGGCGAACTGGCCCTCTCCAGGCCGCTGAACGCGTTTCTCTACATGAAGTGCTCCAGTGGCTCCTTCAGTTCGGACGGCGACAGCCTGTTGATCCGCGGGGAGCTGACGAACCCTCTGGCAGTGAACAGCGATGACGACACCTTGCGGGAAAAGAACATGAACGTCCTGCACGCGGTCTCTCTTGCGATGGCCAAGGAACTCGGTTGCAAGGGCGACGCTGGTCTGCCGGCGCGATTCAGTGCCCGGTTCGCAGTACAGCCACGGCCCGATCGAACCCCGAGTCCCGCCCCGCCGCGAACTCCTCTTTCGTGAAGACCGGCATCGTCACCTGTGGCGGAATCCCCATGCCGTCGAACGTCCGGCCCGAGTCGGTCAGGTACTCCTTGTTCGGGAGCCAGGCGGTCATGCCGTTGGGGAGTTCGCGTTCCATGACGTCGGAGAAGACGCCTTGCGTGGGCTGGCCGATGCGGACCGTGCGGCCGGGGCGGTCGGTGAGGGCCTGGGTGAAGGTCTCGCCCGCGCTCACCGTCGAGCCGCCGGTGAGGACGGCCACCGGGCCAGTGTAGTGCGGGGCGTGGGCGGGGAGTACCGGGATCGGCTCGGGGTGGGTGTGGCGGTTCGGGTCCGTCGGGCCGTTGCGGGCGCGCTTGGTGTACGCGACCTACGGCGTGTCCGTGAGGCGGGACGCGATGTGGATGCCGAGGGTGTCGGAGCCGCCGCCGTTGATGCGCAGGTCGATGATCAGGCCGTGCAGGTGGCGTGACCGTCGCGGTGTGAGGACGGTGTTCAACGCCCGGTCCAGCTCGACCAGTTGGGCCGCGTACGACACCTTCTCGTCGGGCAGGTAGCCGCCGAAGCCGGAGATGCGGAGATAGCCGAGACGGCCGCCCGGCAGGTCCGCGTAGGTGATACGGCCGTTGGCGAAGTCCCGGAGGTACGGGGCCTTCGCCAGATCCCGCGCCTCGATGAACTTCTTGACCTTCGCGTCCAGTTCCTCGCCGGGCACCTCGGTGCCGGGGCGGCCCTCGGCGAACACGCGGTCGCCGTCCTGGACCGCGACGTGGGCGTCGTAGAGCGGACGCACCATCCTGCTGAAGAGGTCGAACAGTTCCGTCCTCGTCGTGCTCGCGTGTACCAGCGGGCGGTACTGGGCCCGCACCGATCGCCAGTCGATGCCCTTGGCCGCGAAGAACGGGTAGTTCTCCTCGTAGGACTGCCAGAAGATGTCGAAGGAGGTCAGCGGGTCCATCGGGGAGGGGTGGGTGCAGGTGGTCGGCAAGGTGGAGACGCGGACCAGCTTGCGGTGGCCCATCGCGCTGGCCGCGCCGAGTGTGGCGTGGTCGCGGTCCCGGCCCAGCCGTACGGTCAGGACGTCGCCGCCCGCCGTGTAGGTCCCCAGGCCCGTCCGCCGGGCGGTGTCGCCCTTGAGGCAGCTCACGGCGGTGGTCTGGTACTCCTGGTACGTCCCCCGTGGGTGAGGGCGACGACCGTGCCGTAGCCGTCCATGCGCCAGCAGCCGTCGGCGGTGTGATCGGTGCCGGCGGCGGACGCGGCCGGGGCGGCGATGCTCGCGGCGAGGGTCAGGGCGATGACGGTGGCGGTGGCGGTACGCACGTTCTGTTCTCCCCGTGGTGCGGCGGTTCGACCTGCATGACCTGCATGACCTGCATGACCCGCATGACCTGCGTGTCTCACAACCCTGACCGACCGGTCACCGCCCCGGCCATCCGGTACACCCGCGCATCAGGGTGAGAAAAACCCCCGAGTGGGGGTCGGCGGTCATCGCGACCGCGGAAGTGTCGAGCTCCAGGTGATGCCGATGGACTTCTCCGACGGCGCGGCTGCGGCGGTCGTCGGCGCTTCCGGGTCGGTCGCACGGTGGGCGCCGACCAGGTCACCAAGATCAACAAGTGGTCTTGGCTGATCCGACCGGTCTCTGACCGGAAGGTCTCGAAGGGGCCCGTACGACTTCGGTCGACGCTGTTGGCGAATCCTGTCAGCGGGCCCGGGCGACCCTGTACAGCTGAGAAAGCGTGACACTCTCGCGAGAAGTGTCACGCTTTTTCGGAAGGGTGCCCCGGTCGCACCGGATTCGCCAACAGCATCGACTTCGGTCGTACGGGCCCCTTTGCTGTCCCTGGGGTGCTGATCCGAAGATATTGGTCGGCTGGCTTCGCCACCCCAAGCCCCTCGTCGTAGCCAGCGTTGACGCCCCCGGTGTCACGAACGCTGTGTCAGCCGTACGTTCTCGACGCCGAGCAGGCCGAGCAGCGGCACCTTGCCGACGCGCTGCTTCCGGTCCACATCCAGGCCGGACTTGCGGACGAGGTCGAGCAGCAACTCGGCCAGCGGCATCACCATGTGCCGCCCCCAGCAGCGCTCGGAGGAGTGGCCGAAGGGCAGATAGCCGGGAGTGGTGTCCGGATCGAGGTCGTTCCAGCGTTCCGGGCGGAAGCGTTCCGGGGCGTCCCAGAGGGCGGGATCCCGGTGGAAGAGGAGGGGCAGCACCAGAACGTCGTCGCCCTCGCCTATCCGGCCGTCGATGGCCGGATACTCGGGAGACGCGTTGCGCAGGATGTTCCAAGACGGCGGGAGCAGCCGCAGGGACTCGTGGATGATGTGCCGGTTCGGCATGCCGTCCTCGAAGGGGTGGCCGAGCCACAGGGCGTTCGCCACCAGAGTGGATACCGTGAAGCACACGGGAGCGGCGGCGCGCCGGTAGATTCCCATCGCGTAGCGGCGGTTCTGGTAACCGACTGCCTCGGCCGCGCGGGCGGCAAGGCCCGTGAGGTGGGGCGCGGGGCGGGGCCAGCCCGGCAGGGCGGCTCCGGCGGCTATGACGGACCAGGTGAGTTTCGGGGTGAGTTCGAGGTTACGGCTCATCAGTATCCGCAGCCGGTACGGATCGCCGCAGAGGATCAGGTCGCGCAGGAAGAGGTGCCCGGTCAGCGGCCAGGAACCCGACAGGTCCACGCCCTCGGGAAGCGGCCCGGCGAGCGCCGTACGAACGTCATCGCCGACGGTCCTGGTGACCGCCGAAGCCTCAGTCCTGGAGATGGAGCGTCCGTGCAGCGGTTTGAACGTGGGCCGCTCCGTTTCCTTGGCGCGACGCGCGGCCAGAACGCGGTCGGCGACCTCGGGGCCGGCCACCCCGACGGTGTCCGGCTCCAGCCGGAACACGTCCTGGCCGGGATGGTCGCGCAGCAGGGCGGCCAGACGCGGGGCGAACTCGGTGACGCGCTCTCTCGGCTCGGACGAGAGGGACATGGGCGCTCCGGGGCTGTCGGCGGGAAGACATCGTTGTCCCACGCCTTGCGGGGTCGCCGGGTGTGGGACAACGATGTCGGAAGGAATGTCCGGCCAGGATGGGCGGGTCGGGCTCAGTACCAGAGGTACCAGGCACTCGCCTTCAGGCTCTTGCGAGCGGCGACCTTGTTGCGGACGGCGAAGAGAAGCTTCATCACAGCACCTCCTTTCGGCAGGCGAACGAATCACCGGAACGGCGGAACCCTTCCCTGGCGAGGCCATGGCCAATCCGCATGGCGGTCAACTCCTGTCCAGATAAGACGAGTTGACATCCGGAGAGCTGGCGGCCGTCTCCGCGCCGGGAACATCGCGGTCGACAGCACCAGCGATTCGGTCAGCACCCGTTGAATCCAACCGGCGTCCTCCAGGGAGGTGTCGGCCCCTGCTGCACGAAGAGCTGGAAACCCACGCCGTCACCCAGGACCTGCGGCGTCTTCCCGGACCCCGACTCGATCACGGCGGTCAGATCAGCTCTGTCTGGAAGGCGCTTGACGACTATAGGTCTGCTGGTCGGTCAGAGGTCGGGTCGGCAGTCGCGGCAACGGCCGGGGCCGGGCGCGCGGAAGGCTCGCTCGCAGCCTTCGCAGTTCTGGAGTGGGTGCAGTACGGCTCGTGGTGACGGCGGGGCCTGGAACGCTGGTGGGGGCGGGAGTTGGGCCGTCAGACGGTGGGCCAGGAGGGCGGCGGGGCGGCGTACGCCCTCGGGGGGCAGGTCGGCTGTCAGTGCGTGGCGTACGGCTGTGGGGGTGACGTCCCGTTCCAGCCAGGCCGCGACACCGGGGGCCAGGTGGGCCGTGTCGCAGGCCGACAGGAGGAGGTCGGGGGCGTGCCGACGTAGGTCCGTGAGGAGGTCCGTGGCCTGCTGGATGAGGGCGGGGGCCGGGTACGCCGGGCGCGGTACGGCGGGGAGGGGCTTGCGGGGTGTGCGTTTCTTCGGTGCCGTCGAGGTGTGCGCGGGGGCCGGGTCTCTACGGCTGCTGCCGGGCTGGTTGCAGGAGATCGTGCGGGTGATGATGCGGCCGTCGGGGACGCGGTGGCGTTCGCGGCGCAGATAGCCGTGGGTCTCCAACTCCCGTAGTGCGGCGGCGATTCGGGTCCTGCCTTCGGGAAAGCGGGTCGCGAGGGTGTTGATGTCGGCGCGGGCTCCTGCGGGGAGGGACTGGATGTGGACGCCGAGTCCGATCGCGAGGGCCGACAGCTCCGGGTGCTGGGCGAGGTGGTTGCCGATCACCGTGAAGCGGGTGGTGTGGCGGGAGTTGTCGTGAGCCAACCCACCGGTCCGCCGGTTCGGGTGTTTGTCGGCGGTGTGCCGGGACTGGGCGCGCGGGGGCGCGCTAATGTCGTGCGTATCCATCGGGAAGCGATCTCTTCCTTGGTGGTCAGGCCCTCGCCTTGGGATTGCCGTCCCGGCGAGGGCCGTCGTATGTCTGCGGTTGTTGTGCGAAGCCTGTGTTGGTGCTGCGCTGAGCGTAGATCACGTAACCCGCTCGGAATCCAGCCCAGTTGATGATGTTCACCCGGATGGGTGAATCGAGCCGAGCCTCGCTGCCGGGAGGGTGGGGTGGGGCTTGGTGGGGGTCATTTCGCCGTCGTGGGTTCTTGGGAAAAGGCGCCAGGTGCACCGGAGTTCGGGTTTCCGGGTTTCGGTGCGTGGCCCAGTGCCAGTTCCGCCCAGACCGTCTTGCGGGGGCGGGGTCCCGGGTCCCAGCCCCAGCGGTCGGCGAGCGCGGCGACGATCAGCAGACCCCGGCCCGACTCCGACTCCCCGTCCGGCGCCGGGACTTGGGGGTACGGCGGGCGGTCACCCCGGGTGTCGGTGACTTCGATGCGCAGGATGCCGGCGACGACGTAGAGGGTGAGTCTGAAGTCCCTTCCCGGTACGCGGCTGTGCGTGGCCGCGTTGGCGGCGAGTTCGGCGACGAGCAGGCGGGCCGGGTCCAACGGGATCGCCCAGGCGCGGAGTTGTTCGGTGGCCAGGAGACGGGCGAGGCGGGCACCGCGGGGCGTGGGGGACAACTGCACCGTGAAGTTCCGGACGGAGTTGCCGAGTTGAGGGTCGGGCGCGGCAGTTTCTTGGTTCATGTCACTCAGCGTGGCGGACCGTGCTTGCCTTGACGTGCGATGACGCCTGTACGTATCCGCGCTGTCCCGTCGTTGTCTCGCGTTGTCTCGGCTGTCTCCGGCGACGTATGGGTACCGGTGCGCGTTGGAGGTGGGTGGCCATGAGTGACGACAGCGTGAGCAACGCGAGCAACGAGAACGAGGGTGTGGACGAGGCCGGCTGGGACCTCGAACCCGGTGACGAGAGCGCGCCGTTGGTTGAGGCGGTGGGGCGACTCGTCAAGTTCTGCCGGGAGCAGGCGGGGATGCGGGTGGCCGACTTCGCCCGCGTCATGGGGTACGGCGAGGACATGATCCGCAAGATCGAGCGCGGGGTGCGGATTCCTCGGGTGGAGTTCCTGGACCAGGCCGACGACGTCCTGAACGCGGGTGGGCATCTGCGGGCGTTCCAGGAGGATATGGAGAAGGCCCAGTATCCGAAGAAGGTACGGGACCTGAAGAAGAAGGAGGATTTGGCGGTCGAGCTTCAGCTGTACAGCAACCACAACATCCATGGGTTGTTGCAGACACCGGAGTATGCGCGGGCGCTGCTGGGGACGTGGAGGCCGACGTATTCGCAGGGCGAGTTGGAACGCATGCTGGCGGGGCGCATGGCTCGCAAGTCCATTTTCGAGCGCGACCCCGCGCCTGAACTGAGCTTCGTCCAGGAAGAGGTGACGTTGCGTCGCCCGGTC
Organism: Streptomyces sp. NPDC101776; assembly: GCF_044766845.1. Classification (NCBI taxonomy): domain Bacteria; kingdom Bacillati; phylum Actinomycetota; class Actinomycetes; order Kitasatosporales; family Streptomycetaceae; genus Streptomyces; species Streptomyces sp. NPDC101776. The sequence goes on along the minus strand of NZ_JBIWMV010000008.1, from coordinate 119,989 downwards.
GGAGGCACAATGGTGTTGCGCCGACAGCTCGAACACATGCTGGAGGTGGCGCAGTTGCCCTACGTGGAACTCCAAGTCATGCCAACGGCTCGCGCGAACCACCCTGGAACGGGCGGGCGGATCCAGGTGCTGAAGTTCGTGGACGGTTCGGGGGCGGGGCGGATGGACGACGATTTCGGGGGCCGTCCGGTCGACAGCCCGAGGCAGCTCCGGGTCCTGGAACTGCGGTATGGCATCATCCGGGCTCAGGCTCTCACGCCAGAGGAGTCGCTGGCCTTTATCGAGCAAGTGCTGGGAGAAACATGATCCGCGAGCCTTCCGAGCTGCTGTGGTTCAAGAGCAGCTACAGCGACAGCAGCAACGGCAACGACTGCGTCGAGATAGCCGCCACCCCCCACACCATCCACGTCCGCGACTCCAAGCACACCCACGGCTCCCATCTCGCGCTCGCCCCCACCACCTGGACCGACTTCGTGGCGTACGCCGCCGAATAGCCGGACAGGGGCCCTCCCTTACGGGTTCACCACCGTCCCCCCGAACGTCACCCTCAACGTCCCGCTCGACGCGAACGACCACCCCAGCGTGCCGCTGTACGACCCGCACCGCGCCCCGTTCGTCCCCGTCCAGAACTGGTTCGAACTGTCCGCGTCGCCCACCGTCTTGTCGTTCGAGCCGCTGACCGCGAACCGGCAGGACGTGTTCGTGCGGAACACCGAAGTCCCCGTGTCGAACGAGAAGTTGCGCTCCGCGTTGTCGATGCCGACGTTGTTCGAGATCGTCATCGTGCCGGGGTTGCTGTTGTAGGTGAACCCGTGATGGCCGTTGCCGTAGGCGATGTCGTGCAGGACTACGTGGTTGACGGCGATGTCGTCGCCGCCGAGCTTGTAGCCGTTGCGGTCGCCGTCGCCGCTCTGGCTGCCGTCGGTCAGGGTGCCGTTGCCGTAGGAGAGGCTGTACTCGATGGTCACCGGGCCGATCGCGCCCGTGTCGGTCTTGGTGTAGAGGTCCCAGCCGTCGTCGATGTTGTTGTGGGAGACGTCGTAGCGGAAGACGTTCCCGGCGCCGGTCGTCAGCTTTGCCGCGAAGCCGTCCGCGTCCTCGCCGTCCGCGTCGGCGTTGTCGTGTGATTCCGAGCTGACGACCAGGTTGTTCGAGGGCCACGACGAGCTCGGCGTGCTGGAGGAGATGCGGCCCAGCTGGAGGCCCGTGTCGCGGTTGTACGACGTCACCGTGCGCTCGATGACGTTGTTGCTGCCGCCGACGTAGATGCCGTTGTCGCCCGCGTGCGACACCGTGAGGCCGTAGACGTGCCAGTAGTTGGCGTACAGCTGGAGGCCGCGGTTCGATGAACTCTCGCTCTGCGAGGAGAAGTTGAGGACCGGGGTCTCGCCGTTGTAGGCGGTCAGGGTGGTCCGTGCGCTCGATGTGCCGTCGCTGCCCACGGGGACGGTGACGGTCGACGAGTAGGTGTACGTCCCGCCGCGCAGGTAGATCGTGCCGCCGGACGCGATGCGGCTGATCGCTGTGGCGAGGGTGGTGGGGGCGGCGAGGGTGCCCGCCGCGCTCGCGGTGCCGGTCGGTGACACGTACTGCGTGGCGCTCGCGGCCTGCGCCGGGGTGCCGGAGAGTGCTACGAGCGTGCCGGCCACCAGGCCGACACCTGCCATGACTGGTCTCACTTGCATCGTTCTGCCTCCAGGGTCGTCCCATGACCAGGGGTGCCGTGCAAGGGAAAGCGCTTTCCCGCGTTCTAATGAGGGACCGTAAGCGCTTGCTATGAACGCGTCAATGAGTGCGTACTTGATTCTCATTCACAGGGGTGAACGGTGGTGGGGGCTGGGTGAGACGCGCGCTGGGGGCATGTGTTTGACCTGCGTCACTCCAGGGGTAATCTCTACGCCCCGATTGGCCAGCCGCCTGCGCCATATGGCAGACTGTCCGAGTTGCTCGGTCGAGTGTTGATGCTGCGCGCCTCCCGTCGGGAGGACCGGAAGCGAGTCCCACGGTACTCGTCGTCCCCAACTGTCTTAACGGCAGCGCTGGGGCGGACGTACGGGAATCTTTCGGGAAGTGCGGTGCGGCGCCGGCCAGGCACCCGGTGGGCCTCTTCGCCCTCGGCTTGCGGTTCCGGACGGGCCGTGCTTTCCCAGCAGGGAAGTTCCGAAGATGGGACTTCTGTGTCGGTGACAGTGCGACACACCCGACCGCGTGGGTCGGAGAAGCGAAGAGAACGGAAGCGCCCACCGAGGTGCAGAGCGTACGAAGAGACAGGACTACTGAGTAGCCATGGCGGGACAGAAGATCCGCATCCGGCTCAAGGCCTACGACCACGAGGTCATCGATTCCTCGGCGAAGAAGATCGTCGAGACGGTGACGCGCACTGGTGCGTCGGTCGCGGGCCCGGTGCCGCTGCCCACTGAGAAGAACGTGTACTGCGTCATCAAGTCGCCGCACAAGTACAAGGACTCTCGCGAGCACTTCGAGATGCGCACGCACAAGCGCCTGATCGACATCCTCGACCCCACCCCCAAGACCGTTGACTCTCTGATGCGACTCGACCTCCCGGCCGGTGTCGACATCGAGATCAAGCTCTAGGGGCCGGTGAGCTGAAGATGGCAAAGCAGATCAAGGGCATCCTGGGCGAGAAGCTCGGCATGACGCAGGTTTGGGACGAGAACAACCGTGTTGTTCCCGTGACCGTCGTCAAGGCCGGACCCAACGTCGTGACCCAGGTCCGTACGAATGACTCCGACGGCTACGAGTCGGTCCAGATCGCCTTCGGCGAGATCGACCCGCGCAAGGTGAACAAGCCCCTCAAGGGTCACTTCGCCAAGGCCGATGTCACGCCGCGTCGCCACCTCGTCGAGATCCGCACCGCGGGCGCCTCCGAGTACACGCTCGGCCAGGAGATCACCGCTGAGGTGTTCGAGGCCGGCGTCAAGGTCGACGTGACCGGCAAGAGCAAGGGCAAGGGCTTCGCCGGTGTCATGAAGCGCCACAACTTCAAGGGCCTCGGCGCCGGCCACGGTGTCCAGCGCAAGCACCGCTCTCCCGGCTCCATCGGTGGCTGTGCCACCCCGGGTCGTGTGTTCAAGGGCGTCCGCATGGCGGGCCGCATGGGCAACGAGCGGGTCACCACCCAGAACCTGACCGTTCACGCTGTTGACGCGGAGAAGGGACTGCTCCTCATCAAGGGAGCCATCCCGGGTCCGAACGGCGGCCTCGTCCTGGTCCGTACCGCGGCCAAGGGGGCCTGACATGAGCACCATTGACATTCTGTCGCCCTCCGGCGACACCGCCGGGACCGTTGAGCTCCCGGCCGAGATCTTCGACGTAGAGAAGATCAGCATTCCCCTGCTTCACCAGGTCGTCGTCGCGCAGCTGGCCGCCGCCCGTCAGGGCACGCACAAGGTCAAGCGTCGTGGCGAGGTCCGCGGTGGTGGTAAGAAGCCGTACCGCCAGAAGGGCACCGGCCGCGCCCGTCAGGGTTCGACCCGCGCCCCGCAGTTCGCCGGCGGTGGCGTCGTGCACGGCCCGACGCCGCGCGACTACTCGCAGCGGACCCCGAAGAAGATGAAGGCCGCGGCCCTGCGCCACGCCCTCACCGACCGGGCCCGCAACGCTCGCATCCACGTCATCACCGGCGTGATCGAGGGCGAGACCCCCTCCACCAAGGCCGCCAAGAGCTTCCTCGGCAAGGTCAGCGAGCGCAAGAACGTGCTCCTGGTCATCGAGCGCTCCGACGAGGCCGCGCTGCTTTCCGCGCGCAACCTGCCCCAGATCCACATTCTGGAGCCGGGCCAGCTGAACACGTACGACGTTCTCGTCTCGGACGACGTGGTCTTCACCCAGGCCGCTTTCGAGTCCTTCGTGTCTGGCCCCCAGGCCGCTGACACCGAAGGGAGCGAAGCCTGATGGCTACGCGTCACCCGAGCATCGCCTCGAAGGCCGCCAAGGCCAAGAAGCTCGCGCGCCTCGTCAAGGCGAAGCGCCACGAGACCGAGGGCAAGAACACCGTCGAGACGCCGATCAGCAAGTCGTTCACGGACCCCCGTGACGTGCTGCTGAAGCCGGTCGTCTCCGAGAAGAGCTACGCGCTCCTCGACGAGGGCAAGTACACCTTCATCGTGGCTCCGGGCGCCAACAAGACCCAGATCAAGCAGGCCGTCCAGGCGGTCTTCTCGGTCAAGGTCACCGGGGTCAACACGATCAACCGCCAGGGCAAGCGCAAGCGCACCAAGACCGGTTTCGGTCAGCGCGCGGGCTCCAAGCGCGCGATCGTGACCCTCGCTGAGGGCGACCGTATCGACATCTTCGGCGGTCCGGCCGCGTAAGCGGGTCGGAGCGTCCAGATAATCGGGAAAGTTCCGAGGACTGAGAGACAATGGGAATCCGCAAGTACAAGCCGACTACGCCGGGCCGTCGTGGCTCCAGCGTCGCCGACTTCGTCGAGGTCACGCGGTCCACGCCGGAGAAGTCGCTGGTTCGCCCCCTGCACAGCAAGGGCGGCCGTAACAATTCCGGTCGTGTGACCGTTCGCCACCAGGGTGGCGGACACAAGCGCGCCTACCGCGTCATCGACTTCCGTCGCCATGACAAGGACGGCGTGCCGGCGAAGGTCGCGCACATCGAGTACGACCCCAACCGCACCGCGCGCATCGCGCTGCTGCACTACGCGGACGGCGAGAAGCGCTACATCCTCGCCCCCCGCAACCTGTCGCAGGGCGACCGCGTCGAGAACGGTCCCGGGGCCGACATCAAGCCGGGCAACAACCTGGCGCTCCGCAACATCCCGGTCGGTACCACGATCCACGCGATCGAGCTCCGTCCCGGTGGCGGCGCCAAGTTCGCCCGCTCCGCCGGTGCCTCCGTGCAGCTGCTCGCGAAGGAGGGCACGATGGCCCACCTTCGTATGCCGTCCGGCGAGATCCGTCTGGTCGACCAGCGCTGCCGCGCCACGGTCGGCGAGGTCGGCAACGCCGAGCAGAGCAACATCAACTGGGGCAAGGCCGGCCGCAAGCGCTGGCTGGGCGTTCGCCCGTCCGTCCGCGGTGTTGCGATGAACCCGGTCGACCACCCGCACGGTGGTGGTGAGGGCAAGACCTCCGGTGGTCGCCACCCGGTCTCCCCGTGGGGTCAGAAGGAGGGTCGTACTCGTTCGCCGAAGAAGGCTTCGAACAAGTACATCGTCCGCCGCCGCAAGACGAACAAGAAGCGCTAGGAGCGGGTTTAGATGCCGCGCAGTCTCAAGAAGGGGCCCTTCGTCGACGGCCACCTCATCAAGAAGGTGGACGTACAGAACGAGGCCGGCTCCAAGAACGTCATCAAGACCTGGTCCCGCCGCTCGATGATCGTCCCGGCCATGCTCGGCCACACGATCGCGGTGCACAACGGCAAGACCCACATCCCGGTGTTTGTCACCGAGTCGATGGTCGGCCACAAGCTCGGCGAGTTCTCGCCGACGCGCACCTTCCGGGGTCACGTCAAGGACGACCGGAAGTCGAAGCGCCGCTAGCGCGGGGCGACCGACCATGACAAACACTGAAGGGACAACCATGGAAGCCAGGGCCCAGGCGCGGTACATCCGCGTCACGCCCATGAAGGCCCGCCGCGTGGTGGACCTCATCCGTGGCATGGACGCCACGGAGGCTCAGGCGGTCCTGCGTTTCGCCCCGCAGGCCGCGAGCGTGCCGGTCGGCAAGGTGCTGGACAGCGCCATTGCCAACGCCGCACACAACTACGACCACACCGACGCCGGCAGCCTCGTCATTTCCGAGGCGTACGTCGACGAGGGTCCGACCCTGAAGCGGTTCCGGCCGCGTGCCCAGGGCCGCGCCTACCGGATCCGCAAGCGGACCAGCCACATCACCGTGGTCGTCAGCAGCAAGGAAGGAACCCGGTAATGGGCCAGAAGGTTAACCCGCACGGGTTCCGGCTCGGCATCACCACGGACTTCAAGTCCCGGTGGTACGCCGACAAGTTGTACAAGGACTACGTCAAGGAAGACGTCGCCATCCGTCGGATGATGACGTCCGGCATGGAGCGCGCCGGCATCTCGAAGGTGGAGATCGAGCGCACCCGTGACCGTGTGCGTGTGGACATCCACACCGCTCGTCCGGGCATCGTCATCGGCCGCCGTGGCGCCGAGGCCGACCGCATCCGCGGTGACCTCGAGAAGCTCACGGGCAAGCAGGTCCAGCTGAACATCCTCGAGGTCAAGAACCCCGAGACGGATGCCCAGTTGGTCGCGCAGGCCGTCGCCGAGCAGCTCTCCTCCCGCGTCTCCTTCCGCCGCGCCATGCGTAAGAGCATGCAGTCGGCGATGAAGGCCGGCGCCAAGGGCATCAAGATCCAGTGCGGCGGTCGCCTCGGCGGCGCCGAGATGTCCCGCTCGGAGTTCTACCGCGAGGGCCGCGTGCCCCTGCACACGCTCCGCGCGAACGTGGACTACGGCTTCTTCGAGGCCAAGACGACCTTCGGCCGTATCGGTGTGAAGGTCTGGATCTACAAGGGCGACGTCAAGAACATCGCCGAGGTCCGTGCCGAGAACGCCGCGGCCCGTGCGGGTAACCGCCCGGCCCGTGGTGGCGGCCCGGGTGGCGGCGGCGACCGTCCCGCCCGCGGCGGTGGCCGTGGTGGCGAGCGTGGCGGCCGTGGCCGCAAGCCGCAGCAGTCCGCGCCGGCTGCCGAGGCCCCCAAGGCCGAGGCTCCCGCCGCCGCTCCTGCTGAGGCCGCGCCCTCTTCTACCGGTGGAACGGAGGCCTGACCGAAATGCTGATCCCCCGTAGGGTCAAGCACCGCAAGCAGCACCACCCCAAGCGCCGTGGTCAGGCCAAGGGCGGTACGCAGGTTTCGTTCGGCGAGTACGGCATTCAGGCCCTCACGCCGGCGTACGTGACGAACCGCCAGATCGAGGCCGCCCGTATCGCGATGACCCGCCACATCAAGCGTGGCGGCAAGGTCTGGATCAACATCTACCCGGACCGCCCGCTCACGAAGAAGCCTGCCGAGACCCGCATGGGTTCCGGTAAGGGTTCTCCCGAGTGGTGGATCGCGAACGTGCACCCGGGACGGGTCATGTTCGAGCTGTCCTACCCCAACGAGAAGATCGCCCGTGAGGCCCTCACTCGCGCAGCGCACAAGCTGCCGATGAAGTGCCGGATCGTCAAGCGCGAGGCAGGTGAAGCGTGATGTCGGCCGGTACCAAGGCGTCCGAGCTGCGCGAACTGGGTGACGAGGAGCTTCTCAACAAGCTCCGCGAAGCCAAGGAAGAGCTGTTCAACCTCCGCTTCCAGGCGGCGACCGGTCAGCTCGAGAACCACGGTCGGCTGAAGGCCGTCCGGAAGGACATCGCGCGGATCTACACCCTGATGCGTGAGCGCGAGCTGGGCATCGAGACGGTGGAGAGCGCCTGATGAGCGAGAGCAACGTGACTGAAGAGCAGACCGCTTCCCGCGGCTTCCGCAAGACCCGTGAGGGTCTCGTCGTCAGCGACAAGATGGACAAGACCGTCGTCGTCGCCGTCGAGGACCGCGTGAAGCACGCGCTGTACGGCAAGGTCATCCGCCGTACGAACAAGCTCAAGGCCCACGACGAGCAGAACGCCGCAGGCGTCGGCGACCGCGTCCTCCTCATGGAGACGCGTCCGCTGTCCTCGACGAAGCGCTGGCGCATCGTCGAGATCCTCGAGAAGGCCAAGTAATTCCTGCGGCCCCAAAAATGTGGGGGCCGCAGGACAGTTCCGCCAGGCTCCAAGGGCCGTTCACTGAACGGCCCTTGGGGAACCGGCAGACGATCAGGAGATAGACGTGATCCAGCAGGAGTCGCGACTGCGCGTCGCCGACAACACTGGTGCGAAGGAAATCCTTTGCATCCGTGTGCTCGGTGGCTCCGGTCGCCGCTACGCGGGCATCGGTGACGTCATCGTCGCCACCGTCAAGGACGCGATCCCCGGTGGCAACGTGAAGAAGGGTGACGTCGTGAAGGCCGTCATCGTTCGCACCGTCAAGGAGCGCCGCCGTCCGGACGGCTCGTACATCCGCTTCGACGAGAACGCCGCCGTCATTCTGAAGAACGACGGCGACCCTCGCGGCACCCGCATCTTCGGCCCGGTCGGGCGCGAGCTGCGCGAGAAGAAGTTCATGAAGATCATCTCGCTGGCTCCGGAGGTGCTGTAAGCATGAAGATCAAGAAGGGTGACACGGTTCAGGTCATCACCGGCAAGGACAAGGGCAAGCAGGGCAAGGTCATTGCCGCTTACCCGCGCGACGAGCGCGTCCTGGTCGAAGGTGTCAACCGGGTCAAGAAGCACACCAAGGCCGGCCCCACCGCCAAGGGTTCGCAGGCCGGTGGCATCGTCACGACCGAGGCGCCGATCCACGTCTCCAACGTCCAGCTGGTCGTTGAGAAGGACGGCAACAAGGTCGTCACGCGTGTCGGCTACCGCTTCGACGATGAGGGCAACAAGGTTCGCGTTGCCAAGCGGACGGGTGAGGACATCTGATGGCTACCACCACCACTCCGCGTCTCAAGACGAAGTACCGCGAGGAGATCGCGGGCAAGCTGCAGGAAGAGTTCTCGTACGAGAACGTCATGCAGATCCCCGGCCTCGTCAAGATCGTGGTGAACATGGGTGTCGGCGACGCCGCCCGTGACTCCAAGCTCATGGACGGTGCCGTCCGCGACCTGACCACGATCACCGGTCAGAAGCCGGCCATCACCAAGGCCCGCAAGTCCATCGCGCAGTTCAAGCTGCGCGAGGGTCAGCCGATCGGTGCCCACGTCACGCTCCGTGGCGACCGCATGTGGGAGTTCCTGGACCGCACCCTGTCGCTCGCGCTGCCGCGCATCCGCGACTTCCGTGGTCTGTCTCCCAAGCAGTTCGACGGCCGTGGCAACTACACCTTCGGTCTCACCGAGCAGGTCATGTTCCACGAGATCGACCAGGACAAGATCGACCGCACCCGGGGTATGGACATCACCGTGGTGACCACGGCGACCAACGACGCCGAAGGCCGCGCCCTTCTCCGTCACCTCGGCTTCCCCTTCAAGGAGGCGTAAGCGAGATGGCGAAGAAGGCTCTGATTGCCAAGGCTGCTCGTAAGCCCAAGTTCGGTGTACGTGGCTACACGCGCTGCCAGCGCTGCGGCCGTCCGCACTCCGTGTACCGCAAGTTCGGCCTCTGCCGCGTGTGCCTTCGTGAGATGGCTCACCGTGGCGAGCTGCCGGGCGTGACCAAGAGCTCCTGGTAGTCCGGTACTTCCGGACTCCCGAAGCTCTCGGTAAGCAAAGGGCACGGTCAGGTGCCCACCCCTTCATGGCTTAGGCTAGGAGGGTTGGGCGCCTGATTGCCGCCCATACGTACGCGGACCCTGTCCGCTAATGAATGCTTACTACGCCGTAGGTCCACCGCACCGCACCCGCCTCGTCTCGGATCGAGGAGAGGGATGGGCACCTGGAAACCCCGGCGAGAGAGGCCGAAGGCCAATTCATGACCATGACTGATCCGATCGCAGACATGCTTACGCGTCTGCGGAACGCGAACTCGGCATACCACGACTCAGTGACGATGCCGGCATCGAAGATCAAGTCGCACATCGCGGAGATCCTCCAGCAGGAGGGCTTCATCACGGGCTGGAAGGTCGAGGACGCCGAGGTCGGCAAGAACCTCGTTCTCGAGCTGAAGTTCGGCCCGAACCGTGAGCGCTCCATCGCGGGCATCAAGCGGATCTCCAAGCCCGGTCTCCGGGTGTACGCGAAGTCCACCTCCCTGCCCAAGGTGCTCGGTGGCCTCGGCGTGGCGATCATCTCCACGTCGCACGGTCTCCTCACCGACAAGCAGGCCGGCAAGAAGGGCGTAGGCGGAGAAGTTCTCGCCTACGTCTGGTAGCGGAAAGGAATCGGAAGAAGCTATGTCGCGTATTGGCAAGCTCCCCATCACGGTTCCCGCCGGCGTGGACGTCACCATCGACGGCCGTACGGTGCTGGTCAAGGGCCCCAAGGGCTCGCTGACCCACACCGTCGCAGCGCCGATCGACATCGCCAAGGGTGAGGACGGCGTGCTCAGCGTCACCCGCCCCAACGACGAGCGTCAGAACAAGGCCCTGCACGGCCTGTCCCGCACGCTGGTGGCGAACATGATCACCGGCGTGACCGAGGGTTACGTGAAGAAGCTCGAGATCAGCGGTGTCGGTTACCGCGTTGCGGCCAAGGGATCGAACCTCGAGTTCGCTCTCGGCTACAGCCACTCGATCACCGTCGAGGCGCCCGAGGGCATCTCGTTCAAGGTCGAGAACCCGACGCACTTCTCGGTCGAGGGCATCGACAAGCAGAAGGTCGGCGAGGTTGCGGCGAACATCCGCAAGCTGCGCAAGCCCGACCCGTACAAGGCCAAGGGTGTCAAGTACGAGGGCGAAGTCATCCGGCGCAAGGTCGGAAAGGCGGGTAAGTAAGCCATGGCATACGGTACGAAGATCGCTAAGGGCGACGCTTACAAGCGTGCTGCCATCAAGCGTCGTCACATCCGCATCCGGAAGCACATTTCCGGTACGGCTGAGCGTCCGCGCCTGGTCGTGACCCGCTCCAACCGCCACATCGTGGCCCAGGTCATCGACGACATCAAGGGTCACACCCTGGCGTCGGCGTCGACCCTGGACACCTCGATCCGCGGCGGCGAGAGCGACAAGTCCGCGCAGGCCAAGTCGGTCGGCGCCCTGGTCGCCGAGCGCGCCAAGGCCGCCGGCGTCGAGGCTGTCGTATTCGACCGCGGTGGCAACCAGTACGCGGGGCGCATCGCCGCCCTGGCGGACGCCGCCCGCGAAGCCGGACTGAAGTTCTAGTCGCTTCCGTAGCTAGCGGAAAGAGAGAGGTAATCCAATGGCTGGACCCCAGCGCCGTGGAAGCGGTGCCGGTGGCGGCGAGCGGCGGGACCGGAAGGGCCGTGACGGCGGCGCTGCTGCCGCCGAGAAGACCGCGTACGTTGAGCGCGTTGTCGCGATCAACCGCGTCGCCAAGGTTGTGAAGGGTGGTCGTCGCTTCAGCTTCACTGCGCTCGTCGTAGTGGGCGATGGCGATGGCACCGTCGGTGTCGGTTACGGCAAGGCCAAGGAGGTGCCGGCCGCGATCGCCAAGGGTGTTGAAGAGGCCAAGAAGCACTTCTTCAAGGTCCCCCGTATCCAGGGCACCATCCCGCACCCGATCACGGGCGAGAAGGCCGCGGGCGTCGTCCTGCTCAAGCCTGCTTCCCCCGGTACCGGCGTCATCGCCGGTGGCCCGGTGCGTGCTGTCCTGGAGTGCGCCGGCGTTCACGACATCCTGTCGAAGTCGCTCGGCTCGTCCAACGCGATCAACATCGTGCACGCGACCGTGGCGGCCCTCAAGGGCCTGCAGCGTCCCGAGGAGATCGCGGCCCGCCGCGGTCTGCCCCTCGAGGACGTCGCCCCCGCGGCGCTCCTTCGTGCACGTGCCGGGGCGGGTGCGTAATGGCTCGCCTCAAGGTCACGCAGACGAAGTCGTACATCGGTAGCAAGCAGAACCACCGTGACACCCTGCGGTCCCTTGGTCTCAAGGGCATCAACACGCAGGTCGTCAAGGAGGACCGCCCCGAGTTCCGCGGAATGGTGCACACCGTCCGCCACCTCGTGACGGTTGAGGAGGTCGACTGATCATGGCGGACAACAGCCCGATCAAGATCCACAACCTCCGTCCCGCCCCGGGCGCCAAGACCGCCAAGACCCGTGTGGGTCGTGGTGAGGCGTCGAAGGGTAAGACGGCCGGTCGTGGAACCAAGGGTACGAAGGCCCGTTACCAGGTTCCGGAGCGCTTCGAGGGTGGCCAGATGCCCCTCCACATGCGTCTTCCGAAGCTCAAGGGTTTCCGTAACCCGTTCAAGACCGAGTACCAGGTCGTGAACCTCGACAAGCTGGCGTCGCTGTACCCGGAGGGTGGCGAGGTCACCGTAGAGGGTCTCGTCGCCAACGGCGCGGTGCGCAAGAACAGCCTCGTCAAGGTCCTCGGCCAGGGCGAGATCTCCGTGGCGCTGCAGGTGACGGTGGACGCCGTCTCCGGTTCCGCCAAGGAGAAGATCACTGCCGCTGGCGGTACGGTCACCGAGCTCGTCTGACCTACGTCGGCATCATCGGCCGGGGTCGCCTCTCGAAAGAGGGGCGGCCCCGGCCGTTTTTCCGGTTCCTTGACCTACGGGTTCCCGTCCGCGGATCCGGCGGCGCCCCTCACGTCCGGACCGCCGCCCGCTTTCGGTTCTGGCTGGTCAGGTGCCGTCCACCAGCTCGTGGGGCCGTGCTGACCAGTCGGTCGGGCGGGCCCGTACGGCAGGCTCATGAGGGCGGTGTGAAGTGGCTCGCGTGCTTGTCGTGACTCAGGGGACCTTCGATCGGTATCCCTAAGGGCCGTCGATGTAGGTAGGCTGTGCGGCTGGTACCCAGCGTCGTCTTGGCATGCCGTAATCTCGTTCCACAGGCCATCAACCACACTTAGTCGTCACCTCACGCGCGCACACGCGGGGGTCGCAGGAGGCACCGTGCTCACCGCGTTCGCCCGGGCGTTCAGGACACCCGACCTGCGCAAGAAGCTGCTCTTCACGCTCGCCATCATCGTGGTGTATCGCGTCGGTACGCACATCCCGATCCCGGGCGTCGATTACAAGAGCGTCCAGACCTGTATCGACGTCTCGAACGGAAACCAGGGTCTGTTCGGTCTGGTCAACATGTTCAGCGGTGGCGCGCTGCTCCAGATCACGATCTTCGCGCTCGGCATCATGCCGTACATCACGGCGAGCATCATTCTGCAGCTGCTGACCGTGGTGATCCCGCGCCTGGAAGCCCTCAAGAAGGAGGGGCAGGCCGGTACGGCGAAGATCACGCAGTACACGCGTTATCTGACCGTGGCGCTCGCCATCCTCCAGGGCACCGGTCTGGTGGCCACCGCCCGCAGCGGCGCCCTCTTCTCGGGCTGCCCGACGGCGAATCAGATCGTCCCGGACCAGTCGATCTTCACCACCATCACCATGGTCGTCTGCATGACCGCCGGCACCTGCGTCGTGATGTGGCTCGGCGAGCTCATCACCGACCGCGGCATCGGCAACGGCATGTCGATCCTCATGTTCATCTCGATCGCCGCGACCTTCCCGTCCGCGCTGTGGGCCATCAAGAAGCAGGGCACGCTGGCCGGCGGCTGGATCGAGTTCGGCACCGTGATCCTCGTCGGTCTGGTGATGGTCGGCCTGGTGGTCTTCGTCGAGCAGGCCCAGCGCCGCATCCCGGTCCAGTACGCGAAGCGCATGATCGGCCGCCGTTCCTACGGCGGTACGTCGACCTACATCCCGCTGAAGGTCAATCAGGCCGGTGTGATTCCGGTCATCTTCGCGTCGTCGCTGCTCTACATCCCGGCCCTGGTCGCTCAGTTCTCCGGCAGCACGTCCGGCTGGAAGACCTGGATCGAGACCAACCTGACCAAGGGTGACCACCCGATCTACCTGGTCAGCTACTTCCTGCTGATCGTTTTCTTCGCGTTCTTCTACGTGGCGATCTCGTTCAACCCCGAGGAAGTCGCGGACAACATGAAGAAGTATGGTGGCTTCATCCCGGGCATCCGGGCTGGCCGGCCCACCGCTGAGTACCTGAGTTACGTACTCAACCGGATCACCTGGCCGGGTTCGCTGTATCTGGGTCTGATCGCTCTCGTACCGACGATGGCGTTGGTCGGTTTCAACGCAAGCGGCAACTTCCCGTTCGGCGGGACCAGCATCCTGATCATCGTGGGTGTCGGTCTCGAGACGGTGAAGCAGATCGAGAGCCAGCTCCAGCAGCGCAATTACGAAGGGTTCCTCCGCTGATGCGAATCGTCCTCGTCGGGCCGCCGGGTGCCGGTAAGGGAACGCAGGCTGTGCGTCTCGCCAAGACGCTGCACATCCCGCACATCTCCACGGGCGACCTCTTCCGTGCCAACATCAGTCAGGCCACGGAACTCGGCAAACTGGCGAAGTCCTACATGGACGCGGGCAACCTGGTCCCGGACGAGGTCACCATCGCGATGGCCAAGGACCGCATGGAGCAGCCGGACGCCGTCAACGGCTTTCTGCTGGACGGTTTCCCGCGCAATGTGTCGCAGGCCGAGGCGCTGGACGAGCTGCTGAAGACCGAGGGCATCAAGCTGGACGCGGTGCTGGACCTGGAGGTCTCCGAGGACGAGGTGGTCAAGCGCATCGCCGGCCGCCGCATCTGCCGGAAGGACTCCAGCCACGTCTTCCACGTGACGTACAGCCCGGCGAAGCAGGACGGCGTCTGTGACCTCTGCGGCGGCGAGCTGTACCAGCGCGACGACGACTCCGAGGAAACGGTCCGCACCCGCCTGGAGGTCTACCACACGCAGACCGAGCCGATCATCGACTACTACAAGGCCCAGGGCCTGGTGGCGACGATCTCCTCGCTCGGTCCGGTGGACGAGATCACCCAGCGGGCGCTGGACGCGCTGAAGCGCGACGACGAGGGCGACGACGACAAGTAGTCGCCAGGCAGATCCGGCCGCGGTGCCCGCAGGGGTGTCGCGGCCGTACTGTTGTACAGAGCCTTGTCTGTGTACGGCTCTTGTGTACGGCCATTCCTTGGTGACGCGGAAGACGGAGAGCGCAGGCCCCCATGGTGCAGATCAAGACCCCCGAGCAGATCGCCAAGATGCGTGAGGCGGGACTGGTCGTCGCCGCCATCCACGCGGCGACCCGTGAGGCCGCCGTGCCCGGCGCGAGCACGAAGGATCTGGACGAGGTGGCCCGCAAGGTCCTCGCCGACCACAACGCGAAGCCCAACTTCCTTGGCTACGGCGGCTTCCCGGCCACGATCTGCACCTCGGTGAACGAGGTCGTCGTCCACGGCATCCCCTCCGAGGAGGTGGTGCTGAAGGACGGCGACATCATCTCCATCGACTGCGGCGCGATCATCGACGGCTGGCACGGGGACGCGGCGTACACGGCGTTCGTGGGCTCGGGCCACTCCCCGGAGCTTCTTGAGCTGTCGCGGGTGACCGAGGGGTCGATGTGGGCCGGGATCGCCGCGATGAAGCTCGGTAACCGGCTTGTGGACATCTCCCGGGCCATCGAGACGTACATCCGGCGGCAGCCGAAGCCCGGCGGTGGCAAGTACGGGATCGTCGAGGACTACGGCGGTCATGGCATCGGTACCGAGATGCACATGGACCCGCACCTGTTGAACTACGTCGAGAAGCGGCGGGGGAAGGGGCCGAAGCTGGTGCCGGGGTTCTGCCTCGCCATCGAGCCGATGGTGTCCCTGGGGACCCCGAAGACCGAGGTTCTCTCGGATGACTGGACGGTCATCACGACGGACGGGACCTGGTCCTCGCACTGGGAGCACTCGGTCGCTCTGACGGAGGAGGGGCCGCTTGTGCTGACGGCTCCTGATGGCGGTAAGGCGAAGCTGGCCGAGTTCGGGATCACGGCTGCGCCGGATCCCGTGGCGTAGTTCTTCGTCTGCGCGCCCGGCGGGGGCTGGTCGCGCGGTTCCTCGCGCCCCTTTGGAGTGCGTCCCTCAGGGCGCTGTACAGGTGCGCGTGCTTAATGATCTACGCCCCGGGGCATCCTTCCTCGATTCGTCTTTCCGAGGGCCCTGACGTAGACTGACTCGTCGGCTCTCGTGCACCCGCATGTCCGCATGCACCCCGCAAGGGGAACGCACCGAGTCGATCAAGGTAGTCGATTCGAAGGGCGAAGCGTGGCCAAGAAGCAAGGTGCCATCGAGATCGAAGGCACTGTCGTCGAGTCTCTCCCGAACGCCATGTTCAAGGTGGAGCTCCAGAACGGCCACCAGGTCCTGGCACACATCAGCGGCAAGATGCGTATGCACTACATCCGCATCCTCCCTGACGACCGGGTCGTGGTGGAGCTGTCTCCGTACGACCTGACGCGTGGCCGGATCGTCTACCGCTACAAGTAGATCTTGCCCAGGTTCCGCGCAAGCGGCGCCGCAGGCAACTGACCCGGAGAACCTCACCAATGAAGGTCAAGCCGAGCGTCAAGAAGATCTGCGACAAGTGCAGGGTGATCCGCCGTCACGGCCGGGTCATGGTCATTTGCGAGAACCCGCGCCACAAGCAGCGCCAGGGCTGACGCAGGACCTTCCCTCTGCATCGACATCGCAGAGATTCGCGCGACGCGAGCAACACATGTTCATACGCAGGACCCGGGCGTAGTAGGCGTCCGACACCCCCGGCTCGGAGGCTGGGGACCCACGCCGTACCAAATCTTCGAACGAAGAGGCCGGCGGCTGGGATCCGGTTCTGCGGAAGACCTCCGAAGATCAACTGGAGCCATTGAATGGCACGCGTTTCCGGTGTCGACATCCCGCGCGAAAAGCGCGTGGAGGTCGCCCTCACCTACGTGTTCGGCATTGGCCGGACTCTTTCCCAGCTCACGCTGGCTGAGACCAACATCGACCCCAACACCCGCGTTCGCGACCTCTCGGAAGAGCAGCTCGTCGCGATTCGTGAGTACGTCGACGCCAACATCAAGACCGAGGGTGACCTCCGTCGCGAGATCCAGGCCGACATCCGCCGCAAGGTGGAGATCGGCTGCTACCAGGGTCTCCGTCACCGTCGTGGTCTGCCCGTACGCGGTCAGCGCACCAGCACGAACGCTCGTACCCGCAAGGGTCCGCGTCGCGCCATCGCCGGCAAGAAGAAGCCGGGCAAGAAGTAGTCCGCAGCGGACAACGCTTCACCAGCGGTCTTCGCTGTAGGACCGACCACCTCCCCGTAGGAGTAATAGATGCCCCCCAAGGGTCGTCAGGGCGCTGCCAAGAAGGTGCGCCGCAAGGAAAAGAAGAACGTCGCTCACGGCCACGCGCACATCAAGAGCACGTTCAACAACACGATCGTCTCGATCACGGACCCCTCGGGCAACGTGATCTCCTGGGCCTCCGCCGGCCACGTCGGCTTCAAGGGCTCGCGCAAGTCCACCCCCTTCGCCGCGCAGATGGCCGCCGAGTCGGCTGCCCGTCGCGCGCAGGAGCACGGCATGCGCAAGGTCGACGTCTTCGTGAAGGGTCCGGGTTCGGGCCGCGAGACCGCAATCCGTTCGCTTCAGGCGACCGGGCTTGAGGTCGGCTCCATCCAGGACGTCACCCCCACCCCGCACAACGGCTGCCGTCCGCCGAAGCGCCGCCGCGTCTGACGCACGGTTGTCTTGAGGATTCGGGCGGTATGGCACTTCGGTGGCGTACCGCCCGTACCCTTGAAGTACTGGTCGGACATCAAATAGTGGGTGTCCATGACTGAAGGAATCGCAGCATGCTGATCGCTCAGCGCCCCTCGTTGACCGAAGAGGTCGTCGACGAATTCCGCTCCCGGTTCGTGATCGAGCCGCTGGAGCCGGGCTTCGGCTACACCCTCGGCAACTCCCTTCGCCGTACGCTCCTCTCCTCGATCCCCGGTGCCGCTGTCACCAGCATCCGGATCGACGGCGTCCTGCACGAGTTCACCACCGTGCCGGGTGTCAAGGAGGACGTCACCGACCTGATCCTCAACATCAAGCAGCTCGTCGTCTCCTCGGAGCACGACGAGCCCGTCGTGATGTACCTGCGCAAGCAGGGCCCGGGTCTGGTCACCGCCGCCGACATCGCGCCCCCGGCCGGTGTCGAGGTGCACAACCCCGACCTCGTCCTCGCCACGCTCAACGGCAAGGGCAAGCTGGAGATGGAGCTGACCGTCGAGCGCGGTCGCGGCTACGTCTCCGCGGTGCAGAACAAGCAGGTGGGCCAGGAGATCGGCCGTATCCCGGTCGACTCCATCTACAGCCCGGTGCTGAAGGTCACGTACAAGGTCGAGGCGACCCGTGTCGAGCAGCGCACCGACTTCGACAAGCTGATCGTCGACGTCGAGACCAAGCAGGCCATGCGTCCCCGTGACGCCATGGCGTCCGCCGGCAAGACCCTGGTGGAGCTGTTCGGTCTGGCGCGTGAGCTCAACATCGACGCCGAGGGCATCGACATGGGCCCGTCCCCGACGGACGCCGCCCTCGCCGCCGATCTCGCCCTGCCGATCGAGGAGCTGGAACTCACCGTCCGCTCCTACAACTGCCTCAAGCGCGAGGGCATCCACTCCGTGGGTGAGCTCGTGGCTCGTTCCGAGGCCGACCTCCTGGACATCCGCAACTTCGGTGCGAAGTCCATCGACGAGGTCAAGGCGAAGCTGGCCGGCATGGGCCTGGCCCTGAAGGACAGCCCGCCCGGATTCGACCCGACCGCTGCCGCCGACGCCTTCGGCGCCGACGACGACGTGGACGCGGGTTTTGTGGAGACCGAGCAGTACTGATCGGTTGTTGCCGGTGAGCGTCCGCTCGCCGGGTCCTGACCCCGGTACCTGATACGGCCGGGGCAGATACCAAGGAGAAAGACATGCCGAAGCCCACCAAGGGTGCCCGTCTGGGCGGCAGTGCCGCGCACGAGAAGCTGCTGGTCGCGAACCTCGCGAAGGCGCTCTTCGAGCACGGCCGTATCACCACCACCGAGGCGAAGGCCCGCAAGCTGCGGCCGTACGCCGAGCGGCTGGTCACCAAGGCGAAGAAGGGTGACCTTCACAACCGCCGTCAGGTGCTCCAGGTGATCACGGACAAGAGCGTCGTCCACACGCTCTTCACCGAGATCGGCCCGCGCTACGAGAACCGTCCCGGTGGCTACACCCGTATCACCAAGATCGGTAACCGTCGTGGGGACAACGCGCCCATGGCTGTCATCGAGCTGGTCGAGGCGCTGACCGTTGCGCAGGCTGCGACGGGTGAGGCCGAGGCCGCCACCAAGCGTGCCGCGAAGGATGCCGAGGCTGTTGTCGAGGCTCCGGTTGAGGTCGTTGAGGACGCGAAGCCGGTTGAGGCCGACGAGGAGTCGAAGGACGCGTAACACCGTCTTTTGGCTGCCGCGCCATCGTGGCTGGTCGCGCTCACGCGGCGGTAGCCGCAAATCAGCACAGCCCCGCGCCCCTTCAGGGGCGCCTCAGTGGGCCCGTTCCTTCTTGGGACGGGCCCGCTTTTGTGTTCCTGAGAGGATCTCCGTGTGAGTGATGACGTAGAGGCCGGGTTCGTACGCGTACGACTGGACCTCTCCTACGACGGGACCCTGTTCTCCGGGTGGGCCAAGCAGGCCGGGGGGCGGCGGACTGTGCAGGGTGAGGTCGAGGACGCGTTGCGGACCGTGACGCGGGCGGGGGACGTGACGTACGACCTGACCGTGGCCGGGCGGACCGATGCGGGGGTGCATGCCCGGGGGCAGGTGGCTCATGTCGATCTGCCGGGGGAGTTGTGGGCCGAGCACCGGGAGAAGCTGCTGAAGCGGCTCGCGGGGCGGTTGCCGAAGGATGTGCGGGTGTGGGGGGTCGCGGAGGCGCCCGAGGGGTTCAACGCGCGGTTCGCGGCCCTGTGGCGGCGGTACGTGTACCGGGTGGGGGACCGGGCGGGGGGCGTCGATCCCTTGCTGCGGAACCATGTCCTCTGGCACGACTGGGAGTTGGACGCCGAGGCGATGGACGCCGCTGCCAAGTCCCTTGTGGGGGAACACGACTTCGCCGCCTACGCGAAGAAGCGCGAGGGCGCGTCGACCGTCCGGGAGATTCTTGACTTCGGGGTGCGGCGGCGGGGGGACGGTGTCGTCGAGATCGAGGTGCGGGCCGACGCCTTCTGCCACAACCAAGTGCGGTCCATGGTCGGGGCGTTGCTCTTCGTCGGCGACGGGCACCGGGGCGCGGAGTGGCCGCGGAAGGTGCTGGACGCGGGGGTGCGGGACAGTGCCGTGCATGTCGTACGGCCGCACGGGCTGACCTTGGAGGAGGTCGCGTACCCGGCGGACGCGCTGCTCGCGGAGCGGCAGACGCAGGCCCGCCGGGTAAGAGGCGCTGTGCACTGAGGAGTTGGGGCCGAGCGCTCTACGCCGGTTCTACGATCGGCCAGGCCACCGTTGACGTGTCGCCCGCAACTCCCTTGACGCTGAAGGATGTTCCGGGTGTGCGAGTGGAGACGTAGGCGAGGCCTGCGGGGTGCCGCCCGGGGACTGGATCGTCAGGAAGATGAAGCCGGAGGCGCCGGCGGTCGACCTTGCCGTCCCGTTTGGCCAGGCAGCCGAGGAGTTGGAGGAAGCGGCCGCCCGCCGAGGTCGAGAGGCGGAAGCCGTCCTGGCCGTCGCGGTCGGTGTTGCAACCGGCCATCACCATCGAGTAATTGACGCGCCTTGTTCAGGACGGTGAGGTTCTGGTCGTCCTGGCAGCCGCGCAGGGCCAGGCCGTACAGCCGGGGGCCGCCCTGGTGGGCGGACTTGGGGTACGCGTCGGTCGTCGAGGAGGCGTCCGGGGCCGGGTCGACGACGATCGGCGCGGCGCCGTCGAAGCCGGTGCTGAGCTCGGTGTCCGGGTACATCGGCCGGAGGAAGGAGCCGACCATGAACGTGCGGTCCGGGAAGTGCGGGTTCCAGTCGCCGTGCAGCGTCACGCACAGGGGGAGCCGCGGGGGTGCGCCGAGCTTGTACCGGCCCGGCGGGACGTACACGGTGCCGCCCTGGCCCGCCGCGTCGATCGCCTTCTGGACCGCGGGGCGGTCGTCGGCGGAGTTGTCGCCGAGTGCGCCGTAGGCCACGTCCTTGACGTTCAGCCAGCCGGCACCTGTGTCCGTGGCGGCAGCCTCACCGGCCGTCGCCACGGTGGTGGCGAGGGCGGCCCCGCCGAGGCCCGCTCCCGCGGCGAGCACGCGGCGTCCGGAGGTGGATGTCGGGTGGTCGTGCGAGGCCATGGACAGGTCCCCCTGGGGCCCGATGGTGATCGTCGGGGGAGGGTCGCACAAGGGTGTTTCCCCGGTCGGGGGACCTAGTCCTGGGCCGCCGCCGAAGCCTGGGCCTCGCCGCGGGCGTGGATCTGGTCGAAGGCGAACTTGGCGAGGTCGTCGCCGATCGAGAAGACCGCGGTGTCCTTCGTCGTCACGTCCGTGCCGCTGGTGAAACCGGCGACCGTGAAGTAGGCGTAGCGGCCGTAGGCGTTGGTCGTCGTACGGCAGATCGCGCCGTCGCAGAAGGCCTTGACGCCCTTGCCGGACAGGGACTTGATGGCGCTCTTGGTATCCGCCTGGCCCTTGGCCTTGGTCGCCTGGGCCTCGGTGTCGAAGAGGGCCACACCGACCGTGACCGCGATGTTGCCCTTGACGTACGTGACCCGCATGAGGCGGGTGCAGTCGTTCGCGGTGAGGATCTTGGGGAGGGTGCCGGAGGCGACCGAGGCGCAGTTCGTGGTGTCGGCCGTCGGACCCTTCTTGTACACCGTCGAGGCGACCGTCAGCTGGGTGCCCGGGAAGAGGGTCGCGGGGCTGAGCGGTGCCGTGTCCTTCGCCTTGCTGGAGATGAACTCCTTCGGGTCCAGCGGCGGGGGCGCGCTGGTCGGCGCGAAGGACGGCGAGGTGGCACCGGTGCCGTCGGGCACGGACGCGCTCGCGGGCAGGTTCGTGGGCTTGCCGGACGCGCTCGTGTCGTCGTTCGCCGACATCACGGCCATGGCCACGGCTGTCCCGACGCCCACCGTCGCGAGCGCGCCGCCGACTATGAGCAGCAGTCTCTTGCGCCGGTTGCGCGTCTCGGCCTGGTCGGCGAGCGCGGCCCAGTCGGGGGTCTCGTCATCGACGTTGCCGCCCCAAGGCTGCTGCGAATTGGGTTTCCAGGGATCCCACTGGGACTGGGGTCCCCCCTGTCCGAAGCTCATGGGTCGCATCCTAGACGGGGGGACGGGGGTACCGGTGCGCCTCAACGAGGCCTGTGGGAACTGACGTTGAGATGTCACGGTAAGTGGTTTCGCCGTCGCTTTCCGCACGCACTCCGGTCGGTCCCGGCGCGTTTTGACCCGCCCGGCCAGGCGCGGGTACTCTTACGGTTTGTTATGCGTATCGGCTTGGTCGTTCTCATGCGAGAAGCCCGTACGTAGGTTCCCTGGAGCAGTTACCAGTGGGCGGCATACGGGCTTCGTCCCCGGCCATTGTCGTCCCCAGCTGCACGATCGCTTCAGTGATGCCGTGTGCCATGTGTCAGGACCCATCCACTGAAGAAGAAGGCTGCGAAGTGCGTACGTACAGCCCCAAGCCCGGCGATGTGACTCGCCAGTGGCACGTCATCGACGCTCAGGACATCGTCCTGGGCCGTCTGGCTACCACTGCGGCGAACCTCCTCCGTGGCAAGCACAAGCCGACCTATGCCCCGCACATGGACATGGGCGACTTCGTCATCATCATCAACGCCGACAAGGTTCACCTGTCAGGCAACAAGAAGACCCAGAAGCTGGCGTACCGCCACTCCGGCTACCCGGGTGGTCTGCGCTCCGTCCGTTACGACGAGCTGCTGGCGAAGAACCCCGAGAAGGCCGTCGAGAAGGCCATCAAGGGCATGATCCCCAAGAACACCCTGGGCCGCCAGATGATCAGCAAGCTGAAGGTCTACTCGGGCGACCAGCACCCCCACGCTGCCCAGCAGCCGGTGCCGTTCGAGATCACCCAGGTCGCGCAGTAGTTCCGGCCACACCCCTAAACAGAAAAGAATCTGAGGAGAACCGTGGCCGAGACCACCGTTGAGCAGCCGGTCGAAGAGACCGAGACCGAGCTCGTCGACATCGAGAGTTACACCACCGAGTCCGACGTCCCCGTCGAGGGTGAGTACACGTCGGAGTCGCTCGCCGGCCGCTTCGGCGACCCGCAGCCGGCCGCCGGCCTGGGCCGCCGCAAGAACGCCATCGCGCGCGTCCGCATCGTGCCCGGCACCGGCAAGTGGAAGGTCAACGGGCGTACGCTCGAGGACTACTTCCCGAACAAGGTCCACCAGCAGGAAGTCAACGAGCCCTTCAAGGTGCTCGAGCTCGACGGCCGCTACGACGTCATCGCCCGTATCTCGGGTGGCGGCGTCTCCGGTCAGGCCGGCGCCCTGCGCCTCGGCGTGGCCCGCGCGCTGAACGAGGCCGACGTGGACAACAACCGCGCCGCCCTCAAGAAGGCCGGTTACCTCCGTCGCGACGACCGTGCGGTCGAGCGCAAGAAGGCCGGTCTCAAGAAGGCCCGCAAGGCCCCGCAGTACAGCAAGCGCTAAATCTCGCCTGTTTGTACTCCGAACGCCCCGGCGGCACGCCACTCGTGCCGCCGGGGCGTTCGTTTATCACAGCCGGGGGCGTATAACGGCACAAGACGCTCAAAGGCTTGTGTGATCGGATGAACAGGCATCGTATGCCTGGATGCAGGGCTTTCGCCCTGCGGGACTTTGCATGACTTTCGCCTTGCAGGATTTTCGCCTTCCTCAGGAGGACAAGTGGGACGACTCTTCGGCACGGACGGCGTGCGCGGTGTCGCCAACGTGGATCTGACGGCCGAACTGGCCCTCGGGCTCTCCGTCGCGGCGGCGCACGTACTCGCCGAGGCGGGCACCTTCGCGGGCCACCGGGCGACGGCCGTGGTCGGGCGGGACCCGCGCGCGTCCGGGGAGTTCCTGGAGGCCGCGGTGGTCGCGGGCCTGGCCAGCGCCGGCGTGGACGTACTGCTCGTCGGTGTGCTGCCCACCCCCGCGGTGGCGTATCTCACCGGCGTGCTGGGCGCCGACCTCGGCGTGATGCTCTCCGCGAGCCACAACGCCATGCCGGACAACGGCGTGAAGTTCCTCGCGCGCGGCGGGCACAAGCTCGACGACGAGCTGGAGGACCGGATCGAGAAGGTCTACGAGGAGCACCGCACCGGCGCCCCCTGGGACCGCCCGACCGGCTCGGGCGTCGGCCGGGTCCGGCACTACAACGAAGGCTTCGACCAGTACGTCGCCCATCTCATCGGCGTGCTCCCGAACCGGCTCGACGGGCTGAAGATCGTCCTCGACGAGGCGCACGGCGCCGCCGCGCGGGTCTCCCCGGAGGCGTTCTCGCGGGCGGGTGCCGAGGTCGTCACCATCGGCGCGGACCCCAACGGGCTGAACATCAACGACGGTTGCGGCTCGACCCACCTGGGTCTGCTCAAGGCCGCCGTCGTCGAGCACGGCGCCGACTTCGGCATCGCGCACGACGGCGACGCCGACCGCTGCCTGGCCGTGGACCACACCGGTGAAGAGGTCGACGGGGACCAGATCATGGCCGTGATCGCGCTGGCGATGCGGGAGCGTTCCGCACTGCGCTCCGACACCGTCGTCGCGACCGTCATGTCGAACCTCGGCTTCAAACTGGCCATGGAACGCGAGGGCCTGACGCTCGTCCAGACCGCGGTCGGTGACCGCTACGTCCTGGAGGAGATGAAGGAGCACGGCTACGCGCTGGGCGGCGAGCAGTCCGGGCACGTGATCATCCTGGACCACGCGACCACGGGTGACGGCACGCTGACCGGGCTGATGCTGGCGGCGCGGGTCGCGGACACGGGTCGTACGCTCAAGGATCTCGCGTCCGTGATGACGCGGTTGCCGCAGGTGCTGATCAATGTGCCGGATGTGGACCGTACCCGGGTGGGTACCTCCGCGGATCTCGCTGCCGCGGTTGCCGAGGCTGAGCGTGAACTCGGCTCCACGGGGCGGGTGTTGCTGCGGCCGTCCGGTACCGAGCCGTTGGTGCGGGTGATGGTCGAGGCCGCTGATATCGACCAGGCGCGGTCTGTGGCCGGGCGGTTGGCGGATGCGGTGAAGTCGGCGCTGGGGTAGGCGGGGGGAGCCGGTGGTCGGTGAGCCGGCGTTTGGACAGGTGAGGTTGGGCCGGTGGCCGGTACGTCGGCGTTTGACCAGGCGGGTTGGGCCGGTGGTCGTTGAGTCGGCGGCCGGTCGAGTTGCGTCGATGCCGTGAAGTCGGTGCTCGGCCAGGTGAGTTGGGCTGGTCGCCGGTAAGTCGGGGGCCGGTTGAGCGAGTTGAGTCGGTGTCGTGAAGTCGCTGCTCGGGCATGCGGGTTGGGCCGGTTGTGGTGAAGTCGGTGGCCGGTCAGGTGAGTTGGGCTGGTCGCCGGTAAGTCGGGGGCCGGTTGAGCGAGTTGAGTCGGTGTCGTGAAGTCGCTGCTCGGGCATGCGGGTTGGGCCGGTT